>JAVHXQ010000013.1 GCA_031119555.1 Candidatus Dactylopiibacterium sp.
CAATGAGCATGCAAAGCTACCGGTTCTGCACACGCTTCGCTCTGCTGGGAGTGGCCGGCCCGGGAGCCCAACAGGCGGGTGAGTCCGCATCGGCGCGCTAGAATGCGGGAACGCGCCTGGCCTCTGCGCAGCGGGCCGGCGCGGGCGCGCTCACCTGAGGGCGCGTTTTCTTTCTCTTCCTCTCCGGCCCCGCAATCATGCAGATCCGTAATTACCTCGAAGCGCCGTTCGAACAGAAGACCATTCACGACGGTGAAGGTCTCATCCGCTCCCGCAAGCTTTTTGGCGCCGACGATTTTGCGTCGGGCTTGCGTTATGTGGCGCGCACCGAGCTGCCGCCGGGAGCTTCCATTGGCGAGCACGGCCATCGCGATGCGCGCGAGGAGCTGTACGTGATTCTTTCGGGCACGGGCACGTTCCAGCTCGATGGCCAGACGCGCCGCGTGGGGCCTGGAGACATCCTGCTGACGCGCGCGGGCAGCACGCATGGCCTCGTCAATGACGGCACCGAGACGCTGGACGTGTTCGTCGTCTGGGCGCTCTGAGCGCCACGGGTACGCCAATGCGGGCGCGGGGCGCGCGCCCGGGCGCGTTCAGCGCGGCAGATAGCCTTCGAGGCGCGCTTCGATCAGGCGCGGGTTGTCCCCATGGGCAATCCCCATGAGGCCGTCCACGATCATTTCGCGCGTGGCGACGAGCTGGGCGATCGTGGCGTGGAGTTTCTTGGCCACGGGCAGGAAGATGAGGTTGGCCGCGCCGACGCCGTAGATCGTCGCCACGAAGGCGACCGCGATGCCAGCGCCGAGCTTGGAGGGGTCGGACAGGTTTTCCATGACGTGGATGAGCCCCATCACGGCCCCCAGGATGCCTATGGTGGGGGCATAGCCGCCGGCGGATTCCCAGATCCGGCTCGAGAGCTTGAGGTCGTGCTCCCAGTTCGCGATGTCCACTTCGAGCACTTCGCGCAGGCGGTCGGGCTCCACGCCGTCGACGAGCAGCTGCAGGCCTTTTTTGACGAAGGGGTCGCGCATGCCGCCGATGCGCGACTCGAGCACGAGCAGGCCTTCCTTGCGCGCCACGCCGCTCCAGGCCACCACGTCGGCAATGATCTGGCGCTGTTCGGGCAGTGGCGGGCGGAACACCCAGGCCAGCATCCGCAAGCCATCGCGGAAGGTGCGCCACGGGCTTTGCAGCATCACCGCGCCGGCGGTGCCGCCGATGACGATGAGAAACGCCGTGGGCTGGATCAGCGAGCCGAGGTGGCCCCCTTCGAGCACCTGCCCCACGATGATGGCCAACAGGCCCAGCGCCAGCCCGACGATACTGATCAGATCCAAGGTGTTCTCCTGTTGTGCGCGCCGCGCGGGTGTGGCGCGCTTCAGCGACCGCGCCGCGCGCCCTTGGCGCGACCGGTGTCACGACCGCCCGAGATGCGCGAGCGCAGCCGCGCGATGGCCTGGCTGTGCAACTGGCATACGCGCGATTCCGACACGCCCAGCACTTCGCCGATCTCGCGCAGGTTCATGTCTTCCTCGTAGTACAGGCCCATGACCATCTTCTCACGTTCGGGCAGATCGTCGATGGCCTGCACGAGGACCTGGCGCATGTCGAAATCCTCGAGCAGCGCGAGCGGATCGGCGCCCGCGCCCACGATGTGGCGGTCGAGATAGTTGTCGTCTTCTTCTTCGTTGAAATCCTCGAAGTAGACGAGCTGGTAGCCGCGCGCTTCCTGCAGCATGCGCTGGTACTCGCCGAGGTCCATGCCGAGCTGGTCGGCCAGTTCGCGCTCGGTCGGCTGGCGCCCGTTCTGCTGTTCCAGGGTGTGTACCGCGACCTCGATACGACGCATTTCGCGCCGCAGGCTGCGCGGCAGCCAGTCGTTCTCGCGCAGGCCGTCGAGCATCGCGCCCCGGATGCGCTGCACGGCGTAGGTTTCGAACTGTGCGCCCAGCCCTTCTTCATAGCGGCCGATGGCGTCGAGCAAGCCCATCATTCCGTTCTGGATGATGTCGTCTACCTGGACGCTGGCGGGCAGCTTCGCCATGAGGTGGTAGGCGATGCGTTTGACCAGGGGTGCGTAGCGTGTGATGAGCTGGTTCTTGTCCAGTACTCCCGCTGCGTTGTACATCGTGTTCTCTCTCTTCTGGCATCTGCCATGCAAGCCTGCAAGGAACGTGCCCAGCATGAAAGCCTGTTGTCACCGCATTGTGCCGCTGCGCCGGCAAGCCGGCCAGCACCCCGCCAGTCAAACACGTCAGCGCCCGCCGCGCGTGTACGATGCCGCCGCATTCAGGCGGCCACGCAGGCCGGCGCGCCGGCCTTTCCTCCTTCGCGTTGCAACCGTTCGGCAAAGGAGCCGGCCGAGGAGCATGCCTGCAAGGCGCCGGCAAGGTCGGCCCGCCATTGCACGCTCAAACCATATTCACGCGAGGCCTGCGTGCACCATGCCTCCACCGCTTCCTGCTCGCAGCGCCCGGGCACGATGAGCGTCGCCGCGCGCAGGCCGCTTGCGGCGATATGGCCGATCGCGCGCCACGCTGCCTCGAATGCCGCCCGCCTGGCCGGAGCAACCAGGGCCACCCCCGCCGCCGCCCGCACCAGCGTCGAACGCGCCTGACGGGCCGCGGCCGCCACGTACCACTCGTCCCAGCGTGCGCCCAGGGTGCCCAGCAACTCGGCGCTGCGCTGCCGCTGGATGCGCTGCGCGTCGCAGGCCCCGGCCATGGCGGTGACGCAGGCCAGCTCGGAGCCGGGCGCGAAACGCTCGAAGCACGCGTCCGGCGGCAACTCGCCCCGCGCCGCCAGCAGCAGGTCGAAGCGCGGTTGCACCCGCAGCGCGTCGGCCACGCTGGGCGCGCCGTCCGTCTGATCGAGCACCACCACGCGCTGCTGCCGCGCGCGCTGCAACAGGGAGGCGGCGAGCCAGCCCGTGGCGGCTTCGTCGCACGCGAGGCAGGCGAGCACGGGGGGCGGTGGCAGATTCAGCAGACGCCGCAGGCCCTCGGCCTGGTCCGCCTGCGCTGGAAAACGCCCCATCACGTGCGCTCCGCGCGCCTCCCGCCGACGGTGCCGGCATCGGCGCTGAGCATGCCGGCTTCGCGCGATTCGAGTTTGTAGGGCGAGTCCGCCTTGAGCTCGCGCAGGGCGCGATGCACGAGGTAGGCCCGGTTGGGCAGGTGGAGATCCTCGGGCACGCGTTGCCCGTTGGCGACATAGAACACGCGCAGTTCATGGCGCAGGGAAACGTCGATGGCGGGCGCGAGCGAGGCGGCTTCGTCGATCTTGCTGAGCAGGCAGCCCGCCAGATCCGGGCCGTCATAGGCGCGCACCACGTCGTCCAGCGTGTCGCCGCGCACCGTGGCGTTGAGGACCAGCAGGCGGCGCACGCGGCCTGCCGAGGAGAGCATGGCGGCCTGGTCGACGACGGCCTTGTCACGCTGGCTCATGCCGATGGTATCGATGATGACCATGTGCTTGTGGCGCAGGTCCTGCAGGGTCTGGCGCAGGTCGGACGCATCGCGCACCACGTGCACGGGCACCCCCAGGATGCGGCCGTAGATGCGCAGTTGCTCGTGCGCGCCGATCCGGTAGCCGTCGGTGGTGATCAGCGCCAGCTTGTCGGCACCGTGACGCACCACGCAGCGCGCCGCGAGCTTGGCCGCGGTGGTCGTCTTGCCCACCCCGGTCGGGCCGACGAGGGCATAGACGCCGCCCTGCTCGATGATGTCGGCATCGCTGTCGATGAGGCGGATGCGGCGGGCCAGGCGGTTGCGCACCGCGATGCGGGCCTGCGTCGGGGCGTGTTCGGTGTCGATCGCTTCGCACAGTTCGCGTGCGACGCGGGCCGAGAAACCGTTCTCCAGCAGCTCACCCATGATCTGTGCGCGCGCCGGGGTCTCGCGCGACATCTCGCTCCAGGCAAAGCCCGCCAGCTGGCGTTCCAGCAACTGCTTGATCGAGGCGAGTTCGTCGACCATGCGCGCGTTCGAGGCTTCCAGCGAAGCGATCTGTGCGTCGTGGCGAGGCGCTTCGGGCGCGGCGGGCCTGGCGGCGGCGGGCGCCTGGGGCGCGGGTTCGGGCTCGCGCGCGGCGGCCTTGCGCGCCGGCGGCACGGGGCTGCCGTCAGGCATCACGTGCGGCGGTTCGAATGCGCGGATGCTCACCGGGCCGGCGGCCTGCGTGCCCTCACCCTCGTAGGCGGCGCGCGCCTCGATGCCGGCATTGAAGAGCGTTTCGGGGCGGCGGCGGGGCTTGAGCGTGGTCTGCGGTTCGCGTGCCAGCCGTGCGATGTGCTGGCCCAGGGTGACCGTGAAATCGTCTTCGGCTTCGGGCTGCGCACGGGGCGGCACCGGCGCCGGTGCCGGCGCGGCCACGGGGGCGGGTGCTGGGGCCGGAGCCTGCGGCTGGCGCGCCTGGCTCACGGTGGCGGAAAGGGCGTTCATCTGTTCGGCGGGCATGGCAACGATCTCGATGCCACCATCGACGGAGCGGTTCGAAAGGACCACGGCATCCGGCCCGAGCTGCGCCTTGACCGCTGTCAGCGCTTCACGCGCCGTTCTGCCCACAAACCGTTTGACTTCGACCATCCCGCGCCTCCCCTTGCGTCGCATTGCGCAGCCCGTGCCTGGACGGCCGGGTGCTCTCACGCGCCATTATCCTGACAGGCAAGCCCGGCAAGCTGCGGAACAAACCGGGAAATACACGGCAATTCGGCAAAAAATACCGGCAAAGCCTGCCGCCCGGCCTGAAGGGCGCTCAGCCGCCCACCACCGCGACCACGCGGATGGTGCGTGACTCGGGCACCTCGGAATGCGCGATGACCTTGAGATTGGGAACGGCACGCTTGAGGAAGCGGGCGAGCAGCCAGCGGATGCCGTTGGGCACCAGCAGCACCGGGGGCAGGCCGAGGTCTTCCTGGTGCTGCGCGGCGGTGGCGGTTTCGCGCATGAGCGTGTCGGCCAGGCCGGGTTCGATCGCGCCGCCCTCCCCCGTGCCCATGGCTTGCTGCAGGATGCGCTCCAGCCCCGGCTCGAGCGCGATGACGTCGATCTCGGTGTTGCCCGGGAACAGCTGCTGCACGATGGCGCGGCCCAGCGCCATGCGCACGCGGGAGGCCAGCTCGATCGGGTCCTGGCTGCGCGGCGCGGTCTCGGCCAGGGTCTCGATGATGGTGCGCATGTCGCGGATGTTGATGCCCTCCTCGAGCAGGTACTGCAGCACGCGCTGCAGCACGTGCAGCGGCAGCAGCTTGGGCACCAGATCCTCGACGAGCTTGGGCGCATCCTTGGCGGTGTGGTCGAGCAGGGATTGCGTCTCCTGGCGCCCGAGCAGATCGGCGGCGTGGCTCATGATGAGGTGGTTGAGGTGGGTCGCGACCACCGTGCTGGCATCCACCACGGTGTAGCCCAGCGCGTGCGCCTGCTCGCGCCGGCTCGATTCGATCCATACCGCCGGCAGCCCGAACGCGGGGTCGGTCGTGGCGTTGCCGGCCAGCGGGCCCGACACGCGCCCCGGGTTGATGGCCAGCAGCTGCCCCGGCCAGGCTTCGCCGTTGCCCACGTCCACGCCCTTGAGCGTGATGCGGTAGGCGTTGGGGCGCAGTTCGAGGTTGTCGCGGATATGCACGGGCGCGGCGAGGAAGCCGACTTCCTGCGCGAATTTCTTGCGCAGCCCCCGGATGCGCTTGAGCAGCTCGCCGTCCTGGCTCTTGTCCACCATGGGAATGAGCCGGTAGCCGACTTCCAGCCCCAGCACATCGACGGGCGTCACGTCGGACCAGCTCGCCTCTTGCGCCTCGGCCTGCTGGGCGGCCTGCTGGGCGGCGGCGTCGGGGGGCGGCGCGACCTCCTCGGGTTGCGCGCGCTGCTTGTTCAGATACCACGCCAGCGCGCCGAGCCCGGCGGCCAGCAGCAGGAAGACGAAGTTCGGCATGCCGGGAATCAGCCCCAGCACGAGCAGGATCGCCGCCGTCAGCACCATCACGATGGGGTTGCTGAAGAGCTGGTTCACGAACTGCGCGCCGATGTCCTCGTCGTCGTCGCCCACGCGCGAGACCACCATGCCGGCGGCCACCGAGATGATGAGCGCGGGCAGCTGGGCGACCAGGCCGTCGCCGATGGTGAGCAGCGTGTACTGGTGCGTGGCGCGGCCGAGTTCCATGTCGTGCTGCACGACGCCCACGATGAGGCCGCCCACGATGTTGATGATGAGGATCAGGATGCCCGCCACGGCGTCGCCGCGCACGAACTTCGAGGCACCGTCCATGGCGCCGTAGAAGTCCGCTTCCTGCGCGACTTCGGCACGGCGCCGCTTGGCTTCCTTGTCGTCGATGAGGCCGGCGTTGAGGTCGGCGTCGATCGCCATCTGCTTGCCGGGCATCGCGTCGAGGGTGAAGCGCGCGCCCACTTCGGCAATCCGCCCCGCACCCTTGGTGATGACCACGAAGTTGATGACCGTGAGAATGATGAACACCACGATGCCGACCGCGGTGTTGCCACCCACGAGGAAGTGGCCGAAGGCCTCGATGACCTTGCCCGCCGCGTCGGGCCCGGTGTGTCCGTGCAGCAGCACCGCACGCGTGGAGGCCACGTTCAGCGACAGGCGCAGCAGCGTGGTGACCAGCAGCACGGTCGGGAACACCGAGAAGTCCAGCGGCTTGCGCGTGTACATCGCCACCAGCAGCACCATCATCGAGATGGCGATGTTGAAGGTGAAGAACACGTCCAGCGCGAAGGCCGGCAGCGGCAGCACCATCATCGCCAGCACCGTCAGCAGCAGCAGCGGCGCGGCGAGCTGGCGGATGTTGGACGGGGCGAAGAGCTGTTTGAGATCCAGCGCGTTGCTATCGTTTGCCATGGGTATCAGTGCGTCGTGGCGGCCGGGTCATCGGGCGCGCCGGGGTCCATGCCGGGGGGCACCGCCAGCTCGCGCGGCAGCTCGGGCGCCTCGCCCCCTTCGGCCAGGAAGTGGTTCAGCTGGAAGACGTAAGCCATGACCTCGGCCACGGCCGTATACAGCCCGGCGGGAATCTGCTCGCCGACTTCGGTATGGCGGAACAGCGCGCGCGCGAGCGGCGGCGCCTCGAGCAAGGGCACCTTGTGTTCGGCGGCCAGCTCGCGGATCGCCGCCGCCACCAGATCGGCCCCCTTCGCCACCACCTTGGGCGCGCCCATGTTGGCGGCCTCGTACTTGAGCGCCACGGCGAAGTGCGTCGGGTTGGTGACCACCACGTCGGCCTTGGGCACCTCGGCCATCATGCGCCGGCGCGCCATCTCGCGCTGCCGGGCGCGGATGCGGCCCTTGAGCTGCGGATCGCCTTCCTGCTCCTTGAATTCCTGCTTGACCTCTTCCTTGGTCATCTTGAGCTGGTCGTAGTAGCGCCAGAGCTGGAAAGGCACGTCCACGCCGGCCACGAGCGCCAGCCCGGCCACGACCGTCAGCGAGCACACGAGCAGCACATGCCCGAACCCCGTGAGCCCCGACACCAGCGGCATCGTCGACAGCGCGAGGATCTCGCCCCGGTGCGCCCACAGGGCCCACGCGCCGATGCACCCCACGAGCAGGCTCTTGAGCACGCCCTTGACGAGTTCCACCGCGCTCTGCAGCGACACCAGGCGCCCCAGCCCGCTGATCGGGTTGAGCCGGTCGAGCTTGAGCCCCATCGCCTGCGTGGAGAACACGAAGCCGCCCAGCAGCACGGGCGCGCCCAGCGAGGCGATCACCATCACGAAGAAGAAGGGCGCGAGCACCAGCAGCGCATCGGTACTCAGGCGCACGAGCTGCTCGTACATGAACCCCTGGCTGAAGGCTTCGGTGCGCCCGAAGCTCAGGCCATGCTCGAGCAGCGAGCGCACGCGCTGGGTGGCCCAGCCGGAAATCGCCCACAGCGTGCACACCCCCGTCATGAGGACGAGAAAAGTCGACAGCTCCCGCGATTGGGGAACGTTGCCCTCTTCGCGTGCCTTTTCTATGCGTCGTGGTGACGCGGGTTCGGTTTTCTCGAGATCGCTGTCTTCAGCCATGCGTGCCTCTGCCGGATGGAGCGATTATTGCCGGGGCGGCAAATAATGCCGCGAGGAACAGCCCGGGAAAAACCGCCCAATTCGTCGCCGACGTCTCAGCGCGGCAGGAACATCCGGCCCACATCGAGGCTGGCGCGGCGGCCCACCGCCCCGCCCTGCGCGACAAGCCACTGCTGCGCGCGCGCACGGCCCGCGTCGCGCAGGCGGTGCAGGAACGCCAGGTTGGCCACCACCTTGGTGGCCGCGCCCAGGCCGGCCAGGGCCTCGTCGCCCTCTATCATGTGAAAGCGCGCACGGCGCAGCCGCTGCTCCAGTGAGCCGGCGAGCCAGCCGCTTTCGCCGGCCATCTCGCGCATCGCCGCGAGCAGGCGCATTTCGCGCAGGAAGGCGTTGTTGAAGCCCAGTTCGAGCGCGCGCTGCTCGATCTCTTCGACGCCCCGCGGCGTGCGCTCATGCTGCAGGGGCGCGAGCATCACGATCAGGATGTCGGGGCTCGCACAGAAACGGAACAGCGGAAACACCGCGGGGTTCGCCGCATAGGCGCCGTCCCAGTAAGGCTCGCCGTCTATCACCACGGCGCGGCTCAAGGTCGGCAGACAGGCCGAGGCCAGCAGCGCGTCGGCACTGAGCTCGGGGTTGCGAAACAGCTTGAGGTGGCCGCTGTTGGCGTGGGTGGCGGCCACGAAAAGCTCGAAGGGTGAGTCGCGCCGCAGCCGCGCGAAATCAAAGCTCGCCTCGACCAGATCGCGCAGCGGATTCACGTCCAGCGGGTTGAGCTGGTAAGGCGAGAACCAGCGCGAGAGCTGCAGCATCCAGCTGAGCCCCGGGGTGAGCTGGGCGGCATCCAGCAAGGGCGGCACCAGCTCGGCCGGCGCCGCGCGCGCCACCCCTTCCCAGAACGCTTCCAGCGCCGCGCGTGCCCCCTCCGCGCCGCCCCGCAGCCAGCCATCGGCGAGCGCCACCGCGTTCATGGCACCCGCACTCGTTCCGCTGATGCCCTCGAAAACATAGCGCCCGTCTTCGAGCAGGGCATCGAGCACGCCCCAGGTGAAGGCGCCGTGAGCGCCCCCGCCTTGCAAGGCGAGATTCAGGCTGGTTGCGGCACGCGGCATGGGCGGGGCGCTCGTTGTGCGGGATGCGCTGCAGTGTGCCCCGTGCTGCAGCGCAACACAAGCCGTCAGCCGCGCCGGCGCATGTCGGGCAGCAACGCCGTGAGCAGGCCCAGCAGGGGCAGGAAGGCGCACACCTGATAGACGAAATCGATGCTCGTCAGGTCAGCCAGCTTGCCCAGCACGGCCGCCCCCACCGCGCCCATGCCGAACGCGAAGCCATAGAACAGCCCCGCCACCATGCCGACGCGGCCGGGCATGAGTTCCTGCGCATAGACCACGATGGAGGTGAAGGCCGAGGCCAGCAGCGCGCCGATCACGAAACTCAGCAGCGTGGTGAGCTCCAGCCCCACGTAAGGAAGCACCATCGTGAAAGGCGCCACGCCCAGGATGGACGCCCAGATGATGCGCTTGCGCCCGAAGCGGTCGCCCAGCGGGCCACCGATCACGGTGCCGGCGGCCACCGCGAAGAGGAAGATGAACAGATGCACCTGCGCCGTCTGCACCGACAGGCCGAACTTGTGCATGAGGTAGAAAGTGAAGTAGCTCGACATGCTGGCCATGTAGAAATACTTCGAGAAGATCAGCACCAGCAGCACGCTGATCGCCCCGGCCACCTGCCTGCGCGACAGCGCGCCCTGTGCCGGGTCATGCCGCTGGCCGGTCTTGAAGCGCCCGCTCGCCTGCTGCGCCGCATACCACTGGCCCACGCGCCACAGCACCGCGATCGCGACCAGCGCGAGCAGCGCGAACCACGCCACGCTGCCCTGCCCGTTCGGAATCACCACCAGCGCGGTCAGCAGCGGGCCGAGCGCGGTTCCCGCGTTGCCCCCCACCTGGAACAGCGACTGCGCCAGCCCGACCCGCCCGCCGGAAGCCATGCGCGCCACGCGCGAGGATTCGGGGTGAAAGATCGACGAACCCAGCCCGATCACCGCGGCCGCCACCAGCAGCATCGCGTAGTTGCTGGCCGTGCCCAGCAGCAAGAGGCCCACGAGGGTGCAGCACATCCCCAGCGCGAGCGAGTAAGGCTGGGGCCGGCGGTCGGTATAGAGCCCGATCAGGGGCTGCAGCAGCGAAGCCGTGGCCTGGTAGGTGAAGGTGATCATGCCGATCTGGGCGAAGCTCAGGTTGAAGCCCCCTTTCAGCAGCGGATACAGCGCCAGGATCAGCGACTGCATCATGTCGTTGAGGAAGTGCGACACGCTGATGGCGCCGAGCACGCGGTAGGAAGTGTGTTGTTGCGGCAGCGCCGCGCTTTGTGTCGTCAAGACAGGCTCCAGAGGAACAGCCACTTGCCGTGGCCGCAGATCGGGAATATAAGCAGGAGCCCACATGCCGTCTAACGTCAAAATGCCAGAATATGTCGCAAAACGGCCAACACATCATCATCCGCAGCATCCCGCGCTTCCGTCAGCTGCCCCGGCCCGTGGTGGCACGCGTCGAAAGCCTGCTGCCGGGCTCGCTCACGCCGTGGCACGACCATGACTGGTGGCAGCTGAGCTGGGCCTATTCCGGCCTCGTCGAGCTGCAGACGCGGGCAGGCAGCTTCATGGCGCCACCGTCGCGCGCGATCTGGATTCCTCCGCACACCGAACACCAGGCGGCCAACGTGGCGCATACCGAAATGCGCAGCCTCTACGTGGCGAGCGCGCTCATGAGCTGGGCGCCGCCGCGCTGCCGCGTGGTCACCATGTCGCCACTGGTGCGCGAGCTCATCGTGCGTTTCTCGACCCTGCCCGCCGACTACGCCAGCGAGGGCCCCAATGGGCGCCTGATCGCGGTGCTCGTCGACGAACTCTCCGCGCTGGAGGAAGTGGCCTTCGATCTGCCCATGCCCGCCGACGCCCGCCTGCTGCGCGTCTGCCACGCCTTGCAGGCCGCCCCCGACGACGCCCGCACGCTTGCCGCCTGGGCTGCCCTGGCGGGGCTGTCGGAGCGCAGCCTGACGCGACTCTTCATGGAGCAGACCGGCATGAGCTTCGGTGACTGGCGCCAGCGCCTGCGCCTGCTGCTCTCGCTGACCGCGCTGGGCCGCGGCGAGCGCGTGACGCGTGTGGCGCTGGATGCCGGCTACGCGTCGCCCTCGGCCTTCATCGCGGCGTTCCGGCGCAGCTTCGGCATGACGCCCACCGAAATGTTCGCCTGAGCCCGTGCGGCTCAGACCGGAAACAGCACGTCCGTGAAGCCGAAACGCGCAAGGTCGCGCATGCGCGTCGGGTAGAGGCGGCCATCGAGATGGTCGCATTCGTGCTGCACCACGCGCGCGTGAAAGCCCTCCACCTCGCGCACGATGCGCTCGCCGCGCGCATCGAAACCGCTGTAGCGCAGGCGCAGGTGGCGCGGCACCATGCCACGCAGGCCCGGCACCGAAAGGCACCCCTCCCAGCCGTCTTCCATCTGGTCGTCCGGAAAATCCAGCACCGGATTCACCAGCACCGTCTGCGGCACGGCGGGCGCGTCCGGGTAACGCTCGCTATGCTCGAAGCCGAAGATCACCACCCGCAGCGGCACGCCGATCTGCGGCGCGGCCAGCCCCACGCCTCCCGCGGCCTCCATGGTGTCCAGCATGTCGGTCACGAGCGCGTGCAGCGCAGGCGTGTCGAAGGCCTCCACCTCGTGCGCGCGCTCGAGCAGACGGGGGTCTCCCATGCGCAGGATGTCGCGGATCATCGTCGCCTCCCCGCCGTCAGGCGTGCGTGCAGAAATGCTGCAGAAGCTTGAGGACGCGCCCCATGGCCTGGCGCGCGGTGGTTTCGATCTCTTCCATGCGGATGCCATGGCGCGCGCTGCGGCGGCCCGCCGCGTCATTGACGACCAGCACGATCGCAGCGTAGGGCAGCTCCAGCTCGCGTGCCAGCAGCGCCTCGGGCATGCCCGTCATGCCGATCACGTTGGCGCCGTCGCGCTCGAGCCGCGTGACTTCCGCCGCCGTCTCCAGGCGCGGCCCCTGCATCGCCGCATAGGTCGCACCGTCGATCACGGGCTCGTCGGCGGCCTGGGCGGCCGCGAGAATCCGCTGGCGCAGCGCCGGATCGTAAGGCTCGGTGAAATCGACGTGCACCACGGGGGTATCCACGCCGTCGAAGAAAGTCGCCTGGCGGCCCCAGGTGTAATCGAGTATCTGGTCCGGCACCACGATCGTGCCCGGAGAAAGATGGTCCTGGATGCCGCCGGCCGACGCCACCGAAATGATCGCCTCCGCGCCGGCCTGCTTGAGCGCCCACAGGTTGGCGCGGTAATTGACCGCGTGCGGCGGAATCGTGTGGCCGTAGCCGTGGCGCGCGACGAACACCGTGTCCTGATCGCAGAGGTGGCCGAACAGCAAGGCGCCTGAGGGCTCGCCGTAAGGCGTGCGCACCACCTGGCGCCGCTGGATGTCGAGATTGGAAAGCTGGCTCAGACCGCTGCCACCGATGATTGCAATCATGGAGAAACCTCTTCTGGCGAGGGCGCCGATCTTAGCATGCAGCACGCCCCTGCCCGGGCCACGCAGCCGGCGGCACGGCGCCGTGACGGTCCGCCCGGACAGCCGGCATCGACGCGGCAAAATTGAAGCCGGGCCGCATGCAAGCCGCACAGGGCGCGACTGGAGAAGTGCGCCGCACTCTGCCACGATGCGGGAGGCGTCCGCAGCCAGCGTCCGCGAAGGCACCCACGAACGTGATCGACACCGTTCGCAACGCACGTGCCGCCTGCACGCTTCCGAACGACCGCAACGCGACAGGCCTTCTCGGCACCGGATTCACGTGCTATCCATCAATGCCTGACCCCTGTCCTGCATCCCAGGCTATCCAAAGCCGGCTCACTCACAGGAGAAGCCACGTGCCCTCAACAGATTTTGAACGAGAAAAAGCAGAATTCCGGGATTACTACGGGGCGAACATAAAGCGCATCGAAGACGCAAAAGACTCCTACATTGCGCTGCTCACCGCCCTGGTCGCGCGGAATAAAAGCGTCGAGATATCAAAAATCGAAGGACGGGTGAAAGACCGGGAAGAATGCATCCGGAAATTCAACCTGAAATACCGGGAAAACCTGGAAAAAGAAAAGAAACAGTACGCCATAAAGGAGTACATATCCGACCTTATCGGAATACGCATTGTCTGCCTGTATGAAGACGACATCGAAAAAATCCGCGGCATCATCGAGCAGCACTTTTCGGTACTCGACATCACAGACAGGATTGCCGCCATCGAGAGCACCGAAAGCCACTTTGGCTACAAAGGGCTACACCTGGACGTAAAGCTCGGCCCCCCGCGCAGCACCGCGGAGGAATACCAGGATTACGCCAACCTGGCCTTTGAGATCCAGGTCCGAACGATCGTCCAGGACTCCTGGAGCGTTCTCGACCACAAGATCAAGTACAAGAAAGCCATCCCCAACCACCTGAAGCGGCGCATCAACACGCTTGCCGCCCTCTTCGAGCTGGCCGACAGAGAATTCAAGCTGATTCACGAAGCCACGCTGCATGAAATCGAAATGGCCGAGACGGAAGAAACCGACGCGCTGGGTCCTCCCCAGCCGCAACAGGCGCCACGGCGCACCACGACGCCATCCCCCCTGAACGCCTTCGGGCTATTGAGGATTGCGCAGCACTTCTTCCCGAATTTTGTCTTCGAGCCGCATAAGGTTGACAGCCTTACGGCAGACATCATGAAGATCAGCCCCAGCCTCAGCCGGCGCGATCTCAATGCTTTTGTACGCGATAACATCGTGGCCGTGAAAGAGTATCAGGCGGAATTCGAACGGGAGAATCCCGACGACACACTGACGCCTTACGTCGCGATCCGTCACTGCCTTTACAAACAGGACAGAACCGCATTTCGCGACGCACTCACGAACGTTGCCCGCGAGCGCTTTGATGACTGGCTTGAGCGAAGATCCGCGATAAAACCTTCGAACCCCGGCGCACAATGATGGCCGGGGGAACGTCCGCCATCCGCCAGGAAACCCGCAGGAGGACGCCATGCCTGACGGTCACCAGGCCCGGCGCTGCCACCATTTCTTCGTCTCGGGCCGGAACATCCGTTTGCCGCAGCGGTCTCGTGCGCGCCCCCGCAGGTCTTCTCGATCGCCACCCTTTTGAAGTGCGCCTTCTGTTGCCTCTGGGAGCATGGCAATGAAAGAAGGCAGAAGGCGAGCCACGCCCGCCTGAAGAACCCTGCCCGGAATCGGCACCCCCGGGGGCTGCAGAAACGAGAGGGCTTGTGACGAATACCATGGCGCTCACGCCTTGGTGCCCGGGAAGGGACTCAGACCGCCCCGAGTTCCAAGGCACTCAACCGGTCATGCGTAAATTTTGGGGGCACGGACCCGCTGTTCGATGGAATCATTTCTCGGCCCAGCATCATGCAAATCCCTAGGGTGGTCAGCATCGGGCAATTCTTCCGCCCCGTCACAGAGGCCCCTCCCGGCCAGCAAGCCTCCCGCACTGGGGGTGCTCGTAAGGCGAGCTCCAGGGGGCGTCCGCCGGCGCGAATCGTATCCACCATGCCTGCGCATACTCGGCGCTAACGTCGCCCCGAGAGACTCGCTGCGTACCCTTGATCGTCATGCCGTCAGCTGACGTGGCCGCGATCCACGGGGCGAAGAGCGGATTGATGAGGTCGACGCGCACATCCCCATAGCCAGAGGGCGCGCGCAAGCCGGCCATCCGCGGGGAGTTGTAGCCCACGACGGTATAGACGATCAGATCACCAACAAGCGGATCTGCCGCGCGGGCCTCTTCCTTGGGGCGCGGAACCCCGAGGCGCATGAGTTCGACAAGCAAGACTTTCATACAAATACTGTACAAACATACAGTATCGTTTGCAAGAAAAAGCCCGCGCGAAGCGGGCTTTTGCTGCCTATTCGGCAGTAGTTATGCAGACATGACTTGATTTGCTGAGCTGCCTATCCGGCAGTCGAGAGACTGTATCACCGCTCCTTCGCACGCGCAATGCCGTGAAAGGAGCGCGCCTTCCCCCATGAGCCCGTCCCCGAGTCCGTAGGCAACTGCTGCCGTGAAACCCATTCCGGGTAATTCGCGGCGATCTCCGCAACGCGGCGGCGCTCTGCCGCTTTGATGTACCCGCCCTTCTGCACCAGCGATTTGATCGTCAGCACAAAATCCTTGTCATCCGCGCCCGGCTCTTTGACGAGGACCGTCCGCTCAACAGCAGGAACCCTTTTGACGACAGTCGGATTCTTGAGCCGGTCGGCAAGCTCGGCAGATGCCGAGCTGATCAATGTGATGAGTTCGATGTCGGTAAGCCCGCTGAGTTCGATCTTCACGCGACAGCCCTCATGCTTTTCACGCCAAGCTTGTGCAGCAGGGCGTGCCACATCGCGAATCCCATCGGCTGGCGCGTCGATGCGCTGTCAGCGGCCAGGTACTTGCGGAAATTCTGCGGCGTCACGCCGACAAGCGCAGCGGCCTGGGCGCCTGTAATGCCCGTAAAGCTGCCCTCGCCGACGATGTGCCGGAGTTCCCATGACGTGGGGGCCCGCCACGACTCCAGATCGCTCGTCAGCACGTCGCCCGGCAGCAGGCCGCACACCCACTGCAGCGGCGACGGGGGATTCTTCGCGCATATCGCCGCGAACTCCTGCAGCGTGATCGAGCGGCCGCGCGTGGGCTTGGTTTCCGTGAGAAGCCAGAACTCGAACTGGTCATCAGGAATGCAACCAGACATCCCGTCCGGCCAGGTCGTGACCTCAATCGTCGCGAGCGCGTTGCCTGCGGAGTCAGCGAGACGCAGTACGTCGGGCGCGTGATCGCTCCGCGCCGCTCGTTCAAACCGGGCGCGCTCGCTCGAGAACGCCTCGAGCACTTCCGCCTGCGTGGCGCTGGCAGGCAGGGTATGCCAACCCATGTCCTGGGCGCCGTAGGACATGTTCCAGCGCACCGTCTTTGCGCCATTGACGGAGCGGCTTTCGCCGCTTTCGAAAGTGAAGGGACCGTTCTTGAACATTACAGAGCCTCCACGTACGCATTGATAAAGACATCACCCGTCTCGTCGTCGCGATACTCGTTGCCCAGTCCGGTTACCTTGTAGCGGCCTTCGAGCGTGAAACGACCTGCGGCAATCGCCTTTGCCTCAGCGGCCCACAGCGCGCGACGGCTGAGGCCGGAGAAATCTTCGCTAGAGATGTCCGCAACACGGACAGCCAGCACATCCCCCACCGCGAAGTCACCAGGGCGACTCAGCTTGTACTGACGGCCGGAAGTCGTCTTGTTGATCGCGATAGTGTTGAATTCGTGAATCATCATCATCTCCTTGCGAGGTTCAGCGCTAGCGGATTGCTGTGCTGATGTGTTTAGTATAGCGCGATGCGCGCTATGTGCAAGTCTTTTTTGAGGTGCAGAGTGCCGCTTGTCAGTTACCAAGCCCACCCCGCCCGCGCCCGAACGGCGGTTCGCCCGTCGGGCTGGCGCAGGACCTCGGCGCCCAGCCGCACGCGCCCCAGGTCGCGATCCACCCACGCGCCGGGGGTGCGCTGGCAATTGCTGGGCTCGCAGCTCAGGCCGGCAGCCCAGGGGCGCGATACAGGCATCAGCGCCGGCTCGATGGGCACGTCCAGCGCCCCGACAATATCCCCGTCGGGGCTGCTCGCGACGACTCGGCGCCCTTCCCCCTGGCGGATCAGGGACAGATCCACGCGCACCGATGCGGGCTCGGCCGGGCTGCTTTGCCCGGCGCCAGGCGCCGGGGCATGAGGTTTGACTGTGACGCTGACGCGGCGCTCTTCGACGGCACCGCGGGGGATCTGATGCGGGGCCTTGCCCGCGGCGGCAGGGCTGGACGCGGGGGCGCGCGCGGCGACCACGGAGCCATCCGGCTGACTTTGCGCGACGGCGGGCGAGATCACCTCGGGCTGCGGTGCAGACGCATGCACGCCCAGGAGATACGCGCCCAGGGCGACAGCCGCGAGCGCGGCCAGCGGCGCCGCGAGACGCACCCAGCCGGGGAGCATCACGGGCGCGCTCATGCCACCAGCCCCGGCAGATACGGCCGCCCGCTCAGTTTCGTGAGCACCTGTCCGCGCGGCTTCGGCGCAAAACTCACGTGCACCCAGCCGCAGTTATCCGGGTACTCCAGAATCAGCTGATCCACACCGAGCTGAGTGATGGCGCCGCGAATCAGCTCAGCCAGGGCGCGGGGCGATAGACCGCCGGCGTTGATGTCGGCCGCCTGGCCGGTGACGTGCTGCGAGTTCTGCGCGCCACCAATAGCGCCGTTGAGCGCCGGCATGCGATAGCCGCTCTGGACAACGATGGGGCGCCCGGCCAGCGCGCGAATCCGCTCCAGGCCTTCGGCGGTCTTGCGCAGGTTTGCGAGAGCCTCGGGCGTCGGCATATTGAGCCAGCCGCGCCGCTCGCCGAATTCGCTGCGCGTGAGTTCCCGCAGGCTGAAATTGGGGGTGAGTTGTTCATTGATCATGTTGGTTCAACCTCCTGCGGCGGCGATTCGAGCGGGCGCACGTCCAGGCCGCCACAGCGGCGGCCACCGCGAATGCCATCTGCGCGGGCGTGGTGTGCTCGGGGCGAAAGAAGGGCTCGAGCCCCGTTGCGAGCGCCGCGACGGCGAACGCAATGAGGGGCACGAGGTAGGTCAGCCGGGTACGCCGGTCCGTGCGGTTGAGAACGACAACAACGCGGGCCAGAATCGCCAGCGTGGCGGCGAGGTGAATCAGGGAGAGGATCATCATTGGCCCCCTTCGATAGTCCGGGCCGCGCGCCCCATCACGGCGGGAATCAGGCTCTTCGAGCCCGCTCCGATCAGAGCCGCGCACGTGAGGCGCAGCGCTTCGGTGGCGGGCTGGAGGCTTTCGGCCATACTCACAAGCCAAGTCGTGAGCGCGGGCGAGGCCCAGGCGGCGATCATTACGCTCGTGACGAGCCAGATCCCCAGGCGCCAGGGCGGCAACTGCTCGCCGTGCAGCGCGAGCGCGAAGAGCGCGCCGGTCAGCGCGGCCAGCAGCGCGTCGTACTGCATGCCGATGATGCCGCCCGTGATCGTGATCATGCCGGCGCTGATGGCGTAGCCCGCGGCGGTCGTGGTGGTCGGCTCGCTCATGCGCCCACCCCGTCTTCGGCGGCACCAGGCGCGGGCGGCGCTTCGGGCACGGGGGCGTCTGCAGGCGTCCAGACGATGAGATTTGCCTGCTCGACAACCTCGACGGACGCGATACGTTCGCGCAAGAATCGCCCCCGCTGATGCGTCGCGTCGACGTGCGCGGCAAGCCTGTTGCCCACGTCGATCATCTGTTCCGCATCAAGCTCGATGGCCGTGTTGTCGGCGAGCGTCCAGACAATCACCCAGGCGCCCTGCTCCACAGGCCTGGGCATGTGGGCCGCAACGATGGCGCCAACAATGCGCTGCTGGCTGATCGCGTCAGAATCAAACCGCCCAATGCCGGGCACGTCAAAGCCCCCTACCTCAGCGGCGTTGCGGCCCGCCTTGACGCGCTCCCACGCCCGGGCCTGCGCCTGGGCGAGATCGAGATTCCGCGAGGGCGTGTGCAGCTCTGCGCCCGCGAAGGGGCCCGCCGCGCTGGCGAGCCAGGTCTCTGCGGACGCGAGCGGATCTTCACCCGCGAGGGCCGACAGCGGCGCGGGGCCGTAGGTGTCCTGCCAGGCCACGGGCGCGCCTTCCTGATCGTGCATGGCCTGCGTTGCCCAGGAATTCACGACGACGAACACTCCAGCAGCACGCACGCCAATGTGCGTGGCCCGGTGGTAGTGCGTTGGCACGCCCGTGGGCGTGATGAACTCTCGAATGAATGGCACGTCGTCTCCTGATTACAAGCTCGCCACGTCGACAAGCGTTTTGAAATTGCCCGGGATCTCAAGGGGACCTTCCACATAGTCCCCGCCCGGATAGTTCGGATTGCCAAAAGGGGTCGCAGTGATGATCAGCGTGTCGCCAGTCACGTCAGCGCCGGCGGTGCGGATCGCCCCGTACTGCTGGCGAACGAACACCCACTGATCGCCGGGGAAGTCCGTCTGAGCCAGCCACCGATAGCTGTTTGCGCCCACGATGACCGCCGGCACCACGCCGGCGCCGTAGCTGCGCGAGAAAGCGGCCGCCTCGGTGCGCACGATGTCGAGCACGCGCATGTAGCGGTAGCGGGAATCAAAAGCCACGGAACCATCCAGGCGCTTCACGCGCATACCGTAGGCCGCCTCGTAGTAGCGCGTGCCGTACTGCGGCACATCGAAAATCCAGTAGTCGACGGTCGAAGCGTCGTAGCTGATGAACTTGAACGAGCTCGTCGTGCCCGAGGACGTTACGAGCATGCAGGCCGTGAGCGCGCTCGCGCGGTAGGCAACCATCGCAAGGCCCGAGGGGTTGTCGAAGCTCAGCGTGGCGGCGCGCGCGCCCGACCAGCCGTCCCACGCGGTCACGGCAAGCGAGCCGGCGCTGCGTGCGACCAGGTTGCAGTAGGTGGGATCAAACTGAACGCCCCCTCCATTGACGCGGCGAGCGCGGATGCCGTAGGTCATGCCACGACCCCCACCACGAGGCGCATGCTCGTTTTGTGAGTCGCGAAGGGCACGCCCCCGACGAATGCCCACGAGACCACGCCGCCGCTCACGCTGATGCGCGGGTACTCGGCCACGAGCGACTCGTTCGTGGCCTGCACGGGCAGCGCCATGTAGAAGAGTTCCTCCCCTGCCCCCAGTGCGTAGGAGCGGCTTCCGTTTGATGCGCCCGTGTCGAACGTCTCGATCACCCGCGTGCAGCGCCACGTGCTATCGAAGATGACGCGGTTTGCGAGATCGCGGAGACGGATGCCCTGGCTCACGAGCGGAACTCCCCGACCTCGACGATCAGGACGTTGTTCGCCGCATACACGTAGAAGCCCTTCTCTGTATGCTCCGTGCGCTCGCCCGTGGTAGCGCTGCGCGCCAGGAACTTGGTGGCCTCGATGTCGCCCTTCGCGACCACGTTGCCAGCATTGTCCACGCTGAAATTAGGAAAGCTGATGCCGGCCTCGCCCGAGCTGTGCATGCGAATGCGGCAGGCCCCGGCGACGAAATCCGCAAACGTGGTTCCATTGTCGTGGCGCGCGAGAACCCAGCCGGCCGCACCATCGGCCCACCACTTCGTGTTTGATCTGAGCCACCCCCAGCCGGCGGCGTTGAACGACACCTGGCCGGCATTGATGGAGCCGAGATCCGCGCTGATGAACGAAAGCGACCGACCCGACAGCTCATCAAAAACGCCCTGCGCGGCCAGCACGCTCACCGCGTTGATCGTCTCTGCCGACAAGTGCCGGGCGAGCACGGTGCCGTCGATGATCGTTTCATCGGCAGAAATCAGGAGCTTGCCGGTCGTGCCATCGTTGAAGAGCTTGATGCCGGTCATCTTGCCGTTGGCATCGATCAGCACGCCCCAGGACCCGGACGCGCCGGCGGCGGTGGCTTCGGCCAGCGTCGTGACTTGCACGATTGCGCTATTCACATCGCCGCCAGACTCCAGCCTTGCGCCGACCTGCTGCACGGAGCGCGACAGCGCCCGGTCGCGCTCGGCACGCACTTCCTCTTCGGCCTTGATGCGCGCATCCGCCGCGGCCGATGAGGCGGAAAGCTCGGTCACGCGCGAGGCGGTGGCCGCGAGTTCGCTCGCCAGGTAGTCCTGCGACTCACGAATCGCCGCGCGCGTGCCTGCGGCAGACTCAGCCCACAGCGATGGCTCGGTCTGCCCCGGTAGCGCCTCTTCAACCGTCGGGCGCAGCAGGCAAACGGTGCAGGACGTCGCGCCCGCAACAGGGGTCTGCGCGAGCCGATACTGCAGCCAGGCCGCGCCGGACGGCGCCAGGGCGAACACATGCACGCGCGGCCAGTTTGCGAGGTCCGCGCCCCCGCCCGTATCGGTCGCGACCGGCGCCGTGGCGTCGCCCGTATCGGGCATCAGCTCGCCGGCTGCATTGAACCAGCGGATGCGCAGGCGGGCGGTGCAGCCGATGGTCGCGATGTAGCCGGCGAGGCAGTAGCGCACGCCGGGGGAAACGGCGACCAGGCCGGCCGAGATCGCCTCGCGCACGCGCTGCTCCGCAGCCGCACCGGTCTGCGCGAGGCCGATGTAGTTCATGCCCGCCGGGCGCGGCAGGCTGTTGAGGTTGCGGTCGAGGGTGACGGCCATCGTTACGCAACCGACAGGAAGACGATCCCGCTCAGATAGATGTAGTCATTCACCGACGGCACGGTGGGCATCAAAACCCCCGCGGTCGAGATTTGCACGAACCCGAACGCAGCATTCGAAACAACCGCTGCGCCGAAGTTCGTCAGGACCGGACGGAACCCCGCAGGCAGGGTGAATGCCGGCTGCCCCACCGCCCCCGAACGGATCGCCCCCTCAAGGTGTGTCGCCCCCGAGCAGTCACGCCAGTAGCGCGGCTCGAAACCTGGGTAGGCTTCCCATCCGTTCGTATACCCCGTCACCAGCGCTGCAGGGCGATACAGCGGGGAGCGACCGTTGGCTGCAAAAATCGATACGCGGAATGTCGTGGTCGTGATCGCTTCAACGCGCAGCACGTCGCCCGCGCGCGTCGTGTATGAGGCCGCCCCCTGGACGGCAATGTTGGCGCTGTTCGTGATCGTGATACCGGCCGCGCAGGTCAGCCAGCGCACGGCGCCCGCCTGCGGTGCTGCCGGGAATGCAGTGATCGTTGCAGTGCCGGTCAGCGCGATGTTGTTGCCCTTTGCGGCCCAGATCGCTGACGCGGTTGCGGACGAGACAACCGACGCCGCCGCTTCGTTGATTGCCTCGCTCAGCGAAACCGCCACGCCCGAGCGCAGATAGCGCCCATCGGCCTGCGTCTGCGTCGGGCGCTCGGCCTGCCCCAGCTGCAGACTGTCAAGCTCGGAGTTGATTCCATTCAGAGCCGCCGGCAGCCCTTCGACTGTGCTGATCCCCTGGGTGCCCGTGTGCGAGCTTCGGTCGCGCAGGGCCGAGTCCGTGGCATTTGCGGTGGCGCCGGATGCGATGCCGCCGAGCTTGACGACGCTCGCAGCGCTCATGAAGCCCGCAGCCGTATCCGTTGCCTCCGCATGCGCGTCGCCGCGGGTCCCCACGTGAGCTGCAGGGGCGAAACCGCTCGCCGCAGAAGCGGGCATGAGCGTGCTTGCGGGCTTCTTCACGAGATGCCCCGCGGCGGTCACGCCGAGCAGATTTACCGGATCTCCTGCGGGCACGTCTCCCACATTCACTACGCTTTCAGCCATCTTCAGATCCTCACGACAAGCACTGCATTCGTCCTCGGGTCGCGGAGAAGCGACCCATCAAAATCCACAAGCACGCGCTCCCCGGTCTCCAGGGTCGAGATCGCTCGCGCCAGCGTGGTGCCTGTCGCGCTCACGAACGGGCGCGCCACATCGACGGTCCATTCGTCCGCCGATACCTCGGCGCCGGAGTTGGGAAGAAGGTTTTTTCCGCCCACCCACCCGGCTTCAATCGCGGGGGGAATGGCCTGCTCGATCTCGTCTGAGATCCGGTCGTCCAGTTCGTCTTCCGTGACGGCGAACCGATACGCGCCCTGGGACTTATCCCAGATCGCCATCTTTCCGGTCTTGAGGTCGTACACGGCCCAGAACGACTCCCCATCAGGAGGGGGCGAGCCCGGGGGCGCGGTAATCGCAGCGGCATCCGGCACGCGCGCTACACCATCGGCGGACGCCGAGATCGCAATGCCCACCTCGGTGGTCCAGTTCAGACCATCAGGCCCGAACTGGTCGTATTGCGTGGCGCGCACGTACCAGGTGCCCGCGTCGATGGTCGGAGACGGATATGCGGTCTGCGGCCCGTCGTAGTACGGGGTGACGGCTTGCGGGTCGAATCCCTGCGTCTGGCTGATGCAGATCCGCGTGGCCCTGTAAGCGGCATCGCTGCTTTGGCTCGCGGTGACGATCATCGAACTCGACGTGTCTTGCACGCTGATCGTGGGTGCCGGGCACTGCGCCTTCGTTGCGATCAGCACGGCGGGCTCGCTGCTCTGGCCGCTGGCCGCCACGGCAACCACCTGCACTTCCACGCTGCGCCCGATACCCCAGCTCACGAGCTGCTGCACCGTGACTTCGAAGCGCGTGTCGACGGTGCTGAGCGCCTTGCGCATTGCGCCGCCCGCGTAGAGCTCGATGTTGTAGTGCGTAGCCCCCGGGTAGGCATTCCAGCGCACGGCCATCACGAGGCCGGCGAAGGGCGACTCCAGCACGAGCCCGCCGACAGCACCCAGCGGTGCGCCGCGCACGACGTAGGCCAGGGCTGCCACGTCAGCGAGGTCCTGCAGGTGCGCGCCGAACTTGTTGTAGCTGCGCAGCTTCAGATAGATCGTCTTGCCGATCAGGTCGGTGTTGTACGGGTAGCGCATCACGGCGCCATCCAGGCGGGCGAATTGCGCGCCTGCCGCGTGCGCCTGGCGCTTCGTGCCGTAGGCGCCGCGCCGCATGTTAGTGAGGTTGTAGCGACCGGAGCCGGTCAGCACCGCGCCCTGGTAGGCCACAAGCTCGCCGCCTGTTGCGGTGCCAACGAAGCACAGGCTTTCAAACAGATCGCGCACGGCGGGCGTCACGGGCATCAGCTGGCCGCCCGACGCAGAAATGTCGACCGACAGGACGTTGGTCGCATCAGGGTCCGGGCCCAGCGGGTATGCGGCGGTCAGAATGCCGTGCCGGGTGGCGCCGGTAATGACGCCAATGCGGCTGTAGGTGGCGTCATCGAGCGACACCCACGCCTCGGCCCCACCCCAGTTCGGGCCGCCGCTGGCCGCTACCCAGATCTCGGGCTGGCTCGCCAGCGACACGGGCGGCTCGAAAACCACGGGCGGATGCGTGTCGCCCGGGGCGACGTTGTAGTTGGGCACGTAGCCGTCTGCCGGCTGCGTCTCGATCTTTGCAGGGCTCGCCACGCCGGCAGGCCACTCGTCTGCCAGCACGGTGATTTCGCCGTCGGGGGCGATGGTGACTTCGCGCACGCGCAGCGGGAAGTGGTCCAGCGCATGCGGCCCGAAGGTGAGCGTGATGATGTCGGCCGCTTGCAGGAGGATGAAGCGCTCATCGAGCCGCAGTTCGACCTCGGCGAGCTGATAGAGCGCGCGATCCTTAAGGCTTTCGGCCACGTGGATCGCCATGTCCGCGCGCGTGATGCAGGCAAGCTCTTTTGACTCGGCCTTCTCCCCGTACTGATTCACGTGCGTAATGTCGCGCGCCTTGACCGGAATGCTGGAGTAGTCGCGCTCGCGGCTCGTGTAGGTAAGCGTGAGGGTGTTGGACAGGTCCTGCGGTTGCTTGCGCCGCACGTTGGGGTCGCTCAGCACGTCGTGCTCGGTCAGGTCATAGACCGGCGTCGTGTCCGGTTGCCATGCGCCCACGGGCTGATCGCCCAAGGGCACGATGCGAATGCGCTCGTCATCGTCGATGACCGTGGCCACCGTGGCATCGAGCACGTCTTTCAGCCAGTCGCGCGCGGGCTTCTGGGAGTCGGCGAGCAGCGAGACGGTGAAGGCGTTTTCGGCGCACCAGATCGCGTAGTTGCTCGCGCCGGCGATCAGGGCGGGGTCCAGCCCCAGGCCCTCGAAGCGGTCGCACACCAGGTCGTGAATCACGTCGCCAGGCAGCGCGTCGCCGTTGCTGATGGCGCGCTGACCCACGACTTCGAACGTGAGCTGGGGAGAGCTGGGATCGTCGCCCAGGTCATAGCGAGCAGCGCACGCGATGGCGAGGCCCGAATAGCCCACCGCCTCGTCGGGGTGGTTCGCCACCAGGTGCGACCAGGGCGCCTGACCGTAGCCCCCCACGAGCAGAGAAAGGCCACTGTCCGGCAGGCCCTTGATCTCTTTGTTGATCCACACCCGTGGCACGGCCTGCACGGGGCCGCCGGTCAGGGCCAGCATCATCGCGGCGCTGTACGTATAGCTGATCTGTACGCTACCGCCACCGCCGCCGCCCTTGCCCCCGCCCCCGGTCTGCGTCTCATGGCGCTCGGCCAGAAAGTCGCCGTACCAGACGAGATTGCTTGGCACGCGCGCGGTGCCGCGAAGCATGGGAATGCTGGTGCCATACGCGCTTTGCGACACGCGCATGGAGAGGATGCGCGAGGGTTCCTGGGCCGGGGTTGATGCGCCGCCGAAGCTCATGCCGCCCCCCTCATGCGGTAGAACCGCACCGGCTTGCCAGCCACCCGGCCTTCGTCGGCGCAGCCCAGGGTGACGCGGCCGACGTGCCCATCGGCGTGCAGGATGCGCGGCCAGCCGACAACGATGCCGGCATGCGCGAAGCAGCGACCGAACTTCCACAAGGCAACGTCACCCGGCAGGGGCTCGTCGACAGGGTCGGCATGCGCTTGCAGCGCTTCCATGAAACGCTCTTCGGCGCGGTGGAGCATCCAGTCCTTCGGGTAGTCCCATACCTCGGGCACGGGGAAGAGCCCAAGGTCCTCGGCATAGACAGCAATCAGCAGCTGGGCACAATCAACACCCGCGCCCCGCACGCGTGCAGCGTGGTGGTAGGGCGTGCCCAGCCAAAGCAGCGCGGCGGCAAGGATGCGTTCGGTTTGGGCAGCAGAAAGCGGCGGGGGCGTCACAGTGCGGTCTCCGGCGTCGGGACGTAAGGCTGGCCGCGGAAGCGATCCGAGTTGTTGAGCTGGGCGCAGCGCGCGCGGGTGCCGTTGCAACCAGGCCAGAGCTGGAAGCTGTCACCTGCCGCGACGTTGCGCGGGAGCGGGTACGCGAGCCCCAGCCGGCCACCGACGTGGGTTTTGATGGTGCGGCGGGCGCCGGCGGACAAGCCCGACACGATGCGGATCTCGCCGCCCACGTAGGCACCGTTGGCGGCCCCCAGGCCCGTGACGATCAACGCGCGCGTGCTGCCGGCCAAGGCGTTGCCATTGACCTGGTGCGCCGAACGCGAGAGCCCGCAACCGGGCGAATAGACGGCCTCGACGCAATCGGGCGAGAAGACCGCGAGCGGGATCTTGCGATCCAGCACGGCCCAGCGACTGACCACCGGGAGCATGATTCCGTCGGCCACCGTCACATCGACCTCGCCCGCGGTGCCCGTGAAGAGCTTCACCGCGCCCACGATGGGGCCGCCCGGCGCGGCGGAGTGCGCGCGCAGAACGCGGAAGGTCGCCCCGTCAAACACACCGTTGGCGGCCGCGGCACGCCAGGGCAGGCCGAGCAGCACATCGTCTTCGCGCGGCCAGATGGTGAGGTCCATGCGGTCGGCCTCAAGCCCCGCCACGCGGCGCACGTCGCCCCGCTCAAACGTGGGGCCTGCACCGTTCCATGCGCGACCGTCCCACGTCTGTGTGATGTGGGCGGCCGAGAAGCGCATCGCGGTGCCATCGACGAACGTGATCTCGTACAGATCAGCCCCCACGAAGCGCCGCGAGGCCAGCAGATCGAGGTGCGCCTGGGTGGTTGAGATCATGTCGGATACACCTCGCTACGCAGCTCGACCTTGCCCACTTTCCACAGCCCGGCGCAAATGCGCTGAAGCTGCAGCTTGTCGTCGGCAAAGCGCACGCGCATGAAATAGTCACCCGTCCAGCTCAGCACGCCGGAGGGGCGCGCAGAGGCGAGCAGAACGCGGCCGTTGGCGCCCAGCGAGTAATCGGTGCCAAGCACCAGCGGCGTGCCGTTGTGCTTGATGACAGGCGCGGGCGTGGAAGCCGGCGCCCACACAGGCTCGATCCACGTGCCCACGGCGCGCGAGAGCTGGAAGACCGTCGCCACGCCATCGCAGACGCCGAACTGCTGGTCGGTCACGTGGGCGTTCTCGGGGTCGCGAAACAGGAACGAATCCCACGCGCCCGCACGGCTGTTGAAGAAGGCTTCGAGCGCGTTGATCTCATCTACGTCCGCGCGCAGCACGTCGATCTTGAGCGAGTAGAGCCACACCGGCCAGGTCCGCTGGGCCACGCGCGTTTCCGCGCCGGACCAGGCTTCCTTGATGACGGTGTTCCACTCGGCGCTGCGCTGAACGTCGATAGTGATGCCGGGGAAGTCGGGGAGGATTGCGTTGCTCAAGCCGGCCTCCAGCCGCCGCCGACGAGCTTGTTCAGGCTCTTGGCGATCATCTTGGCGTGGTCGTCAGCGTCACGTTGAGTCCAGCGACTCGACGAGTGATAAACATTGACGACATTAGCGGGATCGGACGAAACCCCCTCCCCCCGCTGCGCGGCGAGGTCGCGGATGGTGTTGGCGTACCGCGCGGGGAGCACCATTTCCTCTTCGTGAAGCTGGGTCAGGGGGTTGAGGCCCGCAGGAATGTCGAAGCCGCCGGCAGCAGACTTGACCTTGCCGACCGTCCCCATGACGGCAGCAAACACGGCAGCCATGGCCGCGAGCGCGAGAACAGGACCGACATAGGGAACGCCGGACATGGCGGAGGCGGCACCGGAACCCGCCGACACCGCATTCGCAGTGCCGACCCCTACCGCCTCAGTTGTTTTCGCCGCAACAACCCCCGTCGAAGTCGCGACCTGCTGGGCAACCTCGGCTTGCCCGAAGCCGAGCTTTGCCGCGAGCTTGCGCGCCTCGCCCGCGATGAACTCGGAAACCATTTTTCCTACCACCTGCGTTGCAAACCAGCGCGTCATTTCCATGCCAATGGCACGGAAGGCATTCCGCCACGTGAGCGTGCCGTTCATCATCGCCGCGACACCCTGATCCCACAGCGAAGACATTGTGCTTGCGAGGCTGTCCCAGATCTTCCCCGACTCTTCCGCCGCCTCGCGGGTCGCTTTTCCAATCTGGCCTGACAGGCCGATCATCTTCGTGACGTGATCCTGCTCCAGCTGTTCGAGATCGTTCTGAAGCCTCAGCCGCTCCTCCGGCGAAGTATTGGGGTCGAGCAGCGCCAACTGGATTCGATCCATCGTCGCCTGATACTGAATCGCATACCGCGCGGCCTCGAACGCCCGCTCAGCTTCCAGCGCCTGCACCTTCGTGATCTGCTCGGCATCAAGCGCGGCCTGCGTCGTGGCTTTGGCAGTGTCCAGGCGGGCGAGCGCCAGGGCCTGTTGCCCGGCGGTCTCTTCGCGCTTCACGGCGAGAGCGGACTGCGCTTCCTGGCGACGCGTATCGACGATGAGGTTCGCTACGCGCTTCTCGATCTCGACGCGATCCTTTGCGGTCACGTTCTGGCGCGCGAGAACCGTTTGCCAGTACGCCAGCTCCTGCGTTTTCTTGAACTCCAGGAGCGCATTCTCTTCGGACGCGGCCACGCGCATGGCGCTGAGCTCAGCCTCGTAGGCCGACATGTTGGACTTGGGCTCTTCCTTCTTTTCCGGCTTGATGAGATTGTTCGCGGACCTGCCGTCGGTTGCGGCCGGCGGCTCGGTCGGGGTGCCATACGCGAAGAGGTTCCAGATGCGGTCGCGCGTGCTTTGGGCCTTCGTCGCCATTTCGTCGAAGGCCTGCGACCAGGCGCTGGAGATGTTCCCGCCCGCGCTCTGCATGTGCTGCACCGCACCCGAGAAGTCGCCCATCATCAATGCGGTAAGCGCCCGGCTGACGCCCATCACGGACTCGGCGAGCGATACGACCATGGCATTGGCGGTTTCCCACACGACGGTAATGCCGGTGGTGAGCAGATGGAACGTGGCGACGATGCCGCCCAGCGCCCCCTTGAGCCCCGTGAGTGCAACCGGCGCAATGGCTGAAGCCCAGTTGGAGAAATCGGTCGCCACAGGGACGAGCTGCGCGCCCAGCACCTGCCACATCGCCTCGGCCGAGCCGGTAGCCTCTTTCATGGCGGCGTCGTATGCCTCGAAGGCGGCGACGTTCTCTTGAGAGAGCACGTTCCCCAGGCGCTCCTGGCGCTCGATCACGGTGGCGAGCGTTTCGTTGGAGACCTTGGCAAGATCGCCGCTGATCTCAAAGCCCTTGCCGAAGAGCTGCGAGGCGGCGATGGCGCGATCAGTGCCGGCCTTGTAGTCCCCCACGAGCTTGATCGCGTCCAGCGTCATGTCGTTGAGGGGGCGCAGGTTGCCGGCAGCGGTGCGCGTGGCAAGCCCCATGTCGTTCAGTGCGGATTCGTTCTCGCGCACGTTCGCGGCGAGCTTCTGCGCGGCGCTCATGAACTGCGACGTATCAAGGCCCTCTTCTGCCAGAGCGGCCCGCAGCTGCGCGGCCTGCGTGGCGGAAATGCCCAGCGCGTTGCCCAGGTCGACCGCGCCCTCGGTGGCTTGTGCAGACGCCTGCACGGCGCGCTGAAACGTGCCGATGACGGTCTGCGCGGCCTGGGCCACTGCCGTGAAGCCGGCGGCTACGGCCAGGATGGGGGCCGCCTTCATGCCCGCAAGCGCGGCGGGCCCTTCCTTGCCGAACCGCTTGAGGTCTTCCAGGCCCTGCCGCAGCACTTGCCGCAGCGGGGTTACGTCGCCACCTACGGTGATAGTCGCGTCTGCCATGATCAGTCATCCAGGAACTTGAGAATCGGGTCGTCGGGCAGCCCGTGCATGACCGGCAGGCCGGCGGCGAGGGCTTCTTTCAGTGCGTCGTCCGCGTTGCGGATGACCTTTCTGACAGGCTCGGGCTCGATGCCCAGGGCTATCGAGATCCGCTTGAGCTGGAACGCGGCCGGCGGGGTGTGGCGCCAGAACTTCGACAGTGCCGCCACCTGGGGCAGCGTCACGGCGGCGTCGATGTACTGCCACGACCACCCCGTGGCCGTGATCAGCCAGGCGTAGAGGTCGTCCCAGTCGAAGGGGTCGCCACCTCCGGCCGGGATTCTGCGTTTCCCGCGTCAACGCTTTCGATGAGGCCGGACACGACGGAGATCGCCCGCATGGCGGCAGAGAGCTGCGGCATCGTGGCGCCGGGGATGGACTCGATGTCCTCCACCGACAGGCCGGTGCCGGCCGCGATGATGGCGATGACATCGTTCATCGCCCCTTCCGATACCTCGCCGCGCTCGAAGGCACGGCCGGCGCGAACAACGGCCGGCGTGATGATCTTGAGCTTGCCCAGCGGAACCGCATCGATGGGGAACGTGCGCTTGCCGAGAGTGATTTCAGTCATGGCGCCCCCTTATGCCAGGCAGAGATAGCCGAGCTTGCCGGCGGGGTCGGCAAAGGCACTGGCCGAGAAGTCGTACACGGCAAAGTCGTCGCTCTTGAGCGGCAGCGAGAGCTGGCCCGACACGCAACGATTGAGCTTGCAGATGAGGCGCTTGCCGTCGTACTGGTTCTGCAACAGCATGAAGAAGCTGGGCGTGTAGCCCATCGTCTCGTTGTTGAGTTCGAAGATCTGGCCCTTGGCGCTGGAGCCGGTCGCGGAATACTCGTAGCTGATGAGCACTTCCTTGCCGGCATCCGCTGCGGCGAAGGTGTATTCGCCGGTCGCTGCATCGAGCGCGTACTGCCCGGTCACGGGCGCGGACGCCACGCGCTCAAGCGGCTCGCCCGTGCTGCCATCCACCACGCCCAGATCGGTCACGAAGGTTCCGGACGCAGGGGGCGCCACAGTGAGCTCATAGGGCGTCACACTGGGCACCGTTGCCTCGAAGTCGAACACGGCGGCCTTGATGCCCGCGACCGGCCTTTTGCCGAAGAACAGCGAGCCCAGGATGGCCCCGCTGATTTCGGCGTACTTGGCCTTGATCTCGGTCTTCCCCTTGCCCTGGCCGACGGCGATGGGGTAGCGCTTGGAACCGTAGAGTTCCTTCAGTTCGATGGAGAGATCGAGCGACACCTCTTGCATCGTGCCGAGCTGCACGGGCGTAGGGGTGGCGATGAGCGTGCCGTCCGCCAGGTGCGTGGGGACGGCGATCAGCTTGCCGGTCCCGAAATTGATCATCGAGGAGTTCATCTGAGTCTCCGAATTACGAAAGGGTGTGTTGCAACGAAGTGCGACGCGTGAGCGCCTGGCACTGGTAAGAGGCGGTCATGCGCAGCCCGTCGCCATCGCCTGCCGCCACGCCGATGGGTTCTTCCGTGCTGGTGCAGCGCAGGCCCCTGCACAAGCGGGACAACTCTTCGTCACGCAGCAGCGCTTCATGTGCACGCGTGTGCAATGCGTCGAGCGCGCCTTCGCTGTTTGCGCCGGCCGCATCCAGCACGACGAACGCCAGGCGGAAGACCACCAGTGCGCGGTCGGATCGGTCGGAGAACGCTTCGAGCTGCATGTCGGCGCGAAGTACCTCGGCGGCAGGCAGTTCGGTGGCGTCGAACGCGTCGAGCCGGCGCCGCGTGACCGTGACCTCGCTCAACGCGGCGGACAGCACCACGTGTGCGCGGGCGACGACGGTTTCGGCGGGGGAACTCATGGCGCAAGCTCCAGGCCGACAATGGCTTCCTGCCCGTCGGACAGGCGGCGGGGCGCGGTGCGCGTGCGCCACCGCCGGCCCGACACGCTGAGCACGGTGTGACGCGCGAGCTCCGGCCACAGCGCGCAAGGGAAGCGCAGCGAGGGCTCGGTGGCGATCAGCTCGCCATCGAGCAGCGTGCCGCCTGCCTCGGCGAAGATCGCGCGCCGGGGCGTGGCCTCGCCTTCCAGGGTGACGGGATCACCCAGGGAGGCGTACAGGGCAGAAAGAGACGGCGCTGCGAAAGCCATGGCGATCAGGTCAGGCGTTGATCTTGACGGCGACCAGCGCAGTGCCCGCTGCAGCCCCGGCAAACGCGTAGCCGGCGACCTTGTTCGTGCCTTCGGTGGTCGTGATCGCCTTGGCGGTTGCGTCCCAGAACACCTTCGCGCCTTGCGCGATGACGTTCGCGGACACCTTCGGCAGGCTGAAAACGCCGGAGACACGCACGCTGCCGCGCTCGCCGTTCGGGATGTTGTTGATGGCGATGCCGATGCGGTCGCCGGCGACGACAACGTCGTTGACGGCCACGGCGGCGGTGGCGAGGTAATCCATGACCTCGCCCGGCTGGATGAATCGATTCGTCATGATGGCTCCTGATGGGCTGGTGATCCCGGGCGCTGGGCGCGACCCTGGGGCCGCGCCTCGCGCATGGGCATCAATGAAGGGGGGTTACGCGCCGGCGTTGGTGACGGCGCCACGGAAGTCGACGCCCGCTACGCCGTAGTCGAGCCGGACCTTGTGGCGGCTGCCATCCACGTCGAAGCCCTGCTCGACTTCGAGGAAGGGCGTTTCGTTGCCGTCCAGGAACGCGACTTCGATCACCGGGGCGGTGTTCGGATCGGCGAACATGTAGCGGCGGGTGCCGTTCAGGCGCGGGGAATCCACGATGTCGCCAACGATGCCGCGCACCTTGTTCGGGCGCTGCAGCTTGTTCGCGGTGTCGGGGTCGTACTCGGCATCGACGATGACGCGGGCATTGCCGCCCTGCCCCAGGGCAACCAGCAGCACGGTGGGCAGGATGTCGAGGAAGTCGTGTCCGCTCACATCCTTCTGCGAGCGCATGAGCACACGGTCAGCGTCGAGCGAATCAACGCTCAGCGCGGCCCCCTGGCCCACGTTGCCGTGGTCGGCATGGAACAGCGTCTTGCCATCGGCGAGCACCGGGCCGAGACCGGCATTCATCGCCAGCAAGGCATAGACGTCCGCCTCGATGGTGCGGGCGGCAGCGCGACCCATCATGTCGGCCAGGCCGATGAAGGCGCCGAGATCGTCATTGATGATGACCTGCCGGCTGATGTTGATGATGTTGCCCTTCGTGTCGGCCGCGATGGATGCCTTCTCGCCATTGGGGATGGTCTTGTTCTGGAACTCGCCGAGCTCATTCACGCGGTCCAGATTGCCCAGCGAGCCGATGCGGTAGCGGTTGTGCGCGCGGAAATCGCTCACGGACCCGCGCTTGGCGAAGCGGGTCCAGGTGAGCGGCGCGACGGCGTAGCCGGCTTCCAGCGCCTTGTGCATGACGTTTTCGAGCAGCACGGGGAAGTCGCTCGTGCCTTGCGTGAAGGCGGCGGACACGATTGCCATCTTGTCCATGCCGGCATGCTTGAAGCCGGCCCGGTCCAGCGAGGCGCGCGCGAGATCGAGCAGGCTGTCAGCGCGGTAGGGGTTGCGCTCGGCACGCACGCGCTTGCGCGTTTCTTCGTTCGCCACGCCGGCACGCACGAGCAGCGCGTCGGCCTGGGCGGCGATGCGGTTCGCGCGGCCGGTATCTTCGACGCGCACGACGTGACCGCCGGCAGCGGGCTCGGCGCCCTGGGCCAGCGCGGCCAGGATCTGGCGGTTCGCGGACTCGGCCGATACGTTCGTGTCGGCCTGCAGGCGCGCCACGAGGTCACTCATGCCGTCGCGGCCGGCAAAGGGCGCGGCGGCGGCGGCGATGGCCTCGCGGCGGGCCTTGTCGTCGGCGAGCGCCTGGGCGCGGATCTGGTCTTCGGTCTTGGGCGTGGCGACAGGTGCGGGTGCCGCCGGTGCAGGATTGGGCATGGTGTTCTCCGGAGAGGTGTGCGCGGCGGCTGCCGCAGGGTTCTGGCGCGGCGCGGATGCGCCTGCCTGGAAACGGTTTTGCGCCATCGCACGCAGCGCGGCGGTGACGGCGGGTGCGATGGCATCGGTGACGGCGGTAGCGAAGCCCTCGGAAAGCGCTTCGTCGGCGGTGTAGTAGTGATCGATCCCGTCGGTGAGCAGCGCGAGGCAGTCGTCAGAGGTTTGGCCGGATGCGGCGTAGCTCTTCGCCATGGCTTCGGCCCACTTGTCGAGCAGGTCGGCCTGCTCACGCAGCTGCACGGCATTGCCCGCCGAGTACGTCCAGGGCGCATGAATCATGAGCAGCGAGTTCTCGGCGGCGTGCCGCTCGTCGCCGGCCATGTAGATCAACGAGGCGATGGACATGGCCGTGCCGTCATTGGTCGTGATGATCTTGGCGGGGTGGCGCTTGAGGGCGTTGAAGATCGCCAGGCCATCGGGGACGGAGCCACCGAAGCTATTGATGCGCACCGTGATGACATCGACATCCGCCAAGGCCTGCAGCTCTTTGACGAGATCGGCGGCGGTGATGGATTCTTCCCACCACGAGTAACCGATGTCGCCGTAGATGAGCAGCTCGGCCGAGCTTTCGGACGAATCGCCGGACTGCTCGCCGGCTTCGGCGCGCGCCGGAGCGCGCTTGAGTGAGTACCAGGGCTTGGGCTTGGGCATTTGGCTCCCCGCTGGGTTTGCGGACTGTGACGGGGAGCAGATTGCCGAAAGGCTTGTAGCAGTTACATAGTGAAACTGCTACAAAATGCAGGTTCAGGATTCTTGCCCGGCGAGCAGGCCTTGCAGCACCTCCGGAGCCGTGCTGGTGGTGAAGGCGACGCCCAATTCAGCGCACTTTCGGCGCCAGGTGGCGATCTGCTCCAGCACGTCGGTCGGGTTCCCGCCGCGCTTGCGGATCATCTCGACTTCACTCGCAAAGCCGGCCTTCACCAGCTCGGCGCAGGCATACGCTTCCTTGAGCGGATCAATCCACGGCATGGACTGCGCGACATAGAGCGCTTCGGTTTCGGTGCCGGGCTTGAGGTCCTTCGGCATGGGCACGACACCGGAGAGGTGGGCCGCACGCACGAAGTCTTCCCAAGTCGGCACGCTGACCATGCCCACGAAATCGTCTGTCAGCACGGCGTAATTCACCCACTGCTCGACGAGTTCCTGGCGCTGGGCGGAGTATGTTCCGGCGTAGTCGCGCGCGAACGATGAATAGCTGATTCCGAAGCCTGCGGCTCCAGCCCGCAGCTGGCCCTGGCGGAATGTGATGAGGTTGGGATTCGGGCGCTTGGAATCGATGAGGCCGATCTCTTCGCCGATGCCCAGGTTATCGATGATCATCCCCGGCGACAGAGCGATCTGGCGCGGCACGGGATTGCCAGCAGCATCCACCTGCGTGTCGGTCGGGTTTGCCATGTCCGGCGAACCCTTCTTTACGTATGCCGTAAGCATGGCCGAGATCTTTGCGGCCACGCGTTCGGACTCTTCGTAATCCTTGATGTCTTCCAGCCGCGTGATGATGCTCGCGAGCATGGAAACGCCCCGGATCTGGTGAATGCGGTCGGCATCCATCAGGTGCAAGATGCGATCCCACGGCAAGCGCTTGAGCTGCGACGCGTCGGCGAGGACCTTGATCGCCTCGTCGGGCTGATACCGATAGACCCAGGCGGCGCGCGGCTCGCCCCAGGCGTTGCGTTCGATCCCCTGACGGATGGAGTTGCGCTGACCGTCCGACGCATCGCGGTCGAAGTCGTGCGGAATCATGTCCGCCTCGAGCAGCTCCAGCGAGTACGGCACGGGCTTGCCATGATCGAGGTACTGGACAGGGCCGATCAGACGCTGCGCGAACACCTCGCCATCGACGGCCCAGCGGCGGGCCAGCAGGCGCTGGCAATGCTCCCAGTCCCAGCGCTTCGTTACCTCGGGGCGGCGGCGCCATTCCTTGTGGGCGGCGGTCAGCGCGGCGGCATATTCCTCATGCACCGTTCCGTCGAGCCGGCGAGGCTGCGGTTCTACGCCGATGCCGGTGGCGCCGACAACGTTATTGACGAAGGTACGAATGCCGCCGCGCGCCAGGTCGTGATTCCGCTCAAGGTGCCGCGCCTGGGCGCGCAGGTTCGGGGCGCTCTTCTTGACGAGATCGTTGATGTTGCGCGCTTCGTGATGGACTTTGCGCAGGCGGGTGCGGTCTGCGCCCTCGTACATAGCCAGAACCGCGCGGGCCTGGGCGCGGCGAAGACCCATGGTCGGAGCCACGGAAGCAATGAGGCGATCCAGGGCGTTCATCGGCGGAACCCTCCGGGCTCGCCCGAGAGGTCGGCGACCGAGTAGCTCAGCCCGCCGAAGGTCGGCGCTCCAGCCGCCGCCCCCTGCTCGGCAGCGACGCGGCGCTCCCATTCCTGCCGGCCCGCGCGGACGTTCGGCAGATCTTCATATCGCAGCTTCCTGTCGCCCAGGCTCGTTTCCTTGCCCAGCAGGAGCGCGGCTTCGGCCGCAAGGTAGGCGGCCAGCATGTCGGTGGCGGTAGTCATGCGCGCCACGCTAGAGGGGATTCTGTAGCAGTTACATAGTGAAACTGCTACAGATTGCACGGCGCCTCATTGATCATTCTTGTAGGCTCACCCACAAAATGGAGGTTGCCATGCAAGAGGCTCCAGGCCAAACGAATGCCCTTGGCCTTGTCCGCTACGCCCACGACTATTTTGATGCCTCGCGGCTCGTAGATAACCATTACTGCAAAAAGGACGGCTACGAGCTGGTCTCTCCAATGCCCGCCCTGTTTCTAATGGGGCAGGCTATTGAGCTGGCGTTTAAGGCATACCTGCTTCACAAGGGTGTTTCTCTCGAGGATTTGCGGAGTAGGCGGTATGGCCACAATCTGCAATCGTGCAGACGCGAATCACGAGAACGCGGGCTTGATGAATTGCTTGAATCCAACGAATGGGAAGACGGTGCAGTCGATTCCCTTAACGAGCTGTACTGGAAAAAAAGGCTCAATTACATTGAGACCGGCCCCGTCGGCATTCCTGCGTATGGTCATCTAGAGTCGTTTTGCAAGAAGCTGATTCACGCTGTTTCCGGCGAAGTTGTATATACCCAATTCAACAGATAGCCAGAGCTACTTCAGGTATCGATACACCGTCGTCCGATGCAACCCGTACCGCGCCGCGAGTTCGTTGTGGTTATGCCCGGTGAATTCGCTGCGCACCCGATTGCGGATCTGCTCGCGCGCCGGGGCGACGGCGCCGATGTAGAGATAGGTTCCGCCGCGCTGCTCGCTGGCCCGCATGAGTACGTTCTGCGCCAGGCGGCAGGCGTCCTGTTCGCTGAACCCGGCCTCTTCGCGCAGCGCGGTCGTGAGCAGGCCCATGAGCGTGATCTCGGCATCGGCCTGCAGGGCGGTCTTTCGGTTCATAGGCGGCTACTCCAGTCGCTGGTGCCAAGTGCGGGATTTGATGGGGCTGGCCGGACTGGCACAGCAGCAGGTGCAGGCGTCTGCACGGCGGGCGGGGCGGTGGGCGCAGCCGCCTGCGGTTGAGGTGCCGGCGGCGGCGGGGCGGCAAACAGGTCTGCCGTGCGCACGGCATCCTCCAGGCGGCGCCACATGGCGTCGGTGTAGGTATCGACGTTGAGCATCGCGAAGGCGAACTCGATCATCACGAAGCAGTCGAGGACTTCGTTACGCGCGCGGATCTTTACCCAGCGCGACTGTTCGCCTTGGGCGGTCTTCTGCAGAAGGCGCTGCTCGGCAGTGAGCTGCTCGTAAAACTCTTCGGTCAGCTCAGATGAGAAGTGCTGGAAGCCGCCGCCGGGGCGGGTGATCTGCAGGCGACCATGGATGAGATCCTTCGCGGTGTCCGTGCCAATCTCGTACAGCTTTACGCCGCGCTTGATGACGCGCCCATTCCAGTTCACGTCCTGATAACGAGGGCGCCCCTTGACGGGAAGGCCATAACGGTTGGCGCCACGAACTGCGAAGACGCGGCGGTTCTCACGCACACGGCAGAAGTTATAGACCTGGTGCGTGAAGTGCCCGCCGGTATCGATGGCGACCGCTTCGAGCTTGAACTGCATGCCGCTCGCGTGGGTGAATGTGCTCAGAAGGTAAGCGTCCAGCTTCGCCCAGTCGCGCTCATCTGCAGGGTTCGCGTCAAGTTTGACGTGATCGACCACCCAGTCTTCGCTATCGCGGCCGCGCGCTTTCACGACGATCTCAAACCATCGATCCTGCACATCCACCGAGGCAGCGAGGATCAGCCCGCCCATGGGAATGGTGCGCAACCCATAGGGCTCAGCGCGGGCGGCGAGCTTGCCACCTTCGGTCTTTTCGCCGCGCAGCTCCCAGGTGGCGCCGCGCGTGGTGTTGGTCCAGGTCTGCAGGTCGGCCGTGTCGCCACGCTTGGCCTTGACCATGGCGTTGAGGTAGTCGCGCAGGATGCCCGACCACTGCACGGCCGGTGAGTATGCGGACCACAAATCATCGAAGGCGACATGGCGTGGCGTGGGCAGGCGTTCGCCGGTCGGGGCGTAGAACTCCGGATACCCGTCCGCATCAACGACCAGACGCACGCCGGCATCGGTGCGCCACTCCCCTTGGGCCTCGATCGTCACGAACTCGGCTTGCGTGTAGAGCACGTGGCATTCCGGGTTCGGGCAGAGCTGCTTGATGGTCTCGCTGGTCGCATCGATGTCCGCCATCTGCGTCCACTTCATACCGTGGGGGGTGTCCTGGTCGCCCCATTCCAACGGGTGCATGTGCCCGCACGTGGGGCATGGCACGTGACGCCGAAAAACGTACTGAGCCTCCTCGACGCGCTTCGAGATCTGGCACGAGTGCTGTTCTTTCGGCGTGCTGCCACAGATCATCTTGGGAAATGACGCGCCCTCAATCCGCTTGCGAGCCAGGGCCCAGGCCGAGCCTTCCTTCTCGATGTTCTGATCGAAGCCGGAGATTTCATCCAGAACAGCATCGTCCACACTGATCCGGCGGTAGTTCTTTGCGGCCTTGCCGCCACGCAGATGCACGGTGCAGCCGAGCATCATTTTCTGCTTGAGCGTGTTGGCCTTGTTCTTTGCGAGGTTCTCAGGGAACACGTCCCGCATGCAGATCACATCACGCAGCATGGGTTCGAATTCCGTTTTGACGAACTCGTCACGGTCTTCGTCTGTCGGCTGCCAGATGGCGACGTTGCGGCGCTTGTGGTGGAGCTTGTACGCCGTATGCGCGAGCAGCATCTTCGTATAGCCCACGCGCGCGGATTTCTTGACGTCGACCTCTTCAATGTCATCGAACCCCATGCAGGCCAGAATCGCCGGCTGGAAACTCCAGGGCTTCCAGCGCTGTTCGACGTAGCTTGATTCGGCCGACAGGTAGAAGTTCTCATCCGCCCACCGCGGCAGACTGATCGGGGCCGGCACGGCAAACGCAGCCAGGCCGTTCGCAAGCGATTGCTCTACCGCCGCGATTTGCTCCGCATCGAACGGCAAACCCATTGCCCCCATCAGACCGACTCCTCCGGGTCCACCTCATCGTCGTCCTGGTCGGCATCGGTCAGCACGTCGGCAAGTCGCATCTTCGCGACAGCATTACGTGCGTCCGCAATCACGCCCGCCACGTAATCCAGATCCTCCGACCGGTAGCCGGTGCGCTTGCGCAGCGCGGGCACAATCGCCTCAAGCTGTGCGCAGACCTTGGGTGCAGTTGCCGCAAGGACCTGCTCAAGCAGGGAGCGCGGCATCAGCTCGCCGCGCGTAACGGCGTTCTGCATCGCGATCTTCTCGCGCTGCTCCCGTGCCAGCAGCGCCCGCTCGGTCGTGAGCTCGACGCCGCCCGAAGAGGCCCGGCCTGCGGCTTCCTCGCGAAGCTTCTTCAGGTAGCGCACGCGCAGATCGTCCAGCGGCACTGCGCGATGATCCACACCCCATTCGGAGAGCAGCTCGCGCAGCCGGCGATCCGAAATATCCAGGTGCGCCGCGATCTCCGCTTGCGTGTACGTCCGCTGCGCGCGCAGCGAGTCTTCGCGCAGGTGCGCGATGTAGGCCGGCACCACAGCGGACAGCGAGTAACGGCCGGCCTGCGCAGCAGGCACCACGCCTACGCTCGCGAGCGATTCCAGCTCGCCCACGAAAAGGCCCAGGAGAGAAGCCGCGACCTCCGGCGTGACGAGATCCGGGGTCGTCATGCGCACGCTCCCGGTCCCGCAAACCCGCCGACGCGATTGCGCGCGCGCCCAATGCCGGCCAACCCGCCCCACTGCAGCGGACCGGAACCCCCTTGGCGCGCCCGATTCAGTACTGACTTCTTGCGGTCTTTTAGCGCCTCACGGGGTGGGGCCTGGGGAGGACCCGCGAAGGGCGAGAGGCCTTGTGCGGCGCGCATGAACGCGGTCCAGGAATTTCGCGGCGCGGTCATGACTTGATCCACCCGCCTGCCGCCGAGCGCTTGTGCCGGGCGAAGTTCACCGCGAAGCGCTCCCGCATGACCCGGCGCACGAGCTCGTTGATGCGGCGCGTGTTGAACATCGACGGGATACCAATCGTGGTCTTGGCCTCGATGGGGTAGCGCGACTTGCCCACCCGCTCAAAGACGGCGGTGCCGCCTGATTTCTTGTTCGTCGCGATGAACGCGTTGCGGATCATCTTTGCGCTGCCCTTGCGCTTGATCTTCACGCGCAGCACGTTCTGTGTGCCGTCACGCTTGCGGCGGCGCGCCTGCGCCAATGACACCTTGTTCTCGACGAAGGCGATCAGGTTCATCGAGCGGCCCTCGCGCTTATTGCGCAGGTTGCTGGCGCTGAGTTCCACCTCGAGACGCAGCGTGCCTTTGCTCGTGCGTGCGTGCGTGACGGTCAGGTTGTTGTAGGCCTTCTCGCGCGTGACCGCGAACTCACGGCTGATCTCGCGGGCCATCTGCGTGCGCCCCTGGTCGATGGTGTTGTTGAGCGCACGCGCCACCACCTTGTCGGCCACGCGCTGCGGCAGCGCTTCCAGCTCCCGGAAGAGCGAGCCGAACTCGACGCGCATGTTCATCTGGATCATGCGTTGCCCCCGTAGTAGTTGATGAGGCGCGGGCTCTGGTCGCACTCGGCCTGCCACCGGGCCAGCGCCTGGGATTTGTCGGCATCGTGACGGGCGTCCTGTGCAGCAATCGCCCGGCCCGCCGCCGCATCCAGCACGCCTTCCCAGTGCGCGATGCCTGCGGCGTCGCCCTGGGCATGCAGCGTGCGGATCGTCGTGCCCAGCTGAGCGAGGTCCGCCTCGCTCCAGCCCTCTTCAGCCAGCACGGGCGCCGCCGTGCGGAACAGCGTGCGCAACTGCTCGATGGGCCTTTGCATTGCATTCTCCCGAGGTGTGGAAGGTATGGAGCAGGTCTGGAAGGCCGAAACCCTTGTGTGGCGGGCTTCTTCCATACCTTCCATACCTTCCATACTGAAAATGAGTTGGTGTGCGCGCGTATACGCGCATGCGCGCGCCTGCCCACGCTCGTGCATACGTGTGCACGCACGGGTGCGCACGCACGAGGGATAGGTATGGAAGGTATGGAAGGTATGGAAAACGCCCTTGTAGAGCGGGTTTCCAGCTTCCATACGTTCCACACCTTCCATACCTCGCGTCATGTCAGAAGGGAACATCGCGCCCCCCCGAGTAGCGAGGCGCCTGGGTGGCCGCAGGGGCCGGCGCGTGGGTGGCTGAGTGCGCGGAAGGCTGCGCGGGGCTGACAGGGTTGGACGACGCCTCATTTCTCGCGGGAGGCTTGTACCAAAACCGTGTCATGCCATTGCGCTTTTCCACGCGGGTGCAGTTGAGCTTGCGCAGAGCGATGCCCACGCGGGTCTGCAGGTCGCGCGTCATCTTGCTTGCGTCGAGCTTCAGCGCCTCGCTGAAGACCTGCGCCAAGCTGAAGTCGGCTACCTGCTTATAGACCCAATCGTGCAGCTCATCGACGAGCCCGTCGGCGGCCTCGCGCTTGAGCTGCTCGGGGTCGAACAAGGTCCGCTGCTCGTCTTGCGACGGCCAATAGCGCTCCCCCTGGCGATACGCGTGCAGTGCCTCAGCAAACAGCTGATCGCGGTTGGCCTGCAGCACATCGAGCCGCAGGTCGCCGCACATGATCGGCCAGAAGCGGCGGCCGCCCGTGGGGTCCTTGTTCCACTCCCACTCGTTTGTCGTGCCGCCGAATACCAGCTGGCGCGGCGCCTTGATGTTGCGCCGCCCGTAGGTGGGGCGATAGTTATCCGCTGCGCGGGACAGAAACGATTTCTGCCGGTTCGATTCCGCTCGGGCAAGCGAGCCCATTTCCGCGATCTCGTACAGCCATACGCCCTGCAGGCCGCTCATGGCGTCTTTGCTTTCGAGGTTCAGGTCAGTGTCCTCGAACCATTCCCCGCCCAGTATCCGTAGCAGCGTGCTTTTGCCTTTGCCCTGCGTGCCTTCCAGCACGAGGCAATAGTCAAATTTGCAGCCCGGCTTCATTACGCGGGCGATCATGCCCATGGGATACCAACGGCTCACCAGGCGCACGTAAGACGAGTCATCCACGCCGGCGCAATCAGACAGCCAATGGTCCAGGCGCTCAATGCCATCCCACGCGGGCAAGCTCAACAACCAGTCCCGAGGGGGATGGATGCTTCGCGTTTTCGCGAGCACCTCTACCGCCTCGCTCACGCGCGCGGTCGACGGCGCGATGCCCTCATTGCGGGTCAGCCAGATCGCGGCCTGAGAGTCATCCCAGTCCGACCACTCCCCCGCTGCGCTCAGCGGATACGGCGGGGCGGCGAGCTTCACCGTGCGCAAGGCAAACGCGTCCCAGGCCAGCACGCCAGACCACTCCGGGCGATTGCCCAGCATGTCGTAGATGTTGGCAAGGCAGTCATCCACCTCGCCCTTGCGATAGCGCAGGCTGTCACGCCAACCTTCGTCATCAATGCCTTCCAGATCGGGCCGAGAGGGTGGCTCCGGCGGCTCCCCCTGCCCGCCCGCGCCAGCTTGCGCAGGGGGTGGGGCCGATTTGCGCGTGGCCGGCGCATCGGCCGGCGCGCTTACCCGTGCCGGGGGCGGCAGTGACCACGGCTGCGCGCGCTGGCGAATCCAGTCGGCCAGCGCCTCGCCCACGAGGCCTTCGCCTCGCGCGTCCGCAATATCCCATCCGCCCGGCTTCTCTCCGGGCGACGGAATCGCAACGTTCCATAGCTTCGCCGCGTCGGGCGCGAGGCGCTCACGAATGAGCGCCATGGCCTTCACGCCCGGCTGCTCGTGTTCGGGCTGCACGGGCTGCGCGAGCGGGTCCTCGCCGGCCTCGACTGCCGCGCGGGTCAGCTTTTTGCGCTGCGCATCGCAGTCCGCCCACGTCATCACGCGCCGGCCTGCCAGCGGGGCCCAGTCGATCTTGTCAATCGCCTTGCTGCCGCCCGGCCAGGTCACGCACACCAGGTCAGGCAGCTCGGCGGCGCCCACGTCGGCGCACTTCTCACCCTCGACGAGCAGCACGGGGGCGTCGGGGCGCGCGGCGAGGCGATCCAGCCCATACAGCGGGCGCGGCTCCGGCCAGATCGCCCAGCGCCACTTCAGGCGCCCGGTTTCAGCGTGGCGCCATAGCGTAAGGGGGTTGATCTCTTTGCCGCCATCGCTCGTCTCAAACCTGCAGATGTAGCCCAGCAGGCCGCCCGTCGCGTCGCGGTACGCCCACGTCATGCTGGGCAGCCCGCGGAACTCGTGCGCCTTCGGTGTCGGCGGCGCATCAGGCGGCACCGGCATCACGCTCAACCAGGATTCTGGCTTAGGCTCTTTCTTGCGCGCCGGCTCAGGGGCGGGCTCGGCCGCAGGCTTGCGCGCGGCAGGCTTCGCCGCGCCCTGCCCCTTCTTTCGGAGCGGCGGCACGGCCTCAGGAATGCCCAGCAGCTCGGCCAGCTCGCGCGCGGCGGCAACCTGATCGCCACCGTGCGCGAGATAAGCCCGCAGCGACACCAGGTCGCCGCCACGGTCGTCCGTAGCGAAGTCGCCCCACTTCCCCGTCGCGATGCTGACCGAGAACGACCCCGCATGCGAATCCGCCCGCATCGGGTTAAGCGCCTTCCACTCGCCACCGCCGACCTTTCTGCCGTCAGGCAGCCAGGCGGCCAGCAGGCTTTCCGCGCGCCCCAGTGCAGCAGCGGCAATGCGCGCGAAATCGATCTCATCAGGCACGCGACGGCACCTCTGCGAGCGACACGCTGGTCGCAGCGAAGGCCTTCGGCGACGGCAGCTCGCGCACCTGCGTGCGCACGGTTTCCATCACTGCGCTGATGCGCGACTGCACGTCGCGCGCCCGCTGCGCAAAGCTGGAGAACTCCATGGCGTCGATCACCCCGTCTGCGCGCGCCGCCATCAGTTCCTGCGCCATGTCGCCCAGGGCACGCATGCTCGACAGCAGCTCCTGCAGCACGTCGTCGTCTGCGGCCTCGCCAGCGGCGGGCATGAGAACGAACACCCCGCCGAGCTGCGCGCACACTGCGTCGGCAAACCCATGCGCACCGGTCGCGGCCGCAATGAGGCGCGCCAGCGCAACACCCTGCCGGGCGCTCACTTCAGTGCCCGGAATCGACTCGCAGAACTTGTTCCGCAACGTGCCCGGCGCCATGCCGGTATCAGTTGCCAACGCCTTGAGCCCGCCGGGGTACTTCAGCGCGTCCGCGTGCAGCGCAATGATCGGATCAAACTCCTGTTGCTCGCTCATGGTCTTCCTCCCCCAAGCACCGCATGACACAGCCCGGCCGGCGTCACTGTCGACGCACCCCCGAAGCTGAGAAAATTTGCCCATACACACGGAAGGGCCATGCACATGGACACACAGAAAACCGCCGACACCCTGCTGCTCACGCTCATGGCCGCGTACCTGGCCGAAAGCGACCCGCCTTTCGCCGAGCGCGTGTGCCAGCAGCTCAGCCAGCTCGCCACCGCACCGGCCATGCCGGCCGCCGTGCGCGAAAGCCTGCTCGCGCATGCACATGGCATTCGCATCAACTCAGCAGGCATCGGGCAGTGCCTCAACTGATGGCGCGGCGTAGCCCGGCACGCCCAACTCAGCCAGGCGCGCGCAGAACGCGGCAGACGGTTCAACCAGCAGCACGCCATCGGCCTGGCGGATCGAAGCCAGCGCGCCCACGCCCTCACCCGCCCCATCCAGCAGATCAGCGCACCAGTTGCGGGCGCACACGGCACGCACGTCATGACCGTCCGCCACGGCCTGCAGCGCAACCAGCGCGGCAGTCAGCGGCGCCGAATTCACGGGCATGCGCACGGCGGCACGGGAGCACTGGCCCTGCGCGTCGAGAAGTCGGAGGAATGTCATTGCGCACCCTCCGAGTTCTCGGGGGGCACCATATCGTCAGGATGGGGGGCAAAAGCCTCCGGTCGAACGGCGCGCAGGTAGAGAAGTCGCGCTCGAGGAATACCGTCGCGACGCCATTTCGAAACAGCCTGGGATGTGCAGTCACAGATCGATGCCACGGCGCCTGTACCGCCGATTCGATCAATAACAACACTCGGATCAACTGCAGTTCGCGTATCCATACCCAATTGTAACCACAGTTACCATTGAGCGCAAACCATAGTTACAGGCGTATGTGTAACCCTACTTACATGGAAACACTCGGCCAACGGATCACGAGACTTAGAGAGGCGCTCGGCCTAAGTCGCCGCGCCCTTGCAGACGCCTGCAAGGTTTCTCATGTCGCGGTGGGCAAATGGGAAACGGAAGACACCGAGAACATCAAGCTTGCCAACTTACTTCGGCTAGCGAAGGCGCTAAGGGTCAGTATTGGTGAACTAGTCCAAGGACAGCCCTCAGGACAGGCGCTGTTCGCCAGCTCGGTTCAAGAGCCTATTCAATACTACGGGAATGATGCGGACGAGCAGCTGCTGTTGAGCGCATATCGTACTGCTGACGATACTGGGCGGCTTCTTTTGCTTACGCAGGCCAATGCCCTTCTTGGCGTCCACAAAAAGAAATCTGCCTGAACTACGGGCACAGCGGCGCCATAATGATGGTGTTGTCATACACCTCGACAATTTTCGCAAGAGGTCTTAAGGGAGAATTTCATGCGTAAACTTGCTGTTGCTCTAGCGTGTTGCGTGCTCACTGCATGCGCAGGGTCACCGTTCCGCTGGGAGAGCGCCCGGGGCATCACTCCAGGAATGACAAAGGAGGAATTGGTGCAGCGGATGGGACCACCCTACCAAGTTCTCTCTCAAGGAGAGGGGCGATCAACCTACACCTGGTCGTATTCCAGCGCATTCTCGGGAACGAAAGCCGTCTCAATCCAGCTGCTAGATGGACGCGTAGTAAAGGTCCCCGAAATACCCGATGAGTTTCGCGATTAGGACGCCCAATCCGACTAAATGCGCCCGCACTTGCGGGCTTTTTTTTGCGCCAAACGGTAACTGCAGTTGTCATTCCTCCGAAATGTAACTATAGTTACCGCATCGACCCCCGCCGACCGGCGCTCAAGAGGGTACGGCGCAAGAGCGTAAGCGCCCACCAGGAGGCGCTTTCATGCGCATCATTTTTGAGCAAACGCGAGTCCGGGCTGAACCGGACAGCACGCTGACCGAAGGTCACGATAGGCCGGAAGACAACACCCTTGGCGCAAGAGCGCGAGGGCCGATCGACGAACTGGCCGGCATTGAATCCGCCATTTCGGCGTACTTCGCAAAACAAAAGTCCTCGCCCCACCAGCCCCACGCAAACGCCGGTGCCGGGCAAACCTTCATCGTCGGCCCGCAAGGCAGCGGAAAAACGACTCTTCTCATGGCAATGCGCGCCAGCGGAGACAACCGCCGAGCAATCGAGGATTGGGATGGAGTTACGTCGATCGAGGGTGCGGCCATTGTGCTGACCAACACCCCCTTTGAGGAATGCCTGATCCCGCCAGGGGCCCAGGTGATTTCAATCAGCACCGCTCCCGTTTTGGGGCAGCCCCAGCCTTGCCCCTGCGGCAACGAGGGATGCAACGGCAAGAGCTATCGCCCTGCCTATGCAAAGTCCGGTTGGCGCGAGCCCTGCCCGCTCCGGTACTCCGCGCAGAGTTCGGAAAAGATCGCCACCACGGTGGCCTGAGTCGCGTCGCTTTCAAACAAGGCGCTGGCGATGGACTTTGCGGTGCGCATGCGCTCATAGACGCGCACCGCTTCTTCGCATTCCGGCGCGTAAGTGTCTGATCGCGCTGCGGCCTTGTGCATCACTTCCAGGCGTTTGTCGAAATCGTCCGTCCAGTCGAACACATCGTCATCACTCATGCCAGATCCCTTCGGTTTGGGAGTTGTGGAGGCCATGAGCATACCCGCAAGAAAGGCCGCTGATATGAGCACCAACCGCACCATCAAGAATCTGCGTCAGCGCCTTGAGCGCTGGGAGCTGGGCCACCTTCGCGAGCTAGCAGCAGCTCACGCGGAAGAAGTCGAGCGCCTGCAAGACGAGCTTGACCGCGCTCGAAGTGACGCCCGCTGCGCCGAGCACATCGCGGACATGTATCGCGCGATGGCCGAAGAGCCCGGGGCCTATACACCCGCCCTGACCATCAACGGCCAGATCGGCCTCGTCAACGCAAGAGGACATTGACATGTCGATCCGACGCCAGCTGTTCCTGATCACCCTGAAGCTCTTCGCGCTGGCCATCGCCACCCAGGCGGCGGCAACGCTGCGCAAGGCTTTCCCGGGCTCTTACCGCATTGCGCATCTCCACATCCGCGTCGCAACGCGGGCGAGCGTCATGATTCCGCGCCTGCAGATGCGGCGGGAACTCTTTCGTATCGTCCGGCAGATCTCGCGCTGCGGGCGGCCCGTCCGAGCCAGCGGAGAGCGCTTTCTGCAGATCGTGATGTGGGCGGGAGGCCTGTACTGCTTCGCGCTGTTCGTGGGCGATGCGCAGGAAGCCTACGCACGTTTCCTGATCGAGCAGTGGGTGGCATCGCGATGACCGCCCACACCCCGCCCCCGGACCCGCGCGCCCTGCTGCTCGCGGGCTGCGTTCAACGCGTGCTCGATGCGGTAAGCGCGGGCCGGCTCACCCTTGACGCGCCCGACGACGAGAAGAGCTGCATGGCGGCGCTGTTCGACGAGCTAGAAGCGCGCCACGCGAGCTTTCTCAACGCAGAAGCCGAGCCCGAAACACGCGCAGTGGTGCGCCGCGTGCAAGCGGGCGAGCGCCTCGCCCGGCGCCTGCTCGACCCCGACGACCTGGGCTTCACCGCCAACCGTGAGATCCGCGACGCGGCCCGGATTGCGCTGGGCATCGAGCCCGTGGAGTCGATCCACCCCAAGCTCGTGCATGGGGCGGCATCGTGAAGCGCGCGCGAACACTGCCCGCCGAGCTGCCGCCGGGCTCGCTGATGCAGCAGATGACGGCGGCATTGGCCCTGGCGGAAGACCGCCTCACGCGGCTCGCGGAAGACGAGCGCGACCTCGAACTCGTGAAGCGCATTCGCATGCTGATGCAGCGCATCAACGAGGCTCAAGCCCAGCAGATGCGAGATCTCGCTCGGCTCAATGAAGCAGAGTGCTACGGGCAGCGCATCAAGCACCTGCAGGCGCTGGCAGAGCCCGCCCCGGAGGTTCAACCGTGACCGCTCACCACGCCCCCGCAACCCCTGAAGCCTGCCTTGCGGCCAGCAGGCGGATGGCGCGGAAGCACGGTCTTTTCGTCGTCACAAAAACCGACGGATACCTGCTCTACCGCGAAAACAAGTACGGCCCCAACACCCTGGTCGGCAAGCGCAAATCCGCGCTGCAGCTCTTCAAGCTGCTGCAGACCTGCACCGCATCCACCTAGGAGCCCACCATGCCTGAGACCACCGCCCCCGCGGGCGAGTACCGCGTGCTGCCGCTGCATTGCCTGCAACGCAGCCCGACCAACCCCCGCAAGCACTTTGCCACGCCGGACTGGGATGAATTCGTTGCCAGCATCGCCAAGCACGGCGTCATGCAGCCCATCCTCGCACGCCCCTGGCCCACCGGCCGCGCGGGCCGCGACGTGGGCACCGAGTATGAAATCGTCGCCGGCGAACGCCGCTGGCGCGGCTCGCTCGCCGCCGAGCGGCAAGAAATCCCCGTCATGGTCCGCGACCTGACCGACCGCGAGGTGCTCGAGCTGCAGATCATCGAGAACCTGCAGCGGCGCAACATCAGCGAGCTGGAAGAGGCCGAAGGCTACCAGCGCATGACCAACGAGGTGGGGTACTCGGTCGACGAACTCTGCGAGGCCGTAGGCAAGAGCCGCGCGTACATCTACGCACGGCTCAAGCTGCTCGATCTGTGCGAAGAAGCGCGCGACCCGCTGGTGCGTGGCGTGGTGCCGGCCTCTGTGGCGCTGCTCGTGGCACGCATGCCCACGCCCTCGCTCCAGAAGCGCGCAATGACCGAGATCGCCGCCGGCTGGACCACGATGGGCGCCACGGGCGAACCCATGAGCGCCCGGGCGGCGGCGCGGCATATTCAGGAGCGCTACACGCTGCAGATCAAGTCTGCCCCCTGGCCGCTGGACGACGCCACGCTGATCCCCCTGGCGGGCGCGTGCGACGCCTGCCCGCTGCGCACGGGGTGCAACCGCGAGATGTTCGCGGACATCACTGCAGACGTCTGCACGAGCCCCGATTGCTTCCAGGCCAAGCGCGCGCGGTGGCCGCAGGTGAAGGTGGAGCGCGCCATCGCGGCGGGCTTTACGGTCATCCAGGGCGAAGAGGCGCAACGCCTGGCACCGCGCGGCTGGCTTTCGCCCTATGCGCAGGACGACGTACCGGAAGAGCAGAAGCTCGTCGAGCTCGATGACGATCTTGGCGACGACGAGGACAGCCCGACGATTCGCGACGTACTAGGGGCACATCTTGAGACGTTGCAGCGCACGGTCATCATCACCACCGGCCACGAGTCCATCGAGGTCATCACGGCGGGCGCCCTGCAGAAAGCGCTGACCGACATCGGGTACAAACCGCCCTCGCACGACGCCGCGCCGGCGCACGATCACAACGCCTCGCAGCTTGACAGCCCGCGCAACGACGCCTGGCGCGAGCAGTACGCGAAGCAGAAAGCGCTTCAGGAAGCCCGCGCGGAGAGTGACGCCCTGTGCAAACGCCTCACCGAAAACTTTCGGCAATGGCAGAACATCGAGCCCACGGAACTCGGCGTTCGCCTGGAGCTGCTGGCGAAGATCTCGATCCTGGCGTTCGGCCCGAACGACCACGACGACTATGCAGCAATCCTGGGCATCGACCCTGCGCCGCAGAACTGCGCAGACACAGTAATTCCGCGCCTGCTCGCAGCGACGGAGCATGCCACGCGGGAACAGTTGTTGGCCGTAGTGGCCCTGGAGATCCTTTTCGAAGCCAGTCGCCTTCCTGTCGCCCCGGTGCACGAGCCCGTCGCGCGCGAGGTTCTGCGCCCGTACCTGAGCATTCTGGAGGGCTCCCCTGATGCCCCGGAAAGCCTCTCTCCCCCTACGCAGGCTGCGCGCGCAGGGGATGTAGATGCGCGCGACGAAGCTGCGCAAGCGCCGGACGAGAACCCGGCGGAAGAACCTGCCCCGGCGCCGGAGGAGGCCCCCGAGCCCAAGCCGAAGGCGCCCCCTAAGCAGGCGAAGAAGAACCAGGCCGCTACCGCGGCGAAGGACACGAAGAAAGGCAAGGAAAGCGGCCGCGCTGCGGCCGGAGGGAACAAGAAACCCTCGCCCGAAGCCACGCCCTCGCCGAAGGCAAAGCTCGCGCCCGCCGCGAAGAAGCCTGCAGCGGCGTCGAAAAAGCCCGTGCATCCGCCTGTCAAGTACCGCAACCCTGCGCTGCCCACGCAAACCTGGACCGGTCGCGGCAAGAAACCCGCCTGGGTTGAAACCGCCCTTGCCGAAGGCCGCACGCTCGCCGATCTGGAGATCTCGCAATGAAGCCCATCACAAACCGCCGCGAGCGCGAACGTCTGCTCGCCAACGGCCCGCGCGTCACCACAGACGACCTTCCGAAAGCGCCCTTTACTGAGCTCGACACCAGCAAGCCCGCATTCCGGCACCTGCGCCGCGAGCTCTACACCAACGACCTGCGCCCGCACGTGAGTGCCACAGGCCGCGCCGCCTACCACCGCCTCGAGGACTGATCATGCTCGCCACCCTTCTCTCGTTTCTGAAAAAGCTGGTCGCCCGCCGCGAACTCGAAGAACTGTCGCGCTGGCACATCCAGTGGCAGGAGCATCGCCGCCGGCTCGCCAGCATCCCCAACGTGGGCGAAACCCTGGACCACCTGCGTGACGCGGTAAGAACCGGCGGAGAGATCCCTCTGTCTGCCTTTCGGGATGCGCTCCGTAGGCAGGGTGCGCAGGAAAGCCTCCAAGAGCGCGCGTTGCGTGAGCAGATCGTAGAGCTGGTCCGGGCCAAGGATCACTACAAGCACATCGCGCACATGGCGGCGGAGAACAGCGAAATCCTCGCATCCATGGCCTGGCCCGGCGGATTGCTGGATCGCGTCAAAGCTGCGGAACAGCGCATCGCCAACAACCTGGCGCCGCGACGCATTCCCGCCGACCCGGCCGACGTCGACCTCGTGCTGGCCGAGGTTCGGATGCTCCTGGAAAAGCAGCCTCCCCCAATCTGGCTGCGCGAGAGGCCTCATGACCCGGCAACGACACGAGCGGCCCACGGCGTACTTGTCGAGCGGCTACGGCAGATTGAGGTCGAGGGCTACACGCCGGAGCATGACGACGAGCACGCCAACGAAGAACTCGCCGCCATGGCGTGCTTCTACGCAATGCCGCCCGGCATGCGCGACTGGCCGGCAACCGAAACCGGCTACGGCGCGACTTTCGGCAGCGCGGCTGTCCCGGAAGGCTGGCAGACCCAAACCGGCAACCGACTCGACGAGCTGCACAAGGCCGGCGCGCTGATCCTCGCGGAAATCGCGCGTCAGCACCGCTCCGCAGCCGCTCCCTTCGAGCGGAAACACAAGCCCCATCGCTGGGACAAATCCGGCGAACGCTGCATGGATTGCGGGGACAAGGATTGGCTGGCCGACGCCGATTGCCGTGGCACGGCCAGGGCGACAGATGGGGGTGCGGAATGAACGGACAACAGTGGGTCACCGACATTCACGGAAACAACCTCCGCCCGATGTCGGAGCAGAACGTCGAGGACGTGTCTGCGCAGAAGCGGGCCCGCCCGCGCGACATGACCGAAGCGGACTTCGACGGGGCCAACGTGGCTGAAGAGATCAAGCCGGTGGCGTGGATGGTGTGGGCTGGAGTTTTTGAGTCTCGCCCCGTCTGGCCTCCACACAAAACGGTGATCGAGGCTTCACGCGCAGCACATGAAATCAAGAGTGCGACCATCGTGAAGCCTCTTTACTCGGCCGATCAGGTAACGCAGCAGGCAACGCAGGCCGTGGCCGCCCAGTCCAAGCAACCTGAAAGCGTCGCTGATGCGTTGCCGCTGTCCGTATTCAGCAAGGGGCAGTGGCTGTTCCGGGAGACGGGGCAGGAATTTTCGGGCGATGACCTTGATGAGGCCGCATTTGCTGTCTATGGGCCCGCCCAGACAAATGGGAATTCCGGGCGAGCCGAGTTCCCTGATGGGTTTGTCCGCGTCGAGGCATTCAATCGCCTGCAGGCCCTTTGCGACTCTCAGGCCGAGCGGCTGCTTGCCATTGATGATGCCCAGCCACAACCATCCGGGAATGCCGGAGAGTTGGACGAGCGCAAGCTGACAGAACTGTCCGTGCGCCTGCGCACTGCTGCGGATCAACACCCCGGGTGGCGTGACATCCTCACGTCCGCCGCTAATGAGATCGAGCGCTACTACGGCGGGATGCTCTACTGGAAGGCGACGGCGGAAGCGAAAGACAGGGCCGCTGCGGCGCCGGCCGACGTGATGGCGGATGCGACACACACCACGAGCTGCGGCTACTGCACTTATGACGAGTCGGACGGCGCGCTTGAATGGCAATGCGCCAAGTGTGCGGCCATTGACGCCGCACGCGCCAAGGAAGGCGGTGCCTCGTGACACCCATCAAAGCCCTGTCCATCGCGGGGGCCGCGCTCTACGTTGTGATGTTCGTTGTGACGTTCGGCCCCGCTGCGGTCGATACCGAGCACGAGAAGCGCGCCAACTATGACGAATGCCTGAGGCAAAAAGGGGATCAAGGCGGCTGCATCCACTGGAAGGCCGGGGCGGAGCCTGTCTTCAAGGCGACATTCTGGCCGCTCTGGATTTCCTACAAAGTCGCCGCGTGGGATGCAGGGCGCCAAAAGAAAGGAGGGGGATCGTGACCGAAAACCTTCAAATCGCCGTCGCTGCCGTGCGGCTTTACGCCGAATCGCACCCTCGCCCACCCCACGTGACGCAGGCCCAGGCCGCTGAAATGCTGGGCTTGAGCCGGCCCACCGTGCGCAAGCTCGTACTCGCCGGCACATTGCACCTCAACGCTTGCGGCCTGATTCCGATCAGCGACGTCGACCGCGCGCTGTCGAGCCGTTCGAAGTGACAGCTCACCGAATCAAGCACGCCGCCCCAGCAACTGAACATCGAGAAACGGAAATTCGCGTGAGGAAACGAATTCTTGACCCCTGCTGCGGCAGCCGAATGATGTGGTTTGACCGCGAACACCCTGACGTCATTTTCGGCGATCAACGTCGTGAAGTTTTGACCGTCTCCGATCGCTCTCACGGCAAGCAGAGCGGGACGCGCACACTCCGCATCGAGCCGGATACGATGCTGGATTTCCGCTCGCTGCCGTATCCGGACGGCGCCTTCAAGTTGGTCGCGTTCGATCCGCCGCATTTGGTGCGCGCGGGCGCCAGAAGCTGGCTGGCCGCGAAGTACGGGAAGCTAGGGCCCGACTGGCGCGAAGATCTGCGCAAGGGCTTCGAAGAATGCTTCCGCGTCCTCGCCGCAGACGGTGTTCTCGTATTCAAGTGGAACGAAACACAAGTCAAGGTCAAAGAGGTTTTGGCGGTGGCCACCGTAAGCCCGCTGTTTGGACATCTGACCGGACGCAAGGGCCTGACGCACTGGCTGGTATTCATGAAACCAACCACACCCGCTCCCAAACACCAACCCGGGCCCCCCGGGTAACGTCAATCGAGGCGCGCAGCCAGATCCGAAGCGCTCGGGTTGTAGTACGTGAGCGCCTGCTTCGTGTTGCTCCAGCCCATGATCTTGCAGAGATCGAGCACGTCGACTTTTCGAGCCATCCACGTCGCAGCCGTGTGGCGCGCATCGTGAAACGTGAAGCCAGCCAGGCCAGCTCGGGCCCGGTATTTTCGGAAGAGCGCGTCAAGTGTCTCGACGCGTAAGCCAAACACCAGGCGTTCATCCCACCCCCTGGCTCGCTCAAGGAGCATCACAGCACGCCTGGATAACGGCACTCGGCGCGGCACGGTCTTTGTCACGAGCAAGACGACATGATCGCGCGCTACGCGATCCCACGTCAGGCCGCACAACTCCCCCGCCCGCATGCCCGTCCGCAGCGCAACCAGAAAGCAAAGTGCGACCATATGTCGCTGCTCTGCGGGGCGCCTCCCAGGGGAATACCCCAGCGCACGCAGCATGGCGCGAATCTGCTTACCAGAGATCACTACTTCGCGATGTCGCGGCTGAGGCGGCTTGCGGACGTCCGACAGGGGGTTGTGATCGATCCAGCGCCACTCCCGGCGCGCCATCTCGAGCGCGGCGGCGATCTGGCCGATCTCGCGAATCACGGAGCCCGCGGATACCTCGCGCAGTCGTGCGTCCCGCCAAGCAGCGAAGTCCTCTGGCGCCAGGTCCGCGAGGAGCTTCTTCGCGAGATCCGGCGAGGCGGTCAGAAACCGATTAATCCGGATGATTTCCCACCGCTCACCGCGCTTGGTGATTGACACCTCATCACGATAGCGGATGAGAAGCTCACCCAAGGTGTGGCGCTCAGCAGGCGCTTTCTTCGCCTGTTCGCGCAAGGCGGATTCCCGAGAAGAGGCCCAAGCCTCAGCCTCCCGCTTGGTGCGAAACGTGGAACTTTCGCGCACACCCCGTATAGCGACCTGGGCGCGATACCCGCGCTCAGTCTTTTGGATCGAAGCCATGTGGGGAAATCAGTGGGGGAAATATGGGGAACCCATCCTCCCAAACATTGCCATGCGGCGTCAATTAGTGGAACATCAACCCATGCAAGTCACTGATTTTTAGTTATTTTTGCTTGTAGCGAAAAATACAGAAAAGGACAGTGGTGCCCGGGAAGGGACTCGAACCCCCACGTATCGCTACGCCAGAACCTAAATCTGGTGCGTCTACCAATTTCGCCACCCGGGCCTGTCGCCGGCGCAAGGCGCGCGCGGCAACGAGGCGCGGATTATAGCCCAGCCTCGCCGGCCGGTGCCTGAGGGCGCGCGGGGAATGCGCGCGCGGGGGCGCTGTGCGGGGCGGATGCGCGCGCCGGGGCTTCGGGGCGCGCGGGTTATACTCGCTGCCCTCATGAGCGTCGAACACTACGAAAATTTTCCGGTCGCCTCGGTGCTGCTGCCGCGCCGCCTGCGCGAGCCGGTCGAGGCCATCTACGCCTTCGCGCGTCATGCCGATGACATTGCCGACGAGGGCGAGGCGGACGCCGCCACGCGTCTCGCCGACCTGGCGGCCTGCGCCCGGGCGCTGGATCTGATCGAGACCGGTTCGCCGCCCGCCACCCCGATGTTCGCGCGCCTTGCCCGCAACGTGGCCGAGTGGTGCCTGCCGGTGCCCTTGCTGCGCGACCTGCTCGATGCCTTCGCGCAGGATGTCGTCAAGACGCGCTACGCCGATTTCCCCGAGCTGCTCGATTACTGCCGCCGCTCGGCCAACCCCGTTGGCCGCCTGCTGCTGCATCTGTACGGCGTAGACGATGCCGCCAGCCTGCAGCGCTCGGACGCGATCTGCTCGGCGCTGCAGCTCATCAACTTCTGGCAGGACGTGGGCGTGGACTGGCCCAAGGGCCGCGTCTATCTGCCGCAGGACAGCCTGACGCGCTTCGGCGTGAGCGAAGCCGCGATCGCCGCCGGTCGCGTGGACGATGCGTGGCGCGCGCTGATGGCCTTCGAAGTGCAGCGCGCGCGTGCGATGATGCTGGCCGGCGCGCCGCTCGCGAAGACATTGCCGGGCCGCGTCGGCTGGGAGCTGCGGCTTGTCGTGCAGGGCGGGCTGCGCATTCTTGAACGCATCGAGGCCGTGGGGTACGACGTCTTCCGCCAGCGCCCGCGGCTGGGCCGGCTCGACTGGCTGCTGCTCGCCGGCCGCGCCTGCGCGATGTAACCCCCGCCGCCCCTGCCCTTCGAACTCCGCCCCGAACCGCCGGACCCTTGCCATGACGCCCGACGAATACTGCGAACAGAAAGCCGCCGCGAGCGGCTCCAGCTTCTACTACAGCTTCCGCTTCCTCACGCCCGAACGCCGCCGCGCCATCACGGCGCTGTACGCCTTCTGCCGCGAGGTGGACGATGTCGTCGACGAGACGCACGACGTGGAGGTCGCCGCGCGCCAGCTCGACTGGTGGCGCGCCGAAGTCGCCGCGATCTACGCGGGCCACGCGACGCACCCCGTGGGTCAGGCGCTGACGCCCGTGGTGCAGGCGTTCCGGCTGCCGCAGGAGCAACTGCTGGAGATCATCGACGGCATGCAGATGGACCTCGAACAGGCGCGCTACGCCGACTTCAAGGCCCTGCAGCTGTACTGCTACCGGGTTGCGAGCGTGGTCGGCCTGCTCGCGGCGGAGATCTTCGGCTACAGCGACCGCCAGACCCTGCGCTACGCGCACGACCTGGGCATCGCCTTCCAGCTCACCAACATCATCCGCGACGTGGGCGAGGATGCGCGCCGCGGCCGCATCTACCTGCCGGTGGCCGAACTGGAGGCTTACAACGTGCCGGCGCGCGACATCCTGGAAGCGCGCGACAGCGAGAACTTCCAGCGCCTCATGGCCTTCCAGATCGAGCGCGCACAGCACTACTACGCGCTTGCGCTCTCGCAGTTGCCGGCAGCCGACCGCAAGTCCCAGCGCGCCGGCCTCATCATGGCCGCGATCTATCGTGAAACCCTGCGCGAGATCGAAGCCGACGGCTGCCGTGTGCTGTCCCACCGGCTCTCGCTGACGCCGCTGCGCAAACTCTGGCTGGCCGTGAAGGCCTGGATCAAGAGCTGACCCGATGGCTGCACGCATTGCCATCATCGGCGCCGGCTATGCCGGTCTGTCGGCGGCCGTAGAGCTCACGCGCAAGGGCGCGGAGGTCGTCGTCTTCGAGGCCTCGCGCGTCATGGGCGGGCGCGCGCGCGTGGTCGAAAAGGATGGCTACCGGCTGGACAACGGCCAGCACATCCTGCTCGGCGCCTATACCGAAACCCTGCGCCTGATGCGCTTCCTGAAGGTTCCGCCGAGGCGCCTGCTCACGTTGCCGCTCACGCTGCACGCGCCGGGCCGGCTGGAACTGCGCGCGGCACGGCTGCCGGCCCCCTTCCATCTGGCCTGGGGCGTGCTGCGCGCGCGCGGGCTGACCTGGGCGGACCGGCTGGCGATGCTGCGCCTCATGCGCTTTCTCAAGCGGCGCAACTATCGCCTCGACGCTGACTACCCCGTCAGCGAGCTGCTCGCGCGCACGCGGCAGACGCCCCTGCTGCGGGAGCTGGTGTGGGACCAGCTCTGCGTGGCCGCACTCAACACGCCGCCCGAGGCCGCTTCGGCACAGGTCTTCGCCAACGTGCTGCGCGACTCCGTGGGCGCCTCGGCGGCGGCTTCCGACATGCTGATTCCGCGCGTCGACCTCACCGAGCTGCTGCCCGTGCAGGCGGCGGTCTATCTGGGCATGAGCGGCGTGGCGATCCACACGGCCACGCCGATCCGGGGCGTGCGGCGCGAGAACGGCCGCTTCCGCCTGGACGGCGATCCGGGCTGGAACTCGGATTTCAGCCACGTCATCGTCGCCACCGCGCCCTATCACTGCGCACCGCTGCTGGAAAACTTCGACGAGACCAGCCAGCTGCGCCAGCAGATCGCGAGCTTCGCCTACGAGCCGATCACCACCGTCTATCTGGCCTATGACGCGGGGCTGCGCCTGCCGCAGCCCATGCTGCAGCCGGGCGGCCCCATCGTGCAGTGGCTCTTCGACAAGAGCTGGAGTACCGGCGAGCCTGGCCTGCTGGCGGCCGTGATCTCGGCCAGCGGGCCTTACCAGGCGCTGCCGCGCGAGGAGCTCGTGCTGCAGGTGCATCGCTGCGTGGAGGCGCTCTTTCCGCACCGCGAGGTGCGTGCGCCGGCGTGGTCGCAGGTCATCACCGAGAAGCGCGCGACCTTCGCATGCCATCCGGGTCTCTCGCGCCCGCGGGTACAGACTCCCGTCAAGCAGCTCCTGCTCGCGGGCGATTACATCGACTCGCCCTACCCCGCCACGATAGAGAGCGCGGTGCGTTCCGGCCTGCAGGCGGCGCGCCAGGTGCTGCGCACGGCGGGCGCGCCCGACTGAACGCGGGGAACTCGGCGCGGGCCCGCGCAGTCCGACAAGGCCCGTTCCGCCACGGGGCGCACGCCCGCCGCCGGCCCTGCCCGGCCATCGGGGCCGACGACATCGGAGCACGCCGGTACAATGGCCGGCGCAGTCCGCACTTCATTCCATCACCCGGGGAGCCGTCATGGAATTCCTGTCTGACCTGCACTTCCTGCCACGCTGGCCGCTCGAGTTCGATCCGTTCATGTCGTTCGGCATCGTCCTCTTCCTCGCCATCCTGCTCGGCGAACTCGCCAGCCGCCTCCGGCTCCCGCGCATCAGCGCCTACGTCGCCACGGGCGCACTGCTCAGTTTCGGGCGGTTCGAGCCCGAGGTCTCGGCCCTGCTCCCCGCCGCCCATCAGGTCTTCGAGCTGGCCTTCGCGCTGATCCTCTTCGAGCTGGGCCAGCGCATCGATCTGGGCTGGCTGCGGCGCAATCCGTGGCTGCTGGTCACGAGCGTGGCCGAATCCCTGCTCGCGTTCCTGTGCGTCGCGGCGCTGATGATGGTCTTCGAGCAGCCTCCCGTGCTGACCGCCCTGATCGCCGCCATCGCCGCCGCGACCGGCCCGGCCGTGGTGCTGGGCGTGACGCGCGACAGCCAGTCGCGCGGCCAGGTCACCGAGCGCCTGCAGCTGCTGGCCGCGCTCTCGGCCTGCTACAGCTTCGTGGTGGTCGGCGTGATCTACGCCTGGCAGCACGTGGAGGCCGCCTCGCCGCTGGGCACCATGGTGCTGCATCCGCTCTACCTCGTGTTCGGATCCATCCTGCTGGGCGTGGCCGGCGCCTGGCTCGTCCAGCGCCTGCTCGCACGCATCCGGCCCGGCAACTACAACCAGACGCTGGCCGCCATGGCGCTCATCGTGGTGCTCGTGGCCATGACCAACACGCTGGATCTCTCGGTGGGCATCAGCCTGCTCGCGAGCGGCGTGCTGACGCGCCTGTTCGACCACCAGCGCCGCCTGCAGCCGATGGATTTCGGCCTCTTCTCGCGCCTTGCGCTGATCATCGTGTTCGTGGGCACCGGCACCCTGCTCGACCCGGCCATCTTCGCCGCGTCGCTGGTGCCGGCCATCGGGCTGCTCGCCGCGCGGGCGCTGGGCAAGGGGCTGGGGGTGTTCCTCTTCGCGCGCCCCAGCGGCCTGCCGCTGCGCAAGGCTTCGCTGCTGTCGATCGGCCTGCTGCCGATGTCGAGCGCGGCACTGCTCACCGTGGAGCGCACCACCGCGCTGTGGCCCGAGCTGGGTGCCCAGCTCGCAGGCGTGGTGCTGACCGCACTGCTCATCATGGAATTCCTGGCGCCGCCGGCCCTGCAGTTCGCGCTGCGCCGCGCCAATGAAACGGGAGAAGGCGCATGAGCGAAAACATCCTCGAATTCAGCCAGTCCAGTCCGCTCACGCTCGGCGTCGAGCTGGAGCTGCAGATCGTCAGCCGCCTCGACGGCGACCTCACGGGCGGCGCCTCCGAGCTGCTCGCGCTGATCGGGCGCAAGCCGCACACGGGCGACTTCAAGCCCGAGATGACCGAAAGCATGATCGAGGTGTCGACCGGCGTGCACCAGGAGTGCCGCACGCTGCAGACCGAGCTGCAGGAGATCCGCCGCACGCTCATCACCGCGGCCGACAAGCTCAACCTCCTGATCAGCGGCGGCGGCGCCCACCCCTTCCAGCACTGGGCCGAGCGCAAGATCTTCGACAAGCCGCGCTTCCACCAGCTCAACGAGCTTTACGGCTACCTCGCCAAGCAGTTCACGGTGTTCGGCCAGCACATCCACGTCGGCTGCCCCAACGGCGACGAGGCGATCTTCCTGCTGCACGGCCTGTCACGCTACATCCCTCATTTCATCGCGGCCTCGGCCGCCTCGCCCTATTACCAGGGGGTGGATACCGCCTTCGAAACCTCGCGGCTCACGGCCGTCTCGGCCTTTCCGCTGTCGGGGCGGGCGCCGCTGGTGAAGAGCTGGGAAGCCTTCAACGAATACTTCGAGAGCATGAAGGCCGCCGGCGTCGTCGAGAGCATGAAGGACTTCTACTGGGACATCCGCCCCAAGCCCGAATTCGGCACCGTGGAGATCCGCATCTGCGACACGCCGCTCACGCTGGAGCGCGCCGCCGCGCTCGCGGCCTACGCGCAGACGGTCTGCCGCTACCTGCTCATCGAGCGCCCCTTCGTGATCGATGAATCGCTTTACGCCGTCTACACCTTCAACCGCTTCCAGGCCTCGCGCTTTGGCTTCGAGGGCGGTCTGATCGACCCGGTCAGCAAACAGAAGGTGCTGCTGCGCGAAGACTTCAACGACACGCTGGACCGCCTTGCCCCGCACGCCGCCGAGCTGGGCACCGGCGAACTGCTCGCCGGCCTGCGCCGCGCCTGCAACGAAGGCTCCGACGCGGCCTGGATGCGCAAGGTCTACGCGCAGCGCAATTCGCTGCCCGATCTCGTCTGGCAACAGGCGCTGAAATGGCGCGAGACGGTCTGACCCCGCCGCTGCGCATCGGGCTCTCCGCGCGCCTGCTCGCGGAGCCGCCGGTCGAGCTGGGCTTTCGCGGCAAGACCTTGCAGTACCTCGAGCAGAGCATCGCGCACTGGATCATGTCGGAAGGCGCGCTGGCCTTCATGCTGCCGACGATTTCGGGGCAAGGCGGGCTGCACCGCAACGCGGTCCACGTGCGCGATTACGTGAAGGCCATCGACGGCCTCGTGCTGCAGGGCGGGCGCGACGTCAGCCCGGCGAGCTACGGCGAGGAGCCGCTGCGCCCGGAATGGTCGGGCGATCGCGTGCGCGACCTCTACGAACTCGAGCTGATCTGGGAATGCATCTTTCAGGGCAAGCCCGTGCTGGGCATCTGCCGGGGCTGCCAGCTCCTCAACGTGGCCTTCGGCGGCAGTCTCTACCAGGACATCCTGACCGAGGTCGAGGGCGCGATCGCGCACGTGGACGTGGACGCCTACGACGCCCACACGCATCCCGTGCGCTTTCTCGAAGGCACGCTGCTTGAGCGCCTCTACCCGCACAACCTGCAGACGGGCGCGCGCATTTCCAGCATTCACCACCAGGCCATCAAGCGGCTGGGCAACAGCCTCGTGGTCGAGGCCCATTCAGACCTCGACAACATCGTCGAAGCCGTGCGCTGGCAGGGCAGCAGCTTCGTCTACGGCGTGCAGTGGCACCCCGAATTCCACGCCTACGACAACACCCGCCTGCTCGACAGCGGCCCGCTGCTGCGGGAGTTCCTGCGCCAGGCCAGCCTGCGCGCCCAGCGCGACGCAGGCACCTGACGCGGACGCGGCCTAGCGCTTGCGGGCCGGCGGGGGCGAGGCCGCCGCGAACGCTTCGCCCGACGCGCGCGAGAGCTGCTCGAAAGTCTTGCGCGCGGCTTCGAAGGTGTTCTGCATCGCCTCGCCCGAGGCGCCGCCGAACGGCAGGCCGGACCACGCCTTCTGCATCGCGCTCACGGCCTCCTGGCTACCGCTCACGAAGCGTTCGCTCACGAGGCGGCCGAATTCGCCCTGGATTTCCGCGCTCACGCGCACGATCTCGTTGCAGCGCCCGAGCAGATGCTCGGCCGTGCGTTGCGCGTGGCGCGCGCGCAGTTCCAGCGCTTCCTGCGGCGAGCGGGTCTCGCCAAAGGCTTTCGCGCCCTCCACGCCGTCCTCGATCAGCTCCCGCGCCAGCTCGAGCTGCAGCTGCACGAGGCGCTGCGAGCCCTCGATGGACAACTGCGCCATGCGCATTGCGGTCTCCAGACCCTGCTGCTGCAGCGTGAGCACGGTCTCCTCGGTCTTCGTCGTCATGGGATGTCTCCTTCAGGTCAGATCGATGCTGCAAAACACCGGACGCGCGTTGCCGGGCGCCGGCGGAAAGCCCCTGGGCCCGTTCCGACTTGAAAGCCGGCGCGCGGGGCCCCATGTTTCGTTCAGACAACTCAGGAGCGGATCATGCGCTTTGACAAACTGACTACGCTTTTTCAGCACGCGCTGGCCGATGCCCAGAGCATCGCGGTCGGCCACGACTCGCAGTACATCGAACCCCAGCACCTCCTGCTCGCCATGCTGCAGCAGGAGGACAGCGCCACCGCCTCGCTGCTCACCCGCGCCGGCGTGAACGTGCCCGCGCTGCGCCAGTCGCTGGAGTCCGCCATCGACCGCCTGCCCCAGGTTCAGGGGCACGGTGGCGAAACCCAGGTCGGGCGCGATCTGGCCAACCTTCTCAACCTGACCGACCGTGAGGCGCAGAAGCGCGGCGACCAGTTCATCGCGAGCGAAATGTTCCTGCTCGCGCTTGCCGACGACAAGGGCGACACCGGCCGTCTGCTCAAGCAGCACGGCGGCCAGCGGCGCGCGCTCGAATCCGCCGTGGAAGCCGTGCGCGGTGGCGCCGGCGTTGACAGCGCCGAAGCCGAGGCCCAACGCGAAGCATTGAAAAAATACTGCCTGGACCTCACCGAACGTGCCCGTCAGGGCAAGCTCGATCCCGTGATCGGTCGCGACGACGAAATCCGCCGCGCGATCCAGATCCTGCAGCGGCGGACCAAGAACAACCCCGTGCTGATCGGCGAACCCGGCGTCGGCAAGACCGCCATCGTCGAGGGACTCGCGCAGCGCATCATCAATGCTGAGGTGCCCGAAAGCCTCAAGGGCAAGCGTGTGCTTTCGCTGGACATGGCCGCCCTGCTCGCGGGCGCGAAATATCGCGGCGAGTTCGAGGAGCGCCTCAAGGCCGTGCTCGGCGACATCGCCAAGGAAGAAGGCCGCGTGATCGTCTTCATCGATGAGATCCACACCATGGTCGGCGCGGGCAAGGCCGAAGGCGCCATCGATGCGGGCAACATGCTCAAGCCCGCCCTCGCGCGCGGCGAGCTTCACTGCATCGGCGCGACCACGCTGGACGAATACCGTAAGTACATCGAGAAGGACGCCGCGCTCGAGCGCCGCTTCCAGAAGGTGATCGTCGACGAGCCCAGCGTGGAGAGCACGATCGCCATCCTGCGCGGTCTGCAGGAAAAGTACGAACTGCACCACGGCGTGGACATCACCGACCCGGCGATCGTCGCCGCGGCCGAGCTTTCGCATCGCTACATCACCGACCGCTTCCTGCCCGACAAGGCCATCGATCTCATCGACGAAGCCGCCGCGCGCATCAAGATGGAGATCGACTCCAAGCCCGAGGCGATGGACCGGCTGGACCGCCGCATCATCCAGCTCAAGATCGAACGCGAAGCCGTCAAGAAGGAGAAGGACGAAGCCTCGCAGCGCCGCCTGGGCCTCATCGAGGACGAAATCGCGCGGCTCGACAAGGAATACGCCGATCTCGACGAGGTGTGGCGGGCGGAGAAAGCCGCCGTGGCCGGCAGCCAGCACATCAAGGAAGCCATCGAGCAGGCCCGCCTGCAGATGGAGGAAGCGCGCCGTCGCGGCGACTGGCAGAAGATGAGCGAACTGCAGTACGGCGAATTGCCCCAGCTCGAAGCCCGCCTCAAGGCGGCCGAGGGCAGCGAGGGCGAGCGCCAGCCCAACAAGCTGCTGCGCACGCAGGTGGGCGCCGAGGAGATCGCCGAAGTGGTCTCGCGCGCGACCGGCATCCCCGTGGCGCGGATGCTGCAGGGCGAACGCCAGAAGCTCCTGCAGATGGAAGACCGGCTGCACGAGCGCGTGATCGGTCAGGACGAAGCCGTTCGCCTGGTGTCGGACGCGATCCGCCGCTCGCGCGCGGGGCTCGCCGACGAGAACCGCCCCTACGGCAGCTTCCTTTTCCTGGGCCCCACCGGCGTGGGCAAGACCGAGCTGTGCAAGGCGCTGGCAGGCTTCCTGTTCGATTCCGAGGAGCACCTGATCCGCGTCGACATGAGCGAATTCATGGAGAAACACTCCGTCTCGCGCCTGATCGGCGCGCCCCCGGGCTACGTGGGCTATGACGAAGGTGGCTACCTGACCGAGCAGGTCCGGCGCAAACCGTATTCGGTGATCCTCTTCGACGAGGTGGAGAAAGCGCATCCGGATGTCTTCAACGTGCTGCTGCAGGTGCTGGACGACGGCCGCATGACCGATGGCCAGGGCCGCACGGTGGATTTCAAGAACACCGTCATCGTCATGACCAGCAACCTCGGCAGCCAGATGATCCAGCAGATGGCCGGCGAGCCCTACGCGGCGGTCAAGGGCGCGGTCATGAGCGAGGTGAAGACCTTCTTCCGGCCCGAGTTCATCAACCGCATCGACGAAGTGGTCGTGTTCCATGCGCTGGGCGACGCGCACATCCGCTCCATCGCGCGCATCCAGCTCGACAGGCTGCGCGCACGCCTCGCCCGGCTGGAGGTCTCGCTGACCGTGACCGATGCCGCGCTCGCGGAAGTGGCGCATGCCGGTTTCGATCCGGTGTTCGGCGCCCGCCCGCTCAAGCGCGCGATCCAGGAACGCATCGAAAACCCGCTCGCGCGCGAGATCCTCGAAGGCCACTTCGGCGCCAGGGACACCGTGGTGGTCGACGCCGCCAACGGCGAGCTGAGCTTCCAGAAGCCCAACTGAACGCGGCATGCCGCACAGGAAAACAGGCCCGGCGACGGGCCTGTTTCCATATGACGCCGAACGGCCCGCACCGCATGCGCCAGCACCGGCCCGCCGGGCCTCATGGTCTGGCGCGCGGGCCGGAGCGCGGCGGCGCGGGCGCTCCGCCAGGCTTGGCTTACGGGTCTCCGGCGGATCAGGGCGGCCCCGGCCTTGCCCGCTCCGTGCCGGCCCCGCGCTTTTGACGCTCACTTAACGGCGACGAATATTTCCGACAACGGCAGGCTGTAGACCTTCGTGAAGCCCTTGATATGGCTGGCCGGAGGCGCCCGGTAGCCCCCCGGCCCTGCATACCCCCAGACGACGAGCGAGCCATCGTCGCGCAGGGCGGTAAACGCCCTGCCATTGGGGTCCGCATAGATCATGCGCACCCCGTGCAGCTCACCCGCCACGGCGCTGCTGTCACCGCCGTTAGCGGCGTCGCCCCAGGTCACCACGCTGCCGTCGTTACGCAAGGCCGCGAACGATCCGTTGTTGAAGTAGATCGCCTTCACGTCCGAGAGCTGGCCGCTCACGGCACGGCTGTCTCCGCCGAAACTCGGGCCGCCCCAGGTCACCACGCTGCCATCCTTGCGCAACGCCGCGAAGGCCATGAGCGTCGAGTAGATTGCCTTCACATCGATGAGCCGGGCGGCAACACCACTGCTGTCGCCACCGCTGCTGGTGTCGCCCCAGCTCACCACTGAACCGTCCCCGCGCAGGGCCGCGAAGGCATACGGGGTCGAGTAGATGGTTTTCACATCGGTGAGCCGTGCCGCCACCGCGCGGCTGTCGCCGCCGGCCCCGGTTCCCCAGGTCACCACGGTGCCATCCTTGCGCAGCGCCGCGAAGGCGGCTCCAATGCGGTTGGAATAAAGCTCCCGCACCTCGGTCAGCTGTGCGGCCACCGCATGGCTGTCACCGCCGTAGCTGGCCTCCCCCCAGGTCACCACCGTGCCGTCGCCGCGCAAGGCTGCGAAGGCCCGCTCCGTTGACTGCAAGGCCGTCACGCCCGTCAGTCCGGCCGTGACGGCACTGCTGTCGCCGCCGAAACCCGGGTAGCCCCAGGTCACCACCGTGCCATCGTTGCGCAAGGCCGCGAAGGCATCCCGCGTCGACTCGATGGTCTTCACATCCCTCAGTTCCGCCGCGGTCGCCGCGCTGACCGGGCCCCCGTTGCCACCCCAGCTCACCACCGAGCCATCCTCGCGCAGCGCCGCGAAACCAAAGAGGGAGGCATAAACGGTTTTCACGCGGTTCAGTTGCGCGGCCACGGCGCTCACATCGGCAGCGCCATTGCCCCGCATGGTGCTCCATATCGCTAGCGTGCCGTCCTGGCGCCGCGCGACAAAGGCCGAGTACGCCAGATAAAGGGCCTTCAGATCGGTCATCTGGCCAGAGCTGTAGTTGTCCTGCACGTAGCCCCAGACCGCCACCTCCTTGATCGTGTCGGTCACCGACACCTGCGCCTCGGCTTCCTTGCCACCCATACGGGCGATCAGGCGGGCCTTGCCCACGCCGTGAAACGCCAGTGTGCCCCGCGCATCCACGCTTGCCACGGCGGGGTCGCTGCTGCGCCAGGCGAAGGCATCCGCCGGCAGACTCAGCGTGCTGCCATCGGCGAGCGTGGCAGTGGCGCGTGCCGTGACGCTGCCTTCGCTGAGTTCCAGGTTGTGATACACGCTGTCCGGGCTCACGCTGATCGACGCGAGCGGCGAGGCCGGCACGATCACGCGGGTGGCTGCGCTGCGCACCGCGCCGTGCGAGGCAGTGAGCGTGGTGCTGCCGGCAGCCAGCGCACTGAGCAAGCCTCCGGCGGTCATGCTGGCCACGGCGGGATCAGCGCTCTGCCAGCTCACGTGAGGCGTGACCTCGAGTTCGCTGCCGTCATCGAAATGACCCACGGCGGTGAGCGGCAGCGTGAGACCCGGCGGCAGCACGACGGAAGTGTCAGCATTGATGAGCAGGTTCTGCAACTGCGCGGTCGTGACGCTGAGCGTGGCGGGCGGGCTCTGCACGCCATCCAGGCTGACCGTGAGTGTCGTCGTGCCGGGGCGCCGGCCTTCGATGCGGGCCGGCGCGAGGGGGGGCGCCAGGTCGGCGTCGACGGTCTGCCAGACCACCTCGGCGGTCACGTCGCGCGTGCGGCCGTCGGCCCAGGT
>JAVHXQ010000090.1 GCA_031119555.1 Candidatus Dactylopiibacterium sp.
GAAAGCGCGGGTCCTTGATCTGGCTGTAGAGCTTGCCGTCCGAGAAGGTGCCGGCACCGCCCTCGCCGAACTGCACGTTGGAGTCGGGGTCGAGCCGGCCCTGGCGCCACAGGCCCCAGGTGTCCTGCGTGCGCTCGCGCACCGCGCGGCCACGCTCGAGCACGATGGGGCGAAAGCCCATCTGCGCGAGCAGGAGCGCGGCGAGGATGCCGCAGGGGCCGAAACCGACGATCACCGGGCGCGCCGCGAAGCCTTCGGGCGCGCGCGCCACGAAGCGGTAAGCCATGTCGGGCGACGGCGCGAGCTGCGGGCCACGCCCGAGGCGGGCGAGCACGGCGGCTTCGTCGCGCAGTTCGACGTCGACGGAGTAGATCAGCAGGATCGCGCTCTTGCGCCGCGCATCGGGGCTGCGCTTGAAGACGGTGTGGCCGATCAGGTCGGCGGCCGGAATGCCCAGGCGCTCGAGCAGCGCGGCGTGCAGGGCTTCGGGCGGGTGGTCGAGGGGGAGCTTGAGATCGTTGACGCGCAGCATGGTGGGCCTGATGTTGATTCAGGACGGAAAGCAATCGCGCATTTTAACCGCTCATGCGGGCTTCGCCCCAGAAGGTCGTCGTGAGCCCGGCGATCTCGGGCAGCAACTGCCGGATCAGCGCGAGCTGGCGCATGATGCGGCGTTCCTCGGCCGCCGTGTCGGGCGGGATGTCGTCGAGCTGCGGCAGCGGCGTGAGCGCCAGCTCACCGTCGGCGAAGGCCCGCCGCGCCTCGCAGGCGGCGGCGAGCGCGGCGAGCGCGCGCGTGGTTTCGACGCCGGCCTGCTCGATCAGGTCGGCATGCTGCCAGCGCGCGATGCGCTCGCGGTGCGCGCCGAGCGCCGAGATGTAGGCCAGCAGCGTGTGGCTCGCGGTGAGGAAGCGGAAAGCCACTTCGGGCGTGGCGCGATACTGGTCCGGCTCGCCCAGCATGGAGGCGAGGGTGTGCGAAAGCTCGGCATCGGCATTGTGGGCGTCGCGCCGGGCGATGCGGTAGGGCAGGTGGTCGTCCTTGCCGCCGCGATACTGGTCGAGCACTTCGCGCAGATACAGGCCGGAGCACGACAGCGTCTTGGCCATCGCCAGGTGCAGGCGCTTGCCCTGCCAGTCGGGCAGGATCAGCGCGATCGCGGCGGCGGCCACGAGCGAGCCCAGCAGGGTATCGAGAAAGCGCGGCCAGATCAGCGCGTAGCCGCTGCCGAGCTGGTTGAAGCAGAGCATGACGAACAGCGTGATGGAGGCGGTGGCGAGCGCGTAGCGGTCCTTGCGGTAGAAGAAGAAGCTCACGCCGGCCAGCACGGTCAGGGCAAGCTGGGCCTCGATCTGCGGGAAGAGATGCAGGAACACCCAGGCGCAGAGCAGCCCGGCGATGGTGCCGCTGACGCGCTGGCCCAGGCGCTTCCAGGTGCCGCTGTAGGTGGGTTGCAGCACGAAGACCGTGGTGAGCATGACCCAGTAGCCCTGGGGCAGGTGCAGCGCGTGCAGCAGACCATAGCCGCAGGTCAGCGCGAGGCCCAGGCGCAGGCCGTGGCGAAAGCGCGCGGAGCGCGCGGTGAATTGCATGCGCACGCGCTGGAGCGCTTCGCGCAGGCTGGCCGGGTTGCTGTCGCGCAGGGTCTTGTCCTCGGTCTGGAGGAGGTCGTCGGGGTTGCCGGCCTGCGAGAGCTGATGCTCTATCGTCGTGAGGTTGCGCACCAGATCGGTGACCGGATCGGCGTGACGGCGCCAGGCCGGATCGAGGCTCGCCTGCACGTGGGCGTTGGCGGCGGCCAGCTCGTCGAGCGCGGGCTGGCTTTCGCGGCCATGGCCGAAGTATTTGTCGAGCGCGATCGCGCGCGCCAGGCGGCGGCAGGCCTCGGCCTGCACCTGCATGAGGTGGGCGCAGCGGAACAGGATGTCGCTGCGCGCGAACGTCCGCGCGAGTTCGCTGTACGACTGGTGGGTGGAGCTGGAACGCTCGTGGATGTCCTGCGCGAGGAAGTACCACTTCAGGAAGCGCGCGCTGCGCGGGCGCGGCTGGCCGTCCTTCATCCACCCCAGCAACACTTGCCGCGCCTGGTTCATGTGCTGGACGAGGCGGCTGTTCTGCTGGGCCATCGCGAGGCGCAGGCGGTCCAGATCGCGGCCGTTGATGGGTGCCAGCAACTCAGCCTTGAGGGCCAGGTGGCGCGACAGGTCGAGATATACGCTGGCCAGGATCTGACGTACCGGCCGCGCGTCGAAGCTGAACACCCAGGCCAGCGAGATCAGCTCATAGATGGCCGCGCCCGTGAGCAGCTCGGCCGCGTCCAGCCACAGCGGGGCCGCGAGCTGGCCGGGCCGGCTTGCGCTCAGCATGGCGTAGATCGCGAGGATCAGCGAGGCCGTCGACACGCGCGCGTAGCGCTCGCTGATGGCGCCCAGCATCACGAAGGCGAAGCTCGATGCGAGCAGGCCGCTGGCGAAGAGCCAGGGGTAAGGGAACAGCAGGCGCACCGAAATGGCCGTGACGGCGAAGCACGACAGCGTGACGGCCACGGCCAGCAGCCGCCCCAGGGGGCGGTCCTCGGTCTCCGCGAGCGCGGCGGCGATCACGCCCAGCAACGGACCGATGAGCCAGTCGGTGCGGCCCAGATGGACGCTCAGGCTCGCCACCGCGCCCATCGCGAGCGCGGCCTTGATGCAGTCGCTCGTCTTGTCGTGCGCCCAGAACAGCCGCCAGAGATCCAGAAGTCGTGTCATCGAATGCCTAGTTTGGGGTTTCGCGCGACAGGCTAAGGGCTGACGTGGGACAATTCCAGTGATATTCCGCAAATGTCTTCCGGATTCGTTCCATGCCCATCCAGTGGTTTCCCGGACACATGACCTCGGCGCGCAAGAAAGCAGCCGATGCCATGGAGTCCATCGACGTGGTCATCGAGGTGCTCGACGCGCGCCTGCCGCAGGCCAGTTGCAATCCCCTCGTCACCCAGCTGCGCGCGCACCGGCAGCGCCCGTGCCTGAAGATCCTCAACAAGACCGATCTGGCCGACCCCGTGGCCACCGCGCTGTGGCTGGAGCATTTCAACGCCCAGCCCGGCGTGCGCGCGGTGGCGCTGTCATGCAAGAAGCCTGCCGACGTGGCGCGCGTGACCGCGCTGTGCCAGCCTCTGGCGCCGCACCGCAACGACAACGTGAAGCCGCTGCGCATGATGATCATGGGCATTCCGAACGTGGGCAAATCCACGCTCATGAATGCGCTGCTGGGGCGCAAGCTTTCGGCCGTGGGCGACGAGCCCGCCGTGACCAAGGGCCAGGTGCGCGCCGAGATCGATCTGCGCCACCAGCTCGTGGATACCCCCGGCATGATGTGGCCCCGCATCCAGTACGACTCCGACGGCTACATGCTCGCCGCAAGCCATGCCATCGGACGCAACGCGGTGATCGACGAGGAGGTGGCCGAATTCCTCGCGGGCGTGCTGCTCGCGCGCTACCCGGAGCGGCTGCAGGAACGCTACGGTTTCGATCCCGCCGGGATGGACGGCGTGGCGGTGGTCGAGGCCATCGGCAAGCGGCGCGGGTTCCGCGTCAAGGGCGGTGGACTCGATCTGGAGAAGGCCGCGCTCACGCTGCTGCAGGATTACCGCGACGGGCGCCTGGGCCGTGTGACCCTCGAAACCCCCGCGAGCCGGGCGGAGATGATCGCCGCGCATGAACAGCGCGTGGCGGCCGCGGCGGCCGCGCAGGCGCAAGAGGACTGACCCCGGGGCGCCGGAGCGTCAGCCCTGGCGCGGCGGCCGGGTGGCCTTGAGCAGCACGATCAGGGCTCCCGCGCCGCCATCCGGAAGCCGTGCCTGACAGTACGCCATCACGTCGGCGTAGTTGCGCAGCCAGCCCGCGACGAGCTTCTTGAGCACCGGTTCGCGCCCCGGCGAGCCGCGCCCCTTGCCGTGCACCACGCGCACGCAGCGCATGCCTTCCTTCTTCCAGCGGCCCATGCAGGCGGCGAGCAGATCGCGGGCCTCGTCGCGGTTGCAGCCATGCAGGTCCACTTGTTCCTGCACCACCCAGCGCCCCCGGCGCAGGTCGCGCAGCACGCTTCGCGGCACGCCCTGGGCGAGATGGAAGAGTTCCTCGCCGCCCTCCAGATGCAGCTCCAGCGTGGTGGGCGCGTAGATCGACTCGGCAAGCGCTGCCGCCTCGTCGCGCTCATGCTGGATCGGCAGCGGCCGGGGCTTGGGCGCTTCGAGTTCGATGCGGCGGCTTTCGATGCGATGCACGCCGCGCAGGGCGGCGGCGAGATCGGCGTCCATGTCGGCGGGCGCGGCGGGCGCATCGTCACGCAGCCAGCCGGCGGGAATCCAGTCGTCGTCCGCCGGGGGGGCGACGGGAGCGGCTTCGCTCGCGGGGCGCCGGCGCGGCACGGGCGGTGGCGGCGGCGGCGCGACCTCGGCG
>JAVHXQ010000091.1 GCA_031119555.1 Candidatus Dactylopiibacterium sp.
CCGTCGGCACGCGCAAGCGCAGCGCCGCCCGCCGCGCGCTGGCCGGCCGCGAGGCCCCCGGGCGAGGCGCCCTCCCCGGCTTCGGGCGGCGCCACCTCTCCGGCGTCGGCCCGCGCGACCGCCTCCAGATCGCGGTGAAGCCGCGTCGCCTCGAAGATGGCGAGCCCGAGGGTGGCGATCAGCAGCAGGATGCTGACCGCCACGCCCGACAACGCGGCCACGTAGCCGGGCCACACATTGGGTTGTGCTTGGGCAGGATGCATGGCGCGGCCTCAGACGATCAGCGCGCCGGAAGCCACGAGCGCGGCCGCGTCGAGGTGAGCGTCGGTGATGTTGCTGAGGAAGATCTGCTGCATCGCGCGGCCACTGCCGTCACCGTCGACGTCTATCGTCAGCATCAGGCCCTGGCGGCCGGCGTCCCACCCCTGTGCCTCGGGGGCGGTGGTCACGGCGGTGGTGATCCAGTGGGAGATGTCGTCGGTGCCGGGCCTAAAGCCCTGCAGCAGCTTGGAGACATCGAGGCGGTCGCCTTCGCTGCCGTTCCACACCGAAAAATCGCGGATGATGTCCATGGCGCCCGTGCCGGCATCGCCTTGCTTCCAGACGAAGGTATTGGATTCACCCGCCTGCTTTCCCACGCCGCTGCCGCCGTACATGATGTCGTTGCCCTGGCCGCCCCGGATGCTGTCGTTACCGCCGCCGCCCATGATGTAGTCGGCTCCGCTGCCACCGTCGATGGCGTCGTTGCCACGGCCCATGCCCTGTTTGAACATGTTGGAGCCCGACGAGGGCCCGGCGAGGAACTCGCTGCGCGCCTGCGCCACGGCGCTGGCCACCGTGCCGGTCGTGAACTGGCCGATGTCGCCGCCATTGCCGTCGCGGTCGGCCACGTAATTACCGCCCGCGCCATTGCTGGCACCCGTGCCAGCGGTGCCCCATGCGTTTGCGGCGCCGCCCGCGCTCCCGCCCCATCCGTTCGCACCGCCCCCGGATTGGCCCAGGCCGCCACCGCCGCCGCCATAGCCACCGGCGGCGCCATAGCGCGTGCCCGCCGTGGTGCCGTCGAAGCCGTCGCCAAAAACGATGTCGTCTCCGTCGCCGGCAAAGATGCGGTCGTTGCCGCCGCCGCCCTTGCCGCCGGCCGCGCCGGCAATCCAGCCGCCACCACCGCCGCCGCCCGAGCCGTCGCCAAAGATCAGGTCCGCGCCGCGCGTGCCCACGAGCAGGTCGTCACCACCGCCACCATCCGCGCCCGCGGTGGTGGCCTGGTTATAGGGGAGCGTGTACTGGCTGGCGGACCCCCCGCGCCCGGAGCCGTCACCCCAGATGACCGCGCCGTTGCCGGGGGACGCCAGGTCCAGCGCGCCGGCGAGCGTGGGTGCGACCGAGCCCACGAGGTGAAGCTCCCACGCCATCGCGGCGCCGGGGCCGGAGGCCATCGTTTCCGCCTGCGCATGCTCGAACGACACCTTTCCCGCCAGCAGGTCGTTGAACGAGAACTCCGTCACCGGCTCGCCGTTCACCCGCACGCTGCCGTTCTCGGCCCCGCTCAGCGAGACGGTGCTGCCGACGTAACGCAGCAGGTCGTTGGGCTGCAGCCCCAGGTGGGCATACGTGAGCGCGGTGGGCTCGGCCGCGATCGCGAGCACGTGGTCGCCGGCGGCGGGCGGCGTGAGGTCGAGCGAAAGGGCTACGTTGCCGAAGCGTTCGCCCGAAGGCATGACCTGCGCCACGAGGGCGCCGCGCGTCGCGCCATTGGCGTCGGCGAAGGCGTTGCCCGGAAAGACCACCGACACCGGCTCGCTGCCATTGCCGGTGACGATCACCGTGGTGGTGCTGCTGCCCACGCGCAGGGTCACCGCGACCTGGGTGCCCTTGTCGGCGAAGATCTCGGCGACCGAGGCGCCGTTCAGCGCCTCATTGAAGGAGTAACCGTCCAGCGCGTTCAGCGAAATGTCCATCCGGGGCGGGATCGAGGCTTCGGACGGGCCGGTCGTGGGGGCTGGCTCCTGACCGCCATCATTGCCGCCGCCCATGCTGCCGACGGCCACCCCCGCGCCGACGGCGGCGACACCGCCGCCGATCAGCGACTGCCACTTGTACAGGAACCCCTGCCCCCCCGCGGCGGACGACGCGCTGGGCGTGAAGGCGCCGGCGCTGCCCGCCAGCGACGCGTCCATGGCGCCCCCCGTGACGGAGCTGGCGGAAAGGCGCGCGGCGTCCTCGACTTCGATGTTGCCGACGGACTTGAGAAGCTGGTCGCCCGTGAGGGTCTGGTCCTCGAATTCGAGCGTGAACTTCGGGTCGGCCATCGCGCGCAAGGCACCGTCGGGCACGACCTCGCGGCCCCCTTCACGCAGGTTGATGACGAGGTCGGTGTCGACGACCCGGATGCTTTCGACATTGCTGAACTTGGTTTTCAGTTTCATGGCGTTCTCTTCTGTCAGGTACGGTTCGTGAAACGGTTATCGCGCTCCAGCCACTCCTGCAGCAGGATGTCGAGCTTGCCGGAGAGGTGCTCGAAGGCGGCGCGACAGGTCGTCACCGCGTCGGCCATGGCGTGCATGTCGTGCTGCTGGGTGGTGCGTGCGTTCGACAGCGCGGCTTCGATCTGCACGCAGGCGTTCTGCAGCAGGCTGCGGTTGCCGGCCTGCATGAACTCGGTCTGCGAGCGCGCGGATTCCTGCCACCGCTCGCTGATGTTGCCCAGCACCTGCACGTCGGCCCGCAGCGCGTTCAGCGCCACCGTGAGTTCCCCGATCTCGCGCGCGCCGTGGCGTTCGTTCTGCGCGAGGTCGTTGCGCAGCGCCTGCAGGTTCTCGCTGATGTCGGACCACGCCCGCAGCCAGTGCGAGCCGGTACTCATGAAGCGCTGCATGGTCTCTTCATGCGCCACGCGCTGGCACAGGAGTTCAAGCACGGCATCGGACTTGCTGGCGATGGCCTGGGTGGCATGCCGCAGTTGCGCGGTTTCGGCCGCGCCGGCTTCGATCAGCTTCAGCAGGGCGGCGTGGCGCAGACCCATTTCCTCGAAGAGGACGGGGCCGGAGTCATCCGTCTGCGTGCCGGCCGGGCCCGCTGCCTCGGCGGCCGCGTCGTACAGCGCCAGCGCGCGCTCGCGCACGTCACTCAGCAGCGACGACACCGCGCGCCCCACCACCACGAGCACCACCCCCAGCACCAGCGAGCCCAGCACGCCGTAGAGCGATGCGATGAAGGCCGTGCCCATGCTCTGCATGGGGGCCTGCAGCTTCACGAGCATGCCCGAGAAGAGATCCGCGGGCGTGCCGGCATCGCTGGAATGCATCATGCCGGAGAACATGCCGCCCAGCTCCCGCAGCGCCCCCAGCAGACCGATGAAGGTACCGACCAGACCGATGCCCACCAGCGCGCCGGCCGCGTAGCCCGGCAGCGCCAGGCGGGCTTCCACGCCATGCTGGGCATCTGCCAGGCGCCGCACGAGTTCGGCACGCGGCGCCTTGAGGCTGCCTTGCTGCAGCAGCGCGTAGACCGCGCGATAGTCGTTCGAGGGCGGCAGGGCGCGAACCGCGTTGGCGGCCTCCCCCAGGTGGTCGATGCGCAGCCGCTCGCACGAGGCGATGTACAGCGTCCGATAGACCAGGGCGATGCCCACCGCGAGGGCCCCGAAGATGATGTAGACGAGTGCCGGGTGCGCCGAGGCCGACACCGAGAGCGCCACGTCGTGACGGAACGCGAAGAGGCCGATGAGCAGCGCGAGCGTGGGCATCACGCCGAGGAACCAGTGCAGCGGAATGCCCGTATCGGTACGCGGAGCGGATGCCCCGCGCGGCGCCCGGGCCGTCGCGTTCTGGAGAACGACAGGGTAGGAATCAGAGTGGTCAGGTTTCATGATCGGACGGTATTTACTGGGAGGAAGCCGGCTCGAGATTCAGGCCGACGAAAACGGTTTGCCCGGGCTGGCGGGAGTACCCCGGCAGCATGCGTGCGTCGATCACCGTGGGCGGCAGCCCCGAGTCGATGAGCAGGTTGCGCACGGCGGCGAGCCGCAGGAACGCGGCCCGTCGCTTGAGGGGGTCGCCCGGTTCGACGTTGATCCACAGCGACAGGGGCCGGTCGGGGCCGATGCGTTCGCGCGCCACGTAGGCGGCCAGCAGCGGGCGGTAGGCGTCGCCCACGGTGAGGGCGCCTTCGGAGAACTCGATGCGCAACACGGCCAGCCCGGGCTCGGTGGTTTCGCCCGGCCGCACGCGTGCCGCGCTCAGGCCGGCCGGGCGCGATTCGCGGCCGAGCACGATGCGGACTTCATTGCCGGAACCCGGCGCGCTGCCGGCCGCGCCGGGCACGGACGACGCCACGCGGGCCGACGCGGAGGCGTCGTCGCGCCCGTCCGTGGCGCCGCGCGCGAAATTGGCGTCGAGCAGGATCGCGTCGGGGGAGCGCCCGGCC
>JAVHXQ010000014.1 GCA_031119555.1 Candidatus Dactylopiibacterium sp.
GTTGGGGTTGGGGTTGGGGTTGGGGTTGGGGTTGGGGTTGGGGTTGGGGTTGGGGTTGGGGGTTGGGGGTTGGGGGCGCGGCGGGCGGGTCTGCCTATAATGTGGGCCACCCGCACAAGAAACTCCCGCCCCATGACGAGCCCCTACTTCGAACACCACGTCTTCTTCTGCTGCAACAAGCGCGCGGCGCCCGACACGTCCTGCGAGAACCACGGCGCGAGCGAGCTGCAGGCCTACGCCAAGGACCGCATCAAGGCGCTCGGCCTGAACGGCAAGGGCAGCGTGCGCATCAACAAGGCGGGCTGCCTCGGCCGTTGCGACGACGGCCCGGTGCTGGTCGTATACCCCGAGGGCACGTGGTACACCTACGTGGATCGCGAGGACATCGACGAGATCATCCACGAGCACATCCAGAACGGCCGCGTCGTGGAGCGCCTGAAGGTATGAGCGGCGCCGAGACCCAGCTCATCGATGGCCCCGACGGCGCGATCGAACTCATCGTCGACCTGCCCGACACGCCGCGCGGCATCGCGCTGATATGCCATCCTCATCCGCTCTTCGGCGGCGCGAACACCAACAAGGTGACCTACACGCTGGCGCGCACGCTGCGCGATCTGGGTTACGCGGCGCTGCGGCCGAACTTCCGTGGAGTAGGCCGCTCGGCGGGCACGCACGATCACGGCGGCGCGGAGACGCGCGACATGCTGGCCGTGCTCGAGTGGGCGCGCGCGCGCTGGCCCGCGCTGGCCGAACCGCCGGTGGTGCTCGCGGGCTTTTCGTTCGGCGCCTTCGTGCAGACGCGCGTGGCGCGCGCACTGCGCGAGGCGGGCACGCCCGCCAGACGGCTGATCCTGGTGGGCACGGCGGCGGGGTTCGTGGAAGGCGCGCGCCAGTACGACACCGAGGCCGTCGGCCCGGACACGCTGGTCATCCATGGCTCGAAAGACACCACGGTGCCGCTCGCGAACGTGCTGGCCTGGGCCGAGCCGCTCGAGGTGCCGGTGATGGTGGTGCCGGGCGCCGAGCATTTCTTCCATGGGCGGCTGCACATCCTGCGCAACATCATCGAGCGGGCCTCCTGCGAGTGTGATTGAAACGCGACACCGGCCTGCGCAAACTGCCGCGCGCCCGTGCCGGGGCGACGCGGCCCGTGTAGGCTCGGGAGGCATCCATTCGCTGTCCGTTCCGGAGATCCGCCATGAAGCTCATTGGCTCGCTGACCAGCCCGTACGTGCGCAAGATCCGCGTCCTTCTGCTCGAGAAGGGCATTCCTTTCCAGTTCGTCAATGATTCGCCGTGGGAGGCAGACACCCGCGTGGGGGATTTCAACCCGCTGGGCAAGGTGCCGGTGATCGTGAGCGAAGAGCACGAGATCTTCTTCGACTCGCCGATCATTGCCGACTACCTCGACACCCTGGGCGTCTATGCGCCGCAGTTGCCGGCCGATGCGCTCGAAGCCCTGCGCGTCCGCCAGCTCGAAGCGCTCGCCGACGGCATCACCGACGCCGCCGTGGCCTGGCTGCTCGAAACGCGCCGCGCCGCGAACCAGCAGGATGCGCGCGTCATCGAACGCCAGCGCGAGAAGGTCGAGCGCGGCCTGGACCGCCTCGACGCACGCCTCGTGCAGGCGGAGTGGCTGCACGGACAGGCCTTCTCGCGCGCCGACATCGCCACGGCCTGCGGCCTGCTGTGGCTGGATTTCCGTCTGCCCCACTTCGACTGGCGCGGCAGCCGGCCGCACCTGGCCGCCTATGTGGCGCGCCTGGCCGAACGGCCGAGCTTCGCGATGACCCCTCCGCTCGCCTGACCCCGGGCCGGGCCGCGCGCCCGGCCTTCTCGCCGCACCCGGCGGCCGCCATCGTTTCACTCCCACGGAATCTTCCTGGAACATGTCCCCGCGAAACGCCGCGCGCCGCCTCCGCCACTTCTTCCTGCTGCTGCCCGCCACTGCCGCCGCCCAGGCGCCCGTGGCGACTCCCGTTGCCGATCCGCTGCACTGGCCGCTCACCGCGCTGCTCGTGCTGGCCTTGCTCGCCTGCCTCTACCGGCTGCGACGGGCGCGCCGCGCCGAAGCCGCCGCGCGCACGGCGCTGGGTGCCCGCGCCGAGCAGCTGGAGCGGGCGGAGCAGCGCCTCACCGCGCATTTCCAGTTCAGCCCGATCCCGCTCAGCCTTTCGGTGCTGGACGACGGCCGCTACCTCAAGGTCAATCCGGCCTGGGAAGCCATGTCGGGCTGGTCCTCGGCCGAGGCCGTGGGGCGCTCGTCGGTCGAGCTTGGCCTGTGGCTCGATCCCTCCGACCGCGAACGCCTCGTGCGCGAACTCGCCGAAGGTGCCAGCGTGGTCACGCGCCAGATACGCCTGCGCATGCGCGACGGTTCCCTGCGCGACGTGCTCTACAACGGCGCGGTGCTGGACGACAACGGCCGCCTGTGCCTGTTCGGCGCCTTCATCGACCTTACCGAACAGCTCGCCGCGCAGGCCGGCCTGCGGACCCTCAACGAAGCGCTCGAAGCCCGCGTGGCCGAGCGCACCCAAGGGCTGGAGACCGCCAACCGCCTCCTCGCCGAGAACCTGGACACCCTGCAGCGCACGCGCGACGAGCTGGTCCAGGCGGGCGCCATGGCCTCCCTGGGCCGCACCGTGGCGGGCATCTCGCACGAGCTCAACACGCCGGTCAGCAACGCGCGCACGGCCAACAGCACCCTGGCCGACCGCGTGCATGAGTTCCGCGAAGACCACCGCGCGCAGCTCCCGGCGCGCGAATCCCTCGACATCTTCCTCGACGATCTGGAGTACGGCACGCGCGTGACGGGCCACGGCCTCGCGCGCGCCGAAGAGCTGATCTCCAGCTTCAAGCAGGTGGCCACCGACCAGACTTCCGAGCGGCGCCGCACCTTCGTGCTCGACACCCTGGTCAACGACGTGCTCAACACCCTGCGCCCCATGCTCAGGCCGCATCCCTACGAACTGCACGTGCGGCTGGACCAGCAGATCCTCATGGACAGCTACCCCGGTCCGCTCGGCCAGGTCATCACCAATCTCGTCAACAACGCGCTTCATCATGGCTTCCAGGGCCGCAACCACGGCACCCTGCGCGTGAGCGCGCTCTCGCGCGGCGAAAGCGAAGTCGAGATCCTCGTCGAGGACAATGGCGAAGGCATCGCGCGCGAACATCTGCCGCGCCTCTTCGACCCCTTCTTCACGACGCGGCTCGACCAGGGCGGCTCGGGCCTGGGCCTCACGATCGCGCGGCGCCTCGTCATGCGCACTCTGGGCGGCAGCCTGGAGGTGTCGTCCGACGTGGGGCACGGCGCCAGCTTCCGCGTGCGCCTGCCGCGCGTCGCGCCCGAAGGCAGCGTGGCCGACGAGACGGGCTGGTAAGCTCGCGCGATGCCCACCGACACCCCGCTCCTCGTGCTCTGCCAGGCGCCCGACGCCGATACCGCCGCGCGCCTCGCGCGCCTGCTCGTGGAACGCCGGCTCGCCGCCTGTGTCAACCAGCTTGCCGCCTGCCGCTCTGTCTATCGCTGGGAGGGCCGGATCGAAGCCGCCGACGAAGTGCCGCTGCTCATCAAGACCACGCAGGCGCGTTATGCCGCGCTGGAAGCCACGCTGCGCGCCGAGCACCCTTACGAGCTGCCCGAGATCATCGCCCTGCCGCTGACCGCCGGCCTGCCGGATTACCTCGACTGGATTGGCCGCGAGACCGGAACCGGACAAGAAGAATGATGAAGCGCCTCCTGCTGCTGATCACCCTGCTGTGCTGCCTGCGCGGCGCCTCCGCCGCGCAACCCGAACCGCTGCCGCCCGACCAGGCCTACCGCCTCGTTGCCAGCCTCGTCGACGCGCGCCAGATCGCCGTGCGCTTCACGATCGCGCCGGGCTATTACCTGTACCGCGACAAGCTCGCCTTCCGCCTCGAAGGCGACGGGCAGACGCTCGCGGCCGTCGAACTTCCGCCCGGGCTGGATCACGAGGACCGCTTCTTCGGCAAGCAGCCCATCTACCGGGGCACGCTGCAGCTCACGCTGCCGCTCGCCGAACCCGCCCGCCTGCCGCTCACGCTGGTCGTCAGCCATCAGGGCTGCGCCGATTTCGGCCTCTGCTACCCGCCCAGCGAGGTGCCGGTCGCGCTCGCGATGGCCAACATGTCGCAGGCGGCGGACACCGGCGCGCGCGGCGCCGTGCTGATCGAGGCGCTGGCGGCCCCCGCGCTGGCGCAGGACCGCCCCGCCACGGCGGCCGACATCGCGCCGGCCGAAGCGACCGCCTCGGCGCAGCCCTCCGCCGACGATGCCGACGGCATTGCGCGCCTGCTCGACGGCGGCGACCTCGCCCTCATCCTCGCGAGCTTCTTCGGCTTCGGCCTGCTGCTCGCCTTCACGCCCTGCACGCTGCCCATGCTGCCCATCCTGTCGGGCATCATCGTCGGCCACGGCCACCGCATCGGCCACGGCCGCACCTTCGCGCTGTGCGCGGCCTACGTGCTGGGCATGGCCGCGACCTACGCGGGCGCGGGCGTGGCGGCGGGTTTTTCGGGGCAACTGCTGTCGGCCTGGCTGCAGAACGTGTGGGTGCTGGGCGCTTTCGCCGCGCTCTTCGTGCTGCTCGCGCTCGCGATGTTCGGCGTCTACGAGCTGCAGTTGCCCGCGCGCTGGCAGCAGCGCCTCTCCGCCAGCGCCGGGCGCCACGGCGGCTCGCTGCCGCAGCTGGCGGTCATGGGGGCGATCTCGGCGCTCATCGTCGGCCCCTGCGTGGCCGCGCCGCTCGCGGGCGCGCTGCTCTACATCGCCCGCAGCCACGATGCCGTGCTCGGCGGCCTGGCGCTCTTCGCGCTGGGCCTGGGCATGGGCGTGCCGCTGATCGCCATCGGCGTGGCGGCACGCCGCTTCCTGCCCCGCCCGGGGCCGTGGATGACGCTCGTGCAGCGCTTCTTCGGCTTCCTGCTGCTCGCCACCGCGCTGTATCTCGTGGCGCCACTGCTGCCGCCGCTCGTGACGATGCTGGGCTGGGGAGCACTGCTGGTGTTCGCGGGCGTCTTCCTGCGCGCGCTCGACCGGCTGCCCGCGCAAGCGGACACGGCGGCACGCTTCTTCAAGGCGCTGGGCGTGCTGGCGCTGATCGCCGGGGCCGCCATCGTGGTGGGCGGGCTCGCCGGCGGGCGCGATCCCCTGCGGCCGCTCGCGGCCCTGCGCGGCGAGGCGGCGCCGGTTTTCGAGCGCATCCGCGACAGCGCGGAGCTCGACGCGCGCATCGCCGCCAGCAGCAAGCCCGTGATGTTCGATTTCTACGCCGACTGGTGCGTCTCCTGCCGCGAGATGGAGCACCGCACCTTCTCCGATCCGCGCGTGAGCGCGCAGCTGGCGGGTTTCACGCTGCTGCAGGTGGACGTGACCGCCAACACCCCCGCGCACCGCGAGCTGCTGCGCCGCTTCGGCCTCTTCGGCCCGCCGGGCATCCTGTTCTTCCCACCCGGCGGCGAAGAGCTGCGCACGCGCCGCGTCGTGGGTTTCCTCGGCCCCGAGCGCTTCGCCGAAGTGCTGGCGGCGATCCCCGCACGCAACTGACACCACCATGACCTCCGCCCTCCAGCGTCTGAACCCCACCGCCCGCTACGCCGACGCCACGATCTTCAACGGCATCGTGCAGGCCGTCGAAGTACCGGCCGGCGGCGAGGACATCCGCGCGCAAACCGCCAGCCTGCTCGCCGCCCTCGACGCCACGCTCGTGCAGGCCGGCAGCGGCAGGCACCGCCTGCTGATGGCCACGGTCTACCTGACCGACATGGGGGACTACGCGGGCATGAACGATGTCTGGCAAAGCTGGTTGCCGCCGGAGTGCGCACCGGCCCGCGCCTGCGTGCAGGTGGCGGCCCTCGCCGACCCCGCGTGGCGCGTGGAGATCGCGGTCACGGCCGCCGTCGGGGGCTGACCCCCGCACCGATACCCGCGCCCCGGGGCGGGTCGCCTTTGCCCGCGCAAAGCCCTAGAATGAGCCCGCCGTCGCCCCCGGCGGCTATTCACAAAGCGCCCCCACCATGCAAGTCGCCCCCGAATTCCTGAGCGCGCAGGCCCCCGTGCGCCTGCGCGAGATCCCCTATAACTACACGTCCTTCTCCGACCGCGAGATCGTGATCCGCCTGCTCGGCGCCGACATGTGGGCGGTGCTGGACGCGCTGCGCAGCGAACGCGTCACGGGGCGCTCGGCGCGCATGCTCTACGAGGTGCTGGGCGACATCTGGGTCGTGCAGCGCAATCCGTACCTCGAGGACGATCTGCTCGACAATCCGCCGCGCCGCGCGGCCTTGCTCGAAGCGCTGCGTCACCGCCTCAACGAAGTCGAGAAGCGGCGCCTCGAAACCCGCGCCGAAGACCCCGAGCGCAGCGAGAAGGTCGGCCTGCTGGTGGCCGCCGCGCGTGCCGCCGTCGACCGCTTCGCGACGCATTTCGACGACACCGCCGCGTTGCGCGCGCGTGCGATGCGCCAGTTCGCGCGCCACACCCGGCGCGACAACATCGCCTTCGACGGCTACGCGCGCGTGGCCCACGTCACCGACGCCACCGACTGGCGCGTCGAGTACCCCTTCGTGGTGCTGACGCCCGATACCGAGGACGAGATCGGCCATCTCGTGCGCGACTGCATCGCGCTGGGTCTCACGATCATTCCGCGCGGCGGCGGCACGGGCTACACGGGCGGTGCCGTTCCGCTCACGCCGCGCGCGGCGGTCATCAACACCGAGAAGCTCATCGACATCGGCCGCGTCGACACCGCCACCGAACTGCCCGGCGTGGCGCAGCCCCATGCCACCGTCTTCACGGGGGCGGGCGTGGTCACGCGCCGCGTCATGGATCTCGCCGACGAGCACGGCCTCGTCTTCGCCTGCGACCCCACCTCGGCCGACGCCTCATGCATCGGCGGCAACATCGCGATGAACGCCGGCGGCAAGAAGGCCGTGCTGTGGGGTACCGCGCTCGACAATCTGGCGAGCTGGCGGATGGTCACGCCGGACGGCAACTGGCTCGAAGTGGAACGCCTGAACCACAACCTCGGCAAGATCCACGACCAGGCCGAGGTGATGTTCCGCCTCAAGCGCTTCGACCCCACGGGCCGCACGCTGCTGGGCGAGGAATTCCTCACGCTGCCCGGCGAGCGCTTCCGCAAGGTGGGGCTCGGCAAGGACGTGACCGACAAGTTCCTCGGCGGCCTGCCCGGCATCCAGAAGGAAGGCTGCGACGGCATCATCACGAGCGCGCGCTGGCTGCTGCACCGTCTGCCCGAGCACACGCGCACGGTCTGCCTGGAGTTCTTCGGGCAGGTGCGCGAAGCCGTGCCCGCCATCGTCGAAATCAAGGATTTCATCGATACCCTGCCCAAGACGGGCGCCGCGCGCGTGATGCTCGCGGGCCTGGAGCACCTCGACGAGCGCTACGTGAAGGCCGTCGGCTACGCGACCAAGGCCAAGCGCCACGGCCGCCCGAAGATGGTGCTGATCGGCGACATCGTCGGCGACGACGAAGCCGGCGTGGCGCAGGCGGCCTCCGAGGTGGTGCGCCTGTGCAACGCGCGCGGCGCCGAGGGCTTCATCGCCGTGAGCGCCGAGACGCGCAAGAAATTCTGGCTCGACCGCTCGCGCACGGCGGCCATCGCGCGCCACACCAACGCCTTCAAGATCAACGAGGACGTCGTCATTCCGCTGCCGCGCATGGGTGACTACTGCGACGGCATCGAACGCATCAACATCGAGCTTTCGATCCGCAACAAGCTTCGCCTGGCGGACGCGCTCGCGGCCTTCTTCGAGGGCGATCTGCCGCTGCGCGCCTACGAGGCGCTCGAAAAGGAAGAACTCATCGGCGACCGCCGCGAACGTGCGCTGGAACTCATCGGCGCCGTGCGTGCGCGCTGGCAGTGGGTTCTCGACCAGCTCGACCTGCCGCTCGCCGAGGCCGAGGCCGGCTTCGCGGCGCACGGCATCGTGGCCACCGCGCTCGAGAACCGCGCGGCCGCGCCCACGCTCTTCCATCGCGTGCAGGATCACTCCGTGCGCATCTCGTGGAAGCACGAACTCAAGGAAGGCATCGAGAAGATCTTCGAGGGTAACACCTACCGGCCCATCCTCGAACGCGCCGACGCGATCCACAAGGAAGAGCTGCGCGGGCGCGTCTTCGTGGCGCTGCACATGCACGCGGGCGACGGCAACGTGCACACCAACCTGCCGGTGAACTCCGACCATTACGCGATGCTGCAGGAAGCCAACGCGGCCGTCGAACGCATCATGCACCTCGCGCGCGCGCTGGGTGGCGTGGTCTCGGGCGAGCATGGCATCGGCATCACCAAGTACGAGTTCCTCACCCCCGAGGAACTCGCGCCCTTCCACGCCTACAAGGCGAAGGTCGACCCCGGCAACCGCTTCAACGCCGGCAAGCTCATGCCCGGCGCCGACCTCTCGAACGCCTACACGCCCAGCTTCAACCTCATGGGCTTCGAGTCGCTGATCATGCAGCAGAGCGACATCGGCGCGATCGCCGATTCCGTCTCGGCCTGCCTGCGCTGCGGCAAGTGCAAGCCGGTGTGCTCCACGCACGTGCCCCGCGCCAACCTGCTCTATTCGCCGCGCAACAAGATCCTGGCCACGTCGCTGCTCGTCGAGGCCTTCCTCTACGAAGAGCAGACCCGCCGCGGCGTCTCGATCCGGCACTGGGAAGAGTTCGAGGACGTGGGCGACCACTGCACGATCTGCCACAAGTGCTACACGCCCTGCCCCGTGGACATCGATTTCGGCGACGTCTCCATGGCCATGCGCAGCCTGCTGCGCAAGATGGGCAAGCAGCGCTTCAACCCGGCCAAGAGCCTGGCGATGGCCTTCCTCAACACGACCTCGCCCGAGAAGATCAAGTTCCTGCGCAAGACCAGCATCGAATGGGCCTACAAGGCCCAGCGCGTCGCCGTGGACCTCATGCGCCCGCTCACGCGCGCCTCCACGCGCCAGCCGCCGGCCTCGCTGGGCAAGCCCGCGCTCAAGGCGCAGGTGATCCACTTCGTGAACAAGAAGATGCCGGGCAACCTGCCCAAGCGCACCTCACGCGCGCTGCTCGACATCGAGGACGATCACGTCGTGCCCGTGATCCGCAACCCCGCCACCACGCGCGCCGACTCCGAAGCGGTGTTCTACTTCCCGGGCTGCGGCTCGGAGCGACTGTTCTCGCAGGTCGGGCTCGCCACCCAGGCCATGCTCTACCACGTCGGCGTCCAGACCGTGCTGCCGCCCGGCTACCTGTGCTGCGGCTACCCGCAGCGCGGCTCGGGCCAGGAAGACATGGCGCAGAAGATCACCACCGACAACCGCGTGCTCTTCCACCGCGTCGCCAACACGCTGAACTACCTGGACATCAAGACGGTGGTGGTCAGCTGCGGCACCTGTTTCGATCAGCTCACGCAGTACGAATTCGACAAGATCTTCCCGGGCTGCCGCCTCATGGACATCCATGAATACCTGCTCGAGAAAGGCGTGAAGCTCGAAGGCATCCAGGGCACGCGCTACATGTTCCACGATCCCTGCCACAGCCCCATGAAGCAGCAGGACCCGCTCAAGACCGTCAACGCGCTGATCTCGGGCGTCGAGGGGCAGGCGCGGATCGCCAAGTCCGACCGCTGCTGCGGCGAGTCGGGCACGCTCGCGGTGAGCCGCCCCGACATCTCCACGCAGGTCCGGTTCCGCAAGGAAGAAGAACTCGACAAGGGCGCGGCCGCGCTGCGCGCCGACGGTTTCGCGGGCGAGCTGAAGGTGCTCACCTCCTGCCCGAGCTGCCTGCAAGGCCTGCAACGCTACAAGGAAGACGTGGCCGGACTGGACGCCGACTACCTCGTGATCGAGCTGGCCCGCCATCTGCTGGGGCAGGAATGGCTGCCGGATTACGTGCGCCAGGCCAACGCGGGGGGCATCGAGCGGGTGTTGCTGTAGGCGCGTGTGGAAGGCGCCGGCGATTTGGAACGACTTTCGGACGAATGGCAGACCGATTTGCCGTTCGTCCGCAGGCGTGTGCCGCTCGGGCGGCTTTGCAGCACGAAACGCTGACATTTGTCAGAATTACAAAAATTAACAATCGTGCCCGTCCCCGCCTTTTCCCGATTCGAGCATGCCGGAATCCCCCCTCAGCGCGCCTCTGACCCACACCTGTTTCGACCTTGAAAGCTACGCGTACAAGGCGGGGCAGGGCGAGCTTCCGACCATAGACGCCAGCCTCGCCCACGCCACCCTGAATCTGGCCGTGGAGCCCGCCCAGGGCCGCCTGCACCACTGGCAGCTCGAAGCCGCGCGGCAAGGGCCGACGCCGCTGACGCCGGCCCAGATCCTGGGCGCGGTAGTGCGCATCGCGCGCGGACGCACCAGCCCGATCGCGTTCGTCGACCCCATGAGCCGGCGCGTGCGCACCGCCAGCGGCACGGTTTATGAGCTTGGCCTGCCGCATCCGGCCTACGCCGAGCAGGCGCCTGGCGTCCTCGAGAGCCTCGGCTTCCGGCGCGGCGCTGGCCGCTGAACGCGGCTGGGGGCAGAATGGCGGGTTCCCGCCGCATTGCAGGACGCCCTCCATGAGCACGCACGCCCACGCCGTTCCCTTCGATCTTTTCAGCACCTGGCTGGCGGACGCCACGCGCAGCGAACCGAACGATCCCAACGCGATGTCGATCGCTTCCGTGGGCGCAGACGGCATGCCCTCGGTGCGCATGGTGCTGCTCAAGGGCTTCGACGAGCGGGGCTTCGTGTTCTACACCAACCTCGAAAGCCAGAAGGGCGAGGAGTTGCGCGCCCATCCGAAGGCGGCCCTGTGCTTTCACTGGAAGTCGCTCAAGCGGCAGGTGCGCGTGGAAGGCCAGGTCGAGCCCGTCAGCGCGGCCGAGGCGGACGCCTACTACGCCAGCCGGGCGCGCGACTCCCGCATCGGTGCCTGGGCGTCGCGGCAGTCGCGCGTGATGGAGGGCCGCTTCGAGCTTGAGCAGCAGGTGGCGAAGTTCGCGCTCAGGTTCGGGCTCGGCGCCATTCCGCGGCCGGAGTTCTGGAGCGGCTTCCGCGTGGTGCCGGGCAAGATCGAGTTCTGGCGCGACAAGCCTTTCCGCCTGCATGAACGCGTGCGTTACACGCGCGAGCCCGGCGGTGAAGGCTGGATCAGCGACGTCCTGTTCCCCTGAACCCGAGGCTGGAAGTCCTGTAGCGGTCTGACTTCTGCAAGACCACGGATACCTGCTGTCTGATACAGGAGTGATGCGCGACCCGCGCCGCCGCCACGGCACGGGCCCGTGAGACCGTGCGCCCGCGCCCGGGCGACAGCTATCTCGGAAAGCCGACCACGCAGCCCGTGGCCAGGCGCACGCCCAGCCGCGCGCCGATGGCGTGATCGTGGTGGCTCGCCAGCGCGGTGAGCACCTCGGCGCCGCTGGGCAGACGCAGGGTGTAGAGGATGTGCGCCCCCCGGAACGCGCGCCGCGCCACCACCGCTTGCACGGCGGCGCTGGCATCGGGCACGAGATCGTCGGGGCGCAGCAGCACATCCACCGCCTGCCGCTCGGCCAGCCCCGCCGGCAGCACCGCCGCCGCGCGGCCCAGCTCCGTTTCCACGCCGCCACCCGCCAGCACCGTGCCGGGCAGCAAGGCGCCCTGGCCCACGAAATCCGCCACGAAACGATTTACGGGGCGGTGATACAGCTCCGCGGCGCTGCCCCACTGCTGCAGGCGCCCCTCGTGCATGACGCCGATCTCGTCGGCCATCGCAAAGGCTTCATGCTGGTCGTGCGTGACCAGCATGGCGGTGGTGCCGGCGGCCTTGAGGATGTCGCGCACTTCGAGCGAAAGGCGCTCGCGCATGTCGCTGTCGAGGTTGGAGAAGGGCTCGTCCAGCAGCACCAGCGCCGGGCGCGGCGCGAGGGCGCGTGCCAGCGCCACGCGCTGCTGCTGCCCGCCGGAAAGCTCGTGCGGATACTTGCCGCCCTGCGCCGTCAGCCCCACCAGCGCGAGCATGCGCGTGACGCGTGCCTCACGCTCGGCACGCGGCATCCCGCCCAGCCCGAAAGCCACGTTGGCGGTCACGTCCAGGTGGGGGAACAGCGCGTAATCCTGGAACACCATGCCGATGCCGCGCGCTTCGGGCGGCAGGTGCCGCGCGGGCGAGGCGATCAGGCGTGCGTCGAAGTGGATCTCGCCGCCGCGCACGCGCTCGAAACCCGCGATGGCGCGCAGCACGGTGGTCTTGCCGCAACCGGAAGGCCCCAGCAGGCAGGCGATGCTGCCGGGCGCGAGCGCGAACCCCAGCCCATGCACCACTTCGTGTGCGCCGTAGGCGAGCCGCAGGTCGCGGGTGAGCAGGACGGGATCGGACATGACGCGGGCGCAGGATTCTGGATGAGAATCATTATAATCCGGCCACCTGCCCTCCGACCCCGACCCCGACCCTCGCGTGGCAACGGATCGTTCCCGCCGTGCCGGCAAGCCGGTGGGCCACCGCCTGCACGCGCCGGCGCCGCGGCGTTCAAGCGGGCCGCATCGCCTCGCGGAACCCGATCGCACCGCGGCATGGCAGTGCATCCGTCGCCCTTGCCCGCGCCGCCCGAAGCGTCGCGAGGTCAGCCGCGCGGGGCGGTCCACCTGAACCCGGCCCTGAAACGTCATCACACCCCACCCAACCGCCACCGTGTCACGAGCTTCCCGCCTCCCCTTTTCCGTCCCCCACGGGCTGACCGCCGCCGGCAGCCTGTGCGCGCTGATCCTGGCGCTGCCGATCGCGGTGGTGGCGGGCAGCGTGTTCGTGGGCGGCACCGGCGAGACCTGGGCTCACCTTCTCGCCACGGTGTTGCCCGAGTTCCTCGCCAACACCGGCTGGCTCGTGCTGGGGACGGGCCTGGGCGTGGCCGCCATCGGCGTGAGTTGCGCATGGCTCACCGCGATGACCGAGTTTCCCGGCCGTCGCGTCTTCGAGTGGGCGCTGGTGCTGCCGATGGCGTTTCCGGCCTACGTGCTGGCCTACGTCTACACCGACCTGCTGCAGTTCGTGGGCCCCGTGCAGAGCGGGCTGCGCGCGTTCTTCGGCTGGACGCGCGCGGACTACTGGTTCCCGGATGTCCGCAGCGTCGGTGGCGCCTGCGCGATGTTCTCGCTGGTGCTCTACCCCTATGTGTATCTGCTGGCGCGCACGGCCTTCCTCGCGCGCGCCGGCAGCCTCGCGGAGGCGGCGCGCGCGGCGGGCCTCGGCCCCTGGCAGACGTTCCGGCGCGTATCACTCCCGCTGGCGCGGCCCGCCGTCGTGGCGGGCGTCGGCCTCGCGCTCATGGAAGCCCTCGCCGACTTTGGCACCGTCTCCTACTTCGCGGTGCAGACCTTCACCACCGGCATCTTCCGCGCGTGGTTCTCGCTCGGCGACCGCCTGGCCGCGGCACAGCTCGCGGCCGCACTGCTCGCCTGCGTGGCCCTGATCCTAGTGCTCGAGCAGCGCTCGCGGGGGCGCGCGCGCCATGCCGCGGGGCCGCGTGCCCGCCCGGGCGAGCGCGCCCCCCTGCGCGGGCTGCGCGCGCTCGCGGCCTGGCTGACCTGCCTCGTGCCCCTCACCGGCGGCTTCCTGCTGCCGGGAGCACTGCTGCTACGCATGGCCTTCCGCGAAGGCGACGCCCAGTTCGGCCCGCGCTACCTCGAACTCATGCGCAACAGCGTCGTGCTGGCCGCCGTCACCGCCGTGTGCGCGGTGCTGCTGGCCGTGCTGCTCGCGTATGCGGCGCGCCTCGCGCAGTCGCGCCTGCCGCGCCTGCTCAACCGCCTCGTCGGGCTGGGCTATGCCTTGCCCGGCTCGGTGATCGCGGTGGGGGTGCTGATACCGGTGACGCAACTCGATCACGCGCTCGCCGCGGCGCTGGGCGCCCTCACCGGCCACACGCCGGGCCTGCTGCTCACGGGGGGCATCAGCGCGCTGGTGTATGCCTATCTGGTGCGCTATCTGACGGTGGCGCTGGGCAGCGTCGAGAGCGGACTGGCGCGCGTCACGCCTTCCATGGACGAAGCCGCGCGCAGCCTGGGCTGCAGCCAGGGCGCCACGCTGGCGCGCGTGCATTGGCCGCTGTTGCGGGGCAGCCTGCTCACGGCCGGCCTGCTGGTGTTCGTGGACGTGATGAAGGAGCTGCCCGCCACGCTGGTCATGCGGCCCTTCAATTTCGACACCCTCGCCACGCAGGCCTATACGCTGGCGTCGGACGAGCGCCTGGCCGAAGCCGCCACGGCCTCGCTGGCCATCGTGGCGGCGGGGCTGCTGCCGGTGATCCTGCTGTCGCGGCGCATCAGCCGGTCCTGAGGCCACGCACGGCGGCGGTCGCTGCGATGCGCCCCGGTATTGAGAATGATTTGCATTCGTCGTGTCCAGTTCGTATGATCCGCCGACGCGCCGCAGAGCGCGGACTTCTCATCCCGACCGGAGCCTTTTCATGCACAAGACCCTGATCGCCGCCCTGCTGGCCGGCGCGAGCCTGGCTGCATCCGCCGCCGACACCGAGCTGAACCTGTATTCGGCCCGCCATTACCAGACCGACGATGCGCTCTACCGCAACTTCGAGAAGGCCACGGGCATCAAGATCAACCGCATCGAAGCGCAGGAAGACGCGCTGCTCGAACGCATCCGCAACGAAGGCGCCAGCAGCCCGGCGGATGTCTTCATCACCGTGGACGCGACGCGGCTGGCCAAGGCCGACGAGCTGGGCCTCTTCGCGCCCGTGAAGTCGGCCGTGCTGGAGTCGCGCATACCCGCCCATCTGCGCACCGCCGACTGGTTCGCGTTCTCCACGCGCGCGCGGGTGATCGTCTACAACAAGATCGCCATCCAGGGCGCCGACGTCCAGACCTACGAACAGCTCGCCGACCCCAAGCTGCGCAAGCAGGTTTGCGTGCGTTCCGGCATGCACCCGTACAACCTGTCGCTGGGCGCGGCAATGATCGCGCACGAAGGCGAAGCGAAGACCGAAGCGTGGGCGCGGGGGCTCGTGGCGAACTTCGCCCGCGCGCCCAAGGGCGGCGACACGGACCAGATCAAGGCCGTGGCGGCCGGGGAATGCGGCGTGGCGCTGGCGAACTCGTATTACGTGGCGCGCATGATGCGCTCGACGCAAGCCGACGACCGCCGCGCCATCGAGGCGGTCGGCGTGGTGTGGCCCAACCAGCAGAGCTGGGGCACCCACATCAACGTGTCGGGCGGCGGCATGCTCAAGCATGCGCCGCACAAGGAAGCGGCCGTGAAGTTCCTCGAGTATCTGGCGTCGGACGAAGCCCAGATCCATTTCGCCGACGGCAACAACGAGTGGCCCACGGTGACGGGCGTGAAGGTCAGGAATCCGGCGCTGGAGCGGCTCGGCCCCTTCAAGGCCGATACGCTGGAGATCGGCCGCACCTCGCGGGGCGCGGCGGCGGCACAGCGCATCTTCGACCGTGCGGGCTGGCGCTGAGGCGCTGCGCCGGCAGGAATGAAAACGGGCCGCTTGCGCGGCCCGTTTGCATGGGGAACCCGGTTTCGCCGCCCGCTCGCGCGGGGCTTGCGCCCCCGCCACGGGCACGGCCCGATCAGCGCGGCAGCACCGATTCGCCCATCAGGAACAGATCGACCTCGCGCGCGGCCTGGCGCCCCTCGCGGATCGCCCACACCACGAGCGACTGCCCGCGCCGCGTGTCGCCGGCCGCGAAGACCTTGGGCACGTTGGTGGCGTAGCAGCCTTCGCCGTCGGTGGTGGCGCGCGCGTTGCCACGCCCGTCCGTGTCGATGCCGAAACCTTCGAGCAGGCTCGCCACCGGGTTGGTGAAGCCCATCGCGAGGAACACGGCTTCGGCCGCGATCTCGCGCTCGGAGCCCGCGACCTCGCTCATCTTCATCTGACCGGTCTTGTCGTCGCGCTTCCACTCGACATTGGCGATCACCATGGACTTGAGCTTGCCGTTCTCGCCGCGAAATTCCTTGGTCGTCACGCCCCACTCGCGCTCGCAGCCCTCGTCGTGCGAAGAGGAGGTGCGCAGCTTGTTGGGCCAGTACGGCCACACGACGGACTTGTTCTCCTGCACCGGTGGCTTGGGCATGAGCTCGATCTGCAGGATGCTCTTCGCGCCCTGGCGGTTGGAGGTGCCCACGCAGTCGGAGCCGGTATCGCCGCCACCGATCACGACCACGTTCTTGCCCGCCACGCGGATCTGGTCCTTGAGCTTGTCGCCCGCGACCACCTTGTTCTGCGGAATCAGGAACTCCAGCGCGTAATGCACGCCCTCGAGCTCGCGGCCTGGCACGGGCAGGTCGCGCGGGGTTTCGGAGCCGGCGGCGATCAGCACGGCGTCGAAATCCTTCATGAGCTTGCGGGGGCTGATCTTTTCCTTCGCATCGGTGTTGATGCCACGCGGCAGCTCGGCTTCACCGATATAGACGCCGGTGCGGAACACCACGCCTTCGGCCTCGAGCTGCTTCGCGCGGCGGTCGATGAGGGCCTTGTCGAGCTTGAAGTCGGGAATCCCGTAGCGCAGCAGGCCGCCGATGCGCGAGCTTTTCTCGAACACCGTCACGTCGTGGCCCGCGCGCGCGAGCTGCTGCGCGGCGGCCAGGCCGGCGGGGCCGGAGCCCACGACCGCGACCTTCTTGCCGGACTTCGCGGCAGGCACCTGCGGCACGACCCAGCCGCTTTCCCAGGCCTTGTCGATGATCGCGTGCTCGATCGACTTGATGCCCACGGGCGCGGCATTGATGCCCAGCGTACAGGCGGCTTCGCACGGCGCCGGGCAGATGCGGCCCGTGAATTCCGGGAAGTTGTTGGTCGAGTGGAGGACGCCGATCGCCTCCTGCCACTTCTGTTTGTATACGAGGTCATTCCAGTCCGGAATGATGTTGTTGACCGGGCAGCCGTTGTTGCAGAACGGAATGCCGCAGTCCATGCAGCGCGCGCCCTGGACCTTCGCCTTCTCGTCGGAGAGGGTCAGCACGAATTCCTTGTAGTGCTTCTTGCGGGCTTCGGGCGCTTCGTAGCTTTCGTCCTGGCGCTCGAATTCAAGAAAGCCGGTGATTTTTCCCATTTTTCAATCTTCCTGTTTTCTGTGCGGAGGCTCAGGCGAGAACCTGCTCGGTCTTGGCACGCGCCGCCACGGCAAGCTCCTTGAGCGCGCGACGGTATTCCTTGGGCATGACCTTGACGAAGGCGCGGCGCGACTCGTCCCAGTTCTCCAGCAGGGTCTTGGCGCGGAAGCTGCCCGTGTAGCGGAAGTGGTTCTCGATGAGGCGCTTGAGGATGACCTCGTCGGTCTCGCCCGCGGCACCGCGCGCCGCGGCGTGCCAGATGTCGCGATCCACCTTCTCGGTCTGCTCGGCCACGGTCGGCACGGCGTCGAGATCCACCATGGCGGTGTTGGCCTTCTTCGCGAACACGCCGTCGGGGTCGTAGACATAGGCCACGCCGCCCGACATGCCCGCCGCGAAGTTGCGGCCGGTCTCGCCGAGCACGACGATGGTGCCTCCGGTCATGTATTCGCAGCCGTGATCGCCCACGCCCTCGACGACCGCCGCCGCGCCCGAATTGCGCACCGCGAAGCGCTCGCCGCCGACACCGTTGAAGTAGGCTTCGCCGCCGATGGCGCCGAACAGCACGGTGTTGCCGACGATGATGTGTTCGGGGCCGAAGCCGCGGAAGTCGTTGGGGCAGCGCACGATCACGCGGCCACCGCACAGGCCCTTGCCGACGTAGTCGTTGCCTTCGCCGACCAGATCCAGCGTCACGCCGTGCGCGAGGAAGGCGCCGAAGCTCTGCCCGGCGGTGCCGGTGAGCTGGACGTGGATGGTGTCGTCGGGCAGCCCGTCGAAGCCGTAACGCTTGGCGACCTGGCCGGAGAGCATCGCGCCGACCGAGCGGTTGACGTTCTTGATCGGCTGGATGAAGGACACCCGCTCGCCCTTTTCGAGCGCCGGCAGCGCCTTCTCGATGAGCTTGTGGTCGAGCGACTTGTCGAGGCCGTGTTCCTGCGTGGCCACCACGCGACAGGGCGATTCGACCTGCGGCACGTGGAAGACGCGCGAGAAATCGAGCCCCTGGGCCTTCCAGTGCTCGATGGCGCGCTTCTTGTCGAGCAGGTCGGCGCGGCCGATGAGTTCCTCGAAGGTGCGCACACCGAGCTGGGCCATGATCTCGCGCACTTCCTCGGCGACGAAGAAGAAGTAGTTCACGACGTATTCGGGCTGGCCGGAGAAGCGGCTGCGCAGCACCGGGTCCTGCGTGGCCACGCCCACCGGGCAGGTGTTGAGGTGGCACTTGCGCATCATGATGCAGCCTTCGACGACCAGCGGCGCGGTCGCGAAGCCCATTTCATCGGCCCCCAGCAGCGCGGCGATCACCACGTCGCGGCCGGTCTTCATCTGGCCGTCCGCCTGCACGACGATGCGGTCGCGCAGGCCGTTGATGCGCAGCGTCTGCTGCGTTTCCGCCAGACCCAGCTCCCACGGCGAACCCGCGTGCTTGATCGACGACAGCGGCGACGCGCCGGTGCCGCCGTCATGGCCGGCGATCACGACGTGATCGGCCTTGCACTTGGCCACGCCCGCGGCCACCGTGCCCACGCCCACTTCCGACACCAGCTTGACGGAAATGCCGGCCTGCGGATTGACGTTCTTCAGATCGTGGATCAGCTGCGCCAGATCCTCGATCGAATAGATGTCGTGGTGCGGCGGCGGCGAGATCAGACCGACGCCCGGCACCGAGAAGCGCAGCATGCCGATGTACTCCGACACCTTGCCGCCGGGCAGCTGGCCGCCCTCGCCGGGCTTCGCGCCCTGCGCCATCTTGATCTGGATCTGGTCGGCCGAGGTCAGGTACTCCGTCGTCACGCCGAAGCGGCCGGAAGCCACCTGCTTGATCCGCGAGCGCAGCGAGTCGCCTTCCTGGAGTTCGATGTCGCGCTCGACGCGGTCGCGCCCGATGATGCCGGCCAGCGTCTCGCCCTTCTTGATGAAGATGCCGCGCATCTCGTTCTTGTAGCGCGCGGGGTCTTCACCGCCTTCGCCGGTGTTCGACTTGCCGCCGATGCGGTTCATCGCCACCGCCAGCGTGGAGTGCGCCTCGGTCGAGATCGAACCCAGCGACATGGCGCCAGTGGCGAAGCGCTTGACGATCTCCTTGGCGGGCTCGACTTCCTCGAGCGCAATCGCCTGCGCCGGATCGAACTTGAACTCGAACAGACCACGCAGCGTCATGTGACGCTTGCTCTGATCGTTGATGATCTGCGCGTATTCCTTGTAGTTCTGGAAGTTGTTGGTGCGCGTGGAATGCTGCAGCTTGGCGATCGCGTCGGGCGTCCACATGTGCTCTTCGCCCCGGATGCGGAATGCATATTCGCCGCCCGCGTCGAGCTGGTCGGCCAGCACCGGCGCATCGCCGAAAGCGTCACCGTGCAGGCGCAGCGCCTCTTCGGCCACCTCGAAGATGCCGATCCCCTCGACGTTGGAGGGGGTGCCGCGGAAGTACTTGTCCACGAGCGCGCGCGACAGGCCGATGGCCTCGAAGATCTGCGCGCCGCAATAGGACATGTAGGTCGAGATGCCCATCTTGGACATGACCTTGCACAGCCCCTTGCCGACGGCCTTCGTGAAGTTGTAGATGGCCTTGTCGCCATCGACGCTGGACATGCCCACGGCCAGCTCGCGCAGGGTTTCCATCGCCAGGTAGGGGTGCACGGCTTCCGCGCCGTAGCCGGCGAGCAGCGCGAAGTGGTGCACCTCGCGCGCCGAACCGGTTTCCACGACCAGGCCGGTGGAGGTGCGCAGCCCCTTCTTGACGAGGTGCTGATGCACCGCCGAGGTGGCGAGCAGCGCGGGAATCGCAACGCTCGCCGCGTCCAGCTTGCGGTCGGAGACGATCAGGATGTTGTAGCCCGAGCGCACCGCGTCCTCGGCCTCGGCGCACAGCGAGGCGAGGCGCGCCTCGATGCCGTCCTTGCCCCAGACCACCGGGTAACAGATGTTCAGTTCCCACGACTTGAACTTGTTGTCGGTGTATTGCTCGATGTAGCGGATCTTCGCCATGTCCTTGAAGTCCAGCACGGGCTGGGAGACTTCGAGACGCATCGGCGGATTGATGTTGTTGAGGTCGAGCAGGTTGGGCTTGGGCCCGATGAAGGAGACCGTCGACATCACCAGCGCTTCGCGGATCGGGTCGATGGGCGGGTTCGTGACCTGCGCGAAGAGCTGCTTGAAGTAGTGATAGAGCGTCTTGTTCTTGTGGGACATGACCGCCAGCGGCGAGTCGTTGCCCATCGAGCCGATCGCCTCCTCGCCGTTGGCCGCCATCGGGGCGAGCAGGAACTTGATGTCTTCCTGCGTGTAGCCGAAGGCCTGCTGACGGTCGAGCAGCGAAGCGCGCTCCTCGAGCAGCGGCTCGGGACCGTCGACTTCGTCGAGCTTGATCTGGATGCGGCTGATCCACTCGCGGTAAGGCTTGGCGTTGGCCAGCGCGTCCTTGAGTTCCTTGTCGTCGATGATGCGGCCGGCTTCCATGTCGATCAGGAACATCTTGCCCGGCTGCAGACGCCACTTCTTGACGATCTTGCTCTCGGGCACCGGCAGCACGCCGGACTCGGACGCCATGATGACGATGTCGTCATCGGTGACGAGGTAGCGCGCCGGACGCAGGCCGTTGCGGTCGAGCGTGGCGCCGATCTGGCGGCCGTCGGTGAAGGCGATCGCCGCCGGGCCGTCCCACGGCTCCATCATCGCCGCGTGGTATTCGTAGAAGGCGCGACGGTTCTCATCCATCAGCGAATGCTGCTCCCAGGCTTCCGGGATCATCATCATCGCGGCCTGGGCAAGCGGATAGCCCGCCATCGACAGCAGCTCGATGCAGTTGTCGAAGGTCGCCGTGTCGGACTGGCCTTCGTAGGTGATGGGGAAGAGCTTGCGCAGGTCTTCGCCGAGCACGGCGGACTTCATGACGCCTTCGCGCGCGCGCATCCAGTTGAAGTTGCCCTTCACCGTGTTGATCTCGCCGTTGTGCGCCACCATGCGGTAGGGGTGGGCCAGACGCCATTCGGGGAAGGTGTTGGTCGAGAAGCGCTGGTGCACCAGCGCCAGCGCGGACACGCAGCGCGCGTCGGCCAGATCCTTGTAATACACGCCCACCTGGTTGGCGAGCAGCAGGCCCTTGTAGATCACCGTGCGCGCCGACATCGACGGCACGTAGTATTCCTGCCCGTGCTTGAGGCGCAGCTGCTGGATCGCGTGGCTGGCCATCTTGCGGATCACGTAGAGCTTGCGCTCCAGCGCCTCGGTGACCATCACGTCGGGACCGCGGCCGATGAAGATCTCGCGGATCACGGGTTCCTTCGCGCGCACGCGCGGCGACATCGGCATGTCGGCATCCACCGGCACGTCGCGCCAGCCCAGCACGACCTGGCCCTCGGCCCGCACGGCCCGCTCGAGTTCCTGCTCGCAGGCCTGGCGCGAGGCGGCCTCCTTGGGCAGGAAGATCATGCCCACGCCGTATTCGCCGGCGGGCGGCAGCCTGACGCCCTGGGCAGCCATCTCCTCGCGATAGAACGCATCCGGAATCTGGATCAGGATGCCCGCGCCGTCGCCCATCAGCGGGTCGGCACCGACCGCGCCGCGGTGATCGATGTTTTCCAGGATCTTCAGGCCGCCCTGAACGATCTCGTGGCTCTTCTTGCCCTTGATGTGCGCAACGAAACCCACGCCACACGCATCGTGTTCATTGGCGGGATCGTAAAGTCCCTGACGCTCTTGCATGATCACACTCCAGAAACCGGAAATTCACGGGATCACGGACGCGCCCATGCGCGGGGGCGCAAGACGGGCGACCGTAAAGGCCTTGAACTATAGGCGTGGCGCCCCCTGGCCTCAAGAATAATAAAACGGGGTCAGAGTACAAATATGATCCCGCGTCGATGAGCGGGGAATTTATTTGGGGACAGAGTGCTTGGGCTTGGGCTTGGGCTTGGATCTGAGCACGAATCGTGCCCTGCCGGGGCCGGCCGGGGTCGGAGTCGGAGTCGGGGCCGGGGCCGGGGCCGGAGCCGGGGTCGGCAACGACGCCTGCGCGGGCGGGCCGCGGCGCCGTCGGCGGCGGGTGCCAGGCGGCCCAGGCCGCCAAAGCCACCCAGGCCGCTCAGGCCGCTCCGCCCGCCCGGCGCGGACGGCCGCGCGGCAACGGGGCGGCACGCCGCACGAGGGGCGCGTCGACCGGCGCAGCGGGGGCCTCGCCCAGCATCCAGCCGCGATGGGCGGCGTAGCGGATCGCGGCCAGCGCGGCCTGGCCTTCGCCCGCGGTGAGCAGCGTGCGCCATGCGGCCTGACGCTCGAACGGCGTATTGCCGAGCGCCCAGTAGGCGGCGTGATCGGTCACGAGGGGGTCGCGTTCGAGGCCCAGGTGATGGCGGCAGCTCGACCACGGATGGTGTTCGGGGCTGCCGACCAGGCCGCTGCGCACGGGGTTGAGTTCGACGTAGCGGCTTGCTGCCAGCAGCCAGGCGTCCGGCTCCAGCGCGGTCGAGCGATAGCGCCCTTCCCAGAGGGTGCCGCTGCGCCCGTGGCGGTCGTTGAACCAGCGCACGTAGCGCCGTCCGAGCCGTTGCATGACCTGCCCGGTGGCCGGCGCGGCGTCGGCCGAGACCAGCAGATGAACGTGATCGGGCATCAGCACCCAGGCGTGCAACTGCACGCCGGTCTCGCGCAGGGCTTCGCGCAAGTGGCGCAGGTACTGGGCGTAGTCTTCGTCGTCGAGGAAAACGGCGGTGCGGTTGTTGCCGCGCTGCGTGATGAGCTGCGGAAAGCCCGGCACGAAAAGGCGCGGCAGCCGGCTCATGCGCGCTCAGCGCCCGTCGGCGAAGGAAAACAGGCGGCGGTGTTCCTTCATCGCGTAGCGGTCGGTCATGCCGGCGATGTAGTCGGCGATCGCGCGCGGCTTGTCCTCGCCGGCCAGACGCTGGTGCTGGGGTGGCAGCAGGCGCGGGTCGGACATGAAGGCGTCGAACAGGTCGACGATCACGCGCCGCGCCTTCGTCATTTCGCGCAGCACCTGGTAGTGCCAGTAGAACTGGTCGCGCAGGAAACGCTGCAGCTCCAGCAGCTCGGCCTGCATGGCGTCCGAGAAGCCGACCAGCGCGGGAGCGGCATTCACGTCGGCGAGCGTTTCGACGCCGGCCGCGCGGATGTGCTCGCGCGAGCGCTCGATGAGGTCGACGGCCTGGGCGTTGATCATGCGGCGGACGGTTTCGTGGATCAGCCGGCGCTCGCCGAGATCCGGGTAGCGCGCGCGCACGTCGGCGCAGTGCCGCGCGAAGGCCTGCACGCCTTCGAGCTGTTCGAGCGTGATGAGGCCGGCGCGCAGGCCGTCATCCACGTCGTGGTTGTTGTAGGCGATGGAGTCGGCGAAGTTGCAGAGCTGGGCTTCGAGCGAGGGCTGGCGCCGCTCGATGAAGCGGCGGCCGAGTTCGCCCAGGCGCTGGGCATTGGGCAGCGAGCAGTGCTTGAGGATGCCTTCGCGCGTTTCGTACATCAGGTTGAGGCCATCGAAACTCGCGTAGTGCTCTTCGAGCTGATCGACGATGCGCAGCGACTGCAGGTTGTGCTCGAAACCGCCGTGGGGCTTCATGCAGTCGTTGAGCGCGTCCTGCCCGGCGTGGCCGAAAGGTGTGTGGCCAAGATCGTGCGACAGCGAGATGGCTTCCACGAGGTCTTCGTTCAGGCGCAGCGAACGCGCGAGCGAGCGGCCGATCTGCGCCACCTCGATGCTGTGGGTGAGGCGCGTGCGGAACAGGTCGCCTTCGTGATTGACGAAGACCTGGGTCTTGTATTCGAGCCGGCGGAAGGCGGTGCAGTGAATGATGCGGTCGCGGTCGCGCTGGAACTCGGAACGCGTGGCCGGCGCCTCTTCCGCCTGCGCGCGGCCCCGGCTGTTGAGATCGGTGACGGCATAGGGGGCGAGCGCCTGGGTCATGGTCTATTCGCAGCAGGCTTCGAGGGTGGCGGCGATCGCCTCGGTGGGCGCGGCGTCGTGGATCACGGCCTGCCCCATGCCCGCGAGCAGGACCAGGCGCAGGCGGCCGTCCTCGACCTTCTTGTCGTGTTGCATGAGTTCGAGGTAGCGCGCCACGCCGAGGCGGGGGCCGCGCACGGGCAGGCCGGCGCGCTCCAGGATGCGCCGCGTGCGCGCAAGCCCGGCGGCATCCAGCAGGCCGATGCGCGCCGACAGGTCGGCGGCCATGACGGTGCCGGCCGCGACGGCCTCGCCATGCAGCCAGGCGCCGTAGCCCAGGCCGGTCTCGATGGCGTGGCCGAAGGTGTGGCCGAGGTTCAGGGTGGCGCGCTCGCCCTGTTCGGTTTCGTCGGCGGCGACGACTTCAGCCTTGTTCACGCACGAGCGCTCGACGGCGTATGCGAGCGCCTCGGGCTGGCGCGCCAGCAGCGCGTCCAGGTTGGCCTCCAGCCATTCGAGGAAGGGCAGGTCGCGGATCAGCCCGTACTTGATGACTTCCGCGAGGCCGGCCTTGAGTTCCGCGTCGGGCAGGGTCTGCAGCGTCGCGATGTCGGCCAGCACGAGGCGGGGCTGATAGAAGGCGCCGATCATGTTCTTGCCGGCCGGATGGTTGATCGCCGTCTTGCCGCCGACCGAGGAATCGACCTGCGAGAGCAGCGTGGTGGGGATCTGGATGAAGGGCACGCCACGCTGGTAGGTGGCGGCCGCGAAGCCCGTCATGTCGCCGATCACGCCTCCGCCCAGCGCGATCAGGGTGGTGCGTCGCTCGCAACGCGCGCCGAGCAGCCCGTCGAACACGCGATTGAGCGTGGGCCAGTCCTTGTGTGCCTCGCCATCGGGCAACACGATTTCGGTCACGTCCACGCCGGCCTTGCGCAGCCCGTCCGCTAAGGGCGCGAGGTAGAGCGGCGCGACGACTTCGTTGGTGACGATCGCCACGCGCGGCGAGCGCAGGCTGGGGAGCAGGAGGTCCGGCTGGGCGAGCAGCCCGCTGCCGATCCGGATGGGGTAGCTGCGCTCGGCCAGCGCTACGTTGACAGTGCGCATCGTTTTTCCCATTCGACGAGGATCTTGTTGACGGCGATCTGCGAGTTCACGCGCGAGCCGTCGACGACGACGTGCGCGATCTCGCGATACAGGGCATCGCGCTCGGAGCGCAATGCGTTGAGACGGCTCGCCGGGTCGGCGACCTGCAGCAGGGGGCGGTTGGTGTCGTGGCGCGTGCGCTCGAGCAGGATGGCGATGGGCACGTCGAGATACACGACCCAGCCCGATTCGCGCATGCGGCGGCGGTTGTCGGGGTTGAGCACGGCGCCGCCGCCGGTGGCGATCACCACACCGCCTTCGGCCGCGAGTTCGTCGATGACCTGTGCCTCGCGGCGGCGGAATCCCGCCTCGCCTTCGAGTTCGAAGATCACCGGAATGCGCACGCCGGTCCGGCTCACGATCTCGTGGTCGGAATCATAGAAAGCGCGCCCCATGCGACGCGCAAGCTGACGCCCGATGGTGGTCTTGCCCGACCCCATCAGGCCGACAAGAAAGATGTTGGCTTGACTCATATGCACGGCGGGATTCTAGCAGCAGGCGGCCTTCGCGCGGCGCCGGGAAGGCAGTCCGGGCGGGCGCGCGGCGGGTCCGGGCAAGAAAAAACCCGCCGCCCTGACGGGTCGGCGGGTGGGGTGCGAAGCCGCGCGCGTTCAGCGCATGACGACCTGGTCGGTCAGCACCTTGGGCGTGATGAAGACCATGAGTTCGGTCTTGTTGTCCTTCTTTTCATCGTTGCGGAAGAACACGCCGAGCACGGGGATGTCGCCCAGCAGGGGCACCTTGGTGATGGTGCCGGTGGTGGTCTGCTGGAAGATGCCGCCGATGACGACGGTGCCGCCGTTCTCGACCATGACTTCCGTCTTCACGTGCTTGGTGTCGATGGCCACGCCGGCCCCGGTGGCAATCTGGGTGTTGGGCGTGTCCTTGTTGATGTCGAGCGACATCGCGACGCGGCCGTCGGGCGTGATCTGCGGCTTCACCTTGAGCGCGAGGTTGGCCTTGCGGAACGACACCGAGGTGGCGCCGGAGCTGGTGGCCTGCTGATACGGAATTTCCACGCCCTGCTCGATCACGGCTTCGATCTGGTCGGCGGTCATGACGCGCGGACGCGACACCACGCGGCCACGGCCGTCGGCTTCGAGCGCCGAGATCTCGAGGTTGAGGAAGCGCGTGGCGGCGGCGTTCCACAGGGTGAGCGCGAAGGAGCCCGCCTGCTTGCCGGCGATGGAGGAAGCCGGGTTGTTGAAGCTCGTGCCGTTGGTGAGGAAGTCAGGCACGTCGGCAACCTGGCCGGTGTGGTAGCCGGTATCGACGATGGTGCTGCCGATGGCGTTGCGGCCGTTGCTGGTGCCGCCCGTGCTATGCACGCCGAAACGCGCGCCCAGGTTGCGCTGGAAGGAGTCCTCGGCCTCGATGATCTGGGCTTCGATGAGCACCTGGCGCGCCGGCACGTCGATGTCGTTGAGCATGCGGCGCACGTCGTCGAGACGGCCCGTGGTGTCGGTGACGATGAGCTTGTTGCTGCGCTCGTCCATGATCACCGAGCCGCGCTTGGAGAGGATGGTCTTCTCCTTGTCCTTCAGGATGCCGTCGAAGATCGCCTTGGCGCTGTGATAGTTGATCTGGAAGGTTTCGGAGCGCAGCGGCTCGAGGTCGTTGATCTGGGCCTTGGACTCAAGCTCCAGCTTCTCGCGCGCGGCGAGCTCCTCGCGCGGAGCGATCCAGATCACGTTGCCGTTCTTGCGCGAATCCAGCCCCTTGGCCTGCAGGATGATTTCCAGCGCCTGGTCCCACGGCACGTCCTTGAGGCGCAGCGTGAGCGAGCCGGTCACCGAGTCGGAGGTGATGATGTTGAAGTTGGTGAAGTCCGAGATCACCTGCAGCACGGAGCGCACGTCGATGTTCTGGAAGTTCAGCGAGAGCTTCTCGCCGGCGTACTTCACGGCGCGCGAGGTGCCCTGCACGAGCTTGCGCGGATCTTCCTGGACGGGCTTCACTTCCAGCACGAACTGGTTGTCGGTCTGGTAGGCGTTGTGCTCCCACAGCCCCGTCGGCTTGATCGTCATGCGCACCATGCCGCCCTGCTGGATGGTCGTGACGTTGCTCACCGGGGTGCCGAAGTCGGTCACGTCGAGCGACTTGCGCAGGCGCTCGGGCAGCGAGGTCTTGAGGAAATCGACGACGAGGCTGGAGCCGGCCTGACGGATGTCGATGCCGGTGTTGGAATCCGACAGGTCGATCACGACGCGGCCTTCGCCACTGGAGCCGCGGCGGAAGTTGATGTCGCGGATCGCGTGGCTGTCGGGGCCGCCCTTCTGCTCGGCGAAGCGCGCGGTCGTGGTCGCCTCGGGCGACTTCACGGTGGCGACGGCGAGCGAGACGAACAGGTCCTTGCCTTCGACGCGGGTGTCATAGGCGAGCGGGCGCAACAGGTTGATGACCAGGCGCGTGCGGTCGGCCACCTGGACGATATTGACGTTGCGCACGTCGCCTTCGCCGATGGGTTGCACGGTGCGGCCGGTGCCGTTCGCGGTGCCGGGCAGGTCGATCGCGATGCGTGCCGGGTTCGACACGCTGAAACTGCCGATCTGGCCTTCGAGCGGCTGCTTGAGGCTGACCTTGAGAAGGATTCCGGTCCCGGTCTGGGTGGCCGAGATGGATTCGATGGCGTTGGAGGATGCCTGGGCAGGCGCCGCCGGAGCGGGCTGCGCATGCACGCCGACCGCGATCAGGCCGAGGACGGCGCACAGCACCGGCGCAAAAAGCCGCGTTACGGTTTTCATTTCTTGGTCTCCTGCTCTTGCAGCTGAATGGTGCTGAGACGCTCGATCCAGTCGCCATTGGCGTCCTCGACCAGCTCCTTCAGCGTGAGTTCGTTCTCGGTGATGCGTGTGACCACGCCGAAGTTCTGGCCCAGGTAGTTCCCCGCCCGGATCTGGAACAGGTTCTTGTCGGCGCGCACCAGCGCCACCGGCTTGCCGGCCATGTGCATCATGCCGACCATCTGCAGCGACTCCAGCGGATACGCCTCGAGCGGCTCGCGGCGGCGCCCGTCGTTGCGCGGGTTGGCGCGGCCGCCGCGCTTCTCGGGCTCCAGGCGCGAGGCCTGGAAGGGGTCGCTGAGTTCCGTCGCGTCGTAGGCCACGACGGGGAATTCCGTGAGCTTGGGCAGCGGCTGGATACGGGCCTGCATGCCCTTGGCTTCCTGGGTCATCCAGGTGCGCAGATCCTCGTGCTCCTCACTGCCGCAGGCGGCGAGCAGCGACGTTGCCGCGAGCAACAACCAGATGCGTTTCATCGTCTTGATCTCCGGCCTCATTTCTTCTTCGCCGCAGCGGCCTTCTCACGCTTCTGGCGCGCCACTTCCTCGTCGTCGAGGTAGCGGTAGGTCACCGCCGTGGCGTCCATGCGCAGCTTGCCGTCCTTGCCGGCGCCGACCTGCACGTCGCGCAGCGTCACGATGCGCGGCAGCTGGGCGACGTCGCCGACGAACTGACCGAAATCGTGATAGCTGCCGGTGATCGTCAGCGTGATCGGCAGTTCGGCATAGAACTCGCGGACAGCTTCCTGCCCCGGGCGCCACAGCTCGAACTGCAGGCCACGACCGCGGCCGGCCTGGTTGATGTCGATGATCAGCGACTCCATCTCGGAGCGGTTCGGCAGCTGCTTGAGCAGCGCGCCGAACTGCCTGTCCATCTCGGCGAGCTGCTTGCGGTACTCGTCGAGATTGACGGCCTGGCGCTTCTTGCCGACCCACTCCTCGCGCAGCTTCAGCTCCTGCTGCTGCGCGGCTTCCAGCGTTTCGAACTTCTCCTTCCAGTCGAACCACCAGCCGGCGGCGACCACGAAGGCGAGGATCACCAGCAGGGCCACGATCTTGGGCACGAGCGGCCACATGCCGGGGTCATTGGGGTCGAGCTGGCGGAAATCATTCACCAGCTGATCGAGGCGGATGGGTTTCATCACTGACCTCCCTTCGCGGCAACGGCGGGCGCGCTGGCCTCGGCGACGGGCGCGGATTCGACGTCCACGGCGAGGATGAACTCGCCGACCACGCGATCCTTGTAGCTGGCCGACTTGATTTCCTGCAGCGCGGGCTTCTCGAAGATCGGTGAGGCGTCGAGGTTGCGCATCAGCTGCGAGACGCGGGCGTTGGACTGCGACAGCCCCGTGAAGGTGATGCGCTTGCCGGTCTGCTTGAACTGCTTGATGAAAACGCCTTCAGGCATCTGCTTGACGAGTTCGTTGAAGAAAGTGACCGTCTCGGCACGATTGGCCTGCAGCGCCTCGATGACCTGTTTGCGCGCGAGCAGCGACTGCGTCTGCTCCTTGAGACGCGCGATCTCGGAGATCTCCTTGTCGAGCGCGGCGATCTCGCGCTTGAGAAAGTCGTTCGAGGAATTCTGCGCGTCGATGCGCGCGCCGATCAGCGTGCTGCCGACGAACCAGATCACGCCGCCGAGCAGCACGGTGAGCACCGAGAGCGAGACGAACTGCTGCTTGCGCGCCTTGCGCGCCTGCTCGCGGTGGGGAAGCAGGTTGATGCGGATCATGCGTCGAACCTCCTCATGGCCAGACCGCAGGCGACAAGCAAGGCGGGGGCCTCGGCCGAAAGGTTCTTGGGACGCACGCGCTGCGACAGCGCCATGCCCACGAAGGGGTTGGCCACCTCGGTGGAGACCTGCGTGCGGCTGGCCACCACCTGGTCGATGCCGGCGATCACCGCGCAGCCGCCGGAGAGAACGATGTGATCGACATGGTTGTACTGCGTGGAGGTGAAGAAGAACTGCAGCGCACGCGAGATCTCGAGCGCCACGCTCTCGGTGAAGGGCTTGAGCAGATCGTGCTCGTAGTTCTCGGGCAGGCTGTTCGAGCGCTTGGCGGCCTCGGCCTCCTCGGTGCTCATGGCGTAGCTGCGCGCGATGTCCTGCGTGAGCTGGTTGCCGCCGAAAGCCTGTTCGCGCGAGTACAGCACGCTCTCGTCGCGCAGCAGCGTGACCTTCATCATCTGCGCGCCGATGTCGACCAGCGCCACCACCTTGCCCTTGCCCGCCTCGGGCAAGCGCCGCCGGATCAGCTCGAAGGCGGCCTGCGAGGCAAAGGACTCGACGTCCACCACGCTGGCGCGCAGGCCGGCGGCCTCGATCGCGGCCACGCGGTCCTCGACCTTCTCCTTGCGCGAAGCGGCGATCAGCACCTCGACCTCATCCGGGTTGCCCGGCACGGGGCCGACCACCTGGTAGTCCAGATTCACTTCCTCGATCGCGAAGGGGATGTACTGGTTGGCCTCGGACTCGACCTGGACCTCCATCTCCAGCTCGCGCAAGCCCGCGGGCAGCGCGATCTTCTTGGTGATCACGGCGGCCGCCGGCAGCGCCAGCGCCACCTGCCGCGTCGAGGAGCCCAGGCGTTTCCAGGCGCGGCGAACCGCCTCCGAAACCGCCTCGAGGCTGGCAATGTTGCCGTCCGTCACCGCGTCGCGCGGCAAGGGTTCAATGGCATAGCGTTCCAATCGGTACTGGTTCGAACCGGCATCCGCCAGCTCGACCAGCTTTACCGACGACGAAGAGATATCCAGGCCAATCAAGGCTTTCGACTTCCCCCCCAACAAGGCCTGGATATCCATGGCGTCTGGTCGTCCCGTTAATTTTGTTTCAATTCAAACACTTGCGAGCATTTGTTATAAATCGCTTCAGATGTTAACAGCAAGCCCTGAAATTCGTAAAGGAAGCGGGCGCCGAACGGTCGGTATCGCCCCGGAACCGTTGCCGCGCCGCGCACACAAAAGGCTTCGCGGCATCCACGCATATAATCTCCGTTCAATAGTCCGGACACCTCCATGCGCAACCGAACGCTTTTCATCTGCCTGACGCTTCTCGGCATCGTGCTGCTGGGCATCGCCTCGCTCGCGATCGCCGCCGGCCTGGCCTGGCGGCAGCTGCCGTCGCTCGACGCCCTCACCGATTACCGTCCGAAGATCCCGCTGCGTGTGTATACCGCCGACAAGGTCCTGATTGGCGAATTCGGCGAGGAACGTCGCACATTCGTCGCCATACGGGAGTTGCCCGACCTGCTCAAGCACGCCATCCTCGCCGCCGAGGACGACCGCTTCTTCGAGCACGCCGGCGTCGACGTGGCCGGCCTCGTGCGCGCCACCGCGCTCAACCTCGTCGGCAGCAGCCGCCAGGGCGGCAGCACGATCACCATGCAGGTCGCGCGCAACTTCTACCTGAGCCGCGAGAAGACCATCAGCCGCAAGCTCTATGAAATCCTGCTCTCGCTCAAGATCGAGCACAGCCTCACGAAGAACCAGATCCTCGAGGTCTACGTCAATCAGATCTACCTGGGTCAGCGTGCCTACGGCTTCGCCTCGGCCGCACGGACCTATTACGGCAAATCGCTGCCGGAACTGAGCACCGCCGAGGCCGCCATGCTCGCGGGCCTGCCGAAGGCCCCCTCGAAGTACAACCCGGTGGTCAATCCCGCGCGCGCCACGGCGCGCCAGGCGTATGTGCTGCGTCGCATGGCCGAGCTCGGCTTCATCACGCAGGCGCAGTACGACGAAGCCCGCAAGGCGCCGCTCGCGCTGGCGACCGGACGGGTGGCCAATACCGCGCAGGCCGCCCCCTCGCTGCACGCCGAATTCGTCGCCGAGATGGCCCGCCAGCTCGCCTACGACCAGTTCAAGGATAGCGCCTACACGAGCGGCATCCAGGTCATCACGACGATCAAGGCGAGCGACCAGCGCGCCGCCTACCAGGCCCTGCGCCGCGGGCTCATCGACTACGAACGCCGCCACGGCTACCGCGGCGCCGAAGCCTACGTCGACCTGACGCAGCTCGACGCGAAATCCGACGTCACGCTCGAAGACCTCATCGAGCCCTATCCCGACCTGGACGAAATGCGCGCGGCCATCGTCACCGAAGCCTCGCGCAGCCAGCTCAAGGCCTACCTGCGCGGCGGCGAGATCGCCACGCTCACGGGCGACGCGCTGCGCTTCCCCGGCCCCATGCTGGCGCCCAACGCACCGCAGCAGAAGCGCCTCGCGCCGGGCGCGGTGATCCGCCTCGTGAAGGCCGCCAAGGGCTGGCAGGTGGTGCAGCCGCCGCTCGTCGAGGGCGCCTTCGTCGCGCTCGACCCGGCCACCGGAGCCGTGCGCAGCCTCGTCGGCGGCTTCGACTTCAACCGCAACAAGTTCAACCACGCCACGCTGGCCTGGCGCCAGCCGGGCTCCAGCTTCAAGCCCTTCATCTATTCGGCCGCGATCGACAAGGGCTACACGCCGGGCAGCGTCATGAACGACAGCCCGCTCAACTTCACGGCCGAGCAGACCGGCAGCCAGGCGTGGAACCCCGGCAACTACGACAACCGCTACGACGGCCCGATGAGCCTGCGTACCGCGCTCGCGAAATCGAAGAACGTCGTCGCGATCCGCGTGTTGCAGGCCATCACCCCCGCTTACGGGCAGGATTACGTCACCAGCCGGTTCGGCTTCGATCCCGCGCGCAACCCGCCGTACCTCACGCTGGCGCTGGGCTCGGGCGCGGTCACGCCCTGGCAGATGGCCTCGGCCTACGCGATCTTCGCCAACGGCGGCTACCGCGTGCGGCCGTTCGTCGTGCAGGAGATGCAGGACGCCGCCGGTCGCGTGCTGGCGCGCGTCGACCCCGTCGTGGCCGGCAGCGACAGCGCCGACCGCGTGCTCGACCCCCGCAACGTCTGGCTCATGGACCTGATGATGCGCGACGTGATGCGCCGGGGTACCGGCGCGCGCTCCTCCACGCTGGGGCGCGGCGACCTCGCCGGCAAGACGGGCACCACCAACGATTACGTCGATGCCTGGTTCTGCGGCTACCAGCAAAGCCTCGTCGGCATCGCCTGGGTCGGCTTCGACCAGCCGCGCAAGCTGGGCTCCGGCGAAACCGGCGGCACGCTCGCGCTGCCGATCTGGATCGACTACATGCGCACCGCTCTGCGCGACGTGCCCGAGCAGCGCATGGACATGCCGCCCGGCCTCGTCGAAGTCCAGCCCCAATTCACCAACGAGGGGCCCGACTACATCTACGCCGAGCATCTGCCGCCGCCGGCCTCAGAGGCCGACACGGCGCCGGCCGAGGGTCAGGCGGCGCCGTTCTTCCAGATTCACCCGGTGCCCGAACGCAACGACTGACGCGCGCGCCGCGGCGGCGCCCGCGCGCTCAGTCCTGCAGCAGCACGGGGCGCCCGGCCTGCTGGCCGATGAGTTCCTCGAGCTGGCCAAGGAGTTCGCGCCCGTCGCGGGTTCCCAGCCACTGGCCGCCCTCCGGCCGGTAATGGAACCCGCCGGAGCGCGCGGCCACCCAGATTTCCTTCGCCGCGGCGTGGCGGTTGATGATGATCTGGCTGCCGTCGGCGAACTCCAGCTTGAGAATGCCGCCCGCCTGGGGTTCGAGGTCCACGTCCAGATCGGTCGCTTCCACGGCCCGCTCCACGAGTGACTCGATACGCACAAGCATCGCATCGGCGAGTTCCAGGAATGCTGCTTCTTCCATCGCTCAAAGACTCCTTTTGTTAAACTGCCCCCTCCACCCGATCGGACATCAGGAAGATTCCCATGCGTCAGCTGATCCTGCTCGCTTCCGTGAGCCTCGTCCTTGCCGCGTGCGGCATCAAGGGGCCACTGGAGCATCCGCCGCCGCGTCCGCAGGCCGGGGCGTCCGCCCAGGGCTCGACGCCCTGACGCGCGGCGTGGGAGAGCGATTCTAGCGGCTTCCGGCGCCCTCTTGCCGGACACCCGACCCGGCGCGCAGGCGCCGCCCACGCCGCTCACGGAGATCCGGCCCTTGCAAGACGATTCACCAGAAGACGTACTGGAATTCGCGGACGAGCCCCCGCCCGGGGCGCACCCCGCGCCGCGATCCGGCTGGCGAATCCTGATCGTCGACGACGATCCCGACGTTCACGCCACCACGACCTTCGCCCTGCGCGGCGCCGACATTCTCGGCCGCCCGCTCGAGTTCCTGCACGCCCACTCGGCCGCCCAGGCCAGCGCGCTGCTGGCCCAGGAGCGCGACATCGCCGTCGTGCTGCTCGACATGGTGATGGAAGAGGATGACTCCGGCCTGCGTCTGGTGCGCCACATCCGCGAGACCCTGGGCCTGGCGGAACTGCGCATCATCCTGCGCACCGGCCAGCCCGGCTATGCGCCCGAGATGGACGCGATCCGCGATCACGACATCAACGATTACAAGACCAAATCCGAGCTCACGCGCAGCCGCCTGCTGACGGCCCTCATCACCGCCGTGCGCTCCTACCAGCAGATTCACGCCCTCAACGTGCAGCGGCGCGGGCTCGACTACATCGCCCGCGTGGGGCATGCGCTGCCCGCGGCCCACAGCCTCGAGGGATTCGCCTCGGTGCTGGTGCCCATGCTCTGCGATCTGCTCGGTGCGCGCGCGGCCGGCGCCGTCTGTCTGGCCACTCCCGACGGGCCGCTGGTGCTGGCGGCGAGCGGAGACTATGCCGGCGACACCCTGCCGGCCGAGGCCAGCGCGCGCCTGGCCGCCTGTCTGGCCGGCCGCCACCACGTCTTCAGCGAGCAAGCCTGCTGTCTCTACCTCGAGGGCGACAGCACGCACCAGCTCGCCGTGCTGCTCGCCCTCACCCTCGTGGCCGACGACCCCCGCCTGCCCTTGCTCGACGCCTTCTGCGCGAGCATTTCCATCGGGCTGCGCAACGCCTTGCTGCTCAACCGGCTCGAGCACTTCGCCTACCGCGACGCGCTCACCGGGCTCGCCAACCGGCAGAGCCTCATCGACGCGCTCGATGCCAGCCTCGCCGGCCCCGATGCCGCGCGGCTCACGCTCGTCGTCCTCGACCTGGACGGTTTCGGCGAAAGCAACGACAGCCTCGGCCACCAGCACGGCGATGCCCTGCTCGTGGCGGTGGCCCACCGCCTGAAGGAAGCGCTCGGCGACACCTGCACGCTGGCGCGCCTGTCGGGCGACACCTTCGCGGTGCTGGGCCCGCACGAGGCACTGGACGCGGGCCGCCTCACCACCCTTTTCGAAGCCCCGTTCCGCATTCCGCTGCAGGACGTGGCCGCCACCGCGAGTTTCGGCGCGCTGCATCTGGCCGACTGCGACAACGACGGCGCCAGCGCGCTCAAGAGCGCCTATTTCGCGCTGCGTCGCGCCAAGTCCGAAAGCCGCGGCGACATGGTGTATTTCACGCCCGCGATGGCCTCCGCGATCCGCGCCCGCGCGCGCCTGCTGCTGGCCCTGCGCCAGGCCGTGGAGCACCGCCATCTGTATCTGTGCTTCCAGCCCCAGGTCGCGCTGCCCGCTGGCACGGTATGCGGCGTCGAGGCGCTGCTGCGCTGGCGCAACGAGAGCGGCCGCGAGGTCGGCCCCGCCGACTTCATTCCGCTCGCCGAGCAATCCGGCCTCATCGTCGGCATCGGCGAATGGGTGCTGCGCTCGGCCTGTGCCGAGCAGGCGCGCCTCGCCGCCGCCGGCTTCGCCGACCTCACGATGGGTCTGAACGTGTCGGTGCGCCAGTTGCGCCACCCCAATTTCCTCGGCCTGCTGCGCGACGCGCTCACCAGCAGCGGCGCCGACCCCGCACGCATCGAGCTGGAGATCACCGAATCGATGGCGATGGAAGAAGCCGACGCGATCGAGAGCACGCTGGAAGGCATCAAGCAGCTGGGCGTGCGCGTGGCGATCGACGATTTCGGCACCGGCTTCTCGTCGCTGTCGTACCTGCAGCGCCTGCGCGTGGACCGGCTCAAGATCGACCGCAGCTTCGTGGCCGACCTCAGCTCGGGCGAACGCGCACGGCAGGTCCCCGAGGCCGTGATCCAGCTCGGCCACCGCCTGGGCCTCACGATCATGGCCGAGGGCGTGGAAACCGAGGCGCAGGCCCACCTGCTCGCCGAGCTGGGCTGCGACGAAGCCCAGGGCTACCTCTATTCGCGCCCACTCGAGAACGGGCCCCTGCTGGCGTGGCTGCAGGCGCAGCCCACGCGGGGCTGAGGCCGCCGCGACGATGCGCAACACCGTCCGCCACGCCGCCATCATCGCCGTCCTGCTCGGCACCGTGCTGCCGGCGATCGGCGTCGGCACCTACCTGGTCCGCTACAAATACTCGTCCGAACTGCGCCGGGGCATCCAGGAACAACTGCCGCGCAGCGCGCACGTCATCGCCACCGGCGTCAGCGAAAATCTGTGGGCGCTGGACCGCGATGCGGTCGCCGCCATGCTCGACGCCGTGATGCAGGACCCCGCCGTGGTGGCGGTCGAGATCACCGACGCGCGCCTGGGACGTTTCCTGATGCGCGAACACCCCGAGCGGCGCAGCGACCCTCCGCACCACATCGAGTGGCCGATCCACTATCGCGACGAGCGCATCGGCGCCGTGCGCCTGGAACTCACCGAAGCCCCGCTGCGCCGCGAGCTGCGCGAAGAGATCGTGAGCATCATCGGCCTGCTCGCGCTGCAGCTCGTGGTCAGCGTGACGCTGATCCTCTACGTGCTGCAGCGCCGCCTCGGCACGCCGCTGCAGAAGCTCGGCGACGAAGCGCGCGAGCTTGCCCGCGGCCAGCTCGAGCGCCCCATCGTGCCGCAGCGCGAGGACGAGATCGGACAGGTCGAGGCCCAGCTCGAAATCACGCGCCGCGCGCTGCGCTCGCTGATCGACACGCTGGAACACAAGAACCGCGCACTCGAGGACGACCTGACCGAGCGCCGCCGCGTCGAAGCCGAGCTGCTGCGCCTGGCCACCGTGGTGCGGCTGACGCAGAACCCGATCGCCCTCGCCGCGCCGGACGCCACCCTGCACTGGTTCAACGAAGCTTTCGCGGCGCGCTTCGATTCACCCGGGCGGCCCGCGCTGGGACGCGCGCTGGGCGACGTGATCGGGGGCAACGCCGGGCGCGACTGGGCGAGCCGGCAGGCCGTGGAGCAGGCCCTCGCGCGCGAGGAGAGCCTGTCGGGCCTGGAACTCGCGTGGCAGGGCGCGGATGAGCGCCTGAGCAGCTTCTCGCTCGAACTGCAGCCCATCCACGACGAATCGCGCACGCTGCGCGGCTGGGCCCTGCTGCTCAACGACGTGACCGAGCGCCGCCAGACCAGCGAGGCGCTCAGCGCGCTCGCCCGCCTCGGGGCCGAGCCCGACCAGGGCGCCTTCCTGTCCGCCCTGCTCGCCGCCGTGATGCAGGGCTGCGGCGCGAGCGGCGGCTACATCGCGCGCCACACCCCCCAAGGGCTCAACGTGCTGGCCGGCATCGCACCGCCCGGCGGCACGCTGCAGACCGGCCTGCACGCCGGCAACGGCCTGCTCACGCGCTACGCCGACACCGATGGCGCCCTCATCGTGCGACGCGGCGCGAACGAGATCCTCTCGCAGGAGCCCGTCTGCCGCGACTGCCGCGCCGAAGCCCTCGCGCTGGCCGCGCTGCGCGACGCACGCCAGCGCACCACGGGCCACCTCGTGCTGTTCTTCGACAGCGCGCCGGCCGCCCCGGCCGCCGCGCAATCCCTCGCCGCGCTGGGCGCCGCCCGCGCGAGCGCCGAGTTCGAGCGCCTCGAGGTGCTCGAAGCCCTGCGCCAGAGCGAGCAGAAGTTCTTCTCGATCTTCCAGCACGTGCCCATTCCGCTGTGCGTGTTGCGCGAGGCGGACGGCATCTGCCTGGACATCAACCCCGGCTGCAGCAACCTGTTCGGTTACCCGCGCGAGTTGCTCATCGGCTCATCGCTGCCGGCCAGCCCGCTGTGCCCGGACGCCGCCACCCGCGTGGCGCTGCAAGACCTCCTGGAGCGCCGCTTCGAAACCAGCGTGGGCGAACTCGCGCTGCGCCGGCTGGACGGCGACCTGCGCGCCTGCCAGATCCACGTGCGCCGCGTCAGCATGAACGGCGAACCCAGCCTGCTCGTCGCCCTCGTGGACCTCAGCCCGCTGCTCGCGGCCAAGAGCGAGATCGTGGAACTCAACCGTTCGCTCGAGCAGCGCGTGGCCGAGCGCACGCGCGACCTCGCCGCGAGCAAGGCCGAGCTCGAACACACGCTCACGCAGCTGCGCCGCACGCTGGACGAACTCGTGCACGCCGAAAAGCTCGCCGCGCTGGGCTCGCTCGTGGCCGGCATCGCGCACGAACTCAATACCCCCATCGGCAACAGCCTCATGATGGCGAGCACCCTGCACGACCTCAACGCGGCGTTCGGCGAGCAGGTCCGCAGCGGCCTGCGCCGCTCGGCGCTCGATCTGCACATGCAGGAGACCGCGAGTGCGGCCGACATCCTCGTGCGCAACCTGCAGCGCGCCGCCGAACTCATCACGAGCTTCAAGCAGGTGGCCGTGGATCAGACCAGCTCCCAGCGCCGCGCCTTCGACCTGGCCGACGTGGCCAGCGAGATCCTCGTCACCATGCAGCCCGTGCTGCGCAAGCGCAATTACGGCGTCACGCTCGCGATCCCGCCAGGCATCCGCATGGAGAGCTACCCCGGCCCGCTCGGCCAGGTGCTCGCCAACCTGCTCAACAACGCGCTGCTGCATGCGTTCGAGGGCCGCGAGACGGGCCAGATCCAGCTCGAAGCCTCGCTGCTCGATGACGACCGCGTGCGGCTCGACTGCCGCGACGACGGCGTGGGCATCCGCGCGGCCAATCTGAAGCGCATCTTCGACCCCTTCTTCACGACGCGCCTGGGCCGCGATGGCAGCGGCCTCGGGCTCAACATCGTGCACAACATCGTCACGGGGGTGCTGGGCGGCGAGATCGAGGTCACGAGCGAGGAAAACCACGGCGCCTGCTTCACGCTGCGCCTGCCGCGCGTCGCCCCGCGCACGGCCGAGAGCCCGGCCGAAACCGCCTGAGCGCCGGGAGCGCTCAGAGGCGCAGACCGCGTGGCTTGCGCCCGGCCCGCGCGGCCAGGCGGTCGTACAGCCAGGCGGGAACCCCCGCCAGCACACGCGCCACGCAGGCCATCTGCCACGGAATCGTGGCGCGCGCGGGGGCGGCGTCGATGGCGCGGACGAAGCGCGCCGCGGCGACGTCCGCCTCCAGCATGAACGGCATGCGATAGGTATTCACGGCGGTCATCGGCGTGCGGATGTAGCCCGGCCGGATCTCGCTCACGCGCACGCCCGTGCCGCGCAGCTCCACGCGCAGGCTTTCCAGGTAGCGGCTGGCCGCCGCCTTGGAGGCGCTGTAGGCCGCCGCGCCGGGCAGTCCGCGCACGCCCGCCACCGACGAAATACCGACCAGTTGCCCGCTGCCGGCGCGCCGCAAGGGCACGATGAAAGGCTGGAAGGTGGCGACCATGCCCAGCAGGTTGGTGCGCAGGATGCGCTCGAAGACCGCGAGGTCGCCGCGTTCCTCGCTCGCGGTGCCGGCCGACACGCCCGCGTTGGCGATCACGATGTCGGGCAGGCCGAACTCACCCATGAAAGCGCGCGCGGCATCGGTGATCTGGCCGGGCTCGGCCACGTCCGCCACATACACGCCGTGCGTGCCGGGCAGACTGTCGCGCAGGGCCTCGAGCGCGTCGCGGCGACGCGCCACGAGACCCAGCGTGGCGCCGCGCGCGGCGTAGGCGCGCGCCAGCGCCGCGCCGATCCCGCTCGAGGCGCCCGTGATGAAGACCTTCTGGCTCACTTGGCGGTGCGCAGTTTCGCGATCACCGCGTCAGCCGACCTGAGCCCGGCCGGGTCGCCCCCCTCGATGCCGAACTTGCCCGCGATGGCCAGGTAGGGCACGCCCATGACCTTGTACGCCGCCGCGATCTGTTCGGCCCGCTTGGCCTGGGAGTCGACGCTGAAGGAACGCCAGGTGTCGTTGAACTTGCGCACGTCCACGCCCTTCCTGGCGAGCCAGTCGTTGCGCACGTCCTCGCGGTCCAGGCGCACGCGTTCCTTGTGGATCGCGTCGAACACCGCCGCGTCGAGCTTCTCGGTCTGCCCCAGCGCCTCGAGCGTGAGGTAGAGGCGGCTCAGCGCGGCCCAGTCCGGGCGGCCGAAGGAAATCGGCACGCGCTTGAAGACCACGTCCTTCTGCTGCGTGGTACGCCACTGCGAGAGGAGCGGGTCGAAGCTCGCGCAGTGCGGGCAGCCGTAGGAGAAAAACTCGATGACCTCGATCTGACCGCTGCCGAGCGTCGGTTGCGGCGGGTTGATCGCCACGACGTTCTGCTGCGCGAAAGCCGGCGCGACGCCGGACAGGCCGGCGACGAGACCGGCGGCCAGGAACTTGAGGGTGGTGCGACGCTGCATGGGGGTTCTCCGGTGGAAGTGGGAACGTGCTCCGGTTGCGCGGACGCCGGGCGGGCGGAGGGGCTCCGGCCGCGGCGGGCGCAAACGCTCAGGGCTGGTTGGGGCGCACGACGTTGGAATCTATGCCCTCGGTCAGGAGGCGGGCGCGCATCGCATCCGCCGCTTCGGGCCCGTCGAAGGGCCCCACACGCACCCTGTAGAACACGCCCTTGTCGGACAGGTCGACGCGTTGAACGTTCGATTCCACGCTCATCAGCGCCAGACGCGCGCGCAGATTGTCGGCGTCCAGCGGATTCTGGAAGGCGCCAGCCTGCAGGAAGATGCGCGCGGCGGGCGCGGCGGGCTTGCTGACGACGGGCGCGGAAGCCTCTTCGCCGCCCGGCAGGATCTTGTAGAAATCGAACTTGGGGCGCTCCATCGGCGCATCGCCGGGCTTGCCCGGCAGGGCCACGGGGCCGCTCTGGCCCGCGGGCAGTTCCTGGCCCACGCGCGGCGCCTGGTCGACCTTGTTCACGAAGGGCTTGGGTCCGAAGATGATGTAGAGCGCCACCGCGGCGGCGATCACGCCACCGATGAGCAGCCCCACCAGCACGCCGGCGGCGGTACTGCCACGCTGGGCATGGCGAAGACGGGAGTGACGACGGAGCATTCAGCGAACCTCTGGATAAAGTTGTCTTGAGTATAACCGCAGCGACGGGCCCGGCCCGCGCGGGTCGCGAGGCGCCACGCGGGGCCGCCGACGCCCGGCGGGCCCAGGCGCGGCGGGTGCGGCCGGGCGGCGCTCAGGTGCGTTGCATGATGGTCGCCACGGCGGCCTCGTAGACTTCGAAGGACTCGCCCTCGCGCCCGATGTCGGCGCCCAGTTCGCGCACCAGGCCATCCGCCAGCCCGTAGATCCAGCCATGCACCGCCACGTCCTGCCCGCGTGCCCAGGCGTCGCGCACGACCGTGCTTTCGCTCACGTTGAGCGCCTGCTCGACGACGTTGAGTTCGCACAGCCGGTCGGCGCGCAGCGCCGCGTCGTCGATGCCGCGCAGCCAGAGGCGGTACTTGTCGCGCACGTCCTGCACGTGGCGCAGCCAGTTGTCGGCGAGCCCCACGCGGATGTCCTCCAGCGCGGCCCGCACGCCGCCGCAGCCGTAATGGCCGACGACGAGGATGTGTCGCACCTGGAGTACGTCCACGGCGTATTGCATCACCGACAGGCAGTTCAGGTCGGAGTGCGCGACGACGTTGGCGACGTTGCGATGCACGAAGACTTCGCCTGGCGCCAGCCCGATGATTTCGTTGGCGGGCACGCGGCTGTCGGCGCAGCCGATCCACAGGAACTCGGGGTTCTGCTGTGCGACCAGACGCGAGAAGTAGGCCGGATCGGCCGCGCGTTCCTTGTCGGACCAGTCGCGGTTGCGCTCGAGCAGTTCGTTGAGGGAGATCGCCATCTTCACGCCTCCGCTCAGATCGCCACCGCGGCCTTCTGCAGGCCCACAAGGGTCGCGATGCCCTGCTCCGCGAGCCCCAGCAGCACGTCGAGTTCGGCGCGCGTGAAGGGCATGCCTTCGGCCGTGCCCTGCACTTCGACGAAGCCGCCGGCGCCGGTCATGACGACGTTCATGTCGGTGCCGCAGGCGGAATCCTCGGGGTAGTCGAGGTCGAGCACGGGCTGTCCGTCGAAAACGCCGACCGACACCGCGGCCACCCAGTCGCGCAGCGGCGACTGCGCGAGCCGGCCGGCCGCGACGAGGCCCGCGAGCGCGTCGTGCAGCGCCACGCAGGCGCCCGTGATGGCGGCGGTGCGCGTGCCGCCGTCAGCCTGCAGCACGTCGCAATCGATGGTGATCTGGCGTTCGCCGAGCGCCTTCAGGTCGACCACCGCGCGCAGGCTGCGGCCGATCAGGCGCTGGATCTCCTGCGTGCGTCCGCTCTGCTTGCCCTTGGCCGCCTCGCGCGCCATGCGGGTGTGCGTGGAACGCGGCAGCATGCCGTATTCGGCGGTCACCCAGCCCTCGCCCTTGCCGCGCAGGAAGGGCGGCACGGTCTCCTCGACCGAAGCGGTGCACAGCACGCGCGTGCGGCCGAACTCGACGAGAACGGAGCCTTCGGCGTGGCAGGTGAAATGGCGCGTGATGCGCACGTCGCGCAGTTGGTCGGCCTGACGGCCTGAGGGTCTGCTCATGGTGTGGGGCTCACTCTTCGGGGGAAATCGAGAGCGGATTGTATAGGCGTTGGGCGTCGGGCGCGGCGCCCGCCGCCGCGCCGCCTACTTGCCCGGATCGAACCTGGAGTACTTCTGGATGGCGAGGTTGATCTCGCTGATGGCCTGTTCGATGTCGGCATCGGTGAGCCCGCCCGACTCGCCGGGGCGGGGGCGTGCGAAGCCTTCCATGCGCGTCGTGATGCCGTCGGCGGGCATCGCCTCGGTCGAGATCGCGGGCCCCTGCGCCTCGGCGTAATCGTCGTGCCAGTGCATCGTGAGGATCGTGAGGTTGTCGCAGCTCGCGCCGCCCTGGCGCTCGGCCTGATCCATGAGACCGGGCGTGCTGTCGAGGATGTTGGTGCCCGCCAGGTGGGTGTTGAAATCCTCGCTCGCGAGATTGCCCCACACCCCGTCGGTGCAGATCGCGACGATGTCGTCGGCGAACAGCGGCACGGGCGACGAGAACTCGATCTGCGGCGAATGCGAGCCGCCCAGGCAGCTGTAGATGCGGTTGCGCGCGGGGTGGCGCGCCGCGGCCTCCTCGTCGATCAGCCCCTGGTCGAGCATCATCTGCAGGCGCGAGTGGTCCTTGGTCTGCTGCGCGATGCGGCCCCGGCGCAGCAGGTACAGGCGCGAATCGCCCGCATGGGCCCAGAACGCCACGCTCTTCTGGATCAGGCAGGCCACGATGGTGGTGCGCGGCGCCTCGGGCAGATTCTTGTCGAAGGCGTAGTCCTGGATGGCCGCGTGCGCGTTGCCCAGGCAGCGCGAGAGGAACATCGCTTCGTCCTGCACGAGCGGGCGCGCGGCACGCTGGAAAGCTTCCACCACGTACTGCACCGCGATCTGCGCCGCGATCTCGCCATGCAGGTGGCCGCCCATGCCGTCGGCCACGACGAGCAGCAGGGATTCCCGCGTGTAGCTGTAGGCCACGCGGTCCTGGTTGTTGGGCCGGGCGCCGGGACGGCTTTCCTGATAGATGGTGAACTTCATGCTTTACCTGTCAGTGCGCGCAAGCGGAGAACGACGCGGCCAAGCAACGTGCCCGGCACCTCGGCGACCGCGGTGCGGGTGCGCGAGACGAGCGCCTTCTGCAAGGCGTACACGCTCTGCGGCCGACGCAGCGGATCGAGATCGAGACACCAGTCTATGATTTCGAGCAGCTGCGGCGAATACTGACCCGCCCAACGCTTCGTGGCAGGCTCCAGGAGGTCTTTTTTCAACCGTTCGTCGGAACGCTGCGGGGCGTTGCCCGCGAGGCACGCGTACATCGCCGCGCCGGTGCTGTAGATGTCGCTCCAGGGGCCGAGGTGTTCGCGGTCGTTGAACTGCTCGGGCGGCGCGAACCCCGGCGTGTACATCGGCTTGAGCATGGGCTGGTCCTGCGCGAGCGTCTGGCGCGCGGCGCCGAAGTCGAGCAGCACGGGCGTGCCGTCGTTGCGCAGGTAGATGTTCGAAGGCTTGATGTCCAGATGCAGCAGCTTGTGGGCATGCACCTCGCGCAGGCCGTTGAGCATGCGCGTGAACACGCCGCGGATGAAGCGCTCCTTGATCTGCCCCTTGTTGCGCTGGATGTAATCCTGCAGCGTGCGGCCGCGCTCGAACTGCATGACCATGTAGACCGTGCCGTTGGCGCGGAAGAAGTTCAGCACGCGCACCACGTTGGGATGCATCAGCCGCGCCAGCGACCGCCCTTCCTCGAAGAAGCACTTCATGCCGTAGCGGAAAGCCGCCTGATGCTCTTCGGCGATCTGCGGTTCGATCTGGTCGCCGCTGCGCAGCGCGAGCGAGTTGGGGAGATATTCCTTGATCGCGACGGGCTTGTCTTCCTGGTCCGTCGCCAGGTAGACGATCGAGAAGCCACCCAGACTGAGCTGCTGCTCGATCCGGTACTGCTCCAGCTGGAAGCCGGGTGGCAAGGGGCTATTGACTTGAGGGGGCATGTCTCCGGGCGTTATGATCCGTGTATCCATTCAATTCTCGGGGTTTGGCCTGGCCCTGTAAAGGCGGCCGCCCGGGCTCAGGAAAGATCCCCATGGTATTCAGCATGACCGGTTACGCCGCGCTCTCGCGCGACGTCGGCAACGCCTCCCTGCAGATCGAGCTGCGGAGCGTGAATTCGCGTTATCTCGATCTGGCCTTCCGCGTCGTCGAGGATCTGCGCTTTGCCGAACCGATCGTGCGCGAACTGATCAACGGCAGCATTTCGCGCGGCAAGATCGAATGCCGCATGAGCCTGCAGGCCGTGGCGGGCGCCAGCACGGGGCTGGAAATCAATGCCGGCATGCTCGAACAGCTCGCCGCCGCGCAACAGAAAGTGCAGGCCGCCTTCCCGCAGGCCAAGCCGCTGTCGGTGGGCGAGATCCTGCGCTACCCCGGCGTGCTCGCCGAGAACGGCCCCGAGGGCGAAGCGCTGGGCGCAGCCATCCAGGCCATTGCGCGCGCCGCGCTCGACGACCTGCGCGCGGCACGCGCACGCGAAGGCGAAAAGCTCGTTGTCATGCTGCGCGAGCGCGTGGGTCTGATCCGCGAGCGCGTCGCCAGCGCCGCGCCCATCGTGCCGGCCGCCGTGGCCGACTACCGCGAACGGCTCACGCAGCGCCTGCGCGAAGCCGTCGCGAGCCTCGACGAAGACCGCATCCGCCAGGAAGTCACGCTCTTCGCGCAGCGCGCCGACGTGGCCGAGGAGATCACGCGCCTGAACGCCCATCTCGACGAAGTCGAGCGCGTGCTCACCAAGGGCGGCGCGGTCGGCAAGCGCCTCGACTTCCTCATGCAGGAACTCAACCGCGAAGCCAACACCCTCGGCTCCAAGGCCGTTTCGCCTCAGCTCACCGAGATCTCGGTGGACCTCAAGGTCTATATCGAGCAGATGCGCGAGCAGGTCCAGAACCTGGAGTAAGCACGATGGCCGGCTCGCTCTTCATCGTCGCCGCGCCCTCCGGTGCCGGCAAGACCACGCTCGTGCGCGGCCTGCTGGCGCGCGACGCGGCCGTCAGCCTGTCGATTTCCTACACCACGCGCGCACCGCGCGAGGGCGAACTCGACGGCGTGGCCTATCACTTCACCGACATCGCCGATTTCCTCGCCCGGCGCGATGCCGGCGAGTTTCTCGAATGGGCCGAAGTGCATGGCAACTACTACGCGACGTCGCGTCGCTGGCTGGAAGCACAGCTCGCCGCGGGCCGCGATGTGCTGCTCGAAATCGACTGCCAGGGCGCGGCCCAGGTCAAGCGCCTGTTCCCCGAGGCGGTGGGGATTTTCATCCTGCCGCCAAGCTTCGCGGAGCTGGAATCGCGCCTGCGCGGACGCGGCACCGACAGCCCTGAAGTCATCGCGCGCCGCCTTGCCGCCGCGGAGGACGAAATGCGCCAGGTGGAGCACTTCGACTACGTTATAATTAACAATGACTTGCGGGTCGCGCTCGACGAGCTGTGCTGCGTGGTGAATGCCGCGCGTTACCGCACGCGCTGCGTGCGGGCCCGCTACCCTCAAAGTTTTCTCCCTGAAATCCGCAACTGAAGGAACCGCCATGGCCCGCATTACCGTCGAAGACTGCCTGCACAAGATCCCCAATCGCTTCGAGCTGACCCTGGCTGCCACCTATCGTGCCCGCCAGCTCACCACCGGCAACACGCCGATGGTCGACGCCGAACGCGACAAGCCCACGGTTGTGGCCCTGCGCGAAATCGCCGCGGGCAAGGTCGGCCGCGAGATGCTGACCCGCAACCAGTCCTGACCGGCACCACGGGCACGCACCGTTCTGGAGACCCCGCCATGGAGCCCCGGCCGCCCGCCACCGCCATGACGCCTCCGCCCCCGGCCGTACTGCTCGGGGCCCACGGTGCCGCCCGCAACGCGGACGAGGACTACGCCGCCGAGCTTGCCGCGTTCGAGCGCGTGCGGGCGCAGGCGGCACGCTACCTGCGCCCGGACGATCTCGAGCGCCTCGAAGAGGCCTTCGAGCTCTCGCGTGCCTCGCACGAAGGCCAGTACCGCATCAGCGGCGAGCCTTACGTGTTTCACCCGCTCTCCGTCGCCGAGGTCCTCACGCAGTGGCACCTCGACGTGCAGGCCCTGATCGCCGGCCTGCTGCACGACGTGATGGAAGACTCCCACGTCGCCAAGGCCGACCTCGAAGCGCGCTTCGGCAAGACGGTCGCCGAACTCGTCGACGGCGTCTCCAAGCTCGACAAGATCGAGTCGCAGACCTACCAGCAGGCCCAGGCCGAGAATTTCCGCAAGATGTTCCTCGCGATGGCGCGCGACGTGCGCGTCATCCTCATCAAGCTCGCCGACCGCCTGCACAACATGCGCACGCTGGACGCAGTGCGGCCCGACAAGCGCCGCCGCATCGCGACCGAAACGCTCGAGGTGTTCGCGCCGATCGCCAACCGCCTCGGCCTCAACACGCTCTACCGCGAGCTGCAGGAACTCTCGTTCAAGAACACCCACCCGATGCGCTTCCGCGTGCTGGGCAACGCGCTGCGCGCGGTGCGCGGCAACCAGCGCGAGCTCATCACGCGCCTGCTCACGAGCATCCGCGAGCGCATGCCGGCGTGGGGCATCGAGGCCGAGGTCTATGGCCGCGAGAAGCACCTCTACGGCATCTACCGCAAGATGGTCGACAAGAACCTGTCGTTCGAACAGGTGCTCGACATCTACGGCTTCCGCATCCTCGTGAAGGACATCCCCGACTGCTACCGCGCCCTCGGCGCGCTGCACGAGCTCTACAAGCCCGTGCCCGGCAAGATCAAGGATTACATCGCGCTGCCCAAGGCCAACGGCTACCAGTCGCTGCACACCACCGTGATCGGCCCCAACGGCCTGCCCGTGGAAGTCCAGATCCGTACCGAGGCCATGCACACCGTGGCCGAATCCGGCGTGGCCTCGCACTGGCTCTACAAGGACGATTCGATGCAGTCGCTGTCGGATCTCCAGCGCAAGACCCACAACTGGCTGCAGTCGCTGCTCGAACTGCAATCGACCTCGGGCGACTCGTCGGAATTCTTCGAGCACGTGAAGATCGATCTCTTCCCGGGCGAAGTCTTCGTGTTCACGCCCGCCGGGCAGATCCGCAACCTGCCGCGCGGCGCCACGGCGGTCGATTTCGCCTACGCCGTGCACACCGACGTGGGCAACCGCTGCGTGGCGTGCCGCATCAACAGCGAGCTGCGCCCGCTGCGCACCGAACTCAAGAACGGCGACCAGGTGGAGATCACCACCGCCCAGCACGCGCACCCCAACCCGGCCTGGCTCTCCTACGTGCGCACCGGCAAGGCGCGCGCCGAGATCCGCCACTTCCTCAAGACCGTGCACCAGGAAGAAGCCACCCAGCTCGGCGAACGTCTGCTGGCCCAGGCCATGCGCCAGTTCGGCATGCAGCTCGCCGACGTGGGCAGCGCCGCCTGGGACCGCTTCCTCAAGGAATTCACGACCCGCTCGCGCGAGGACATCTTCACCGAGATCGGCCTGGGCAAGCGCCTGGCGGCGATCGTCGGGCGACGCCTGGCCGACCTGCAGGACGAAAAGACGCTGGCCGAGGGGCAGGAGGTCGTGCGTCCGCGCCAGTCGCTGCCCATCCTGATCCAGAGCGGAGAAGGCATGGCGGTGCAGATGGCCCAGTGCTGCCGGCCTATTCCGGGCGACCCCATCGTGGGACTGCTGCGCAAGGATCAGGGGCTGGAGATCCACATGAACGACTGCCCCGTGCTCACGCGCAATCATTCCGCGGAGCGCGACCGCTGGGTCGACGTGGAGTGGGAAGCCGGCTCGGAACGTCTGTTCGACGTGGGCATCCGCGTGCTCATCCACCACCGCCGGGGCATCCTCGCGCGCGTGGCGGCCGCCATCGCGGACCAGGACGCCAACATCCAGAACGTGAACATGGAGAACGAGAACGGTGGCGACACCATCATCCATTTCACGATCCAGGTGAAGAACCGCATCCACCTCGCGCAGATCATGCGCGCGGTGCGCCACATCCCCGACGTGGTGCGCATCGTGCGCCATCGCGCCACCGACCGCGCCTTCGAAAAGCGCTGACACCGCAGAGACGACCATGCCCTACGTTTCCGAATTCACCCAGTTCATCAACGGCTGGCTCGACGCTCACCCCGAGGAGCGCGAGGAACAGAAAGCCGGGCGCGCCCTGTGGTGGGACAAGCCCCAGGATCTGCCCACGCGCGAGGCCTACGCCGAAGCCGGCGTGCCGCAGAAGCCCTATCCGTATTTCTCGCTCGACTGAACCCGCCGACCCGGCGGGCGCCGCGCCGCCCGCCACCGCGTCCGGCCCGCATCCGCGCCCGCGAGCGGTTGCCAGACTGCCATGGCGGCCTGCCCAGCACCCGGCCCGCCCGCACGCCCCGTCGCCCACCCTGAGTTGCCGCCCGCATGCATTTCCCACGCCTCGCCATCGTCGACCTCGAGACCACCGGGGCCGATCCCTCGCGTGACCGCATCACCGAAATCGCCATCCTGATCGTCGAAGCCGGCGAGCTCGTCGAGGAGTGGAGCACGCTCGTGAATCCGGGCATGCCCATCCCGTGGCGCATCCAGGAACTCATCGGCATCACGGACGGGATGGTCGCCGACGCACCGCCTTTCGCGGATCTTGCCGACACCGTGCGCGACAAGCTGGCCGACGCCGTGTTCGTGGCCCACAACGCCCGCTTCGACTACAACTTCCTGCGCGCCGCCTTCGAGCAGACCGGGCGTGTGTGGGATGCGCCCATGATGTGCACCGTGAAGTTCTCGCGCGCGCTCGACCCCGAATACGCGCGCCACGGGCTGGACGCCCTCATCGCGCGGCACGGCTACACCATCGAGTCCCGTCACCGCGCCCGCGACGACGCCGCCATCGTCTGGCGCTTCCTGCGCGACGCCACCGGGCGCGCCGACGCCGCACGCCTGCAGCGCGCCTGGGACAAGGCCTTCGCCACGGGCAGCGTGCCCCGCCTGCCGCGCGGCGATCTCGAAGCCCTGCCGGACAGCCCCGGCGCCTACGTCTTCCGCTCCGCCACCGGCCAGGTGCTCGACGTCGGCCGGGCGCGCGACCTGCGCTCGCAGGTCCTGGGGCTGTTCACCGCCACGCGCGCCAGCGCGAAGAACAAGAAGATCGCCGCCGCCGTGCACGACGTGGCGAGTTTCCCGTGCGCGGGCGAACTCGGCGCCCAGCTGCTGGAACTGCGGCTCGCGCGCGAGCTGCGCGGGCAGGCCCCCACGGCGGCCTTCGGCTGGCACTGGCAGCGCCAGGGGGCATCGGTCCCGGTACTCTCCCTCGTCGAACTCTCGGGCAGCGACCCCGCGACGTGGGAAGACATTTCCGGCAACTTTCGCGGCGAGCGCGAAGCGCGCACCGCGCTGCAGGAGCTTGCCCGCCAGCATCGCCTGTGCGCCACGCGCATCGGCCTGGAAGCGGGCGGCGGGCCTTGCCAGGCCGTACATCTGGGGCGCTGCCACGGCGTCTGCGTGGGCCGCGAGGAACCGCGCCTGCACGACCTGCGGCTGGCGACCGTGCTCGCCGCGCTGCGCATCGCGCCCTGGCCCTGGCCGGGCGCCGTGCTGATCCGCGAGCACCACGAGGCCAGCCAGCGCAGCGAAGTCCATCTCTTCGATCACTGGTGCCACCTCGGCAGCGCCAGCGATGAAGCCGGTCTGGACGCGCTGCTCGCCACGCGCGCCGAACGCCGCTTCGACGCCGATGTGTTCCGCCTCCTCGCGCGCTGGCTCGCCCAGCCGGGCCACGCCGCGCAGGTCAGCCCGCTGGCGCGCGGCAACGCCTGAACGCGGCCCGCGCGACGCGCATGAAAAATGCCGCCCGGCTCGCACCGGACGGCATCGGCCGGCCCTCCACGCGGAGGGCCGCGCTCAGGCCTCGTCGATCGCGGCCGAGCTATACACTTCCTGCACGTCGTCGAGCGAATCGAAAGCGTCGAGCAGCTTCTGCATGCGCACCGCCTCGTCGCCCGACAGTTCGGTCTCGTTGAGCGCGCGCATCGTCACCTCGCCGAACTCGGCCTTGAAGCCGGCGGCCTCCAGCGCCTCCTTGACGGTGGTGAATTCCCACGGGCCGGTCAGCACTTCGATCGAACCGTCCTCGTTGCTCACCACGTCCTCGGCGCCCGCCTCGAGCGCGGCATCCATGAGCGCGTCCTCATCGACACCCGGCGCGAACAGCAGCGTGCCGCAATGCTTGAACTGGAAGGCCACGCAGCCATCGGTGCCCATGTTGCCGCCGAACTTGGAGAACGCGTGGCGCACTTCGGCCACCGTGCGGTTCTTGTTGTCGGTGAGGCAGTCGACCATCACGGCCGCGCCGCCGATGCCGTAGCCCTCGTAACGCACTTCCTCGTACACCACGCCCTCGAGCTGGCCGGTGCCGCGCTTGATGGCGTTCTCGATGTTGTCCTTGGGCATGGATTCGGCCTTCGCCTTTTCCACCGCCAGGCGCAGGCGCGGGTTGGAGTTCAGATCCGCGCCGCCGAGCTTGGCCGCCACGGTGACTTCCTTGATCAGCTTGGTGAAGATCTTGCCCCGCCTGGCATCCTGGCGACCCTTACGGTGCTGGATGTTGGCCCACTTGGAATGACCGGCCATGGTGTCCTCTTTCGCAATGAATCTGAAAAATCAAAGGTCAGGATTATACAGCCGCCCATCCGGCGGCCACCAAGCCTGTTGGGCCCGGGCTGCTAGATTCGGGGCATTCCACCGGAGACCTCCATGAAGATCATCCTGGCCGCGCTGCTCGCGCTGTTCGCCACCCTGCCCGCCTTCGCCGACACCGTGAGCTTCAGCTTCGCGGGCTGCACCGATGCCCTGAACCGCCCCGTCGCGAGCCGCGCCGATCCGGCGCTCGGATCCCTCGTCGAAGTGCAGCTCGCCGAAGGCACGCGCGAGATCGTCTACAACCCGCAGAGCCTGCCGCAGTTGCTGCCCGAGACGCGCGCCTTCTTCTACGCCCACGCCTGTGCCGTGGTGCGCCTGGGCCAGGCCATAGACCGGCCGCGCAGCGAGGCGGACGTGCAGCGCGCGGACTGCTGGGCCTTCGACACCCTGCACCGCTCGGGCCTGCTCAAGCGCGAAGGCGCCGTCGATGCCCTCACGAGCGACGTGGAACTCACGCCCGCCCTGTGGGAAAAGGTGCCTGGCCCCGCCCGCGCGCTGGACCCCGCGCGCTGTGCCGGCGCCACGCCCCGTCCCGCCGCCGCCACACGCGGCAACGCGCTGCAAGTCGCGCCGGGCAGCCGCAACGCCAGCCCGGCCTGGAACGCCTGCACGCTGGCCTGTGGCAACCGGCTCTACGCGTGCGGACGCGGCGGCGCCTGCCAGAGCGCCTTCGACCGCTGCACGGCGGGCTGCGCGGGCAAGTAGGCGCCACGTGAAGCCGGCCCGACCGGCATCACCCCGCGCACGGATTTCAGGTTAAATAGGCCTTCCCACACGCAGGAGGAGCCCGTCATGCCCGCCCCGCTCGTCATCGCCCGCCACCAGGACACCGAACTCGCCCTCCTGCCGCAGTTCGCCAACCGCCACGGTCTCATCACGGGGGCGACCGGCACGGGCAAGACCGTCACGCTGCAGAAGCTCGCCGAATCCTTCGCCGGCATCGGCGTGCCGGTGTTCCTGGCCGACGTGAAGGGCGACCTGTCGGGCCTGGGCGCCGCTGGCACGCTCACGCCCCGGCTGCGCGAGCGGCTCGATTCGCTGGGCGTGACGGACTGGGCCAGCACGCGCTGCACCACCACCTTCTGGGACGTCTTCGGCGAACAGGGGCACCCGGTGCGCGCCACCGTGTCCGACATGGGGCCGCTGCTGCTGGCCCGCCTGCTCTCGCTCAACGAAACCCAGGCCGGCGTGCTGCAGATCGTCTTCCGCGTGGCGGACGACCACGGCCTGCTGCTGCTCGATCTCAAGGATCTGCGGGCGATGGTGCAATGGGTCGGCGAGCATGCGCGCGAGCTGACCACCGATTACGGCAACGTCTCGGCCGCCAGCGTGGGGGCCATCCAGCGCGGCCTGCTCACGCTCGAAGAGCAGGGCGGCGACCGCTTCTTCGGCGAGCCCATGCTCAACATCGCCGACCTCATGCAGACCGACGCCGCCGGCCGGGGCGTCATCAACGTGCTCGCCGCCGACAAGCTCTGCAACGCCCCCAAGCTCTACGCCACCTTCCTGCTGTGGCTGCTCGCCGAGCTGTTCGAGAACCTTCCCGAGGCGGGCGACACCGACAAGCCGCGCCTCGTCTTCTTCTTCGACGAGGCGCACCTGCTCTTCAACGACGCGCCGCCCGCGCTCATCGAGAAGATCGAGCAGGTGGTGCGCCTGATCCGCTCCAAGGGCGTGGGCGTGTACTTCGTGACGCAGAATCCGCTCGACGTGCCCGAAACCGTGCTGGGGCAGCTCGGCAACCGCGTCCAGCATGCGCTGCGCGCCTTCACGCCGCGCGACCAGCGCGCCGTCAAGGTCGCCGCCGAAACCCTGCGCGCCAACCCGCTGTTCTCGGCCGAGACGGCGATCACCGAACTCGCCGTCGGCGAAGCCCTGATCTCCTTTCTCGATGCGCGCGGCACGCCCACCGTGGTGGAGCGCGCGTGGGTGCTCGCGCCCGGCTCGCGCATCGGCCCGCTGACCCCCGACGAGCGCGCCGCCGCGCGGCGCGACTCCCTCGTGGCCGGCATCTACGAACAGACGCAGGATCGCGAATCCGCCTACGAAAAGCTGCGCGCCGCCAGCACCACGTCCGCCCCCGCGGCGCGGGCCCCGGGCGAACTGCCGCCGCCGCAACAGCAGGGCGGCGCGGGCGGCATGCTGGGCGGGCCGCTCGGCGAAATCCTGTTCGGCCGCACGGGGCCGCGTGGCGGGCAGCACGACGGGCTCGTGCAGACGGCCGCCAAGACGCTCACGCGCACCATCAGCAGCTCGATCGGCCGCGAGATCGTGCGCGGCGTGCTGGGCTCCATCCTCGGCGGGCGCCGCCGCTGAGACTCCCCGGGGCCGCCCGGCACCCGGCGGCGGCGGTGGCGCCTCCCGGGCGGCCTGTCGTGCCGTGCGGCGCGGGCAGGCGCGGCCTCAGCGTTGCGGCGGCATGCGCTCGCACAGGGTTTCCGCGACGAAGGCCGCGCGGGCCGACAGCGGCCATTCCGCGCGATGGATCAGCCACAGCGGGTAAGGCTCGCCGCTCGCCGCCACGGCGATCGCGGCGGGGTCGGCATAGGATTCCCGCGCGTGGCGCGGCAGGACCGTGAAGCCGAAGCCGCGCGCCACCGCGTCCAGGATCAGCCCGACCTGATTGATGTAGCCGTGGCGCGGCAGCGAGCGCACGCCCGGATGACCGGGAAAATGCCGGCTCAGGAGGCGCGCGGCCATCGCGGGGCCATCGGGGTGCTCGATGAAGCCGAGCCGCACGAGGTCGCCCCACCCGTCCACGCACTCGCCCGCGGGCACCACGAGTTCCAGCACCTCGGCCGAGAATTCGCGCGCGGCCAGGCGCGGATCGTCGGGCCGCAGCGTGACGATGCCGAAGTCGTATTGCTTGAGCAGCAGGCTTTCCACGACCTCGGGATCGGGCGCGAAACGATGGCGGATCACCAGCCCGGGCTGCTCGGCCTGCAATGCGAGCAGCAGGGGATGCAGCGCCAGGCCCACGCTGCCCGGCGTGGCCAGCCCCACGTCGCCATGGCGCGCATCGGCATCGGCCAGGCGCACCTGCAGTTGCCGTCCGGCCTGTTCGAGCGTGCCGCAGTAATCCAGGAAGGCGCATCCGGCCGGCGTCAGTTCCAGGGTCCGGGGCCGGCGCACCACGAGCGGCCCCAGCGCGGCCTCGAGCTGACGCACGTGCTGGCTCACGGCCGCCTGGGTGAGGCCCAGGCGCTCGGCCGCGCGCGTGAAACTGCGCGTTTCGGCCAGGGCGACGAAGGTACGTATCCACTGCGGACTGAACACAATGATTTCTTATGGGTTTTATAAGAAACCATCAGTTTACATGAAGGCGTCGCCCCCCTAGCCTGTGGCGTTGCCGCCGCCGTCCTCCTCGCCACGGCAGGCAGGCCGCGCCGGTTCCGCACCGGATCGCGCCCCCTCCCCACCCCACAGGAGTCCGTCATGCCCACGCCACAGAAGATCCTCATGATCCTGACCTCGCACGCCAGCACGGGTGTTGCCAGCCACCCCACGGGGGTCTGGCTGGAGGAGTTCACGACGCCGTACTACGCGTTCGTCGATGCCGGCGCCGAGGTCGAGGTGGTCTCGATCGCGGGCGGCGAGGTGCCCGTCGATCCGGCCTCGGTGCAGCCCGCCGGCAAGAATCCCGCCAGCGTGGAGCGCTACCTCGCCGACGCCGCCGTGCGCGCGCGCCTGGCCGCTTCGCCGGCGCTGCAAGGCGTGACCGCGCAAAGCTTCGACGCCGTCTTCCTGCCCGGCGGCCACGGCACCATGTGGGATCTTCCGGCCAGCGACGCGCTGGCGGCCCTGCTGGGACGCGCCTGGGGCGAGGGCAAGGTCGTTTCCGCGGTCTGCCACGGACCGGCCGGGCTCGTGAACGCACGCGACGAAGCCGGCCGGCCGCTCGTGGCGGGACGCCGCGTGGCGGCCTTCACGAACAGCGAGGAGATCGCCGCCGGCCTCGACAAGGCCGTTCCCTTCGCGCTCGAAACCCGTCTGCGCGAACTCGGCGCGCGTTACGAGAGCGGGCCGGATTTCGCCCCCTTCGCGCTGCGCGACGGCCGTCTCGTGACGGGCCAGAATCCGGCCTCGTCCGAGCGGGTTGCCGCGCTGGTGCTCGAAGCGCTGCGCGAGGCGCCCGCCCGCTGACCCCTTCCGGCTGGCGCCATGCGCGCCGGCTTCCCTTTTTTCCTTCCCCGCACATTGCCCATGTCTGCCCTCTTCACGCCTTTCACGCTCAAGGACATCACCCTCCGCAACCGCATCGCCGTGCCGCCGATGTGTCAGTACAGCGCCACCGACGGTCTCGTCAGCGACTGGCACCTGCCGCACTACGCCAGCCTCGCGCGCGGCGGCGCCGGTCTCGTCATCGTCGAGGCGACCGCCGTGTCGCCCGAGGGGCGCATCACGCCGTCCTGCCTGGGTCTGTGGAACGACGACCAGGCCGCCGGCCTTGCCCGCATCGCCCAGGCCATCAAGGCCGCCGGCGCGGTGCCCGGCATCCAGATCGGCCATGCCGGCCGCAAGGCCAACGCCAACAGCCCGTGGGAGGGCGACGACCATATCGCCGCCGACGATACGCGCGCCTGGGAAACCCTGTCGCCCTCCGCGCTCGCGTTCGGCGGCAACCTCTCGCGCGTGCCGCGCGAGATGACGCTGGCCGACATCGCCCGCGTGCGCGCCGATTTCGCGGCCGCCGCGCGCCGCGCGCTCGCGGCCGGCTTCGAGTGGCTGGAGCTGCATTTCGCGCACGGCTACCTCGCCCAGAGCTTCTTCTCGCCGCACGCCAACCAGCGCACCGATGCCTACGGCGGCGATGCCAGCGGGCGCGGCCGCTTCCTGCTCGAGACACTGGCCGAGGTGCGCCAGGTGTGGCCCGAGCACCTGCCGCTCACGGCGCGTTTCGGCGTCATCGAATATGACGGCGACGACGAGCGGACGCTGGCCGAGTCGATCGGACTCGTGCGTGCGTTCCGTGCGGGCGGGCTGGATCTGCTCAACGTGAGCGTGAATTTCACGACGCCCAGCGCCAAGGTGCCGTGGGGCCCGGCCTTCCTGGCGCCCGTGGCCGAGCGCGTGCGCCGCGAAACCGGCCTGCCAGTCGCCTCGTCGTGGGGCATAGACGCCGCCGCGCACGCCGAACGCGTGGTCGCCGGCAAGCAGATGGATCTGGTCATGATCGGCCGCGCCATGCTTGCCAACCCGCATTACCCCTATGCGCTGGCGCGCGAGCTGGGCGTGGAACGCCCCTCCTGGGTGCTGCCCGCGCCCTACGCCCACTGGCTGGAGCGCTACCGCCTGCAGAGCTGAGCGGGGGCGGCGCACGCTGCGGGCCGCCACGGCGGCGGCCCGGCCTCAGGCGCTTTTCCGCTCGCGCGTCTTCTTCGCCGCGCGCGGCGCCAGCGGCACCTCGTGCGGGCGCCGCAGTTCGTTGAAAAGATCGGGCAGCAGCAACGTCTGCAGGCTGCGCTGGCTGAACACGAAGCGCCCGTCGATCACGAAACCGAGATCGGCCCAGGGCACGGCCGTGTTCAGCAGCGCGATCGCGCGCGCGATGTCCATGCCTTCGATGCGCGGGAACAGCGCCAGGATGGAGCCGTCATACGCTTCGCAGGCGTGCGTGAAGAACGGCGCGGGACGACGCGTGCGCCCATTCACGTAGATGCGCGGCCGGCCGGGCGCGTCATGAAAGGCGCGCCCCCACATCCACCAGTTCGTTTCGTCGAACGCCTTGACGCGCCGCTCGAGCAGCAGGCGCTTGTGGGGCACCAGCGCGGGGTGTTTCAGGTTGTAGATCATCCGCCGCGTGCGGCCGGTGTCTATCGTCTTCGAGCACACCAGCTCGCAATTGCCCCGGGGGTGCTCGAACACCCGGTCGGCGCCCGACACCGCGCCGACCTTCACCTCGAAGAGGCTCGCCAGCGGCACGCTCAGGTGCGTCCGGGGAAACGTGAGCTGCCCGTCCATGGCGACGAATTCGCGCGTCTCCCACGCGCCGTTCCATTCGCGGTACTCGGTCCGGCGCGTGAAGTCGCCCAGCTCGTAGCGAAAGATGGCGCAGTTGGGCACGGCGCCGTCGAACAGCCGCGTGTCGCCCGTCTCGATCCAGTGCGTGATCGTGCCGTGCTCGAACAGCCACTGGTTGAGCTTGCGTGCCGCGGTGAGCTTGATGAACTCGCGCGGCACGATGAAGATCAGCTCGCCGCCGGGCTCGAGGTGCCGCACGGCCTTTTCGATGAAGAACAGGGCCAGGTTGGAACGCCCGTCGAAGAAGGTGCCGTCGAGCAGCCGCCGGGTGTCGGCGCCGATGTCCTGATACTTCACATAGGGCGGATTGCCGATGACCGTCTCGAACCGTTCGCTCAGCGGGTAGGCGAAGAAATCGAGCCCGAGCGCGTAGTCGGGCGCCACGCGCGGGTCCAGCTCGATGGCCACGCAGCCCGGCAGGTGGCGGGCGAACGCGCCGTCGCCACAACTGGGTTCGAGCACGCGGCCGCCCCGTCTGCGCAGGCCCAGCATGAGCTCCACCACCTGCGCGGGGGTGAAGACCTGGCCCAGCGCCTGGACATCCAGCTTGCGTTTCAATCCGATTCTCCTTCCACCACGGGCCCGTCCCCCTGCCATTCGGCGCGCAGCCCCGCCTCGAGCCGGGGAACCACATGGCGCCTGAAGGATTGCAGGGCCTTCGCCCGCAGCACGAACGTCTGACCCACGACGTTCAGGAGATGATCCACCGCTTCCGAGCGCGGCCGGCCGGAGCGCTCCATGTTGTGGCTCCAGCAGGCCTGGAAGGGCGGGTTGCTTCCGTTGGGCGTCACCGCGCGAAGCTGCAGCAGGCTCGTCCAGAACACCCGCCCCACGCCGGCCGCGCTCTTCTCGACGACCAGGAAGTAGTAGTCGCTGGCGCAGTCCTCGCGCTGCAGACGGGCGGCCAGATTCTCGCAGAACACATCCCAGTTGCGGATCGCCGCGTGGGTGGGACGCACCCCGGTCATGGCGTAGAAAAGCCCGGCCTTGGACGCCACGTTGTCATGGCCCTGCAGGTTGGAAACCTTCAGGTTGATCGGCAGCCAGACCCGGCCGTCGGCGGATTCGACGAGAAAGTCGTACCACGCGCCGTTGGTGGCCACCGAGAACGTCAGATCGCCCTGGAACCACGGGTGCCCCGCGACGAACGCCCTCAGGGATCTGCCGATGATTTCCTCGTTCTCGGTGGATTCGCGGCGCGCCTGGCCCTTGCCATGCGTGACGAGCGTGATGAAGCCTTGTTCCAGGCCGCGCCGCAGCTGCGCCGACAGGGTGTCCAGGATGTCTTCGGCGGTGGCGGGCATATCCAAACATGAATGCGGAGGTCCGGCATTTTCGCGGCTTCGCCGCGGCGGGGCAATGCGCGGGCGCAATTGCACAACAGGCCCGCAACGCGGGATCCGCCCTCACCCGTGGCACACTAGCGGAAAACCCTTGCCCACTCGCCGCCCCTCGCCATGAGCCGCATCTTCAGCCAGCGTTTCGTCGTTCCACCCGAGTCCATCGACATCCAGCGCCACGTCAACAACGTGGAGTACGTGCGCTGGATGCAGGAAGCCGCGATCGCGCATTCCACCGACCTCGCCTGGCCCATGGAGCGCTACTTCGCGGCGCATTGCGGCTGGGTCGTGCGCACGCACTCCATCGAGTACCTGCGCCCCGCCCTGCTCGGCGACCCCTTGCGCGTGCTGACCTGGGTGGCGAGCGTGGGCGAGCGCTCATCGACGCGCAAGTACGTGTTCTGGCGCGAGTCCGACCGCCAGGTCGTCGTGCGCGCCGAATCGCTGTGGGTCTTCGTCGATCTGCGCACCGGCCTGCCGCGCCCCATCCTGGATGACGTGCGCGCGAGCTTTCCGGTCGTGGCCGACGACACGGAACTCGAAACCCTGCTCGCGGACGCCTGAGCCGCCATGTTCCGCCGGACCTTCAGCCGGCCCGCCGCCGTCGCGCTCATGGTGCTGTGCACGCTGCTGTGGAGCATCGCGGGCGTGCTCACGCGCCATCTGGAAGCGGCGACGGGATTCGAGGTCACGTTCTGGCGCAGCGCCTTCTGCGCCCCCGTGGTGCTGGCCCTGCTTGCCGCCACGGGCGGGCGCGAGGCGCTGGGCGCGCTGCGACGGCCCTCGCGCGACCTGCTGGCGTCGGGCCTGCTGTGGGCGACGATGTTCTCGTGCTTCATGCTCGCGCTCACGCTCACGAGCACCAGCAACACGCTCGTGATGAGCAGCGTGGCGCCGCTCGTGACGGCCGTGCTCGCCTGGATCGTGCTTCACGAACGCGTCGCGGCGCGCACCTGGGGGGCGATCACGCTCGCCGTGGCGGGCATGGCCTGGATCTTCGCGGGCGGCGTGGCCGCCGGCAGCCAGCGCGACCTGCTGGGCATGGCGGTGGCCTTCATGGTGCCGCTCGCCTCGGGCACCAACATGGTCCAGTTCAAGCGCGCGGGGCATCAGGTCGACCTCGTCCCGGCGGTCTGCCTGGGGGCGGTGTTCTCGGCGCTCGCGATGCTGCCGTTCGCGCTGCCCTTCCAGGCCACCGCGCAGGACCTCGCGATCCTCTTCGTGCTGGGCGCCTTCCAGCTCGCCCTGCCATGCATGCTCATGGTGGTCGCCGCGCGCAGCCTGGCCGCGCCGCAGATCGCGCTGCTGGCGCTGCTGGAAGCCGTGTTCGGCCCGCTGTGGGCATGGCTGGGCGCCGGCGAGACGCCTTCCGCGGCGACCCTGCAGGGCGGCAGCGTGGTGATCCTGGCGCTGGTACTGCACGAATGCCTGGATCTGGCGCGCCGCCGCGCCTGAACCCGTCGCTCAGGGCGCCGGGGTGCCCGTCGCGAGGTCGCCCGCGATGTAGCCGGAGAGCTGGTCGATGGTGTGCTGCTGTTCGTCGATCACGGCCTTCACGGCGTCCCCGATGGTCACGATGCCCAGCAGCGTTCCGCGCTCCACCACGGGCAGATGGCGGATACGGTTCTCGGTGATCAGCGCCATGATGTTGTCCACGGTCTGCGAGGGCGACACCGTGAGCAGGTTCTGCGTCATCAGCTCGCCGATCAGCGTGTCCTTGGAATTGCGCCCGTGCAGCACGAGCTTGCGGGCGTAGTCGCGCTCCGTGAAGATGCCCGCGAGGTGGCCGTTCTCCAGCACCAGCACGGCGCTCACCTCGTGCTGAGCCATGGTCTGCAGGGCTTCAAAGACGGTTGCCGAGGGCGGCACCGAAATGATCTGGGATTTTTTCTTGGAATCGAGGATCTGGCGAACCGTGGTCATGGGCGTGTGCTCTCCGTACCTGGGTGGTGAGACGATCCTGCGCGCGGGCAGGCCGGCTGATTCAATCTAGGCCGGCGCCCACAAGATTGCCTGCATCCGCCCGGCGTACGCAAGCCGATGTCATGCCCCGGCGCGGCGGCTGGAAACGAAGATGCCGCCGATGATGAGCGCCATGCCCGCGAAGTGATAGCCCTGCGGCGTCTCGCCCAGGAAGACCGCCGACAGCAGCGGCGTGGCCACCGGCATGAGATGGATGTAGAAGCCCGCCGTGGCCGGGCCGACCTGCGCCACCGCGCGGTTCCAGAACACGTACCCGAGGAAGGCCGGGAAGATCCCGGTGTAGGCAATGCCCGCCAGCGCGCCCGGCGTGGGCGTGATGACGAGCCCGCGCGAGAGCTCCCACAGATAGAGCGGCGCCAGCCCCAGCACGCCGATGCCGGTCAGCAGCGCGAGCAGCAGCATGGGTGCGATTGCCGCCGGGCGGCGCGCCAGCATCAGGGTGTACAGCGCCCACACCAGCACCGACGCCATGATCCACAGATCGCCGGGGTTGAAGCTCAGGCCGGCCAGCCGCGCGAACTCGCCATGCGCCACGATGACCGCCACCCCGGCCAGCGAGACCGTGATCCCCACGCCCTCCGCGCGGCGCAGCCGGCGTCCGAGAAAAACCCGGCCCAGCAGCAGGATCACGATGGGAATGAAGGAGTTCAGCAACACGCCGTTGGTGGCCGTCGTGGTCTGCAGGCCGAAATACGCCAGCGTGTTGTAGGCCGTGATGCCGAGCAGGCCCAGCGCGCCGAGCAGGGGACCATGGTCGCGCAGGGCGGGCCACGCCTGCGCGCGGTGCGGCCACGCGAAGGGCAGCGTGCACGCCAGGGCCAGCGCCCAGCGCCAGAACGCGAGGGCCACGGGCGGCACCTCGCCGCGAAAGCCGCGTCCCACCACCCAGTTGCCGGACCAGAACAGCACGGTCAGCACCAGAAGGACGACGGGGTGATCGAGACGCCGCAGAAGGCCGGACATGACGGGCGCGCCGGACGGCGCGGGAGGCTGCAGAAAGCGCGATTAGACCAGAGCGCGCACGCTGCTGTCATGTGACGCCTGCCGGCAACGGACAGGCTCGGGGTGGCCCGCGCGGGCGGTGCGGGCAGCACGCGCGGTGGCCGGCGCGCGTCTCAGGCGGGCCCGAGCGCTCCGCGCATGGCGGCGGCGAAGGCGCGCAGGCGGGCCGGATAGAACGCCGCGTAGGGGTAGAACAGGTGCACGGGCAGCGGCTGCGCCTGCCAGTCGGGCAGCAGACGCACGAGCGTGCCGGCGTCCAGCGCCTCCTGCACGACCCAGGTCGAGGCGATCGCCACGCCGACCCCGCCGATGGCCGCGCTGCGCAGTGCGTAGAGGCTGTCCGTGGTCAGACGCGGTTCGATGGCGAGCGCCTCGGCCGCCCCGTCCGCGCCGAACAGGCGGACTTCCTTGCGGTAATAGGGCAGCAGCGCCAGCCACGGCAGCGTGGCGAGATCGGCGACGCAGCCAGGCATGCCACGCCCGGCCAGCAGCGCGGGCGCGGCGACGATGACACGCGGTACTTCGCCGAGGCGGATCGCCACGGCCGATGGATCGGTGACCTCGCCGACGCGGATCGCGCAGTCGATGCCACCGGCGATGAAATCGGGCGGCGTGTCGTGCAGCAGCCATTCGACCGACACGCGCGGGTGCGCCGCCAGAAAGCCCGCCATCGGCGCCACCAGTTGATGCTGACCGAAGGCATGCGGCACCACCACGCGCAGCAGCCCTTGCGGCGTATCGACGGTGCCGCGCAGGTCGGCCTCGAACTCGCTCCAGGCGAGCGCCATCTCGCTGGCCCGCTGGTAGTAGCGCGCGCCCGCCTCGGTGAGTCGCAGCGCGTGCGTGGAGCGCGTCACGAGCTGCAGGCCCAGCGCGCGTTCGAGCGCCTGCAGGCGGCGGCTCACGGTGGGTTGCGTGGTGCCCAGCTGCGCCGCGGCGGCCGACAGGCTGCCGGCTTCGACGATGCGCACGAAGGTCTGGGTCAGCAGGAAACGGTCGTAGCCGGCTTTCATGCGCAAAGTGTATAGCAGATGTTCAGCACATACGCCTTCCGCACGGACGCCCGCCGCCTCACACTGCGGCCACGTTTTCCCCCATAAAAAAGGTCATGTCATGAACACCTCCCCGCTCACCGCGCCGCCGCCCGCCCGCGACGCTGCCCTGCCGCCGGCGCTCGTCTTCCTGCTCGCCACCGCGGCGGGCCTCACCGTGGCCGCGCTCTACTACAACCAGCCCATCCTGGGCCTGCTCGCGGGCGAGTTCCACGCCTCCGCGACGCGCATCGGCTACATCCCCACGCTGACCCAGATCGGTTACACGATAGGCATCCTGCTGCTCGCCCCGCTGGGCGACCGCTACGACCGCCGCCGCGTGATCCTGAGCAAGCTCGTGATTCTCGCGGGCGGTCTCTTCGCGATGGCCTTCACGCAATCGCTCGCCCAGCTCTGCGCCGCCAGCGTGGTGATCGGCGCGGCGGCCTCGGTGGCGCAGGATTGCGTGCCCGCGGCCGCCACGCTGGCGCCCGAATCGCGGCGCGGCAAGATCGTGGGCCACGTCATGATGGGTCTGCTGCTGGGCATCCTGCTCTCGCGCGTGGTCAGCGGCAGCCTGGCCGCGGCCTTCGGCTGGCGCAGCATGTTCGTCGCCGCCGCGCTCGCGGTGCTCGGCCTGGCCTGGGTCATGCGCCAGCGCCTGCCGGCCTTCGCGCCGACCACGCAGGAACCCTATCTGCGCCTGCTCGCCTCGCTCCTGACGCTGTGGCGCCGGCATGCCGCGCTGCGTCGCGCGGCCATCGCCCAGGCCCTGCTGTCGGCCGCGTTCAGCGCGTTCTGGTCCACCCTCGCGGTGATGCTGCACGAGCCGCCCTTCCATCTCGGCAGCGCCGTGGCCGGCGCGTTCGGCCTCGCCGGCGCGGCGGGCGCGCTGGCCGCGCCGCTGGCCGGACACTTCGCCGACCGGCGCGGCCCGGAGC
>JAVHXQ010000092.1 GCA_031119555.1 Candidatus Dactylopiibacterium sp.
GTCCAGTTCCTCGCCGCCCCAATGCGCGAGCACGGTCCGCAGGAAGGCCGACTCGGCCTGCGGATAGCGCTGGTCCGCGCTGAAGATCTCGATGAACAGCGCGGTCAGGTCGCGCTGCAACTCGGGCGCCCGCACTTCATCGAGCAGCGCGTGGAGCACCTCGGGCCGCAGCAGGCTGTAGGCGATCTGCGTGGCGCCGGGCAGCGCCTCGCGCAGATCGGAGCACAACGCGTCGATCACATCCGAGAAGGCATCGCGGCTCATGCCCAGATACTGCAGGGCGCCGCGCGCCTCCAGCATGTCGAGTTCGGCTTCGGACGGCACGCCGTCCACGGTCACGGCCAGCGCGAGCAGGCGTGCGATCGCCTCCGGGCTGTCGATGGGATAAGACCTCATGCGGCTCTCCTTTCAGACGATTCGACCATCCGACCACGTCAGGTGACGACCGTTCCCGGCCCTGGGGCGGTGCCCCGGCGCGCACGGGCAGGCGGCGTGGTCGCGGTCGATTCTACGCGTCCGCGCCGCTCCGGACGGCGGGGCCATTCGGCCAGCGGATTCAGACGCGCCGCGCGGCGGGCGCGCAACGCAGCGCCAGCGCGCTCAGGATCATGAACAGCAGCAAGGCCACCGCGTTGCCCGCGGCGGCCCAGGCGCGCAGCGGAAAGTTCAGCCCGATGTCGGCGCCCACGCGCGCGACGAGGCTGAGGTGCAGGATGCACAGCGGAAGATAGAACAGCCCATGCCACTGGAAGCGCAGCCGTGTGAGCGCCGGCACGATCACGGGCGCGTGGCCGAACACCATGGAGATCACGAACCCCAGCAGCACGGCATGCAGGCCCGCGTCGCGCAGGGGCGCGCCGAGCGGGAAGGCCCCGGAGAGCCCGAGCATGGCGCCGGCGAGCAGCCATGCGTAGCCCGTCAGCAGGCAGACCGCCATGTAGCGCGTGAGTCCCGTGCTCCGCACGGTGCGGCGCGCGATGTCGAAGCGCATCAGCCACAGCGCGAGCAGCCCCAGCGCGGCACCGAAGAGTCGCAGGGCCCAGCCCTGGCCGACCGCGACCACGGCACTCGCACCGAGCAGCAACGCAATCGCGGCAAAGGCCCGGCGCGCGCGTGGTGGCGTGGGCATGAGCCGCGAGAGTTCGAGCCGCTCGCCCGCGATGGTCAGGATCAGGAAGGTGGCCCACAGCGGCGTGGCGGCCGGAATGTCGAGCGCCAGCCACGCCAGGTTGCCCGCCAGCCACGCCAGCGCGCCCGCCGTGAGCGTGGCCAGATGCGCCGCGCGCTCGCGCCACCAGACCGACGCGCATGCAATCGTCATGACGGCCGCCGCCACGCTCATGAGCGCGGGGGCGAGCGCACCGGCATGCCCGGCCACCAGCAGCAGGCCGGCGAGCCCGGAAGCCGCCGGCGCCAGGTAGGGCCAGCCCCGCGCGAGGGCCACCGCGCGCTCCAGCCCGATCAGGGTGCCGAAGAAAGCGCCGACCATCAGCGCGCCATGCACGCCGGCCAGCCCGGCGGCCCAGGCCGGCACACCCCAGCCCAGGCGCGCCAGTCCTGAGAGCACGCCGCACACCAGCGCCACCACGGCTGGAATCCCCAGCAGCCAGCGCAGGTTGGCGGCGCGCATCTCAGTGGTTTCCGCAGCAGGCGGAGGCGGCGTCGGCACTGCCCGGCGCGTCGGGGCGCCCGATGCGCACCTGCCAGACCTCGGGCCCCTCGGCGAGGTAGTCCCAGCTGAACTGGCCGGCGGACTCGGCCTGGAACTGGTAGAACAGCGGGCGCGGATCGTGATCGTTGGTCAGCAGCAGCGCCTGCCCGGGCGGCAGGTTGTCGAAGATGGAGAAGATCAGCGGATGACGGAAGCGCGGCGCGATGGCGCGCACGTCCAGGGTCACGGCGGGGGATGTGGGGCTCATGGAAGGTCTCCTGGGAGAGGGTGGGAAGAAGGGCATGCCATTCACCAGCCGAAATGCCTGCGCGCCTCGTCGCTCATGCGCTCGGGCGACCACGGCGGCGACCAGACCAGCGCGAGCGTCACCTGCGCCGACGGCGGCAGGCAGGCGCGCACGGCCTGCTCGGCCTCTTCGGCGATGCTCTCGCCCATCGGGCACGCGGGCGAGGTCATCGTGAGATCGATCTCCACGCCTGTTTCGGTGCGCTCGAGCCGATAGACGAGACCGAGGTCGACGATGTTCATGCCGACCTCGGGGTCCATCACGCCGCGCAGGGCTTGCAGCAACAATCCGGTTTCGGGAACTTGGCTCATGGTTTAAGCTGTATATGAAATACACCTTAACTCTACGCCCTCGCCCATCCATAAGCAACACCAGAAATACATCTTATGAAGCTCACCGCGTTCACCGACTACACGCTGCGCGTGCTGATGTACCTCGCGCTGCAACCCGAACGGCTCGCCACGATCCAGCAGATCGCGACGGCCTACGGCATTTCCGAGAATCACCTCATGAAGGTCGTGCACCAGCTCGCGCGCAGCGGCACGATCGAGTCCGTGCGCGGCAAGGGCGGGGGGATACGGCTGGCGCGCCCGGCGGACCAGATCGGCATCGGCGAGGTCATCCGCACCGCCGAGGGCGAGAACGCGATCGTCGAGTGCTTCGGCGACCGCGAGTCCTGCTGCATCGCGCAGCGCTGCAAGCTCGCCGGTGTGCTGGCGGGCGCCTTCGGCGCGCTCTATGCCCACCTCGACCGCTACACGCTGGCCGACCTCACGGGCCAGCCCGAATCCCTCGTGCAGCTCCTGCGGCTCGAGCGCAAGACGCCCGCGGCCAGCGCGAACGCGGACCCCGCGTAAGGATCGGCAGGTGGAATGAAGGGTGGCCGCCACGGGCGGCGGGCCGGCTTCCCCGTGCCGTGATCGATTCCACCCCCGGCATCGCCTGCGCGCTCGGGCGCCGCGCCCGTCTGCCGGGCTGACGCGCGGCGTCGCCGGCCCCGCCCGGAGGCGGACATGCGCCAGGCGGGCCCGGCAAGCGTGGCCCCACCCAGGCGAGGCGCCCGCCCCGCGAGCATTCGGGGCGCGGGCGACGTCAGGCGCCGAGTTCGACGAGTTCGAAGTCGTGCGTGATCTCGGCCGTCTTGCCGAGCATGATGGACGCCGAGCAGTACTTGTCCGCCGACAGCTTGATCGCGCGCTCGACGACGTCGTGCTTCAGGCCGCGCCCGCTGACGATGTAGTGGTAGTGGATCTTCGTGAAGACCTTGGGGTCGGTCTCGGCGCGCTCGGAGGTGAGTTTCACCTCGCAGCCCTCGACCGCGTGGCGGCCGCGCTTGAGGATCAGCACGACGTCATACGCCGTGCACCCGCCGGCGCCCACCAGGATCAGTTCCATGGGACGCGGGGCGTGATTCCTGCCGCCCAGATCGGCCGCGCCTTCCAGCAGCACGGCGTGCCCGCTGCCCGTCTCGCCGATGAACTTGCCCTCGCCCGCCCACTTGACCGTGCATTCCATGATGTGTCCGTCCGTTTGAATGAGCCGGGAATTCTAGCCGCTTCGCCGCGGCCCGCGAAACGCGCGGCGGGCGTCAGCGGCCGTCGACGCGGCAGTGGAGCGTGGCGTCGGCAAAGCGGATCGTCACCTGGCCCTGGTGTTCGCCGTAGTGCGCGCCCTGCCCGCCGTAGCGGATGCCGCTCGCGGCGGGCTCGGCGAACAGCAGCCAGCGCTCGCCTTGCCGGTGCAGCACGGCCACCGCCGGCACCAGCGTGTTGTAGAAGGTGATCGTGACCGGCGCGGCCGCTTCGTCGCAGCGCAGGGCCACGGGCCCCACGGCCGGCGCGCCCTCGGCGATGCGCCGCACGGCCTCGTCTTCCTGCGCGCGCGCCGGCCAGGCATGGGCCGCGCCGCAGGTTTGCCGCGCCGGGCGCGCGGCAGGGCGCGCGGCGTCCACCGCGACGGCCGGATCGCACGCAGGCGCGTCCCCCGGGCACGCGCGGGCGGACGCCACGTCGGCGAGCGGCGCGCAAGCGGCCGTGGGGGCCGCCGTCGCAGGCCCGCGCCGCACGTCCGGAGCGGTCTGCGCCAGGCAGCCCGTCAGCAGCAGCGCGAGGAGCCCGGCAAGGCTTTTCGCCGCGAGGCCCGGGGGCGGCAAGGATGCGTGCGTCATGAGCGCGCCCCGTCCGCCGCTCAGCGACCCCGGGC
>JAVHXQ010000015.1 GCA_031119555.1 Candidatus Dactylopiibacterium sp.
GATCCAGACACCATATCTGCCGTCCTGACTTGCTTTCGCTCCCTAAATCTAGTTAAACACGAGTCGGTTCCCGCCTGGAGTATCCCCATGTCCGAACAGCCCGAGTCCTTGGCCGCCGACGCGCCGGTGCGCGCCTGAGCGGCGCGGCCCCGTGCGCGTGGCGCACCGGGCCGCCCGCCCCGCCGGCCTTGGCGGCCGCCGGGGCAAAGACGCGTCCGCCCCGGCTCAGGGGAGGCCGCCGCCTACGAGGGTGAGCCCCTGGAACGCCACCTGCACGGCCGCCGTGTTGCTGTTGGAACTCACGGCGAAGCCGACGTAGAGCGTGGCTTGCGTGCTCGCATCGCTCGAAGCGCTGCTCGACAAAGCGCCCGTGGCGCCACCGAGAGGGCATCGGTGGCCAGCCGGGTGACGGGGATTCTTTCAGAGGACGACTTGCCATTGGCATGACAGGGCCGCAAACGCCCGCAACGACGCATCGAGTGTTGTTTATCGGCGCCAGGCCATTGAATGCAATCGCGAAATGCGCATCGTAAATGCCGCCGGCATGGCGGCGGGCAGGCCCCTCAGGCGCTGCGCCAGCGCCGTGCGCGCGCGAGCGCCACGGCGGCGAGCGGCATCGCGAGGCCGAGCAGGATCGCGCAGATCAGCAGCGGCTGCAGGGCGGAATAATCCGCCGGCGTGACGACCGCGCCGCTGGCGTCGCGGACTTCGCGCGTGATCACGAAGAACTGGTTCAGATACTTCGTGCCCAGTTGCGCGGCCGACAGCGCGAGGTTGTAGAACGAAGCCATCACGGCCAGATAGGTGGCCTTCAGATGGGGCGGCGCGGAGATCGCCATCCAGGCAAGCCCCTGCACCATCGCGAGCTGGCCCAGGGGGGATTCCAGCGCGGTGTTGAAGATGGCGATGAAGCGCGCGTCGACGATGCCTCCCGTCATGGCCGCCGTCCACTCATGCAGGCCGAAGGCCATGGCGAGCGTGGGCAGCGCCAGCACGGTGCTGACCACGGTCAGCATCACGGTGTTCCAGGCGATGGATTTCTCCGCCATGAGGCGGCGGAAACCGAACAGGCCGGCGAGCGTGAGCGCATAGCTGATGAGATCGAGCACCGAGAGGAACTGCTGGTCGAAGCCGAGCACGTCGATCTGCCACCAGCCCACGCCTGAGCCCGTGCTCGGCGTGGCGCGGAAGGCGAACACGATGAGGCAGGTGCCCAGCAGCGTGGCCCGTGTTTCGGGCGCCAGTTCGCGCGCGAGGCGGGTGAGCAGGAACAGGATCACCGTGGCCGAGCCCAGGAAGATGAGTTCCTGACCGTAGGCGACGCGCGTCACGCCCAGCGTCACGGAGATCGCCACGAACGCGAGCGAGCCGCCGAGGATGGCCCAGTTCGGTTGCGTCAGCGTCGCGGTGGCTTCGGCCTCGCTGCCAAAGCGCATGGCGGCCTCGCTCACCCCCAGGCGGGCGAGCCGGCGTGCTTCGCGCCGGCGCATGATGCCGGCGATCAGCACGCCCGCGACCGACAGCGCGGGCACGCACATCGCGGCCAGATAGATGCGCAGGTAGATCGCGTGCTTGGTGGCGTCGTCGAGCTGCGACACGCCCCGGAACACGCTCACGTTGATGAGGGCCACGGCGGCCAGCCCGCCGATGATCGCCACGCGGCCCAGCGTCTGCATGGTGGTGTTCATGAGGCGGCGTTCGGCATGGGGAATCGCCTGGCCCCGGGCGTCGAAGTGGGGAACGGCCTCGACGGTCATCGCGTCGGCCACCACGTCCTGCAGCACGAACCCCAGCGGGGCCACGAGCACCGAGAGCTGGAACCATGCGTCCGCCGGCATTACGGTTTCCATCAGGGCGCGGTCGCCGAGCAGCCCCACCATGATCGCGAAACTCGCCGTCACGAGCGCCGCGCCCAGCCATACGAGCCAGGATTTCCAGCGCCACAGCAGATCCACCGCATGCCCCATGGGCAGCTTGAGCGCCCACGGCAGCAAGGCCCAGAAACCCAGCGTGGCGAGGTCCTGAGCGGTCAGCGAAAGGGATTCCTTGACGTAGAAGGTGCCGACCACGCCCGTGATGCCGGAGACGCCGAAGGCCATGTACACCATCAGCGGCGGCAGGTAGCTCCAGCGCATCTGGCGGCCCAGATCGAGGAAGGTTCGGTCGAGGTAACGCAGGAGGGCCTGCGTGAGACGGGCGGGCATGGCCGGGCGCCGGTGATGCGGGAGAGGAAGTGTAGCCGCAAACGTCACCCCGGCTGCGGCCGGGATGTCGTGTGATGCCGGGGGCGGGGCGGGGGCCGCGCGGCCCGCCCCGGCCCGCTCACTTCGCGAGCTTGTACTCGATGGCGTCCACGAGCGCGCGCCACGAGGCGTCGATCACGTCGGTGGAGACGCCGATGGTGGTCCACGAGGATTCGCCGTCGGACGACTCGATCAGCACGCGCACCTTGGCGGCCGAGGCGAGCGAGGAATCGAGCACGCGCACCTTGTAGTCGGTGAGCTTCATCTCGCGCAGTTGCGGATAGAAGCGTTCGAGCGCGCGGCGCAGGGCGCGGTCGAGCGCGTTGACGGGGCCGTCGCCCTCGGCGGCGCTGATCTCGTCTTCGCCGTCGACGTGGATCTTGATCATCGCCGACGAGTTGAAGGCGCCTTCCAGCGCGGGCTCCGTGACCATGGCGCGGAACTGCTTGAGCTCGAAGGACGGCGTGAACTTGCCGAGCATCTTGCGCACCAGCAGCTCGAAGCTCGATTCGGCGCTTTCGAACTGGTAACCCTCGTGTTCGAGCGCCTTGAGGCGGTCGATGATGGCGCGCGTCTGCGGCGAATCCTTGTCGAGCGAGGCGTCCACCTCGTGGATCTTGCCCAGGATGGTCGAGCGGCCGGCCACCTCGCTCATGAGCACGCGGCGCGTGTTGCCCACCGATTCGGGCGGTGTGTGTTCGTAGCTGACGGGGTTCTTCTTGACCGCGTCGATGTGCATGCCGCCCTTGTGCGCGAAGGCGTCGGCGCCCACGTAGGCCGCCTTGTCGTTGTGCTCCACGTTGGCCACTTCGGAGACGAAACGCGCCACCGGCGTGAGGGTCTGCATCGCGTCGGGGGGAATCACGTCGAAACCGAGCTTGAGCTGCAGGTTGGGAATGATCGCGCACAGGTTGGCGTTGCCGCAGCGCTCGCCGATGCCGTTGATCGTGCCCTGCACCTGGGTCGCGCCCGCCTGCACGGCGCGCACGGAGTTGGCCACCGCGAGTTCGCAGTCGTTATGGCAGTGGATGCCGATCGCCACGCCCGGAAAGCGCTGCGCCACCACGCGCGTGATGTCGAAGATCTCGTCGGGGAAACTGCCGCCGTTCGTGTCGCACAGCACGAGGCTGTCGGCGCCGCCCTCGACCGCCGCTGCGAGCGCCGCCAGCGCGTAGTCGGCATGAGCCTTGTAGCCGTCGTAGAAATGCTCGGCGTCGAACACGATCTCCTTGCCGTGCGCTTTCAGGAACGCCAGCGTGGCGCGGATCATGCGCAGGTTTTCCTCGGGCGTGGTGCGCAGGATGTCGGTGACCTGGTAATCCCAGGTCTTGCCGAAGATCGCCACGGCGGGGGTGTTGGCCGACAGCAGCGAGGCCAGCTGGCCGTCGTCGGCCGGGTCGGCGCCCACCTTGCAGGTGCTGCCGAAGGCGATGATCTTCGCGTGGCGCAGCGTGAGCTCGCCGAGGCGGCGGAAGAACTCCAGGTCCTTGGGGTTGGAGCCGGGGTTGCCGGCCTCGATGTAGGCGATGCCCAGCTCGTCGAGCTTGCGCACGATCCGCAGCTTGTCTTCGACGGAAAAGGAGATTCCCTGGGCCTGCGCGCCATCGCGCAGGGTGGTGTCGTAGGCGAAAACCTTGGTCATCATGGAGCGGGGCGGTAGCGGGAGGGCGGTCCGCCGGCTGGCGGACCTGAAAAAATAACATGATTTGCGCCGAACCCGAAGCTGGCCGGCGCCCCGCCGCGGCAGGGCGCCAGACCGCGCACGGGGCGCTCCGGGCGCGCCGCAGCGGCGGGCTCAGATCCGCCGCACGCGCAGGGAGCGGCCCTTGATGCGGCCGCGCCCGAGGCGGCGCAGCGCTTCACCGGCAATCTCGCGCGCCACCGCGACGTAGGTCACGGCGTCGGTCACGTTGATGCGGCCGATCTGTTCGCGCGTGAATCCGGCGTCCGCCGTGAGCGCGCCGAGCACGTCGCCGGGGCGCAGCTTGTCGCGCTTGCCGGCCAGGATCAGCAGGGTCGCCATGGCGGGTGGCAGCGGCGCGGGCGCGTCGGCGTCCAGCGCGGCCAGATCGTGCCATTCGGGCTCGATCGCGGCGGTGCGCGCGATGTCGTCCACGCGGCGGCGCTGGGCCGGCGTGACCAGGCTCAGCGCGACGCCCTCGGCATCCGCGCGGCCGGTCCGGCCCACGCGGTGGGTATGCACTTCGGCGTCGGGCGACAACTCGGCGTTGAGCACGCAGTCGAGTTCGGCGATGTCCAGCCCGCGCGCCGCCACGTCGGTGGCCACGAGCACGTTCGCGCTGCCGTTGGAGAAGCGGATCAGCACTTCGTCGCGCTCGCGCTGCTCCAGCTCGCCGTGCAGCGTGAGGGCTTCGAAACCGGCGGCCTGCAATCGCTCGGCGAGAGCGCGGCACTGCGCGCGCGTGTTGCAGAAGGCCAGGGCGCGCGTGGGGCGCACGTGGCGCAGCAGGTGCGCGGCAGCGTCGAGCTGCGTGCCGGGCTCGACGAGATAGAAGCGCTGGCGGATCTGTCCCGGCGCGTGCGTGTCGGCCAGGCGGACCTGCTCGGGCTCGCGCAGGAAGCGCGCGGCGAGCGCGGCGATACCCTCAGGGTAGGTGGCCGAGAACAGCAGGGTCTGACGCCATGCCGGGCAGTGCTCGGCGATCCATGCGATGTCGTCGTGGAAGCCCATGTCGAGCATGCGGTCGGCTTCGTCGAGCACCAGCGTGGTGAGGGCGTCGAGCTGCAGGCTGCCGCGCTGGAGGTGGTCCATGAGACGGCCCGGCGTGCCGACCACGACATGGGCGCCGTGCGCCAGGCTGTCGGTCTGCGCGCGGATCGGGCTGCCACCGCACAGGGCCAGCACCTTGATGTTTTCCTGCGCGCGCGCGAGGCGGCGGATCTCCTGGGCGACCTGCTCGGCCAGCTCGCGCGTGGGGCACAGCACGAGCGCCTGGACCACGAAGTGGCGCGGCTTGAGCCGGGCGAGCAGCGGCAGCGCGAAGGCGGCGGTCTTGCCGCTGCCGGTGCGGGCCTGCGCGATGAGATCGCGTCCGGCCAGCGCGGGCGGCAGGGCCGCCGCCTGGATGGGCGTCATGCGGTGGTACTCGAGTTGTTCGAGCACCGCGAGCTGGGCGGGCGCGAGGCCGAGGCGGGCGAAGTCGCTCATCGCTCAGAAGCGCCTGCGCGGGCGCGGCGCGGGGCCGGGGCGCCGGGCGAAGCGCTCGGACTTGGTCGGCGGCGGCAGGCTCGCCTGCCAGGCCTTGATGGCGTCGGTGATCTGCGCCGCGCTGAGCGTGATGGCGGGCTGATCGGCCGGAGCGTCGTAACCGGCAAGCTCTTGCTTCAGCGAGAACAGGCGCGCGCCGAGTTCGCCCTTCGCGCGCACGCGGGCCAGCAGCGTCTGCGCGGTCTCGGTCAGGCCGAAGGCGCCCTCGGTCTCGCGCACCAGGCCATGCGCGGAGAGCCGCGCGAAGGCGTCGCGCAGGCGAGCCGCGCCGGGCAGTTCGGGGCGCACGGAAGCCAGCGCGATGATGACTTCGGCGAGGGGAGCGGGCCGGCGCTTGGAAGCGGGCACGAGGGCGAGCAGCAGCAGCGCGTCGGCGTCGAAAATGGGATGCATGGCGGAAACCTTACGGAATGAGGCGCGAGCGTACCCGATCCGGCCCGCCCGCGCTTGTCGCGCGCGCGGGCGGCAGCATGTAAAAGCGCCGCAGGGCGGCTTCCGCGGCGGATCTTCCACGTTATGATGCGGGCCATGTCGAAGGAATCTCTCGCGCGCGTCGTCTGCTGCGCGCTGCCCCTGCTGGCGGGCGGCTGCGTGGTGATGACCCCCAGCCCCGTCCTGTCCGCCGTCGAGCTGGCGAGCACGGCCGCGACGCACGCGGCCTCGCTGGCGCCCTCCAGCCCCGCGAACGCGGTGACGCATGGCTACGACAGATTCCCGGCGGTGTGCATCGAGTTCAATCGCGCGCTGGCGATTGCCGACTTCGTTCCGGCGCTGCAGGCCGAACTCGTGGCGCAGAAGGTCGAAAGCCGCGTCTATGAAACCGTCATGCCCGGCGAATGCCGCTACAGCCTGCATTACAGCGGCGACGTGCGCTGGGGGCGGCGTTTGTTCTCCGACGCCTACGCGCCCTATCTGGCGGGCGCCAACCTCGAGCTGCGCGACGGCGGCCGCCTGCTGGCCTCGGCAAGTTACACGCCGTCGCTGCTCGGGCAGGACCGCTGGGCGAGCACGCGCAGCAAGCTCGCGCCGGCCGTGCGCGTGATGGTGCATGGCAACGTGGAAGGGCGGGCGCCGTGACGCGCGCGGGGCGTTTCCGCGGGTGGCGGGGAGGCGGGGGATGAGGCCGATCTCGTCGGCCTTCCTGCCGAAATCCTATGCCGAGATCGCGACCCAGCGCGTCGAGCGCCACGTCGACCGCCTGGGGCAGGCCGTGGGCAACACGCTCAATGCGGGCGTGGACATGGCCGTGGGCGCGGTGACCGAAGTCGCGCGCACGGGCGTGCGCTCGGTGGGCTCCATCATCGACTGCTGGATCTGAGCCCGCGCGCGCATCGCGCTCACCAGACCCGCAGGTTCTCGGTCAGCATGCGCTGCAGCCAGCTGCGCGCGCTGGTGTCGGCGATCATGCCCGCGCCGACCTGCTCGAGGCGTGCATCGATCACGTCGCTCGAACGCACGACGCGGCCGGTCTTGATGTCGGCCGGGTCCACCACGCCCGAGAAGCGCAGCGTGTTCAGCGCGCCGTTGAAGGCGATGCTCTTCTCTCCCGCCACGACCAGATTCCCGTTGGGCAACACGTTGATCACCGAGGCCGCGAGCTTGCCTTCGAGGCGGTTGGTGTTTTCGGTCTTGCCGCTGCCGTCGAAGCCGTCGCTGCCGCTCGCGGTGGCGTCGAGGTTGAGGATGCGGGAGATCAGACCGTTCATCGAGTCCGAGCCGCCCGGGCCCTTGGACGCCACGCGGTTGGCGCGGCTCGTCGAGGTCGTCGACTTGTTGCTGGCGGTCAGCGATTCGGCGATGTCTATCTTGAGGCTGTCGCCGATGTGGCGCGGCTTGCTTTCCTCCTGGAACAGCGCCATGCCGGTGGGATTGCCCGGCTGGTAGATCGAGCCGGGGTTGGTGGCCTGTTCCAGGCTGGCGATCTGCCGCTGCGGCATGTTGGTCGTGGGCCCCTGCACGAGGGGCGGCGTCGCGCAGGCGGCGAGCAGGCAGGCCGCCACGACCGCGAAGAACGGGCTCGGGCGGGGGGGCGGCGGGCGGGATGCCGAGCGGAGGGGCGACGCGTGCTTCATGCTGTCGGGAAGAGGGCGGACGGCGAGGACAGGGCGCCGATTATGGGTGGCGGGATCGTTAAAAGATGTTGTCACCTTCAATAAACTGCAAAGCGCGCGCGGGCCGGCGGGCGAAGTGCTCCACGCGGATGCGCCCGCCCGGCGCGGCGTGCGCGATGGCCGCCGGCACGGCCTCGCGGAGCCGGCGCGAGGCGGTTTGCGCAACGCCCGGATGTCTGCCCCGACGGGAACCCGCCGGGGCGCGCGAGGGTCTGCAAGGGGCGGAGTACAATCCTTGCGCCCCCACCGGTGGCCCGCCCTTCGTCGCGGCGCCACCCGCACAACAGGAATTCCAGCATGCAGATCATTCCGTCCATCGCGGCCCGCGGCGATGCGCTCGCCGCCTTCCGCCGCGACATCCACGCCCATCCTGAACTGGCCTATGAAGAGACGCGCACCGCCGCGCTCGTGGCCGAGGCGCTCGAGCGCTGCGGCATCGAAGTCCATCGCGGCATCGGGCAGACCGGCGTGGTCGGCGTCCTGCGGCGGGGCGACTCGACGCGGCGCATCGGTCTGCGTGCCGACATGGACGCCCTGCCCATCGAAGAAGCCAATGATTTCTCCCACCGCTCGCAGCACGCCGGGCGCATGCATGCCTGCGGCCATGACGGCCACACCACCATGCTGCTGGGCGCGGCGGAGTACCTGGCCGCGAGCGGGCGTTTCGACGGCACCGTGGTGTTCATCTTCCAGCCCGCCGAGGAAGGGCGTGGCGGCGCCGCGGCCATGCTGGCCGACGGCCTGCTCGAGCGCTTCCCGGTCGACGAGGTGTATGGCATGCACAACTGGCCGGGCATGCGGGTGGGGCGCTTCGGAGTCGCCGCCGGGCCGGTCATGGCCAGTGCCGACCGCTTCGACATCACGATCACGGGGCATGGCGGACACGCCGCGATGCCGCACCTCACGCGCGACCCGCTGGTGGCCGGCGCGGCGCTCGTCAATGCCGTGCAGACCATCGTGGCGCGCACCCTGGACCCGCTCGATTCGGGCGTGGTGTCGGTCACCCGCTTCCAGGCCGGCGACGCCTACAACGTGATCCCGCATCAGGCGCGCCTGAGCGGGACCACGCGCGCATTGCGCGCCGAGGTGCGCGCAGCGCTGCGGGAAGGGGTGGAACGTCTCTGCGCCGGCATCGCGGCCGCCTACGGCGTGAGCATCGAAGCCACGTTCAACGAAGGCGGCTATCCGCCCACCGTGAATACCGCCGCTCAGGCGCAGGTGTGCCGCGAAGTGGCGGGGGCGCTGGTGGGCGAGGAGAACGTCGCCTGGAACCGGCCGCCCAGCATGGGCGCCGAGGATTTCTCGTTCTTCCTCGAGCAGCGGCCGGGATGCTACGTCTGGATCGGCAACGGCCCGGGCGAGAGCGGCTGCACGCTGCACAACCCGCGCTACGACTTCAACGACGACAGCCTCGTCATCGGCGCGAGCTACTGGGTGCGGCTCGCGGAGCGCCTGCTCAGCGTCTGACGACGCGGCCCGGCGCCTGCGTTGCCGGGCGCGGGCGCACGGATCGGCCGGCGATCCGACCGTCGATCGGATCGACCTAGGGTTTTCCCTAGGTTCTGTCGCAGGATGCGCACCTTTCCATCCTGCGGCAGAACCGTCATGCGTCGCTTCCTGCTCATCGCTTCCGTTTTCCTCGTCTCCGTGGCGCATGCCGCGCCGGCCGCCTGGTCGCCCCAGATCGAGGACCACCCCAGCACCCTCGCGCTCAAGAGCTTCCTCGGGCGTGCCCAGGCCATCACGGGCCAGGCCGATGCGACGCTGCTGCCGATCTCGGCCGGCAAGGACCAGGCCGCCCTGCTCGAATCCCTCCGCAAGGGCAACGTGCGCGCGGCCGTGCTCACGGGCAGCATGGTCGGCCGCGTGGCGCCCATGGCCGACGTGATGCGCCTGCCGTTCATCCTGCGCAATTCGCGCCAGATGTTCGGCATGCTCGAAGGGGAGGTCGGGCAGGAGATGATCCAGCGCCTGCACGCTTCCGGCCTGGTCGTGCTGGGCTGGTACGACGGCGGCAGCCGCGCGATCTACTCGCGCGATCGTCTGGGCTCGGTCGGCGCCCTGCAGCACACGAAGATCCGGATTCCGGCGCGGCGCGATCTGTCGGCGCTCATCACCTCGCTGGGCGGCACGCCGCTGCAGCTCGAGTACAAGGACGTCAACGGCGCCTTCGAGGCCGGCAACATCGACGCGGCCGAGAACGACCTGCTGTCCTACGAGGCGGAAGGCCATTACAAGCGCGCGCGCTACTACTACCTCAACAACAACCACATCGTGCAGTTCGAGGCGCTGGTGGTTTCGCGCGTGTGGTGGGAAAGCCTGCCCGCCGCGCAGCGCGAGGCCTTGCGCGGCGCGGGCGAGGAGTCCGCCCGGCTGGATCGCGCGATGTGGGGCGAGCGTCTGGCGAAGGCGCGCGCCCGTCTCGAGAAGGAAGGCGTGAAGTTCGTCGAGTACGGCACCAGCAGCATGCTGCTGTCGCGCGTGGCGACGATCTACCGCCCCTACATGGAAAACCCGGCCACGCGCGACCTCATCGTGCGCCTGATGACCAGCCGCACCTGACTCCACCCGCACGCCGGTTCGTGGCGCTGTGCAACACGCGGCGCCCAGGGCCGGCCTCCCGGTTTAGAATGTCGTCCCCCGCAGGTCTTCATTCCCCGGAGTTTCCATGATTCGTAGTCTGCTCGCCGCCGCGTGCCTCGCGCTGCCTCTCGCCGCCGTCGCGGCGCTTCCCGTGCCTCCCGAGGTGGCCGCCCGCAGTTACGTGCTGCTCGACGCGCAGAGTGGCCAGATCCTGGCGGGCAGCCAGGCCGACACCCGCATCGAGCCCGCGTCGCTGACCAAGCTCATGACCGCCTACGTGAGCTTCAAGGCCATCAAGGAAGGCCGCCTCAAACGCGACCAGATGCTCACGCCCTCCATCCGGGCGTGGAAGATGGAAGGCTCGCGGATGTTCGTCGACATCAAGGTGCCGGTCAGCGTGGACGATCTGCTCAAGGGCATGATCGTGCAGTCCGGCAACGATGCCTGCGTGGTGCTGGCCGAAGCCATCGCCGGCAGCGAGGAAGCCTTCGCCGGCATGATGAACGCCGAAGCGCGCCGCCTCGGCCTCACGAACTCGCACTACACCAACAGCACCGGCCTGCCCGACCCCGAGCTCTACACCACGGCCAACGACCTGGCGAAGCTTTCGGCGGCGATCATCGAAGATTTTCCGGAGTTCTATCCGATCTATTCGATGAAGCAGTTCACGTACAACCGGATCAAGCAGGACAACCGCAATCTGCTGCTCTATCGCGATCCCGACGTCGACGGCCTCAAGACGGGCCACACCAAGAGCGCGGGCTACAACCTGGTGGCCTCCAGCCATCGTGGCGGCCGCCGCGTGATCTCGGTGGTCACCGGCACCAGCGGCATGCAGGAGCGCGCGGCCGAGTCGGGCAAGCTGCTCGACTGGGGGCTGCTCAACTTCGATACCCCCCGGCTCTTCGCGAAGGGGCAGGCGCTGGGCGAGGTGCGCGTCTACAAGGGCGCGGCGGGCGAGGTCGCGGGCGGTTTCGCGGCCGACCATTTCGTGAGCCTGCCGCGCGGCCAGGCACCGCGCATCCAGCAGCAGGTCAGTTTCGAACCGCGCCTGGTCGCCCCCGTGGCGGCGGGGCAGGTGATTGGCAAGGTCAGGCTCGTGCTCGACGGCGAGACGCTCGCCGAGTACCCGCTGCAGGCCCTGCAGGCCGTGGAACCGGGTAGCTGGTGGCGTCGTCTGCTCGACACGATCCGCCTCTGGTTCGTCTGAGCGCCCGCGCGCCCGCCACAAGCACGCCCGTGGGCGTGCTTTTTTTTGCCCTCGCGGCGCGGGCCCATGAAAGCCGCGTTTGCGGGCCCGGAACGTTCCGGCCCAGAATCTGTCTGTCATGCCACGGCCGCATGCCCAATTCGATCCCGTGCGCTGGCCGCCCGCACCTTGCCCGCCTTTACCCATTCCCATGAACGTCTTCCCGCTTGCCCTCCAGATGCTCCGCCGCGACCTGCGCGCGGGCGAACTCGGCCTGCTCGGCATGGCCTTGCTGCTCGCGGTGGCGAGCCTCACCAGCGTGGGCTTCCTGACCGACCGCGTGGCGCAGGGGCTGAACCAGAACGCGACGCGCCTGCTCGGCGGCGACCTGATCGTGTCGGCCGATCACGACATTGACCCCGCTTTCGGCGAGGAAGCCTCGCGACGCGGTCTCACGGTCACGCGCAATGTCACTTTCAACAGCATGGCCAGCGGCGGCGACGGCGTGCAGATGGTGGCCGTGAAGGCGGTGGAGGCGGGCTTCCCGTTGCGGGGTGACGTGCAGCTCGGCGACTTCGCGGGCGGGCCCGCGCGCCCGGCCGAGGCCGCGCCGCCGCGTGGCGAGGTGTGGGCCGACGAAGCGGTGCTGCCCGCGCTGGGGCTGCGCGCGGGGGATAACCTGCAGCTGGGCTTCCTGCCGCTGCGGCTCACACGCCAGGTGGTGTTCGAATCCGACCGCGGAATGGGCTTCATGAGCCTCGCCCCGCGCGTCCTCATCAACCTCGCCGACCTGCCCGAAAGTGGTCTGCTCGTGGAGGGAAGCCGCGCGCGCTACCGTTTGCTGGTGGCTGGGCAGCGGGCCGAGGTGGCCGCCTTCGAAACCTGGCTCAAGCCGCGCATGGGGCGGGGTGAGCGGCTGGAAACCCTGGAGAATGCGCGCCCCGAGATCCGCGCCAATCTGGACCGCGCCGGCCGCTTCCTGCGCATGGCGGCCATGCTCGCGGTGGTGCTCGCGGCCGTCGCGATCGGCCTTTCGGCAAGACGCTACCTGACGCGCCACCTCGATGGCTGCGCGGTGATGCGCTGCTTCGGCGCGCGGCGCGGGCAACTGCTGGGCGTGCATCTGGGCGAGTTCCTGATCTTCGGCCTGGCCGTCTCGGTACTGGGCTGTCTGCTGGGCTTCGCGGTCCAGGCCGCGCTGGGCGGGCTCGTCGCCACGCTGGTGCGCAGCAGTCTGCCGCCCGCGGGCTGGGCGCCAGTGGCGCAGGGGCTCGCGGTGGGCGTGTTGCTGATGCTGGGGTTCGTGGCGCCGCAGCTCCTGCGCCTGACGCGCGTGCCGCCGATCCGGGTGATCCGCCGCGACTGGGGCCAGATCGAAGCGGGCAGCCTGGCCGTGTGGGTGGCCGGCGGGCTGGCGCTCGCGGGGCTGATGCTGTGGATCGCGGGGGAATGGGCGCTGGGCCTGGCGGTCGTCGGGGGCTTCGCGGCGGCGCTCGCGCTGTTTGCGCTCGTGGCCTGGGCCCTGCTCGGGCTGGCCGGGCGCGTCCGTCACGCCGCGCCGGTGGCCGGAACGGCTGGCTGGGGCTTGCGCTACGGGCTGGCGGCGCTCTACCGGCGCCGTGCGTCGAGCGTGATCCAAGTCGTGTCGCTGGCGGTCGGGCTCACGGCGATCCTGCTGCTGACCCTGGTCAGCAACGATCTGCTGGCCGGCTGGAACGCCAAGCGGCCCGCCGATGCGCCGAACCGCTTCGTGATCGGCATCCAGCCCGATCAGGTCGATGCCTTCACCGCCGCGCTGCGCGCGCACGGCATCGGGGCGGAGCTGATGCCCATGATCCGTGGCCGCCTTGTCGCGATCAACGCCAGGCCGGTGCGGGGCGAGCAGTACGACGAGGCGCGCACGCGCAATCTGGCCGAACGCGAGTTCAACCTCTCCTACGGCAGCGCGCTGCAGACCGGCAACCGGGTGGTCGAGGGGCGCTGGCACGGGCAGACACCGGGCGGCGGGTTCTCGATGGAACAGAGCATTGGCGAGCGGCTGGGCGTGAAGCTGGGCGACGAGGTGACCTTCGACGTGGCGGGCCAGCAGGTGAGCGGCCGGGTCACGAGCGTGCGCCGTCTCGAATGGGATTCGATGCGGGTGAATTTCTTCTTCACGGCTGCGCCCGGCATGCTCGAAGCGATGCCCGCGAGTTTCATCACGAGCTTCCACCTGCCGCCGGAGCAGGGCGGTTTGGTGCGCGAGCTGGTCGCGCGCTGGCCCAACGCGACGGTCATCGATATCGGCATGCTGCTTGAGCAGGTAGGGGCGCTGACCGAGCGGCTGGCCCAGCTCGTGCGGTTCGTGTTCGGATTCTCGCTGGTGGCGGGCCTGCTGGTGCTGCTCGCGGCGCAGCGCAACACGCACGACGAGCGCGGCTACGAGGTCTCGGTCCTGCGTGCGCTCGGGGCGCGGCGTCACCAGGTGCGCGCGGCGCTGCTCGCGGAGTTCGCGGCGCTGGGCACCGTGGCGAGCGTGCTGGCGGTGGGCGCGGCCACCGGCATTGGCTACGCGCTGGCGCGCTATGTGCTGGATCTCGACTTTGCCCCCTCGCTGATGGCACTCTTCGCGGCGGCCGTCTGCGCCATCGTGGCCATCGTGGCGTTTGGCTGGCTGGGGGTGCGTGCCTTGCTGGGCCGCACGGTAATCGAAGGCATCCGCGAGACGGCCTGACCGGAATCCGACCATGTCCTCCCTTCTTCTTGCCTGCTGGCGTGCATTCGTGAGCCTTCTGCGCGCGGGCATGCTGTGGCATCTGCTGTGGCCGACGCTGCTCGCGGCGGTTTTCTGGCTGACCCTGGGCGGTCTGTACATCGGCGATCTTGCGGCCTGGGCGCGCGGCGCCTTGCCGGGGCTGCCGCTGGTGGGCGCATGGTTCGCCGGCGGAAGCTTCGCGGGCGCGGCCGCCGGTGGTCTGCTGGTCGTGAGCCTGTGGCTGCTGTTGCTGCCGCTGATCTACGCCACCGCGCTGCTGCTGCTCGCGACCGTGGCCCTGCCGATGATGATCGAGCGCGTGGGCGCGCGTGAGTACCCCGATCTCGCGCGGCGCGGCGGCGGCTCGCAGTGGGGCAGCTTCGCCACCAGCCTGAAGGCCGCGCTGGTGTTCGCGGGGCTGCTCGCGTGCAGTCTGCCGCTCTGGCTGATTCCCGGGGCCGGGCTGGTGATCACGGTGTTGCTGTCGGCGCGGCTCAACCGCGTGTGTTTTGCCTACGATGCGCTCATGAGCCATGCCGACGCGCTGGAGCTCCGGCGCGTGCCGCACGAGTACGCGGGCGAACTCAACCTGCTGGCGCTGATGGGCGGCGTGATGGCATTGGTGCCGGTGCTGAACCTGTTCGCGCCGGCGTGGAACGGGCTGGCGTTCGTTCATTTCCTGCTCGAAGCGCTGCGCCGCGAGCGCGCGCGGCCGCTGCGCGACGTGGCGACGGGCGAGGAACTTGCCGTGCTGCGTGATCCCACCTGACGGCAAGCGGAGGGTTCTCATGGCATTCGGCGTCCTCATCATCGGCGATGAAATCCTGTCGGGGCGGCGGCAGGACAAGCACCTGTCGCATGCGATCGCGCTGCTGGCCGCGCGCGGGCTGTCGCTTGCGTGGGCGCATTACTGCGGTGACGACCGCGAGCGCCTGACGGCCGTGCTCGCGCAGCAATACGCGGGCGACGATCTCGTGTTCTGCTTTGGCGGCATCGGTGCCACGCCCGACGATCACACGCGCTTCTGCGCGGCGGCCGCCGCCGGGGTGCCGCTGGCGCTGCACGCGGATGCCGAACGGGAGATCCGCGCGCGCTTCGGTGCCGAGACCGACGCGCAGCGTCTCCGGCTGGGCGAGCTGCCCGAGGGAAGCCGCATCATTCCGAACCCCTACAACCGGGTGCCGGGTTTCGCCTTCCGCAATCATCACTTCCTGCCCGGATTTCCCGAGATGGCCTGGCCGATGATGGAGTGGGTGCTCGACCAGTGGTACGCCGCGCTTCACCACGGGCGCGCGCACGCGGAGCAGTCCATCCTCGTCTATGGCGCGCGGGAGAGCCAGCTCATCGCTTTCATGGAAGCGCTGCAGGAGCGCTTCGGGGTGACGGTGTTCAGCCTGCCTTGCCTGGGCAGCGAGCACCGGCCCGCGCACATCGAGCTGGGGGCCAAGGGGGCGCCGGCCGACGTCACGCGCGCGATGCTGGAAATCCGCGCCGAAATGAGCCGGCGCGCGCTGGCCTGGACGGCCGCAGAGGATACGCGCCCGCATGCCTGACGGGCGTGCGTTGCGCGCGCGCCGCGCCGGCGAGGTCGGGCGGGCTGGCGGGCCGTGGATTTGACGCAGATCCACGCCGATAGTGTGTAGCCTCCGCTGGCTGCTTCGGCCGGGAGGGGCGGGAGCGATTCGATGAGGCGTTCACGACATGACACACGACAACAAGAGAGAAGGTTTTTCGAGCAGCTTCGGCGTGCTCGTGGCCACACTGGGCTCGGCCGTCGGGCTGGGCAACATCTGGAAGTTTCCGGCGCTGACGGGCGCCAACGGCGGGGCGAGTTTCCTCGCCGTCTATCTGCTGGCGACGCTCGCCGTGGGCCTGCCGGTGATGATCGCCGAGATCGCGCTGGGGCGCTCGGCGCGCGCCAACGCGGTCAGCACCTTCGAGCGGCTCGCTTCGGGCGGCGGAGGGTTCTGGCAGATCATCGGCTGGATGAGCTTTGCCTCGGCCCTTCTCATCATGGCGTTCTACAGCGAGGTGGCGGGCTGGGTGTATGCCTACGTGTTCAAGGCGGCGAGCGGCGCGCTCGCGAGCACCAGTCCCGAGGTGGCGAGCCGCACCTTCGGCGCGCTGGTCACGGACCCCGTGCAATCGCTGATCTGGCAGTGGGTGGTGCTCGCGATCTGTGGCACCATCATCGCGATGGGGGTGACGCGCGGGATCGAGGCCGTGACGCGCAAGCTCATGCCGCTGCTGTTCATCCTGCTCATCGTGCTGTGCATCCGCAGCCTCACGCTGCCGGGCGCGATCGATGGCCTGGTCTTCCTGTTCAAGCCCGATTTCTCGCTGATCACGCCCGACGTGGTGCTGGTGGCGCTCGGGCTGGCGTTCTTCAAGCTCTCGATCGGCATGGGCTGCATGCTGACCTACGGCAGCTACTTCCGCGCCGACCAGAACATTCCCTCGACCGCGTTGCGCGTGATGCTGGCCGATCTGAGCGTGTCGCTGCTGGCGGGTATCGCGATCTTCCCGGCGGTGTTCGCCTTCGGTTTCGAGCCGGCCGCCGGCCCTTCGCTGGTCTTCATGACGATTCCGGCCGTGTTCACGAGCATGCCCGGCGGCACGCTTTTCATGACGCTCTTCTTCGTGCTGACCGCGGTGGCCAGCGTGGGGGCGATCCTGTCGCTGCTCGAGGTGCCGATGGCGATCTTCTCCGAGCGGCTCGGCGTGTCGCGCCGCCAGACGGCCGTCGCGCTGGTGCTCTCGATCGCGCTGGTCGGTGCGCCGGCCGCGCTCTCGAACAGCAGCATGGCGGCGTTCAAGCCCTTCGGCATGACGGTCTTCGATCTCTACGATTTCGTGACGTCCAACCTGCTGCTGCCGCTCGGCGGCATCCTGATCTGCCTTTTCGTGGCCTGGAACTGGGGCCTGCCGCGTCTGCTCGCGCAGATCTCCAACGACGGCGCGCTGCCCAACGCGATCATCGCGCGCGCGGTGTTCCGCCTCGTGCAGTGGGTGGCGCCGGTGCTCATCGCCATCGTGCTGCTGCATGGCCTGAAGGTGTTCTGAGGCGGCGTCGCAACGAAAAAAGGCCGGCTTGGCGGCCGGCCTTGCGGGAGGCGCGGGAGCGCCTCAGTCGAGCACGTGCGAAGCCATGCCGTCGGCAAGCTTGGGCTCGAACCAGGTGGACTTCGGCGGCATGATCTGGCCGGCATCGGCAACCGACATGAGGTCGTCCATCGTGGTGGCGAACATCGCGAAGGCCACGGCCATCTCGCCGGAGTTCACTCGCTTCTCGAGTTCCGGCAAGCCACGGATGCCGCCCACGAAATCGATGCGCTTGTCGCGACGCAGGTCGGCGATGCCCAGCAGCGGCGTGAGGACGTGCGTGGTCAGCAGGCTCACGTCGAGCCGTTCGACCGGATCGGCCGGCACCAGCTCGCGCTTGACCTCGAGGCGGTACCACTGGCCGGCGAGATACATGCCGACCTCGCCGTGCGTCGCGGGCTTCACGGGAGTGGCCGACGGCGTCACGCGGTAGGCCGCGCCGATGCGCTCGACGAGGGATTCGGGCGTGAGGCCGTTGAGGTCGGCGACGACACGGTTGTAGTCCATGATCCGCAGCGCGTGCGCGGGGAAGATCACCGACAGGAAATAGTTGTAGCTTTCGTCGCCCGTGTGATGCGGATTGGCCGAGCGGCGCGCGGCCGCCACGCGCGAGGCCGCGGCGGAGCGGTGGTGCCCATCGGCGATGTAGAGCGCGGGCAGGGCGTCGAAATGGCGCGTGATCTGATCCACGCTGGCGGCGTCGCGCACGACCCACAGCGTGTGACGGATGCCGTCGTCGGCCTGCGCATCGGCATCGGGCACGCCCGCCACGGTGGCGGCAAGCACCGCGTCGAGCGCGGGCGCGTCGGGATAGGCGAGGAACACCGGGCCGGTCTGGGCGTTGAGCGCCTCGATCTGGCGCACGCGGTCGTCTTCCTTGTCGGGGCGCGTGAATTCGTGGCGCTTGATGCGGCCGTTGTCGTACTCCACGACGGAGGCCGAGGCGACGATGCCGGTCTGCACATGGCTGCCCATGATGATGCGATAGACGTAATAGCACGGTGTGTCGTCGCGCGTGATGACGCCGGCGTCGAGCATCTTCTCGAGGTTCTCGGCGGCTTTTGCATACACGGCGGGGGAATACACGTCGGTGCCGGCGGGCAGATCGATCTCGGGCTTGGAAATGTGCAGGAAGCTCCAGGGCTTGCCGGCGGCGCGCTCCAGGGCTTCGGCCGAGGAAAGCACGTCGTAGGGCGGAGCGATGATTTCGGCCGCGCGGCCCGTGGCCGGGCGCAAGGCCTTGAAGGGGGTGACCAGGTGCATGCGGAGTCCTTTATGCGAGGGGAATCGGATTCTGTTGCCCGGCGCGTCGCTTGGCAATGGTTTCGCGCAAGGCTTCGCGCGCTTCGCGCAGCATCAGGGCCGTCGTTTCCCAGCCGATGCAGCCATCGGTGACCGAACAGCCGTAGCGAAGCTCGGCGGGATCGGCGGGGATGGGCTGGTTGCCGGCTTCGATGAAGCTTTCGATCATGACGCCGATGATGGAGCGGTTGCCCGCGCGGATCTGTCCCACCACGTCGCGCATCACGAGCGGTTGCAGCTCCGGCTTCTTCCACGAGTTGGCGTGCGAGCAGTCGATCACGAGGTTGGCGGGCAGCCTGGCCTTGGTCAGCGCCTGCTCGGCGAGCGAGACGGACACGGTGTCGTAATTCGGGCGTCCGCCGCCGCCGCGCAGCACGACATGGCTGTAGCGATTGCCACGGGTGCGCACGATACAGGTCTCGCCGCGCTCGTTCACGCCAAGGAAGCTGTGCGCCTGCGAGGCCGACAGGCAACCGTTCACGGCGGCATCCAGCGAGCCGTCCGTGCCGTTCTTGAAGCCCACCGGCGACGAGAGGCCCGACGCGATCTCGCGGTGTGTCTGCGATTCGGTGGTACGGGCGCCGATGGCGGCCCAGGCAAGAAGATCACCGTAGTACTGCGGCGCGATCGGGTCCAGCGTCTCGGAGGCGGCGGGCAGGCCCAGCGCCACCACGTCGAGCAGGAACTGGCGGCCCCGGCGCATGCCTTCCTCGATGCGGAAGGAATCGTCCATGTAAGGGTCGTTGATGAAGCCCTTCCAGCCGACCGTGGTACGCGGCTTCTCGAAATAGACGCGCATCACCACGTAGAACGTGTCGGCGACTTCGTCCGCGAGCGCCTTGAGGCGGCGCGCGTAATCGAGACCCGCGACGGGGTCGTGGATGGAGCACGGCCCGACGATCACCATGGGGCGCGGGTCCTTGCGGTCGAGAATGGCCTTGATCGTGTCGCGGCCGGCTTCGACGTGGGCGGCGAGGGTGTCGGTGAGCGGGCGCTCGGCCTTGATCTCGCCGGGGGAGGGCATCGCATCGAAGGCGATGACGTTGAGGTTTTCGGTGGAAGCGTGGGACATGGGGAAGTCTCTTCGGGCAGAAATAAAAAAAGCCCGCGCGGGCGGGCTTTTTTCTTTGCAGCAGGTCGGAACCAGCCAGTATGCGAGGTGCGGGCCGCGCCGCACGCGTGCTTACTTCAGCTTGGTTTCCTTATAGACGACGTGCTTGCGAACGACCGGATCGTACTTGGTGAATTCAAGCTTTTCCGGGGTGGTGCGCTTGTTCTTGTTCGTGGTGTAGAAGTGGCCGGTACCCGCAGTGGATTCCAGCTTGATCTTTTCGCGACCGCCTTTGGCCATGATGTATCTCCGCTATGTATTCGGTTGGGTCGGGATCAGATCTTCTCGCCGAGAGCACGCAGCTCGGCGATGACGACTTCGATACCCTTCTTGTCGATGGTACGCAGGCCGGCGTTCGAAACGCGCAGGCTGACCCAGCGGTTTTCGGCTTCGACCCAGAAACGGCGGTTCTGCAGGTTCGGCAGGAAACGACGCTTGGTCTTGATATTGGAGTGGGAAACGTTGTTCCCGACCATCGGGCCCTTGCCCGTGACTTGACACACTCGAGACATATCTCGCTCCGGTAACTGGTTCCGTAAAGCACGCGATTATAGCCTGAATATCAGGCGGCGCTCAAGCCGACGTGCAGGAAAGCTGGCGACTATAGCAGACCGCGCTCGGCGAAGGAAAGGGGCGGCTGCGTTCCGGCCACGATGAAGTGGTCGAGCACGCGCACGTCCACGAGCGCGAGCGCCTGCTTGAGGGCACGCGTGAGCGCTTCGTCGGCGTGACTGGGTTCGCGCGCGCCGGAGGGGTGGTTGTGCGCGAGGATCACGGCGGCGGCATTGTGGGTGAGCGCGAGTTTGACGACTTCGCGCGGATATACCGCCGTCTGCGTGAGCGTGCCGCGAAAGAGTTCGCGCGCCTCGATGAGCCGGTTCTGCGCGTCGAGCAGGAGGATCATGAAGACTTCGTGCGGCAGGTGCGAGAGCTTCAGGCGCAGCCAGTCGCGGACTTCGCCCGGCGAGCCCAGCAGGTCGCTCCGGCGCAGGCTTTCTTCGAGCGCGCGGCGCGACATCTCGAAGACCGCCTGCAACTGCGCGTACTTTGCCGCGCCCATGCCCGGGAAGCCGGCGAGATCGGCGAGCGAAGTCGAGAACAGTCGCGCGAGGCTGCCGTAGTGCGCGATGAGGTCGCGGGCGAGATCGACCGCACTTTTGCCGCGCACGCCCACGCGCAGGAAGATGGCGAGCAGTTCCGCGTCGGACAGCGCGGTGGCGCCGCGGCTGAGGAGTCGTTCGCGCGGACGTTCCGATTCGGGCCAGTCGGTGATTGCCATGGGCGCGCCTTGCGCACGAGCCTGCGTGAAGGAAAGGGATGACGCGCTAGAATCGGACTCCATTTTCTCATTCGCGGGCCGTGGCCATGACTGAACTTGCGGGCAAGACCATCGTGCTGGGCGTCTGCGGAGGCATTGCCGCCTACAAGGCCGCCGAGCTCACGCGTCTGTTCGTGAAGGCGGGCGCGACGGTGCATGTCGTCATGACGCAGAACGGCGCGCGCTTCGTCACGCCGACCACCTTCCAGGCGCTGTCCGGCCACCCCGTGTGGGTCGATGCCTGGGACGACCGGCGCGCCAACAGCATGAGTCATATCGATCTCACGCGCTCGGCGGACGCGCTGCTGATCGCTCCGGCCACCGCGAACACGCTCGCCAAGCTGGCTCAGGGGCTGGCCGACGATCTGCTCTCCACGCTGGCGCTGGCGCGTGATTGCCCGCTGCTCGTGGCGCCGGCCATGAACCGCCAGATGTGGAGCAACGCGGCCACGCAGCGCAACGTGGCGCAGTTGCGCGCCGACGGGGTGGAGATCATCGGCCCGGACGCGGGCGAGCAGGCCTGCGGCGAGGTGGGCGACGGACGCATGAGCGAGCCGGCCGCGATCTTCGAAGCGCTCGCGGCCTTCCTGCAGCCCAAGCCGCTGGCGGGGCGGCGCGTGCTGATGACGGCCGGGCCCACTTACGAGCCGCTCGATCCGGTGCGCGGCATCACCAACACGTCGTCCGGCAAGATGGGTTATGCGCTTGCGCGCGCGCTTGCCCGCGCGGGGGCCGAAGTGGCGCTCGTGAGCGGGCCGGTCGCGCTCGCCACGCCGCTGGGCGTTGCGCGCATCGACGTCCAGACGGCCGCGCAGATGCATCAGGCGGTGATGCAGCGTGTGGGGCGCGTCGACATTTTCATCGGGGTCGCGGCCGTGGCCGATTACCGCCCGCTCGAAGTGTCGGCGGACAAGATCAAGAAGAGCGGCGAAGCGCCGGTGATCCGGCTCGAACGCAATCCGGACATCCTCGCGGACGTGGCCTCGCTGCCCGCCGCGCCGTTCTGCGTGGGTTTCGCGGCGGAGAGCCGGGACCTCGAGCACTACGCGCGCGGCAAGCTCGAATCCAAGCGGCTGGGGCTCGTCGTCGGCAATCTCGTGCAGGACGGCATGGGCGGCGACACCAACCAGGTCGTGCTCTTCGATGCCGCCGGGGCGCACCCGCTGCCGCGCGCCGACAAGCACGCCGTGGCGGCCGGTATCGTGACGCATCTCGTTGCGCTGCTTGCAGCGCGCTAGGAGACCGGCATGCCCGTGGTGCATATCGAAATCCGCCGTGCCTGCCCACCCGCCGAGGAGCGGGCGCTCATGGCGGCGGTGCATGAGGCGCTGGTCGCGAGCCTGCAGATTCCCGCGCACGACCGCATCGTGCGGCTCAGCGTGCATCCGCCGGAGCGCTTTGCCTGCCCCGCCAACGTGACGCAGCCCGACCGCTTCACGCTGATCGGCATCGACCTGTTCGCGGGCCGTTCGCTGGCTGCCAAGCGCCGCTTGTATGCCGAGCTTGCCCGCCGGCTCGGCGAGCTGGGCATTCCGGCCGACCACCTGCTCATCCGCCTGCGCGAAATCCCGCGTGAAGACTGGGGCGCGAACGGCGTGTGCGCCGCCGACGTCGATCCGGGCTTCAGGATAGACGTCTGAACCTTTTTCCTTACCTCACAGATTGGCTCTCATGCATCAGCTCGACATCCAGATTCTCGACGCACGTCTGCGCGACAACCTTCCCCAGTACGGCACGCCCGGTGCGGCCGGCCTCGACCTGCGCGCCTGCCTCGACGCTCCGCTCACGCTTGCGCCTGGCGACACGCAACTGATCCCCACCGGCATGGCGATCCACCTGGAAGACCCCCGGCTCGCCGCGCTGATCCTGCCGCGCTCGGGGCTGGGCCACAAGCACGGCATCGTGATGGGCAACCTCGTCGGCCTGATCGATTCCGACTATCAGGGGCAACTTTTCGTTTCCACCTGGAACCGCGGCAAGGAGGCATTCACGATCCAGCCCATGGACCGCATCGCGCAACTGGTGGTGGTGCCCGTCGTGCAGGTGGCGCTGAACGTGGTGGAGGATTTCTCGGCCAGCGCGCGTGGCGCGGGCGGATTCGGGAGTACCGGACGGCAGTGACGCGTCGCTGCGGGCATCGCATTGCGCGGGCCCCCGGCATGAAAAAGCCCCGGGCACGCCCGGGGCTTTTTCTTTGCGCGCGCCGGTTCAGCGCAGCGCGTCGATCACGGCGTTCAGCGTGGTCGAGGGGCGCATCGCGGCGGCACATCGCGCGGCCGAAGGATGGTAGTAACCGCCGATATCGACCGGCTTGCCCTGCGCGGCGATGAGTTCGGCGGCGATTTTCGCTTCGTCCGCGGTGAGGCGTTCGGCCACCGGCCGGAAGCGCGCCTGCAGGCCGGCGTGGCGGGTCTGGGCGGCAAGCGCCTGCGCCCAGTAGAGGGCGAGGTAGAAGTGGCTGCCGCGATTGTCGATCTGGCCGACCTTGCGCGCCGGGGACTTGTCGTTCTCGAGGAAGCGCGCATTGGCTTCGTCCAGCGTCTCGGCCAGCACGGCCGCCGCCGCGTTGCCGGTCTTGGCCGCGAGCTCTTCGATGGACACCTGCAGCGCGAGGAATTCACCGAGCGAATCCCAGCGCAGGTAGTTCTCTTCGAGGAACTGCTGCACGTGCTTGGGCGCCGAGCCTCCCGCGCCGGTCTCGTACATGCCGCCGCCCGCGAGCAGCGGCACGATGGAGAGCATCTTGGCGCTGGTGCCGAGTTCGAGGATGGGGAACAGATCGGTGTTGTAGTCGCGCAGCACGTTGCCGGTCACCGAGATGGTGTCCTGGCCCGCGCGGATGCGGCGCACGGAGTACTTGCAGGCTTCCACCGGAGACAGGATGGGCATTTCCAGGCCGGCCGTGTCGTGCTCCTGCAGACAGGCCCTGACGCGGGCGATCAGGTTGCGGTCGTAGGCGCGCGCTTCGTCCAGCCAGAACACGGCGGGGGTCTGCGTGGCGCGGGCGCGTGCGACGGCGAGCTTGACCCAGTCGCGGATCGCGACGTCCCTGGTCTGGCACATGCGCCACACGTCGCCCTGCTTCACGGCGTGCTCGAGCAGCACGAGGCCGGACGCGGCCACCACGCGCATCACGCCGTCCTCGGGAATCTCAAAGGTCTTGTCGTGCGAGCCGTACTCCTCGGCCGCCTGGGCCATGAGGCCCACGTTGGGCACCGTGCCCATGGTCTTCACGTCGAACGCGCCGTGCTGCTTGCAGTCTTCGATCACGGCCTGATAGACGCCCGCATAGCAGCGGTCGGGAATCACGAACTTGGTGTCCTGCAGCTTGCCCTGGGCATTCCACATGCGGCCCGAGTTGCGGATCGCGGCGGGCATGGAGGCGTCGACGATCACGTCGCTCGGGATGTGCAGGTTGGTGATGCCGCGATCGGAATCGACCATCGCGATCGCGACCGCGGCTTCGGCCGCGCGCAGGTCGGCCTCGATCACCAGGCGTTCGGCGTCGGGCAGGGCGGCGATCTTGGCGTAGGCGTCGCCGATGCCGTTGCGCACATTGACGCCCAGACGCGTGAAGGTGGCCGCATGCCTGGCGAACGCGTCCTTGTAATAGGCGCTCACGGCATAGCCGAACAGGATGGGGTCGGAGACCTTCATCATCGTGGCCTTGAGGTGCAGCGAGAACAGCACGCCCTGCGCGCTGGCCTCGGCCACCTGCGCCGCGTAGAAGGCCTGCAGCGCGGCGACATCCATGTAGGTGGCGCTGATGACTTCGCCATCGAGCACCTTGACGTCCTTCATGTGGCGGACGCTGCCCTGCTCATCGGTGAATTCGATCTTGAGCGTGCCGCCCTCGGCGATGACCGCCGACTGTTCGTTGGCATAGAAGTCGCCATGCTCCATGTGCGCGACGTGGCTTTGCGAGTCGGCCGACCAGGCGCCCATCGAGTGGGGATGCTTGCGTGCGTACTGCTTGACGGCGTTGGCGACGCGGCGGTCGGAGTTGCCTTCGCGCAGCACCGGATTGACGGCGCTGCCGAGCACCCTGGCGTAGCGCGCCTTGAGCTTCTGCTGTTCGGTGTCCGCCGGGGTTTCGGGGTAATCGGGTACCGCGTAGCCCTGCGACTGGAGTTCCTTGATCGCGGCCTTGAGCTGCGGCACGGAGGCGCTGATGTTGGGCAGCTTGATGATGTTGGCTTCGGGGGTCTTGGCGAGTTCGCCGAGTTCGGCCAGCGCGTCGGCCTGCTGCTGCCCGGGCGGCAGGGCTTCGGGGAAACTCGCGAGGATGCGCGCGGCGACCGAGATGTCGCGCGTTTCGACGTCGATGTCGGCGGCGGCCGTGAAGGACTGGACGATGGGCAGGAAAGAGTAGGTGGCAAGTGCCGGGGCTTCGTCTGTGAGCGTGTAGATGATCCGGGTCTTGGTCATGATTGTCTTTCGGGGCTCTCGGGCGGGTGCGGCATGGGCGCCGCGGGCGGAGCGTCAGTATATCCCGTCCGGCGCGCGTTGCCCCCGGCGGCGCCCGCACGCTGGCGCACGGGCGGCATGAGGGCAGGGCCTGCTTTTTCTTGCCGGGCAAAGTCGCGATAATCGCGGACGGACGCACTTCAACCCCGAAGCGGAGACAACATGCTGCAGTACGACGTCATTGTGGTGGGCTCCGGCCCCGGCGGCGAAGGCGCCGCGATGAAATGCGCCAAGGCGGGTCGGCGCGTGGCGGTAATCGAAGCCTATGGCCAGGTCGGCGGCGGCTGCACGCACTGGGGCACGATTCCTTCCAAGGCGCTGCGGCAGGTCATCTCCAGCCTGCGTGAGATCCGCGAGAGCCCGCAGTTCCACGAAGCGGCGGAAGGCCGCGCGAGCTTTCCTTCGCTGCTGCGCACGGCCGAAGGCGTGATCCGGCGGCAGGTCACCATGCGGCAGGATTTCTACGACCGTAACGGGGTGGAGGTGATCCACGGCCGCGCGCGTTTCGTCGATGCGAACACGATGGAGGTCGCGCTCTCCAACGGAGGACGCGAGCGCTTTCAGGCCACGCAGTTCGTGATTGCCACGGGCTCGCGCCCCTATCACCCGCCCGAAGTCGATTTCTCGCATCCGCGCATCCACGACTCGGACAGCATCCTGTCGCTGACCGACACGCCCGAATCCATCACCATCTACGGCGCGGGGGTGATCGGGTGCGAGTACGCATCCATCTTCCGCAACCTCGGCTGCAAGGTGAATCTCATCAACACGCGGGACCGCCTGCTGTCCTTCCTCGACGACGAGATCGTCGACGCGCTGGCCTATCACCTGCGCGAGCAGGGCGTGCTGGTGCGCCACAACGAGGAGTCCGCGCGCGTGCAGGGCGAGGATGGCGCGGTGGTCATGGAGCTCAAGTCGAACAAGCGCATCAAGACCGATTACCTGCTGTGGGCCAATGGTCGCCAGGGCAATACCGACGACATGGGGCTCGAGGCGCTGGGCATCGAGCCCGACAAGCGCGGCGCGATCAAGGTCAATGAGAACTACCAGACCGCCGTGCCCCACATCTATGCCGTGGGCGACGTGATCGGGTGGCCCAGCCTTGCTTCGGCGGCTTACGACCAGGGGCGCCACGCGGCGGCCCACCTCGTGGATGGCAACTATCAGTCCGAACTCGCGCGCGACATTCCGACGGGCATCTACACGTTGCCCGAGATCAGCTCGCTGGGGCGGACCGAACGCGAGCTGACCGAGGCGCGCGTTCCCTACGAAGTGGGGCACAGCCTGTTCCGCAGCCTGGCCCGTGCGCAGATCACGGGGCAGACCACCGGGATGCTGAAGATCCTCTTCCACCGCGAAACGCTGGAAGTGCTGGGCATCCACTGCTTCGGCGCGCAGGCGTCGGAAATCATCCACATCGGCCAGGCCATCATGCTGCAGCCCGCGCCGCACAACACGATCCGCTACTTCGTGAACACCACCTTCAACTACCCCACGATGGCGGAGGCGTATCGCGTGGCCGCGCTCAACGGGCTCAACCGGCTCGACTGACGCCCCCGGTGGCGGTGGCCTGCCCATAGGTACAAGCCCTTGTCGCGAGGGCTTGACCGGTATCCCATGATGGATAAGCGTGACCCGGGAGGCGGCCATGGATGTGCAATTCACCCGACAGTGGCTGGAAGCCTCGCTTTTCCGGCTGGTCGGTTTCAACCGGCGTTCCGCCGCGATCTACCAGCGCCTGCTGAGCCAGCGGCGCTGCGCATCCTGCGCGCGCAACTACGCCGCCATCGCGATGCGCAGCCGGCGGTATGCCGAAGCCGAAACCGCGCTGCTCAAACTGCTCGAATGGGAGCCCGCCGATGCCTTGGGCTGGCATGAGCTCGGGCGCGCGCGCCTGCGCCTGGGGCTGGCCCGGCCCGCGGCCCATGCGCTGCGCCATGCGGTCCAGCTCAATCCCGAACTCGACGACGCCTGGCTCGATCTGGGGCAGGCGCATCTGATCGCGCACGAATACGCCTACGCGATCGCGCCGCTGCGCCGCGCGCATGCGCTGGCGCCGCTGAGCCCGCTGCCGCTGTATCTCATCGGGCTCTGCCAGCATCACTGCGGCAACGAGGCGGCCCTGCGCGACATGATCGCGCGCGTGGCCGAGATCGACCCCCAGCGCGCCGATCTGCTGGTGGCTGAGACGCGCCCCGGCGCGGGCCGGATCGAGCGCGTGCTGTTTTAGGCCGGGGTGCCGGGCACCTCGGCCGCGGGCGCGCAGAGCTCGGCGAGCAGGGTGTCCTGGGCGCCATGGCGCGCGGCGTTGGCACGCGGGCTGCGGCGCCGGTAGCTGCCGTCGCTGTCCATGTCCCAGGCCTGCGTGTTGTCCGCCAGATAGGGCTTGAGGCCCTCGCGGACGACGCGGCGCTTGAGGCGCGGGTCGAGTATCGGGAAGCAGGATTCAATACGGCGGAAGAAGTTGCGATCCATCCAGTCGGCGCTCGACAGGTAGATTTTCTCTTCGCCGTCCGCGTGAAACAGGAAGATGCGCGTGTGCTCGAGGAAGCGGCCGACGATGGAGCGCACCCGGATGTTCTCCGACAGGCCCGCCACGCCGGGCCGCAGCGCGCAGGCGCCGCGCACGATGAGGTCGATCTCGACCCCGGCCTGCGAGGCTTCGTACAGCGCCTGGATCGTTTGCGGCTCCATGAGCGCGTTCATCTTGGCGACGATGCGGCCCTTGCGGCCTTCGGCGGCGGCGCGTGTCTCGGCGCGGATCGCGTCGATCACCTTGCGCTGCATCGTGAAGGGCGATTGCCAGATGTGGCGCAGTTCCTCGGCGCGGCCCAGCCCCGTGAGCTGCTTGAAGATCTGGTGGACGTCCTCGCACAGCGCCTCGTTGGCGGTGAGCAGGCCGAAGTCGGTATAGAAGCGCGTGGTGCGCGGGTGATAGTTGCCGGTGCCCAGGTGCGCGTAACGGCGCAGCCCGGTGGTGCCGGCGCCGGTGTCCTCGCGGCGCACGATGAGCATCATCTTGGCGTGGGTCTTGTAGCCGAACACGCCATAGACCACGTGCGCGCCAGCGTCCTCCAGCTTCGCGGCCCAGTTGATGTTGGCCTCTTCATCGAAGCGCGCCATGAGTTCGACGACGACATTGACTTCCTTGCCCTTGCGCGCGGCGCGCAGCAACTGCTCCATGAGCACGGAGTCGGTGCCGGTGCGATACACGGTCATGCGGATCGCCACGACCTGCGGATCGTCGGCCGCGTCGCGGAGCAGCTCGATGACGGGCTCGAAACTCTGGAACGGGTGATGCAGCAGCACGTCGTGCGCGCGGATCTCGGCGAACAGGTCGGCGTGCTTGTTGAGGCTGCGCGGCAGGGCGGGCTGGAAGGGCGGGAACTTGAGATCGGGCCGGTCGACCTTGTCGGGCACGAACATCAGGCGCACCAGATTGACGATGCCGGGCACGTGATAGACCTCGTTGTCCTCCAGGCCGAACTGCTGCTGCAGGAATTCGCACATCGGGCGCGAGCAGTTGTCGGCCACTTCGAGCCGCACTGCGTTGCCGTAATTGCGCTGCAGCAGCTCGCCCTGCAGCGTCTTGCGCAGGTCCTTGACCTCTTCCTCGTCCACGAACAGATCGCTGTTGCGCGTGACGCGGAACTGGTAGCAGCCCAGCACGTTCATGCCCGTGAACAGTTCGCCGACGAAGGCGTGCAGCACCGAGGACAGGAAGACGAAGCCGTTCGGCATGCCCGTCAGCTCGGCCGGCAGCTTGATCACGCGCGGCAGTGCGCGCGGCGCCTGCACGATGGCGGCGTTCGAGCTGCGTCCGAAGGCGTCCTTGCCGTCGAGTTCGACCGCAAAGTTGAGGCTCTTGTTGAGCAGCCGCGGGAAGGGGTGCGCGGGGTCCAGCCCCACGGGCGTCACGATGGGCATGACTTCCTTCACGAAGAAGTCGTGGATCCACGCCCGCTGCGCCTCGGTCCACAGCGAGCGGCGCAGGAAGCCGATGCCTTCCTGGGCGAGGCTGGGCAGGATCTCCGCATTCAGCAGGCGGTACTGTTCGGCGATGATGTCGTGCACCTCGTTGCTGACCGCCTCGTAATGCGCGCGGGGCGAGATGCCCGCGTCGAGCGCCGCATCCTGGCGGATCTGCTCCTTGAGGCCGGCGACGCGGATCTCGAAGAACTCGTCGAGGTTGCTGGAGACGATGCACAGGTACTTCAGTCGCTCCAGCAAGGGCACGCTCTCGTCGGCCGCCTGCGCGAGCACACGGCGCTGGAAGGCGAGAATCGAAAGCTCGCGGTTGATGAGCTGATCGGGCGAGGCGAGGGGGTAGCTGGCCATGTGCTGGAGTCCTGTGGTCGGGCCCGACACATTATGTGACGGCCAGATGACGGTGCCGTGACAATGATAGCGACTCCCCGGGCGGGCGTCCGTGCGGCGCTTGCGGGCGGCTGCCGTGGCGGGATGGCCGCAAGCGCGGCGGCATGGTGCTTCCGGCGCGCAACGGTGCGGGGCCGGCGGCAAGGGCAGCGCGGGCGGACGCTTCGGCGGGCCGGCTTTTCGGCGCTAGAATCGCCACTTCGAATTTGCCTGCACCGAATCCTTCCCATGCCGCAGAGTCTCGTGTGTGCCGTCGACCTGGGTTCCAACAGCTTCCGCCTGCAGATCGGCAAGGTACGAGGCAACCAGATCTATCCACTCGACGGGCTCAAGGAGTCCGTGCGGCTCGCGGCGGGCCTGGGCACCGACAAGATGCTCGATGAAGCCGCGCAGCAACGCGGGCTCGCGGCGCTGCGGCTGTTCAACGAACGCCTGCGCAGCTTTCCGCGCGAGGCCGTGCGCGCCGTGGCCACCAACACCCTGCGCGTGGCGCGCAATGCGCCGGCCTTCCTGCTGCGGGCCGAAGAGGCGCTGGGCTTTCCGATCGAGGTCATCGCCGGCCGCGAAGAGGCGCGCCTGATCTACGTCGGCGTGGCGCACACTCTGCCCGACCCGGGGCGCCAGCAGCTCGTGGTGGACATCGGCGGCGGCTCCACCGAATTCATCATCGGACGCGATTTCGAGGCCCTGCACCTGGAGTCGCTCTACATGGGCTGCGTGAGCTTCAGCCTGCGCTACTTTCCGGACGGCGCCATCACGCGCGCGGCCCTCCACGAGGCCGAGACGGCGGCGGGCACGCAGCTCGACGCGATTGCCGCCACCTACCGCGCCACGGGCTGGGAGCTCGCGGTCGGCTCGTCGGGCAGCGCCAAGGCGCTCGTGGACGTGCTCGAGCTCAACGGGTTCTCCGAAGGCGGCATCACGCGCGAGGGGCTGACCCGGTTGCGGGCCGTGCTGCTCAAGGCGGGTCATGTCGACAAGCTCGATCTGGAGGGCCTGCGCGCGGACCGCCTGCCGGTGTTCCTGGGCGGTTTCGCCATCATGTCGGCGGTTTTCAAGGCGCTCGAGGTGGACCGGATGGTGTTCTCCGAAGGCGCGTTGCGCCTCGGCGTGCTCTACGATCTGCTCGGGCGCTATCACCGCCACGATCTGCGCGACGCCACGGTGCAGAACTTCATCCAGCGCTACCAGGTGGATGCCGTGCAGGCCCGCCGGGTGGCCGACTCCGCGCTGACCCTGCTGAAGCCCTTCCTCGCCGCAATGCCCGGGCCGGCAGCCACCGAGGAGGCGCGCTTCCTCGAGTGGGCCGCGCTGCTGCACGAACTCGGCCTGTCGGTGGCGCATTCGAGCTACCACAAGCACACCGCCTACATCCTCGCCAATGCCGACATGCCCGGCTTCTCGCGCATGGACCAGGGGCGCCTGGCGCGGCTCGCGCTGGCCCATCGCGGCAAGCTCGAGCGCGTGGTGCCGCTGGGGCCGCGCAGCCCGGACTGGCTGCTGATCCTGTGCCTGCGGCTGGCGGTGATCCTCAACCGCTCGCGGGTGCCGCGCGAGACGCAGCGGCTGGCGCTCGAAACCGACCGCCACGAGGGTTACGTGGCCGTGGTGCGCCAGGAGTGGATGCAGGCCTGGCCGCTGAGCGCCGCGACCTTGCAGGACGAAGTTGCGCAGTGGACGCGGGTGGGGCATCCCGTGCGTCTCAAGGTGGTGCGCAAGACCACGGCGCAGGAGCCCTGAGTTGCCGGCGCGCGCCCACGATTCGCCACGCCTCGTGCTGCAGGGGGAGCAGTGCCTGCTCAGCGGCGACTGGACGCTGGCCGCGCTGCGTTCGCGCCTGCTGTTCCTGCGCACCCAGCTGATGCGCAGCCGCGGCATGCCGGCCTGGGATCTGTCCGGCGTGACACGCATCGACAGCTTCGGCGCGTTGCTGATCTGGCGTGCCTGGGGCCAGCGCGAGCCCGCCTCGCTGGTGCTGCCGGAAACGCTGCGCGGTGCGTTTTCGCGCGTGCAGGCTTTCGCGGCGCTCAAGCCCGAGCGCGTGCGCCACGCGCGCTTCGACCCGGTCGTGGCGCTGGGCCGGCGCGTGATGCGCTGGGGCGAGGAACTCGCGATCTTCGCGGGCATGCTGGGGATGGTCGTCATCGAGGGCGTGCGCCTGCTGGGCTCGCCGCGTTCGCTGCCCGCGCGCGAGTTCTCCGCCGCGCTCTACAAGACCGGCGTGCAGGCCATGCCGATCTCGGCCCTGGTGGGCTTTCTGATCGGCATCGTGCTGAGCTACCTGTCGGCGATCCAGCTGCGCAACTTCGGTGCCGACGCCTTCATCATCAACATCCTGGGCATCGGCGTGATCCGCGAGCTGGGGCCCGTGCTGGTCTCCATCCTGGTGGCGGGGCGGTCGGGCTCGGCGATCACGGCGCAGCTGGGCGTGATGCGCGTCACCGAGGAACTCGACGCGCTGGCCGCCACCGGGGTGTCCGTGCACCAGCGCCTGATCCTGCCCAAGGTGATCGCGATGGCCTGCGTGATGCCGCTGCTGGTGCTCTGGACTTCGGCCGCCGCGCTCGCCGGCGGCATGCTCGCCGCGCAGGCCCAGCTGGGCATCGACTGGTTGTTCTTCTTCTCGTCACTGCCGTATGCCGTGCCCTTGCCCAATCTCTACATCGGCCTCGTCAAGGGGGCGGTCTTCGGCGTGGCCATCGCGCTGATCGCCTGTCATTTCGGCCTGCGCATCCGCCCCAACACCGAGAGCCTCGCGCGCTACACGACGTCCTCGGTGGTCAGCGCGATCACCGCCGTGCTGCTGCTCGACGCCGTGTTCGCGATGCTCACGCGCAACTTCGGGCTGCCGCTCCGATGACGCCCGCGCCCGTGATCGAACTGCGCGGTATCTCGACGCGTCTGGGGGGCCAGTGGGTGCATCGCGAGCTGGACCTGGCGGTCGCGCGTGGCGATCTGCTGGCCCTTGTGGGCGGGTCGGGCGCGGGCAAGACCACCCTGCTGCGCCAGATGATCGGGCTGGCCCGGCCTACCCGGGGCGAGGTGCTGCTGTTCGGCCAGACGCACAACGAGGGCCGGCGCGCCGAGCGTTTCGCGCGCCTGCGCCGCATGGGCGTGCTGTTCCAGCATGGCGCGCTGTTCTCCGCGCTGTCGGTGTTCGACAACGTGGCCTTTCCCCTGCGCGAGTTCGGTGGCCTGCAGGAGGACGAGATCCGCCCGCTCGTGCTCGCCAAGCTCGCCCAGGTGGAACTCGAGGCGCGCCATGCGCGTCTCATGCCCGCCGAGCTTTCGGGCGGCATGGTCAAGCGCGCCGCGCTGGCGCGCGCGCTGGCGCTCGAGCCCGAGCTTCTGCTGCTCGACGAACCGACGGCCGGGCTGGATCCGGAACGCAGCGCGGGCTTCGTGCGTCTGATACGGCAACTGCATGCCGAACTGGGGCTGACCGTGGTTTTCGTGACGCACGATCTGGATACGCTTGCCGCACTGGCCACGCGCGTTGCCGTGCTGGCCGAACACCGTATACTCGCCAGCGGCACGCTGGAGGAGATCCAGGCGGTCGACCATCCCTTCATCCAGAAATTCTTCCGCTATCACACCACGGTGGATGACCACCCCGCCGAATCGCAGTCGCAGACCTGAATCATGGAAAACCGCGCATACGCTCTCGCCGTGGGCCTCTTCACGCTTCTGCTGGGGGGCGCCGTGGTCCTCACGCTGTGGTGGTTCTCGGGCGGCTCGCAGGATTCCACGCGCTACCTCATCGTGTCGCCACGCAGCGTGGCGGGGCTCAACCCGCAAGCCGCGGTGCGCTATCGCGGCGTGCGCGTGGGCAAGGTCGCGAGCGTCGAACTGCAGGATTCGCGCGAGGTGTTCGTGCAGATCCGCGTCGACGCCGACATCCCCATCACGCGCGCCACGCGGGCACGCATCGGCAGTGGCGGGCTCACGGGGCAGGGCTACGTGCTGCTCGACGACGATGGCAGCGACGCGGCGGCGCCGGGCATCCACGAAGCCACCGGCCTGCCCCTGATCGTCATGCAGGCGGGCGAGGGCGGCGACAGCCCGCAGGAACTCATGGCGCGTCTGCGGCGCACCGCCGACCGCGTCGATCGCGTGCTCTCGGACAACAACCTCGCGCAGCTCGACGCGCTGCTGCAGAACCTGACGCGCGCCTCGGCCAGCCTCGAGCGCACGCTCGCGCAGAGCGCCGCGCTCAGCGAGGAGCTGCGGGGCTTTTCGGCGCCCGCCAACGCGCAGCGTTTCGCGCAGACGCTGGACGCCGCACGCGAAGCCAGCCAGCAGCTCACGCCCGCGATGCAGGAGTTCCGCGCGGCCGTGGCCCGCGTGAATGCCGCCGCGGGGCGCGTCGACCGCCTCGGCGCGAATGCGCAGGAAGTGCTTTCGGGCGATACGGTGCCCCGTGCCAAGGCCGTGCTCGAAGAACTGGAAACGAGCTCGCGCCAGCTCACGCGCGTGCTCGACGAATTCGAGCGCGCTCCCCAGATGCTCCTGGGTGGCAAGCATGCCCAGGCGCCCGGCCCCGGTGAGGTGAAACCGTGATCCATCCCCTTGCGGGCGCCGCCCTGACGGCGCTCATGTTGTCGGCCTGCAGCGTGCTGCCGCAGGCGGCCCCGCCGCTGACCCAGCACGATCTCGGCGGGGGTTTCGCGCCGGTCGTCGACGCGCCGCTGCCGCTGCGTGCCGTCGAAGTCACCGCCACGCCCCTCGCGGCCGGACTCGCCATGCAGTATCGCGAGGCCGCGCGGCCGACCACGCGGGCGAGCTACGCCTTCAACCGCTGGGCCGCGCCGCCCGCGCAGCTCGTCGCGCAGGCCTTCGCGCGGCTGCTGCCGCTCACGCCCGCCGCCACCTGCCGCCTCGATCTGCAGCTCGACGACGTCCTGCTCGAGATCGATGCCGACGGACGCGGCGAAGCCGTGCTCAACGGCCGCCTGCGTCTGAGCCGCAACACCGAAGTGCTGCGTGCGCAACTCGTCGCGCAGCGTGTGCCGCTCCCGCGCGTGGCGCCGGCGGACTACGCGCTGGCCCAGCGCGAAGCCGTGCTGCGCCTGGCGCGTGAAGCGGCGCAGTGGAGCGTGGCCACGCCGGCATGCGCCGCGGCGTCCTGAGCGCGGCGCGCACCGGCCGCCGCCTGCGTTAGCGTGATCCGGCCAGCGGGAAGCGCCATGTTCATCGACAGCCACATCCATCTCGATGCCCCCGAGTTCGATGCCGACCGTGACGCCGTCATCGCGGCGGCGCGCGAAGCGGGGGTGACGCGCTTCATCGTGCCCGCCGTGGGGCGCGGGAATTTCGACACGGTCGCGCGCCTCGTCGCCGGCCTGCCGGGCAGCGCCTGCGCTTTCGGCATCCATCCGCTCTTCGTGGACGCGGCCGCCGAGGAAGATCTCGCCGCGTTGCGCGAAGCACTCGGGCGCGGCGTGGCGTGCGCGGTGGGGGAGATCGGTCTCGATGGTTTCGAGGATGAGCCGGACGCCGCGCGGCGCGAGCATTTCTTTGCCGAGCAGCTCAAGCTCGCGCGCGAATTCGATCTGCCCGTGATCCTGCACGTGCGCCGCGCGCAGGATCGCGTGCTCAAGTACCTGCGCCGCCACCGCGTGCGGGGCGGCATCGCGCATGCGTTCAATGGCAGTGCGCAGCAGGCGCGGGCGTTTCTGGACCTGGGCTTCCATCTGGGCTTTGGCGGCGCCATGACCTACAGCGGCTCCACGCGCATCCGTGCGCTGGCCGCGCAGGTGCCGCTGGAGCGCATCGTGCTCGAGACGGATGCGCCCGACATCCCTCCCGCGTGGGCGGCTGGCGGCCGCAACGTGCCGGCGAACCTGCCGCGCTTCGCACAGGAACTCGCCGATCTGCGCGGCATTCCGGTGGAAGAGGTCCGCGCGGCCTGCCATGCGGCGACCCGCCAGGCGCTTCATCTGGCCGACGAGCGGTAATCTCGTCAGAATATGCCTGGTGGATGTGTGGTTTTGTTGTTCAGGATGGAAGATATTCCGGTGTTTTACGACTTTAGTACTAGACGCGAATGGAGCCTGCGGTAATGATTTGCGGTGTTGACCCACGCCCGGGGGGCGTTTCCCGACTGCGGAAGCGATCGGTGTGGGAGGTGCAGGATTCCGATGCGGTTCAGTAAACAAAAGGTCGCGCAGATTCACGCCGTGCATTCGATCAGAGAATCCGAAAGGCGAGCGGTCCCCCACGGGGTGCCGGGGACGCTGCATAGCTATCTCGCCGAAGGCGACTGGGTGGACGGCCGGCTCGAACTGAGCTGGGCCGGTTACCGCCTCTCCAGCGTCTTCCAGCCCATCGTGAGCTTCAGTCACTCGTGCGTGGTCGCGCACGAGGCCTTGCTGCGCGCGCAGGACCGCGACGGTCGCAAGATCGCGCCGACCACCCTGTTCAGCCCCCTGCTCGATGCGCGCGACCTCGTGCACCTCGACCGCGCGAGCCGGCTCATGCACATCCTGAACTCGCGTCGCGCGCCGGGGTGCTTCTTCCTCAACCTGCATCCGCGCCTGTTCGACAGCCTCGCCGAAGACGGCTCGGGGCACGTCGTGCAGGCGGTGCGCGAACTCGTCGACAGCACGGCCTCGCGCTACGTGATCGAGATCGTCGAGGAGAACATTTCCGACGAGGATGGTTTCGAGGATGGCGTCGCCGCGCTGCGTCGCGCGGGCTTCGGCATCGCGCTCGACGATTTCGGCACCGGCCACTCCAATTTCGACCGCGTCTGGAAGATCCGTCCCGACGTGGTCAAGCTCGATGGCTCCTTCGCCCGCCGCGCGTATGAGGACCGCTCCGTGCGCCGCTTGCTGCCGCATATCGTGAGCCTGCTGCACGAGGCCGGCACGCTGGTGCTGCTCGAAGGCATCGAAACGCTGGAGCAGGCGCGCATCGCGCTGGATGCCAACGTCGATTTCGGGCAGGGCTGGTATTTCGCGTTTCCGGCCAGCGATCCGGGCTCCGAGGACGATGCCGTGACCACGCGGCTCGGCAACGTGTGGGCCAACGCCGGCGCCCAGGCGGGCGCGCCCGATCTCGCGCAGCGCCTGCGCACGAGCTGCGAGCGCAGCCTGTACGACGCGGCGAGCCGTCTCGTGCGGGGCGAGTCGTTCGTGTCGGCGGCCCAGTCGTGGCTCGCGCATCCGCACGCGCACGCGGCCTTCCTGCTCGACGCGGACGGCGTGCAGATCGAGAATCTCGACGCCGACGACGTGCCCGCCACCGCCGGCGGTTTTCATCTCGGGCGTGGTCTGGGCACGCGCTGGTCGCGCGCCGACTACTTCGTCGAGGCCATGCGCACGCCCGGCGAAGTGAAGATCACGCGGCCCTATCTCTCCGCCGCGTCGGGGCGCCTCTGCGTCACCCTCTCGCTGTGCGTGGTGGTGGGCGGGCGCCGCACCGTGCTCTGCGGCGACGTCGACTGGCGCAGCTTCGAAAGCGCCGTGCCGCGCCGCTTCCGCATCGTCTGAGCCCCCGCCGCCGGCCTTCGGGGCGGCGGCTGGCCCGGGCACCTTGCCCTTGCGGCGGCTTGACTTCCTTTTCCTCGCGGGCCCCAATCGCCCGGCGCCGTCCGTCAGCAGACGGCCAGCATTCCGCGCCGGCCCCAGCCGTCCCCGACCCCGCAGAGAGGAGTCCCGCATGTCGAAATCCCACGCTTCCGAGCCGGCCGTCACGCCGGCAATCATTGCCCTCTACGACGAGTACACCCACGCTCCGCTGCCGCGCCGCACCTTCATGGCGCGCCTCACCGCGATCACCGGCAGCACCGTCGCGGCCAGCGCCGTGCTGCCCCTGCTCGAGAACAACTATGCGCAGGCGGCGGTGATCGCGCCCGATGACGGCCGCATCGTGACGAGCCGTGTGATCTTTCCGAGCGAGGCCGGCAGCATCCGCGCCTATCTCGCTCACCCCAAGGCACCCAAGGGCAAGCTGCCGGCGGTCATCGTGATTCACGAGAACCGCGGCCTGAATCCGCACATCGAGGACGTCACGCGTCGCCTCGCGCTGGAAGGCTTCCTCGCGCTGGGCGTCGATTACCTGAGTCCGCAGGGCGGCACGCCCGCCGACGAGGACAAGGCGCGCGGACTCTTCGCCAATCTCGATCCCAAGGCCATCGGCGCGATATCGCAGGGCGCCCTGAGCTATCTCGAGAAGCATTCCGCAAGCAACGGCAAGGTCGGCGCGATCGGCTTCTGCTGGGGTGGCGCGGCCGTGGGGCAGCTCGCCGTGCTGTCGCCTGCTCTCGATGCGGGGGTCGTCTACTACGGCATGCAGCCGGCCACGGCCGACGTGGCGCGCATCCAGGCGCCGCTGCTGCTCAACTACGCGGGTCTGGACGAGCGCATCAATGCCGGCATTCCGGCGTTCGAAAGCGCGCTCAAGGCGGCCGGCAAGACCTACGAACTTCACGTTTATGACGGCGTCAATCACGCCTTCAACAACGACACGGGAGGCGCGCGCTACGACGAAGCCGCCGCCCGGCTCGCCTGGTCGCGTTCGGTGGCCTTCCTGAAGAAGCACCTCGCCTGAGGCCGGCGGCGGCATGCTCCGTCGCGCGCCAGTCCGCGGCACAAAAAAAAACGGCGCACCTCGGTGCGCCGTTTCTCATTGCCGGACGGTGGAGATCAGTCCTTGCGCACGCGCGGCAGCACGAGGTTCAGCACGATGGCCACGACGCCACACAGGCTCACGCCCTGGAGCGCGAAGCTGCCGATCTTCACGCTGAACGCGCCGATGCCCAGCACGAGCACCGTCGACACGATCACGAGGTTGCGCGGCTGCTCCAGATCGGTGCGGTCGGAGACCAGCGTCTTGAGACCGATCGCGGCGATCGACCCGAACAGCAGGATCATGATGCCGCCCATCACCGGCGTGGGGATGGAGGCGAGGATCGCGTTGAACTTGCCGACGAAGGCCATCGCCACCGCGAAGACCGCCGCCCAGGTCATGATGACCGGGTTGAAGTTGCGCGTCAGGGTCAGCGCGCCCGTCACTTCGGCATAGGTCGTGATGGGGGGGCCGCCCACGAAGCCCGCGAAGGCCACGCCCAGCCCGTCACCGGCAAGCGTGCGGTGCAGCCCCGGCGACTTGGTGTAGTCCTTGCCGGTCAGGCCGCCCACGGCGATCACGTTGCCCACGTGCTCGATGGCGGGTGCCAGCGCCACGGGCAGCATGAAGAGAACCGCCGACAGGTTGAATTCCGGCGACACGAACTGCGGCACGGCAAACCACGGTGCGGCGGCGATCTTGCCGAAATCCACGTAGCCCAGCACGGCGGCCAGCACGTAGCCGGTGACCACGCCGACGAGGATGGGGATCAGGCGCAGGAAGCGGTGCGCGAAGATCGAGATCACGATGGTGGTGATCAGCGACACGGCGGCGAGCAGCAGGGACGGGCCGTAGCCGATGGTCGTGCCCGCCTTGCCCATGGCCATATCGACGGCGGTGCCCGCGAGGGACAGGCCGATCACCATGATGATCGGGCCGATCACGATGGGGGGCATGAAGCGATGCACGACGGCGACACCGTGGCGGGCGATCAGCGCGGCGAACACGAAGTACATCACGCTCACGCAGGCCAGCGCGCCCATCGTGGCGGGCAGGCCCCAGTGCTGGATCGCGTAGATGATGGGGGCGATGAAGGCGAAGGAAGAGCCGAGGAAGATCGGCACCTGACGGCGCGTGAGCGCCTGGAACAGCAAGGTGCCCACGCCGGCGCCGAGCAGGGCCATGCTGGGGTTCAGGCCCGTGAGCAGCGGCACCAGCACCAGCGCGCCGAAGGCCACGAAGAGGATCTGGGCGCCAGCAATCGCCTGGCGCCAGAGCGGCCCGTTATGGGCGGTGTTGTCGTGCATGCGGTTTTCTCCCTTTTTTCTTGGCGGCCCGTCGGCCATGCAGTGTAGGCAAAACGGCGCGAAGCCTACTACGCCGGACGCATGCGCGGGGCGAGTCATGTCAAATTTATGCAAAGGACGTCGTGCAAAAAAGTTGCAGCGCGAGCGGCCCGAGGGCGCTTCGTGTCCGCCGCCCACCCTTTCGGGGAAGGGCTTGTGAAACAATTCTTTACATCCGGAGGCAGGCTCATCAGGAGACATAACAAGAATGGCAATCAGTGGAGACCAGCGTTTACTCAAGAAGATCAACCGGATGGCGCTCATCCGCCTGCTTCGCGAACGCCCCGGGCTGTCGCGCGCGGATCTCGCCATCGGCTCGGGCCTGACCAAGTCCACGGTCAGCCTGCTCGTCCAGGAACTGATCGACGAGCACTGGCTGCGCGAGGATGAGGTGCTCGTCACGGGCAGCATCGGCCGGCGGCCCACCCCCCTGCGCCTCGACGGGCGGCTGCTGACGCTGATCGGCGCCGAAATCGAGCTGGGGCGTCTGAACGTGGTGGGGGTGGGGCTCGATGGGCTCATCGTCGAACGCCTCGGCGAGACCTTCGACATCGATGCGCCGCCCGCCGCGGTACTCGTCCAGCTCGTGGAACTCATCGCGCGCATGGCGCAGCGCCTCGGCGACGCGGGGCGTCGCGCGGCGGGCGTCGGCATCGCGGTGCCCGGTGCCCTGCAGGAGAGCGACGGCCAGCTGCTCGTGGCGCCCAACCTGGGGTGGCGCAAGCTGCCGATGCGACCCTTGCTGCACGAGGCTTTCGCCCGCTACGGGCTGGGCGGCATGCCGTTCTTCGTGCAGAACGATTGCGACGCGGCCGCGCTCGGCGAGATCGAGTTCTCATCGGGCGCGGTGCCCGACCCGCTGGTCTTCATCGGGCTGGGGGTCGGCGTCGGTGCGGGCGTGGTGGTGGACGGGCGCCTGCTGCGCGGTCAGCGCGGCTTCGCGGGCGAGGTCGGACACATCCAGCTGCAGCCCGACGGGCCGCCCTGTCGCTGCGGCCGCCACGGCTGCGCCGAAGCCTACATCGGCGTGCAGGCGGTGGCCGACGGCTGCGGCCTCACGGTGCGCGATCTCTTCGCGCAGGCGCGCGGCGGCGAGCCGGCCGCGGTGCGCGCGGTTCAGGCCGCCGGACAGCGTCTGGGCGTGCTCATGCACAACCTGTGGACCACGCTCGATCCTGCGCTGATCGTGCTGGGCGGCTCCGGTTGCGAGCTGGGCCCGGCCTTCCTCAACGCGGCCAGCCGCAGCTTCGAGGCGTTCGCGCAGTCGGCCGGCATCGAGTTGCCGGAGCTGCGACTCGCACGGCATGGCGCCGACGCGGTGCCCGTCGGCGCGGCGGCGCTGGTTCTGCACAAGCTGACCCAGCCGCTGCAGGCGCGCGCGCAGCCCGGGTGAGAGTGGAAGGCTGCGACGGCCGCCGCAGGGCTCAGTGCAGCACCTCGGGCGCGCGCGTGCGCAGCAGCACGAGTTCGCTGCCCTGCAGGATCACGAGGCCGGCGTGGCGATCATCACCGCTGACCGAGAACTCGAAGCTGAAACTGCGTTGCAGCACGACGCGACCTGCGGCATTGCGCACGCAGCGCAGGCCGCGCTGGGCCACGGTGTCGTCGAGAAACTGCAGGTCTTCCCGGCGGCAGGCGGTGCGCGCCGCGGCCACCGCGTGCTCGCGCGCGCGCAGGCTATCCGCCCAGTACCAGGCGATGGCCCCCAGCAGCAGGAGTGCGATCAGGCTGCCGGTCATGCGGGGCCGCCTTCCGGCCCCGCGCGGCGGAAACTGCGCACCCCCAGCAGCACCCCCGCGACCAGTATCGCGATGCCCGCCGCGACCGGCGCGCTGGGCCACGCGCCTTGCCACAGGAAGCTGTAGGCGAGTGCCGCGAGGGTCTCGAAAACGATGAGCTGGCCGGTCAGCGCGGTGGGCAGCAGCAGGCTCGCGCGGTTCCAGAGCAGCGTGCCCAGCCATGACGCGAGCAGGCCGATGGTGAGCATGAGGCCCAGGAACAGGCCGGGTTGCGGGCCGAGCGGAAACGCGAAGCCCGCCCCGGCGCCCCAGACGCCATATGCGGCGTAGCCCGCGAGCGCGAGAGGCAGTGTGGCAAGGCCCTGGGCCGTGGCCCAGGTGGCCGCCGAATGCGCCGGATGCCGCTTGAGCCAGCGCGCGTTGCGGATCGGATACCAGGTCCAGCAGGCCAGCGCGATGAAGGCGAGCGTGAGCCCGACGGCGTACTCGCCGCCGCTCTGGGCGCTGCCGCTGCTGTCGTGACCGTGGGCCAGCACGATGCCGCCGCCGATCAGCGCCACGGGGGGCAGCAGGCGTAGCCAGGGCAGGGGCGTGTCGAGCAGGTTGGCGACGATGGCGATCACGACGGGCAGGGTGCCGATGATGAGCGTGGGCACCGCGCCGCCGGCGATCTGGATCGCGGCGGCCAGGCAGACGTAGTAGCAGAGGTTGCCGATGAAGGCGAGTTCCAGCGCGGCCAGCCAGTCGCGCCGGTCCAGCGCGGCGAGGCGGCGGCGGTCGCGCCAGGCGAGCGGCAGGCAGATGAGGCCGAAGGCGAGATAGCGGCCAAAGGCCAGAATGGCGGGTGGGTAATCGGCAAGGATCTGCGGCGCGACGAAGACCAGCCCCCAGGTGAGGCCGGCGCCCAGGGCGCACAGAACGCCCTGCAGGTGAGGATGTGATGACATGCGCGCAGTCTACACGGCGCCGCCGGGGCGGGCGCGGGCAATGCTGTGTATGGACGCGGCGCAAAAAATGAGTAGAGTTCGCTCCAGACGAAAACCGCAGTTTCCTGTGATCGCGACATGAACGAACCTCAAACCGAGATGGCGCCGGAGGCGGCGTGCGAGGCCGGGTGCAGCACGCCCGGTGAGCCCGCCTGTGGTGCCAAGCAGATCATCGACGGCGTCGAGCGCGTCTATTACTACGGCTACTGGATCAAGACCTACGAGGCGCCCGCGAGCACGCTGGACGCCAAGAAGCGCCTGATCGAGGCCCTCACGCGCCGCCTTTTCAATCACGTCGAGCACGGGATCAACATTCCCGGTCGGCGCCTGGGTGAAGCGCGCACGGCGTACGACACCGAAGCCGATCCGGACATGAAGCGCGTGAAGGGCGCGATGCTCGCGGGAGCGCTCTTCAACCGCGCCACCGACATTTTCACCAAGCTCGTCGACCTGCAGGCGATGGGCGTGGAAATCGCCACCGACAACGCCCTCATGCGTGAATGCGGGCGCTGCCTGCAAGAGGCCCTGCAGCTGGGCCGCTCGGTGCTGCATCGCAGCGGCGAGGAAGGCATAGACGAGCTGTGGGGTGAGCCTTTCAAGGCGTTCACGATTCCCGTCGAGGCTTTCTACGAGAGTCGTTACAACAAGATCGCGCTCGCCATGCGCGACATCGACGCCATCGCGGGTTCGCTGATCGGCACGCTGGATTCGCGGCCGATGTTCCATGGCATCGCGCCCATCGTGCGGGCTTTCGCCGATGCCGGCCGCATCAAGAGCGAGGTGCTGCGCACCGATGCCGACATCTTCGACGTGTGGGCGCGCTTCACCGTGGCGGGGGAGCGCCTGGCAGACTTCGAGCCGGATCGCCCGCAACCGGCGAGCGAGCACGAAATCCTCGAGTGCGAACACGGCGTCCGCCTGATCCGCATGGCCCGCAATCTCATCTCCGACATCACGCGCGCACGCGTGTCGATGCCCAAGAGCGCGGCGGATTTCGAGAACCGCTGCCAGACCTTCGCGCGGCGCTACGCCTGATCGCGCCGCTCCGGGCTTGCGGGCGGCTCGGCGGGCAGCAGCACGGTGAAGAGGGCGCCCCCTTCGGGGCGGTTTGCGGCATGAATCCGGCCGCCGTGGTCCTCCATGATGCGCCGGCTGATCGCCAGCCCCAGCCCCGAGCCGCCGGTATTGGGCTGGCCGCTCTGGCGGAAGGACTCGAAGATCGCTTCGAGGTCGGCCGGCGCCACGCCAGGCCCTTCATCCTCGACCGTGAAGCCGACCGCCGCGCGGCCGTCGGCAAGTCTGGCGTCGGCCAGGAAGCGCACCTGGATGCGGCCGCCTTCGGGGCTGAACTTGATCGCGTTGGAGAGCAGGTTGATGAGCACCTGCGTGATGCGCGCGCGGTCGTACCGGGCCGTGATGCGCGGTGATGCGCTATCCACGTCGATGTCCAGACGATGCCGCGCGGTCAGCGAGGAGACTTCGCCGAGGGCGGCCTGTACGGTCTGCTGCAGGCTGTTGGCATGCTTTTCGTAGCGCATGCGGTCGGCTTCCAGGCGCGAGAGGTCGAGCAGATCGTTGAGCAGCGCGAGCAGGCGCCGGCCGGCGCCCTGGATGCGCTCGAAGTAGCGCGCGAGGTCGGTCGGGCTGCGCGCGACCGATTTCGTCAGCCCCATCTCCGAGAACGACAGGATCGCGTGCATGGGCGTGCGCAGTTCGTGCGACATGTTGGTCAGGAACGTGGTCTTGGCCTGGTTGGCGGCTTCGGCGGCTTCCTTGGCCTCGCGCAGGCTGCGCGCGATTTCCTTCTGGCGCGAGATGTCGGTCAGGAACGCAAAGCGGTAGGCGACGCGGCCGTGTTCGTCGGCCACCACCCCGTCGCTGGCCTGGAAGGGGCGCAAGCCATCGATACCCACGGGCAGCAGGATCTCGTCCTGCGCGCCGGCATGCATCGCACCGGGGGGTGGAAACAGCCGTGCGCTGAGACCCTCGCCCCATACCGCCTCGGGCGTGTGGCCGAGCAGGGTCTCGCGCGAGCGGCCGAGCTGCTGGCAGAGCGCGCGGTTGACGTCCACGATGCGCCGCTCGGCGTCGAGCAGCACGAAGCTTTCTTCCATGGCTTCGAGCACCGAGCGCTTGAGCTGTTCCGACTGGCGCAGCTGCAGCGCGGCGGCGCGCTGCGCGCTGACGTCCTCGATGATGAAGACGATGCCCCGGTCGGGCAGCTGCGGCACGAGGGAGCGCGCGAAGAGCACGGCCCAGAACGCGCTGCCGTCGCGGCGGCGCAGTTCGGCCTCGCCGCGGTAGGTGTCGCCGCGCAGCAGGCTGTGCAGGATCTGCTCGCGTTGCTGCGTGAAGGCTTGCGGGCTGGCGTAGAGATTCTGCTCGGGCAGCAGGTGCAGCGCGTTGCGGTCGTGCCCGAAGAGCGTCTCGAACGCCGGGTTCACGAGCACGATGCGGTTTTCCTCGGAGAGCAGGATCGCCAGCGGGTTGGCGTCGAGCACGGCGCGGATCTCGGCGGTGCGCTCCGCCACCATCTCCTGCAGGTGGTCGCGGTGGCGGCGCAGCTCCTGCTGCGCGGCTTCACGCTCGGAGACGTCGCGCGCGGTGATGCACAGGTAGGTGTCGGCCGCGTCGTTGATCATGGCCGCCGAAAGCTCGACGGGCGTGAGGCGGCCGGGGCGGCTGCGCAGGCGCGAGGAGCGCCCGTTGAGGCGGACGTCCTGCGGGGTGGGGCCGGAAATGCCGAGCACGTCGCCGATGTCGAGCAGTTCGGCGAGGTTCATGCCGAGCAGGATGTCGGGCGCGTAGCCGCTGACGTGCGCGAAGCGCCGGTTCACGTAGCGGATGTGTCCTTCCGGCGAACACCACACCACCATCTCGGGCGACTCGTTTACGGCGAACTGGGTCAGCCGCAGGCTGGCCTCGGAGCGTTCCAGGCGCCGGATCTGGAACAGCAGCACGCCCAGCATCAGGCTCAGCGCGCAGAGGATCAGCAGGGCCACGCTGACGCGCACCAGCGTGGCGTTGTGAAAGCGCACCAGTACGCGCTCGCGGTCCAGCGACACGCGCATGAAGAGTGATACCGGGCCCTGGCTGGCGAGCTGGGCCACGAGGCGTCCGCCCGAGCGGTCGGTCTGCTGCGTGAAGATGGGGTTGTCGTTGCGCAGGCGGTCGGCGGCGAGCAGGTTCTGGCCGAGGTCGCCGATGTCGAAGGGGTAATTCACGAGCAGGACGCCGTCTTCACGCAGCACTTCGATGTGGGTGCCGCGATCGAGGCGCATCGAATCGTAGAAGTGCAGGAAGTAACCGGGGTCCAGTGCGGCGAGCAGCACGCCGTCGAAACGCCCGCCGGGGCCCACGAGGCGCGTGGAGACGGGGATCAGCCAGCGCTTGTCGAGGCGCGCGATCATGGGCGCGCCCACGAAAGGCTGGTCGCTGGCGGAATCGCGGTGATGCACGAAGTACTGGCGGTCGCTGAGGTCGAGGATGCCGGCCGGGTAGCGCAGGCCCGTGACGCGCAGCATGCCGTTCGCGCCGATCACCGACAGCGCGCGGATCTGGGGCGAGAGCTCGGTCTTGAGCGCGAGACGTTCGTGCAGCGCGCGGTCGTCCGTGGCGCGGCTGTCGTTCTGCTCGATCTCTTCGGCGATGCTGTCGAGCAACTGCGCCACCGACACGATGCTGCGCGTGGCGTGCTCGTCGAGCGAGCGCGCGATCGAAAAAGCCTGGCGCTGCGCGCTGGCGATGGTTTCGGCGTAGTCGTTGTAGCTCAGGGCGCTGACCACCAGCACGGTGATCAGCAGGAACAGCGCGTAGAACGCCAGAACGCTCTGGCGCAGGCGATGGAGCAGCGGGCGGACGTCCTGCCCGGGTCGATTCTCCAGTAACGGCTGGATCCAGGTGAAGGGCATGGTTCAGGCGGCGGCGGTCTCGCCGCCGCGAGCTATGGGGCGCACTCGGCGCCCCCGGAGAAGGAGCACGCGCGGGGCGTGCCGTGGCGGAATCAGTGCGCGGCGTCGGCCGTGCACTTCTTCACGAAGCTCGTGCGGGCCGCGCCAGCCAGCTTTCTTTCGGTCGCCTGGGCCTCGCATGCGCCGGCGGCGGAGGCGGCGTGGGCGTCGGCTTCGCATTTCTTCACGAAGCTGTTGCGTGCGGCACCCGCGAGCTTCTTCCCGGTGGCCTGCGCCTCGCAGTCGGCGGGGGCCGCCGCCGCCGCGTCGGTCGTGCATTTCTTCACGAAGCTGTTGCGCGCCGCGCCCGCGAGTTTCTTCTCGGTGGCCTGCTCTTCGCAGGTGGCGGCAAATGCGAACTGGGTGACGAACAGGCTGGTCAGGCTCAGGATCAGGATCTTGCGCATCGGGGTCTCCTCGCGAACGGATGGGATGCGCCCGTGAGGGCCGCGCTTGATTCTAAGCCGATGCACACGCCTGCGTGTGGTCCGTCCGCGCTTCAGTCGGCCTGGTGCTCCAGGATGTGGCGCGCGCCGGGGTCGGTGCCCAGCACGTCCACGAGCCATGGCATCATCGGCTCCAGCGTGGCGGCGAGCGTCCAGGGCGGGTTGATCACGAACATGCCGCTGCCGTGCATGCCCATGCCGTCGGGCGAGGGGCCGCGCACGGCGAGTGCCGCGTGCAGCCAGTTGCGCGCACCCAGCGCCTTGAGATGATTGACGAGCTGACGCGACTCGGGCCGCGAGAGCATGGGATACCAGATCGCGTAGGTGCCCGTGGGAAAGCGCTGCAGCGCGTCGCGCAGGGTGTCGACGAGGCGGGTGTAGTCCTCGCGCAGCTCGTAGGAGGGGTCGATCAGCGTGAGCGCGCGGCGCGAGGGCGGCGGCAGCAGGGCCTTGAGGCGCGCGAAGCCGTCGTCGGCATAGACGAGGGCTTGCTTGCCGTGGCCGCCGAAGGTCTGTTCCAGCGTGCGGAAATCGGTGCTGTGCAGCTCGAACAGGCGCAGCCGGTCCTGCTCGCGCAATGCGCGCTGCGACAGCCACGGCGAGCCGGGGTAGGCGCGCAGGCTGCCGTCGGGATTGAGTTCGCGCACGGCGGCGACATACTCGGCGAGCGCTTCGGGCAGATCGCTGCGCGACCACAGGCGCCCGATGCCGTCGCGATATTCGCCGAGCTTTTCGGCATGGACCGAATCGAGCGCGTACAGGCCGGCGCCGGCGTGGGTGTCGATGACCCAGAAGGCCTTGTCCTTCTGCGCGAGGTGGCGCAGGAGCTGGATCTGGAGGGTGTGCTTGAGCACGTCGGCGTGGTTGCCGGCGTGATAGGAGTGGCGGTAGCTCAGCATGCGTATCGGTTCAGAGGGTCAGAGGGCGCCCGTGGCGACGGGGCGGGCGGGGTCCGCGCACCATTCGCTCCAGGAGCCGGGGTAGAGCGCCGCGCCGGGCAGGCCGGCGATCTCCAGCGCGAGCAGGTTGTGGCAGGCCGTGATGCCCGAGCCGCATTGGGCGACGACGGCCGCGGGCGGGGTCTCGCCGAGCAGGCGGGTCCATTCCTCGCGCAGCGTGGCGGCGGGCTTGAAGCGGCCGTCGGGGGCGAGATTGTCCTTGAAGAACCGGTTCTTCGCACCCGGAATGTGGCCGCCGACCGGGTCCAGTGTTTCGTTTTCGCCGCGGAAGCGGTCGGGGCTGCGAGCGTCCACGATCAGACGGTCTGCGCGCTCCAGCGCGGCGAGCACGCTCTGCGCGTCGAGCGTTTCCGTGCGCGCCGCGCGCAGCGGGAAGACCGTGGCTTCGCGCGCACGCGCCGGCCCGGTCTCCAGCGGCAGCCGCGCGGCCTGCCAGGCGGGCAGACCGCCGTCGACCACGCAGACCGCCTCGTGCCCCAGCCAGCGCAGCATCCACCACAGGCGCGCGGCCATCATGCCGCCCGAGGCGTCATAGACGGCGACGCGGTTCGTCGCAGCCAGCCCGCGCGCGCCCAGCAGGGCCGCGAAGTCCTCGCGCGCGGGCAGCGGATGGCGACCGTTGCGGCCGGTGCGGGCGGCAGAGAGATCGCGGTCCATGTGCAGAAACTGCGCGCCCGGGATGTGGCCGGCGAGGAAGGCCGCTTCGCCGGCCGCCGCATCGGCCAGATCGTGGCGGACGTCGAATACCCGCCATTCCGGCGAGTCGAGGCAGGCATGGAGTTCGGCGGCGGTCATCAGCGGCGGCATGGGCATTCCTCGGGGTGCGGCAAGGGCGCGGGCAAGGCTGGAGTATCCGGCATTTGCGCGGCAGGGGAAATCGCGGCGGCGTACAATCCGCCCTTTACCCGGCGCCGGAGCCTGCCCGCATGGAAGACCGCATCATCGAGCTCGAGACCAAGCTGTGCTTCGTCGACGACCTGCTCGAACAGCTCAACCGCACCGTCTGGCGTCAGCAGGAGCAGATCGACCAGTTGCAGGCCCAGATCCGCGTGCTCTACCGCCAGATGCAGGCCCCCGCCGCGGCGGGCGCCGAGAAGCGCGACCTGCGCGACGAAATCCCCCCCCATTACTGAGGCACCCGAAGATGTCCGCGCTCCGCTGGCTGGTCTGCATCCTGTTCGTCACACTGCCGGGCCTTGCGCAGGCGTGGAACGCGGCCGGGCACGCGGCCATCGCCGCGATCGCCGCCGCCGGCCTGACGCCCACCGCCACGGCCGAGGTGGCGCGCCTGCTGGAGGGCGATCTCGACCGCCATGGCAAGCTTTCGGGCCGCACCCGGCTCACGCAGATCGCCTCGTGGCCCGACGAGATCCGCGCCGAGGCGCAGAAGACCGACCCCGCCGCCTACCGGGGCTGGCACGTGCGCAACAACAGCGTGTGCAGTCAGAAGCTCGGCCCGTGTCCCGACGGTCATTGCGTGGACCAGCTCATCGTGCATTACACGGCCGTGCTGGCCGACCGCAGCCAGCCGGCGCGCGCGCGCAACGAAGCGCTCAAGTGGGTCGTCCATCTCGTGGGCGATCTGCACATGCCGCTGCATTCGGCCACCAACCGCAACGGCGGCGGCGCGCGCGTGCGCCTCATCGGCCACGCCCTGCGGCCCACGGCGACCTTCCACTCGGTGTGGGACGAAGAGCTGCTCAACGCCGCGCTGTCGGGCTGGGTGCGCGCCCCGGTGGCGGCGCCGCGTGGCGTTCCGGCGCCCGATGCGCCCACGCAGTGGATGGTGGAAACGCGCGAAATCGCCCTGCGCGACGTGTACGGCCCGCTGGCGGGGTTCGATTGCGCGACGCGGCTCGCCGAGCCCATCGAGCTCGATCCGGCCTATCAGGCGCGCAGCGTGGGCGTGGTGCGCGGTCAGGTGGAGCGCGCGGGCCTGCGTCTGACGCAATGGCTCAACGCCGCGCTGGACGCGCCGCGCAACTGAGCGGGAAGGGGGCGGCGGGCGGCGCGGTTCAGCGCGGCCGCGCCGGCGCCTGGGCCTGCCGATAGGGGCAGTGGCCCGGGCGGGGGCCGATTTTCTGCGGGTGGTCGCGGCAGGTATCGGGGCGCTGCTCATACACCGTGCAGCGGCGCGTGACGGGATCGAGCAGACGGCAGTCTCCATTGGCGCGGCGCGCCAGCGTGAAGAGTGCGTGACGGAAGTTGAAGTGCTCGATCACGCCTTGTTTCTGCAGGCTGCGCGCAAGCTGCTTGGGGTCCGTCTCGAGATCGAAGGCGTCGATCAGCCCCAGGCGCACGAGATCGCGCGCGCGGACTTCCGCCGGCATGGTGCAGCAGACGGCCGCGCAGCTGTCGCACAGCCCCTTGCGGAAGCGTACCCAGGTGTCGAGATTGTCGCGGTCGGCATTGTGGATGATGACGTGCTTCTGCATGGGCGCGCTCAGATCAGCGAAGGCCCCTTCACGATGGCTTCGGCGTCGGCCGGCGTGAGCCGCACCGACGCGCCGCAGATCACGATCACCGTGAGCCACTCCTGCAGCACGCGCTCGCCGCCCTCCTGCAGCGACACGATCACGCAGCCCGTGAGGCCGCCCGCGCGGTTGACGGCTCGCGCCCGCCCCTGCACGCGGTCGCCGAAGCCATCGATGAGGCGCAGCGTGAAGTCGAACTCGCCTTCGGGGCAGGGCGCCTGTTGCGAGACGCTGAAGCCGTCCAGCGAAAGATCGATCAGCGTGAGCTTGCGCCCCTCGACGACGAGATCGATGCAGGGCTTGCCGTCGCGCACCGCGGCAAAGCGCTGGCGCTGACGGCGTTCGGTGGGGCTGAGGTCGGAAGGATTCATGACGATTCGGTACGGACCGGAGCGGAAGGAAGCATTTCGAGGCGGCGCGACACCAGGCGCGCGCAACGCAGCTCGACATGCTGATGGAAGAAGTGCCCCGCCACAAGACTCGCCAGCCATGCCAGCGCCATGCCCGCCAGATTCAGCGCCGGCGAGGCGGGAAAGAGCCTGAATATGAGGGCATTGCAGAGCAGACAGACCGGAAAGTGGATCAGGAAGACCGAATACGAGATGCGCGCCAGCCAGCGCGTGACGGCCGTGTCGGGCCAGCGCGTGAGCCAGTCCTCGCGCATCGCCACGGCCAGAAGCAGGGCGGTGGCGAGCGCGATCGCGATGCGCGAGCGGAAATCGAACCATTCGGCCGCGAGCCCGATGCCCGCCATGAGCACCAGCCAGAGCACGCTGCGCTTGCGCGAGCCGGCCCATTGCGCACAGGCGCCCAGCGCGTAGGCGCCGAAGAAATACATCCACCAGTCGTCCAGGCCGGGCTGGCGATTGAAATAGAACAGCGAAACCACGCCCGCCGTGGCTACCAGCGCGGGCGTCAGCCAGGGCTGGCGCGGGTGTCGCCGTGCGACCGCCAGCGTGAGCCCCAGCACCGCGAAGAGCTGGAAGTCGATCGCCACGTACCACACGCCGGCCGACAGCGATTCGTGGTCGAGCACGCCCTGCAGCAGCAGCGCATGACTGAGAAGCTGGACCAGCGTGGGTGCGAGCGGGATCGCGTCGCTCGCGAGCAGGTTCCGCGCGATCGCGGCACTCAGGATGCTGGCGAGCACGGCGACCATGAGCGGTAGCGCGAGGCGGCAGTAGCGCGCGAGCAGCGTGGGCCCGAGCGCCAGGACGCGGGGCTGGCCGGTGGGTGCGAGGCTGCGCGCGGCCAGGAAGCCCGCGACGACCAGGAACACCTGGACGGCGATGCGCGCGTAATCGTAGAGCCAGTCGATCGTCGCCGGCGCGAGCGGATAGGCCAGATCCGACATGGGCCCGTAGAAGGCCAGATGGTGCAGCACGATGAGCTGCGAGGCGCCGGCCTTGAGCGTATCGATCAAGGGCAGGCGAGGGCGTTGTTTTGTCATGACGAAAGGCGCCCGGCTTGCCCCGGGCGGGCTCGGGCGCGGGCGTGGAGGCCGGGCGCCGCTGGAAAGGCGCCGAGTCTACCAGCGCGGCGCGGGCCGATCCAGCCGGACGCGCTGGCGGCCGCGGATGGGCTTTGGCACAATCGCCGCCACGGTCGGCCTTTGCGCCGACAGCGACGCGGCTGATTTTCATGAGCACATCACGCAAGGACCTTCTGGTCGGGGCCCGGGGCGTGGCGCGGCAGCGCCGCCAGCGAATCCTCGCCACCCTGTTCCGCCACTTCTGGTTCAAGGCCTTCGGCACGACGGCCTTTACCGCGCTGTTCTTCGTGGCCTACATCTATCTGCTGAAGAATCCCGCCGGCCCCGTCACCACGGTGCCGCGCATCTGGCTCGACGCGCTGATCCCGTTCCATCCGCTGGCGCTGATTCCCTACCTGTCGCTGTGGATCTATGTGTCCCTGCCACCCATCCTGATGGTCCGGCGCGCCGACATCGTGGCCTACGGCCTGCGCATCGGGCCGCTGTGTCTCGCCGGTCTGGCGATCTTCTACTTCTGGCCCAGCGCGGTGCCGCCCATGGACGTCGACTGGGCGCGCTACCCCGGCATGGCCTTTCTCAAGGGCGTGGACGCAGCCGGCAATGCATGTCCGTCACTGCACGTGGCGACGGCGGTGTTCTCCGCCTTCTGGCTGCACCACCTGCTGCGCCGCCTGGGCTGCGGCGCCGGCGTGCTGTGGGGCAATGCGCTCTGGTGCGCGGCCATCGCGTGGTCCACGGTCGCCACGCATCAGCACGTGGTGCTCGACGTGCTGGCGGGGGCTGCGCTGGCGGGTCTCGCAGCATGGCTGTCGTTCCTGCCGCGGCGGCATTTCGCGCTGCTCGCGGAGGACGGGGCCCTTGTGTCAATACATGAAAAAAAAACCGAAACCGCGTCAACTTGTGCCTGAGCCCTGGCGTTATTGGCTGCATGGAGGCGTTCCAGCCTACCTTCGACAAGGAATGCAGCACTATGGGACAGCAGATTTGTGATCAAAGCTTCGTCGAGTTTCTTGAGTCCATCAAGGCCGCCGGGGTTGCCATCACCAACGAAGCCGAGTTGCGCGAACGTCTGGCCGAGACGTGGCGCTGGAAGTTCGCGTTCATGACCCTGGCCGCCAACGGCCGCCCGCTGGGGATCAACTTCTCGGACCGCGAGGCGGGCCGCCACCTCGACGAAATCCGCGGCGCCTTCGCGCGCCATGAGTTCCCCGTCGATTCCGACACCGTCTTCACGCGCGGGCTCGCCACGAACTGAGATCGGGGCGTTCCGTGTGGCAAGGGCCGGCACATGTGCCGGCCCTTTGTTTTTGGGGGCCGCGCCAGCGTGCGAGAGGCTGGATTGGGGAAAACCCGCGAACCGGGAGGGCGCGTGCGCCGGAAAAGCGCACGAATGATGTTCTGGATCAATGATTTCGTTTGCCGTTCAAGAATCATTGCAGACAGTCAGCGAAGGTCTTTCGCCCCCGGTTTTTTATTCAGTTTCAAGGAGTCCCCCATGAGTCTCGTCAAATGGTCCAATGATCTGCTCGTCGGCAACGAAGCGATCGACGAGGATCACCGCAACCTCTTCAACCTGCTCGAACGCCTGAACGCCGATCTGGGCTCGGGCCAGATCAACCAGGAAACCCAGAGCATCGTCGATGCGCTGCGCGAGTACGCCGAATCGCACTTCGCGCGCGAAGAAGCCTGCATGCGCAAGATGGGCTACGAGCACTATCCCGTGCACAAGGCCGAGCACGACCGCTTCCTGAGCGAAGTCTGCGCGCTGCAATCGCGCGTGGCGCGTGGCGCCCGCACCGCCCAGCTCGACATCGACCAGTTCCTCGCCGGCTGGCTGCGCGAGCACGTGATGGTGCGCGACATGGCGCTGGCCGCGGCGATCCGGGGTGAGCGCCTGGCGGTGGCCTGACGCGCGCAACGCCTGTCGCACGCAACACTTTTGTTCCGCAACCGGCGCCCCAGGCGCCGGTTTTGCGTTGACGGGCCCGTCGGGGCGCTATGGTCCGTCCTGGAGCCTTGCGCGACGGCAGCCTGCCGGCGGCTCATTTCACAGGAGGAACAAGCATGAAGCAGTTCGTATGCGGAGCGTTGCTGGCCGCGAGTCTGGTGGCCGGCAGTTCCTTGCCCGCCGTGGCGGCTTCGCCGTCGGGCCCGTGGCAGGCCATTCCGCTCGACGGATTCCGCGACGGGATCCACCACTGGCGCAACCGTTACGGCAACGATTACGCCCGCTACGCACCCGAGCAGATCGTCGAGATCGCCGACAACGTGCTGCTCTACCAGCGCCGCAACGGCGGCTGGATCGAGAATCGCGATCCCACGCGCATCCTGAGCTATGCCGAGAAGGCGCAGATCCAGGAAGACCAGAAGGTCGACTCGGCCAGCTTCGACAACGACAACGTGTTCTCGCAGGTGGAGTATCTGGCGGCGGCGTTCAACCAGACGCAGGACGTGCGCTATCGCGAGGCCTCGCTGCGCGGGCTCGACTTCATGCTGCGCAACCAGCACCGCAAGTGCGGCGGCTGGCCGCATACCGTGCCGGGCTCGCAGCCCTATCACCCCTACATCACGATGGCGGACGCGGTGACCTCGGGCGTGCTGCGCACGCTGCGCCGCGTTGCGACGGGCGACGCGCCCTTCGGGTTCATGCCGGCGCCCGAGCGTGCCCGCGCGCGCGCGGCCTTGCGGCGTGGCGACGATTGCGTGCTGCGCCTGCAGATCGTGCAGGAAGGCCGCCTGGCGGGCTGGGCAGGGCAGTACCACCCCGTTTCGCTCAAGCCCGAGGGCGGCCGCAGCTTCGAGCTCGCCTCCATCGTCTCGCGCGAGAGCGTCGAGATGGTGCGCTACCTGATGAGCATTCCCGAGCCTTCGCCGGCCCAGATCCGTGCCGTGGAGGGCGCCGTGCGCTGGTTCGAGCGCTCGGCGCTGCGGGGCCTGCGCGTGGAAACCTTCAAGCTCGAGCAGCCCGTGAAGTACGACTTCCACACCGCCACCACCGACCGCCGTCTGGTCGAGGACCCCGCCGCGCCGGCATTGTGGGGACGCTTCTACGACCTGGCCGACAACAGCGTGGTGCTCGCCAATCGCGACGGGGTGCGCGTCAAGCGTTACGACGAGATCCTGCACGAGCGGCGCACGGGCTATGACTGGTACGGCACCTGGCCCGCGAAGCTGCTGGCCACGGAGTATCCGGCCTGGGCCAAGCGGGTCGGGCGCAAGCCGGTGCTGGCTCAGCCCTGATCGGGCAGGCGCGTGAAGCGGGGGCCGGCGTAGCCCGCGACGCGCACCGCCTCGACGAACATCGCGAAGGGCCGCACCCACAGGCCCTTCGCGCCGTAGAGCGGGCGATACACGACCATCGGCTCCAGCGTTTCGGAATGCCGCGCCACACCCAGCACCTCGTACTCGCCGCCCTTGTAGTGGCGGTAGCGGCCCGGCGCCAGCCCGGGCAGGGGCGGCAGATCCTGATCGTTCATGAAAGGCTCCATCGGTTCGGGACGGCGATTGTCGCCGATCGGGCGGCGGGCGCGGCGGTCATGGCGCTTGAATGCCCCGGCCGCCTCTCTAGAATGACGGTTTCGATCCTGCCGAGGGAGCTGACGTCATGAGTCTGTACCGCCGCGTGTTCCACGCAACCCATCCCGATTCGATGCCCGGCGCGAGCAATGCGCAGCTGCGCAGCCGCTACCTCATCGATGCCCTGTTCGGCGCGGACGAGATCCGTCTCAACTACACCCATTTCGAGCGCATGGTGGTGGGCGGCGCGGCGCCCGTGCGCGAAGCCCTTGCGCTGCCGGCGCAGACCGAACCGGCCTCCGCCGCCGGCCTGCCGTTCCTGGAGCGCCGCGAGATGGGCGCGATCAACGTGGGCGCCGGCGCCGGCGTCATCACCGTGGACGGGGTCCGCTACGAGATGGCGCCCAGGGATGGCCTCTACATCGCGATGGGCGCGGCCGACGTGCGTTTCGAATCGGTCGATGCCGCTCGCCCGGCCAAGTTCTATCTCGTCTCCACGCCCGCGCACGCGGCCTGCACCACGACCCACATTCCCATCGACAAGGCGGTGCCGCTCAACATGGGCGCGCTCGAAACCTCCAACGAGCGCACCATCTACCAGTACGTGGTGCCGGCCACCGTGAAGAGCTGCCAGCTCCTGCTCGGCATGACCATCCTCAAGCCCGGCTCGGTCTGGAACACCTGCCCGCCGCATCTGCACGACCGCCGCTCCGAGGTGTATTTCTACTTCGACCTCAAGGAAGACCAGCGCATCATGCATTTCATGGGCGAGCCCGACGACATGCGCCACATCGTGATGGGCCCCGAGGAGGCCGTCGTGTCGCCGCCGTGGTCCATCCACATGGGCTCGGGCACCTCGAACTACACGTTCATCTGGGCCATGGGCGGCGAGAACCTCGACTACACCGACATGAACAAGCTGGACATCTGCCAGCTCAAGTAAGCCCGTCGTGCCGTGCCGCGGCCCGCGTATCATGCGGGCCGCAGCGTTTTCCCCTCCGTCCTCCCATGTCGAACGTTCCCGTGCTGTCTTTCCTGGCCGGCTATCCCGAGCCGCTCGCCGCCCGGGTGGCCCAGCGCATCGCGGACGGCAGCCTGGGCGCGGCGTTGCGCCAGCGTCACGGCGCCGCGCATGTCATCCGCTCCGACACCGCGCTCTACGCGTTCGCGAGCGAACTCAAGCAGGCCCGCCTGCGCCACGCCGGCGTGCTCGCGCGCGTGCAGTACGACGCGCGCCTGCAGACCTTGCGCCACGCGCTCGGCACGCACACCACGATCTCGCGCGTGCAGGGGGGGCAAGCTCAAGGCCAAGCGCGAGATCCGCGTGGACGGCGTCTTTCGCGAGGCGCCGGAAGCCTTCCTGCGCATGATCGTGGCGCATGAACTCGCGCATCTGAAGGAGCGCGGGCACGACCGCGCCTTCTACCAGCTCTGCCATCACATCGAGCCCGACTACGCCGCCCTCGAGTTCGCCGTGCGTGCCTGGCTGTGCTGGATGGAAAGCGGCGGCACGAACCCGTGGGCGCAGGACGCGCCCGCGCCTCAGGCGCCGGGCTTGCGGTCGGCGTGACCCAGGCTGCGCTCGGGCGCGACGTGGTCGCGCACGCGCTGCTTGAGTTCCGCGATGTCGGGAAAGCGCCCCTCGGCCTTGCGCGACCACACCAGCGCGCCATCGGCGAGCACCTCGAAGACCCCGCCCGTGCCGGGTTGCAGGCTGAGTTCGCCGATCTCGTCCTCGAAGCTCGTGAGCAGCTCCTGGGCCATCCAGGCCGCGCGCAGCAGCCAGCGGCACTGCGTGCAGTAACGGATCTCCACGCGATGGCGCGCGGCGCCCGTCGCCGTTGCGTCGCTCATGGCCGGTCGAGATAGCGCACGGCGGTGTATTTGACCGGGGTGCGCTCATCCATCGGGATGCCGAAGCCCACGCCCATGCCCATGCTGGAGTGCCCGCCGAAGCCTCCGAAACCGCCGAAACGCAGGCCCGAGGTATAGCGCGGCCCGCCCGGCAGCACGACCTCGATGAGCGCGTCGGCGCCGATCTCGCGCGCCTTGTCGATCACGTCGCCTTCCACGCGGCGGTGGGCGTCGTCGGCATACAGGCCGCGCGGGTCCTCGATGTAGCCGAGGATCTCGTACCGCCGCGCGGGCTCTCCGTTGAACCAGATGTCGATGCCCTCGTAGGTGAAGCGGCTGCCCCCCTTGCCGGCGTATTCGTTGTGCGTGGCTTCGTGCGGATAGAAGCGCGTGGTCGAGCAGGCGGCGAGCAGCACGACGCAGCAGGCCAGGGCGAAGCGCAGACGGGAAGTGGTGGGGTGGGCCATGGTGAAACTCCAGGAAACGGTGGGCGGTGGGATTCTATGGCGCGACGCCGCGCGCGAAGGTATCGCAGCGCGCGAGGTCGCCGGTCTCGAAGCCGGTGCGGAACCAGCGCGTGCGCTGCGCGGCACTGCCATGCGTGAAGCTGTCCGGCGTGGCGTAGCCGCGGGCGCCTTTCTGCAGCGTATCGTCGCCGATGGCGCTGGCGGCGCCAAGCACGCTTTCGATGTCGCCCGCCTCCAGCACGTTGCGCTGCTGGTTTGCCTTGTTGACCCACACGCCCGCCAAACAATCCGCCTGCAGCTCGAGGCGCACCGAGAGGGCATTGGCCTGCCTCTCCGACGCTTGCTGGCGCGCCCGCTGCACGCGTTCCGAAATGCCCAGCAGATGCTGCACGTGGTGCCCGACCTCGTGCGCGATCACGTAAGCCTGCGCGGCGTTGCCCGGGGCGTTGAAGCGCCGTTCGAGCGCATCGAAGAACGTCAGGTCGAGGTACACGCGCTGATCGGCGGGGCAGTAGAACGGGCCCGTGGCGGCTTCGCCCTGGCCGCAGGCGGTGGGCGTGGCATCGCGGAAGAGCACCAGCCTGGGCTCGCTGTAGGCCTGCCCCTGGGCGCGGAAGATCTCGCCCCAGGTGAGCTCCGTGTCGTGCAGCACCTGCGCCACGAACCGGCGCTGCGCGGCTTCGGCCGGGCTCTCGGCGACCGGCGCGGCGGCCTGCGTCGGCGCGGCGTCGCCTGGCAGGACCTGTGCGCCGTTGAGGATCAGCGCGGGGTCGATGCCGAAGAAATACGCGGCCGCGAGGGCGATCACGATGGTGCCGATGCCGATGCCGCCGCGCCCGCCCGGAAAGCCGCCACGGCCCCGCCGGTCTTCGATGTTGCGGCTTTCGTCTCCGTCCAGGCGCATGGCGATTCTCCTCGTGCGTCGGCGCGGACCCGGCGCCGTCGGACGGATCATCCTGCCATCGGCAGACGCGTGCAATGCACCCTGCCCGCGCGGAAGGGGGGGCGGGGCGCACGGTATACTTGCGCCTGGCGTCGCGCGGACCGCGTGGCGGCACCTTCTCCCCCACAAAAACACACCGCAATGATCAGACAGCTTTGCATGTTCACGCTGGCCTGCGCCACATGGGCGAGCGCCGTGGCCGGCGAATCGCCCGAGGCCTTCTGGCGCGAGGTGGCCCCCGCCGACGGCTGGGCCGCACAGGAAGGCGGCACGCAGGGTGGTGCCGCCGCGCCCGCCGCGCGCGTGTTCCGGGTGCGCGACATCGCCGCCCTGCGTGCCGCGCTGGGCGACCGCGACGGCGCACCGCGCATCGTGGTGCTGGAAGGGGTCATCGATGCCACGGGCGGGGTGCCCTTCGCCGACCACGCGGACCAGTCCCGCCGCGGGCAGCTGCGCGTGCCTTCGCGGACCACGCTGGTGGGGCGCGGCGGCGACGCCGGCCTCGTCAATGTCAATCTCGTCCTCAAGGGCGTGGACGACGTGATCCTGCGCAACTTCGCGATCCAGACCCCCTGGGACGCGTTTCCGGTGTGGGACCCGGAAGACGGCCCCCACGGGCACTGGAACTCGGAATACGACGGCATCACCGTGGACGCCAGCCGCCATGTCTGGATCGACCGCGTGCTGATCACCGATGCGCCGCGCACGGACGACCAGAACGGTCACGCCAACGGTCAGGAAGTCCAGCATCACGATGGCGCGCTGGATCTCAAGAACGGCGCCGATTTCGTCACGGTGTCGTGGAGCATCTTCCGTCTCCACGACAAGAACAATCTCGTCGGCCACAGCGACAGCCGCGAGAGCGATGCCGGCCATCTGCGCGCGAGCTTTCACCACAACCTGTTCGACAACATCGTGCAGCGCGCCCCCCGCGTGCGCTACGGCCAGGTACATCTCTACAGCAACCTGCACGTCGGCAGCCGCACCCACGCGGTGTATCCGCACCAGTACAGCCACGGTGTCGGCGTGGGCGCGAGCATGATCTCGGAGGCGAACCGCTTCGAGATCGAAGGCGCGACCACGGCGTGCGACATCGTGAAAACCTTCGGCGGCACGCGCTACGAAGATCGGGGCAGTTTGCTCAACGGACGAGCCCTGACGCTGGATTGCCCCCGGCTGAGCGGGCTCGGGCCGGCGGGCTGGACGCCCCCTTACGCCTACGCCCCCACGCCGCTCGACGAACTGGCCGCGAGCCTGCGGGCAGGGGCGGGTCCGCACTGAAAAGCAACGCCCCCTGACGGATCCGGCGCGGGGTTTCCGCCGCGGCCGGTGAGCCACGGCGATGCTGCGGCATCATGCGCAAGCGGCGGCAGGGACCGCCGGCTCACGGAGACATGCGCATGAAATTCACGATACAGGTCGGGCTGCTCATTCTGCTGGCCGCCACCCAGGCCGGCTGTGCCGGTACCGCGGCGCGCGCCGCGTTGCCCAGCGTGGCCGAGACCTACGGCCTCAAGGGCTTCGGTACGGAAACCCCGGCGGGCGAGGGCGGCGACATCGTGCGCGTGACCACGCTCGCGGCCGACGGGCCCGGCTCCCTGCGCGAAGCGCTGGCGCAGCGGGGTCCGCGCGTGATCGTGTTCGAGGTGGGTGGCGTGATCGATCTGGGCCGCAAGCCGCTGCGTCTGGACGCGCCCTTCGTCACCGTCGCCGGCCAGACCGCGCCCGCTCCCGGCATCACGCTGATCCGTGGCGGGCTGGAGATCCGCACCCACGACGTGCTCATGCAGCACATCCGCTTTCGCATGGGAGACGCCGGGCTGCCCCGCTACACGAGCGCCGACTTCCGCGAGGGCTGGGACGTGGACGTGACCACCAGCGGTCCGGACGCCTACAACATCGTGATCGATCACTGCAGCTTCGCCTGGGCCGTCGACGAGAACCTCTCGGTCTCGGGCGCGCGTTACGAAGGCCCCGAGCGCACGTCGCGCCGCGTCACGCTGTCGAACAACATCGTGGCCGAGGGGCTCATGCATTCGGTGCACTCCAAGCGCGAGCCGCACTCCAAGGGCACGCTGATCCACGACATGGTCCGCGACGTGGCGGTGCTGGGCAATCTCTACGCCCACAACGACGACCGCAACCCGATGTTCAAGGGGGGCGCGACCGGCGTGGTGGTCAACAACCTCATCTACAACCCCGGCGGCAAAGCCATTTCGGCGGGAGCCGCGCCCGCCGAGTGGGAGGGCCGCGCGCTGCCGCCGGCGCCGCGCATCGCGGTGGTGGGCAACCACCTCGTGGGAGGCGCGGACACGCGCGTGAAAGCGTTCGTGACGGCCAACATCAGCAAGCGGTTTGGCGAAGGCCCGGCGGAAGTCTTCCTCGCCGACAACCGCCTCGACCTGCGCGATGGCGCGCGCCTGCCCGAGACCGGCCCGCGCGTGAGCCGGCTCGACGTGGCGCCGCTGTGGCCGGCGGGCTTCGTCGCACGCGGCGTCGAAGGCGTGCGCGAGGCGGTGCTTGCGCAGGCCGGTGCGCGGCCCAGCGAGCGCGACGCGGTGGACGCGCGCATCGTGGCGAGCGTGCGCGCGGGCAGCGGCCGCATCATCGACAGCCAGGACGAGGTGGGCGGCTATCCGGCCGCCGGCGCGGGCGTGACGCGCGCGCTCGAGGTGCCAAGGGAGGGCGTGGGAGCGTGGCTGCGCGCGCAGGGCGAGGCGCTGGTGCCGGCGGCGGCTTCCGTCGCGGGCGGCGATCGCCGACAATGAACGCCTTTTTTCCTGACCCGAACCGAATGGAGCCCCGATGAAGATCAGCAAGGACACGGCCGTGACCGTGAGCATGAAGGTGACCGACGCCACCGGCCGCGTCGTCGATGACGGCAAGCGCCCGGTGTCTTACCTGCACGGCGGTTACGACAACATCTTCGCCAGGCTCGAGGCCGCGCTCGACGGTCAGGAAGCCGGCTTCCAGACCGCGCTCGAGCTGGCCGTGGAAGACTGCTTCGGCGCCTACGACGAGGCGCTGCTGCAGACCATGCCGAAGAGCGAGTTCCCGCCCGGGGTCAAGGTGGGCGGCCAGATCCAGCGCCCCGATCACAAGGGCGAGCCGCGCTACTTCTTCGTCACCAAGATCAAGGGCCCGGTCGTGATGCTCGACGGCAACCATCCGCTGGCCGGCCGCGCGCTGAACTTCCGCCTGCAGGTGCTGGACGTGCGCGCCGCCACGCCGGAGGAAATCGCGCACCAGCACGTGCATGGCGAGCATGGCCACCATCACTGAGCGCTGGCGGCCGGCCGGCGCGGCCGTGGCGCTCGCGCTGCTGGCCACGTTGCCGGGCGGCGCGCGCGCGCAGGGCGTGGAGCGTGCCTACAGCGGCGAGGCGGGGCTGGTGCGCGTCGACCGGCGCAACGCCAATTTCGACACGCGCCTGCCCATCGTGGGGCGTCCGCCCGCGCCGGGCGCGCGCATCCTCAGCGTGAGCTACCGCTGGCATTACGACAATCCGCCCGCCGGCTTCAGCATGGCGCTGTGCCAGGAGGGCGGGCGCTGCTCCGACGTGAGCGACGCCAGCGCGCGCCAGACCCTGGCCTTCGTGGGCGAGGACCCGGCGCGACCGTTCTACTTCCGCGCGCGCGTGAGCGGGCAGGGCAACCTGCTGCCGCTGGGCGGCGGGCCCGCGCAGATCATCGTCGTCTGGCGCGAGTGAGGCCGGGCCGCGCTGGCGGCGCGCTCAGAACGCTGGCGCGCTGACGGCGGGCTCCACGGCCGGCGTGGCCGGCGGCGGGGGCGAGGTTTCGGGCGTGGATGCGCCCATGCCGGCGGGGCTGGCGTCCGCTGCGAACAGCGGC
>JAVHXQ010000063.1 GCA_031119555.1 Candidatus Dactylopiibacterium sp.
CGCCTGCCCCGGCCACGGTGGTGGCGCGCGGGCCGCCCCGGCGCCCTCGGGCCGTCGCGCGCGGCATGGCATAATGCGCGCCCTTTCCGTGGCGCCCCGCCACGCTGCGCGCCTCATCTGTGGGTTTCCGGAGGCATGCCGATCCGTCATGAGCCCCCTGTTCTCGTGGAGCCATGCATGCTTTCTTACTGGTTGGTCCTCGCCGTGGCCGTGGTCACGGAAATCCTGTGGGCCTTGAGCCTCAAGTACATCCAGATGCACCCCGGGCCGTGGCCCATCGCGGCCTCCATCGTGCTGACGGCCACCAACATGACCCTGCTGTCCTTCGCCATGCGCGGCATCCCGGCCGGCGTGGCGTATGCGGTGTGGACGGGGCTGGGCGCGGTCGGCGTGGCGATCTTCGGCGCGCTCGTCTTCGGCGACCGCCTCAACCCCGGCCAGCTCGCCTCGATGGCGCTCGTCATCGTCGGCGTGATCGGCATGAAGCTCGCGAGCCACTGAGCGTGCCCCGCACGGCCGTCCCGCCGCGCGCCGCGGTGGGGCCAGGACGTCGGGTTCAGGGTTAACCACGCCGCAGAGAGGGTTTTTGATCTGGCGCAAGGTGGCCGGCGCGGCCCGGGTCTGCAATGGCGGTGCTGTTTTGGATTTAGTCCAAAAGTCATTCCATCAAGCACTGCGTGAAACCGGGAGAAAGCCATGAAGATGACCCTCACCCTGCTGGCCGGGGTGCTCTTGCCGTTAAGCCTGTCCGCGGCCCCCGCCGCGGCCCAGGAGCCCATCTCGCCGATCCGCGCGGCGGTCGTGAAGTCGCCCGCCAAGGTCGAACTGGGCAAGAAGCTCTACTTCGATCCGCGCCTGTCGAAATCGGGCTTCATTTCCTGCAACTCCTGCCACAACCTGGCGATGGGGGGCACCGACAACCTCAAGACCTCGATCGGCGACCGCTGGCAGCAGGGACCGATCAACTCGCCCACGGTGCTCAACTCCAGCCTCAGCCTGGCGCAGTTCTGGGACGGCCGCGCCAAGGATCTGAAGGAGCAGGCCGGCGGCCCCATCGCCAACCCCGGCGAAATGGCGTTCTCGCATTCGCTTGCGGTGGACGTGCTGAGATCCATCCCGCAGTATCGCGCCGAGTTCCGCAAGGTCTTCGGCAGCGACGGCGTGGATATCGACCGCGTGACCTCCGCCATCGCGGCCTTCGAGGAAACGCTGGTCACGCCCAACGCGCGCTTCGACAAGTGGCTCAAGGGCGACAAGAAGGCGATCAGCGCGCAGGAACTCGCCGGGTACGTGCTCTTCCGCGACAGCGGCTGCGTGGCCTGTCATAACGGCGAGGCCGTCGGCGGCGCATCCTTCCAGAAGATGGGCCTCATCGAGCCCTACCAGACGCGCAACCCCGCGCTGGGCCGGGCCGCCGTGACGGGCAACGATGCCGACCGCTTCAACTTCAAGGTGCCGACGCTGCGCAACGTGGAGCTGACCTATCCGTACTTCCACGATGGCGAAGCGCAGACGCTGGAACAGGCGGTGGACGTGATGGGCCGGCTGCAACTGGGCAAGCGCTTCACGGACGACGAGACGGCCAAGATCGTGGCTTTCCTGAAGACGCTCACGGGGGACCAGCCGCGTGTCACGCTGCCCGTGCTGCCGCCTTCGACGAATGCCACGGTGCCGCCGAAGCCGTTCTGACCCGCCGCGAGAGGCCGCCAGATGGCAGACATGACTCCTGAAGCGGCCTCCGCGCTGCTGCGTGGCGCGGGGATTCCGGTCACGCGGCAGCGCGTCCAGATCGCCTGCGCCTTCCTGGGCGCGCCCGCGCACCTCACGGCCGAGCAGCTCGTCGCGCGGATGCGCGAGCAGGCCCCCGGCCTCGCCCGGGCCACCGTCTACAACACCCTGGGGCTGTTCGTGGCGCACGGGCTCGTGCGCGAGATCATCGTCGATGGCGGCAGCGTGATCTACGACTCCAACACCGCGCCGCATTTCCACTACTACGACAGCCGCAGCGGCGAGCTGGGCGACCTGCCGGCCGAGGCGCTGCGCGTGAGCGGCATGCCGCAGCTGCCCCCGCACCTGGAGCTCGAAGCGGTGGACGTGATCGTGCGCGTGCGCTCGCGCGGCTGAGCCCGGCCCGCGCGGGCCTCGCGGGGGACCTTCGCGCGTCAGATCCGGCCCCGGCGCAGCGAGCCTTGCCGCATCGCGCGGAGTCGCCCCGGCTGGCGCGCGCGGCCCCGACCGGGGCGCGGGCGCGCGTTGCATTTCGTGACCGTTGCGAGGCGCGGCGCCTGCGCGAATCCAGTACGCTGGGCGCTTCCCCATCCGGTCTGCCCTGGAGTTGGCCCATGTCCGGCATCTTCCCACGCCTTCGCCGCCGTGCTGCGTTGCCGGGCCGGCTCTCGCGGCGCGAATTCTGGCCCTTCCTCGCCTGGCATGCCTTGCTGCTGTTCGTCCTGAGACGCCTTGGCGACATGCTGGGCGCCGCGTCGCCCGCGCGCCTGCCGGCGCATCCGGCCGGCTGGCTCGTGGCCGTGTTCTGCCTCGCGAGCCTGCCGACGCTGGCGGGCCTGTGCGTGCGCCGCCTGCATGACGCCGGCCGCTCCGGCGGCTGGGTGTTCGCGCAGGTCGTGCCGGTGGTCGGCACCCTCGTGCTGCTCGCGCTGCTGGCCCTGCCGGGGCAGCCGCCGGAGCCCGGCGAGACGGAGGCCGGCCGCCCGGGCGAGGCATTGCGCGAGCGGACGCGGCACGGCACAGACTGAGCGCCACCGCCCCTTGCGTGGGGCGCGCGCGGCTTCCAGAGTGACGACAGCAGTCCCGTGTACGTTGCCCAGAGGAGTTCCCATGCCCGCTTCCGATCCGTCCGTTCTTTCCGGCACCGCGCTCGTCACGGGGGCGTCGTCGGGCATTGGCGAAGTCTATGCCGGGCGGCTCGCCGCGCGCGGCCACAAGCTCGTGCTGGTGGCGCGCGACGAAGCCCGTCTCAACGTGCTCGCGGCGCGGCTGCGCAGCCTGCATGGCGTGGCGGTGGACCTGCTGCCGGCCGACCTCACCTTGCCGGATGCGCTCGCGCGCGTGGAGACGCGGCTCGCCGAGGACGCCTCGATCGGCGTGCTCGTGAACAACGCGGGTGCCACCGTGGCGGGCCGTTTCGTCGAGGCCGACATCGGTCGCGTCGAGCAGATGCTGCGCCTGAACGTGATCGCGCCCACGCGGCTCGCGGCGGCCGCCGCGCGCGGTTTCGTGGCGCGCGGGGGCGGCACGCTCATCAACATCGCCTCGGTGACGGCCCTGATGCCGGAGGATTTCAGCGGCACCTACGCCGGCAGCAAGGCCTACCTGCTGGCGCTGAGCCAGTCGCTGGACGCCGAGCTGGCGGACGCGGGCGTGCGCGTGCAGGTCGTGCTGCCGGGCGTGACGCGCACCGCCATCTGGGATGCCGCCACGCTGGAGCATCTGCCGCCCGCGATGATCATGGAGGTGGGCGACATGGTGGACGCCGCGCTGGCCGGGCTGGAGCAGGGCGAGGTGGTGACCATCCCCTCGCTGCCCGACAGTGCCGACTGGCAGGCGCTGCAGACGCTGCGGCGCGCGCTCGCGCCCCAGCTTTCGCGCGACCGGCCGGCTACACGCTATCGCCTGTCGTGACGTGACGTGACGTGGCAGCGCCGGAGACCGCCACCGCCACCGCACGGCGATGCGGTCGGCGCGGCGCGCGAGGGCGCCGCCCGGCGCTTCGGACAAGCGCCCGCCGGCAGCGTGCGTGCCGGCCTCGAGCCGGCGGACGGGCCCCGCCGCCGTCACCGCGACGGCGGCGTGAACGAAAAAGGCCCCGCGCTGCGGGGCCTGGCTGCGGGAGCGCGCGCCGGGGTCAGTTCCAGCCTTCGAGCACGATCTTGCCGCGTGCCTTGCCCGATTCGATGAGGGCATGGGCGCGCTTGAGGTTGGTGGCGTTGATCGTGCCGAAATGCTCGCCCAGCGTGGTGCGGATCAGCCCGGCGTCTACGAGCGCGGCCACTTCTTCGAGGATGCGGTGCTGGGCCACCATGTCGGGCGTCTCGAACATCGAGCGCGTGTACATGAACTCCCAGTGCAGCGAGACCGATTTGCGCTTGAGCTTCGTGACGTCGAGCGCGGCCGGATCGTCGATGAGCGCGAGGCGCCCCTGCGGCGCGAGGCTGGCGACGATCTCCTCGAAGTGCCGGTCGGTCTGCGTGAGGCCGGCCACGTAGCGCACCTGCGGGACGCCGATGCGCGCCAGCTCCTGCGAGAGCGGCTTGCTGTGGTCGATGACGTGATGGGCGCCGAGGCCGCGCACCCAGGCCTCGGTCTCGGCGCGCGAGGCGCTGCCGATCACGGTGAGTCCGGTGAGGCGGCGTGCGAGCTGGGTCAGGATGGAGCCGACCCCGCCGGCCGCGCCGACGATCAGGATCGCGTCGCCCTGCTGCTTGCCGGGCGCGACTTCGAGGCGGTCGAACAGCAGCTCCCAGGCCGTCAGCGTGGTCAGCGGCAGGGCCGCGGCCTGGGCGTCGGCCAGCGTGGACGGGGCGTGGCCGGCGATGCGTTCGTCGACGAGGTGCAGTTCGGCGTTGGCGCCCGGCCGCGTCAGCGAACCCGCGTACCAGACGCGATCGCCGGGCTTGAACAGGCTGACGTCGGCGCCGACCGCGCGCACGATGCCGACGGCATCCCAGCCGATCACCTTGGTTTCGCCGGCGGGCGGCGCGACGTTGGCGCGGATCTTGGTGTCGACCGGGTTCACCGCGATCGCCGCCACTTCGACGAGCAGATCGCGGCCGCTGGCGACCGGGGCGTCGATCTCGATGTCGCGCAACGAGTCGGCGTGCGTGATGGGCAGGGCTTGCTGGTATCCGATGGCTTTCATGCTGGGTTCCTCAGGTGGGAAAAACAGTGGGATCAGGAGGCCGCGAGGGCCGGGTAATCGGTCAGGCCGCGTGCGTCGCCGCCGAACAGCGTGGCCGCGTCGAACGGTGCGAGCGGCAATGCGCGGGCCAGCCGGCGCGGCAGGTCAGGGTTGGCGATGAAGGGGCGGCCGAAGGCAACGAGGTCGGCGTAGTGGTGCGAGAGCACCCAGTCGGCGCGGGTCTGGTTGTACTTGCCGGCCACGATGAGCGTGCCGCGGAAGGCCTCGCGCAGCGCGCGGCGGAACGCCTCCGTGAAGACGGGCGCGTCGTCCCAGTCGGCTTCCACGAGATGCAGGTAGGCGAGCCCCTTGTGCTGCAGGTGGCGCGCGGCCTCCAGCAGGGTGGGCAGGATGTCGGGGCAGGCCATGCCGCGCGCGGTCAGGAAGGGCGCGAGGCGGATGCCGGTGCGCGCGGCGCCGGCCTCCGAGATCACCGCCTCCACGACTTCGCGCAGGAAGCGCAGGCGGTTCTCGCGCGAGCCGCCGTAGTCGTCGGTGCGGACGTTGGAGGTGCTGCGCAGGAACTGGTCGATGAGGTAACCGTTGGCGCCATGGATCTCCACGCCGTCGAAACCGGCCGCCAGCGCGTTGCGCGCGCCGAGGCGGAAATCCTCGACGATTTCGCGGATGCCGGCCACCGTGAGCGCGCGCGGCACCGGGCAGGCCACCATCTCGCCCCGCCCCTCGGCCTCGTTCCACTTCCAGATGCTGGCCTGCGGCGACAGCGCCGAGGGCGCCACGGGCAGCTCGCCGGCGTGGAAATCCGGGTGCGACATGCGCCCCACGTGCCACAGCTGCAGCACGATGCGTCCGCCCGCGCGGTGCACCGCGTCGGTGACCAGGCGCCACCCCGCCACCTGCCCGGCGCTGTGGATGCCGGGCGTGAAGGAGTAGCCCTTGCCCTGCGGCGACACCTGCGAGGCCTCGGTCACGATGAGGCCCGCCGATGCGCGCTGCGCGTAGTACTCCGCCATCAGGGCGTTGGGCAGGTCGCCGGGCTGGGTGGCGCGGGCGCGCGTCATGGGCGCCATCACGATGCGGTTGGGCAGTGCCAGCGCGCCGGCCCGCCAGGGAGAGAACAGGGTGGTGGTCACAGCAGCGCGCCTCCTTCGACGTCGATCACGATACCGGTCATGAATTCGTTCTCCATCGCCAGCACATACGCCTGGGCGAGATCGGTGGCGGTGCCCACGCGGCCGGCCGGCAGCACGCGCGCGGTGCGCTGGAACATCGCCTCGCGCTCGGCCGCGGACATGCTGGCATAGGCCTCGGTGGCGGTCACGCCGGGGCTGACGGCGTTGGCACGGCGGGGGGCGATCTCCTTCGCGAGATTCTTCACGAAGGCTTCCAGCGCTGCGTTGAGCGTGGACCGGATGAAACCGCCGGGCACGAACTTTCGCGCCAGCACCCCGGTGGTGAGCGTGATGCTGCCCGTTTCGGCAAGGTGTGGCAGCACCAGCTGCACGAGGCGCAGCGTGCCCCAGAACTTCACGTCGAAGGCCGCGCGCGCCGTGGCCAGATCGGCTTCCGCGATGCGCGGCGAACCCACCGCGGCGGCGGCCGTCACCACCAGATGGTCGATGTGTCCGATGCGGGCCAGCGCCGCCTGCATGCCGGCCTCGTCGGTCACGTCGAGCACCACCGCGTGCGCACCCACGCCGATCCGCTCCAAGCGTTCCAGATGACGCCCCGCCACCACCACCTGCGCGCCCCGGCGCATGGCTTCGCGCGCCACGGCGGCGCCGATGCCGCTGCCGCCCCCGACGACGAGCACGGTCTGGTTCCTGAGGATGGAGTCGGTCGTCATGGTGGGGCATCCTGTGCGCAAGAGATGGCGCCATCTTGGCGCGCTTTACGACTCTGAAAAACCATTTCACAATTGAAGCAATTCTCAATTTTCATTTGAAAATGAAAGCCCTCAGGGATCTGGAAATCTTCGTGCGCACCGTCGATTCCGGCAGCCTTTCGGCCGCCGCGCGGGCGCTCGACCTGACCCCCGCCGCCGCGAGCGCGGCGCTCAAGCGGCTGGAGGCGGAACTGGGCGCGCCGCTGTTCGTGCGCTCCACGCGCAGCCTGCGGCTCACGCACGAGGGCGAGCGTTACCTGGGTTACTGCCGCGCGGGTCTGGATGCCCTGCGCGACGGCCAGGCCGCGCTCTCCGACGCGCGCGACGACGTGCGCGGCACCCTGCAGATCGCGGCGCCGTCCGATCTGGGCCGCAACGTGCTGCTGCCCTGGCTCGACACCTTCGCGCGGGCCCACCCCGCGATCCGCTACCGCCTGCATCTGTCCGACCGCATGGCCGACTTCTACCGCCAGCCCGTGGATATCGCGATCCGCTACGGCGAGCCCGGCGACTCCAGCCTCATCGCCCTGCCGCTGCTGCCCGGCAACCGGCGCGTGCTGTGCGCCACGCCCGCCTACCTGGCCGCGCGCGGCACGCCCGCCTCGCCGCGCGAGCTGGACGTGCACGACTGCCTCTGCTTCATGACCGGCGACGACATTCACGACCGCTGGCGCTTCCGCCTCGGCGCCGAGCGCCTGACCGTGCGCGCGCCGGCCACCCGCGTGAGCAACGACGGCGACGTGGTGCGGCGCTGGGCGCTCGCGGGCGCCGGCATCGCCTACAAATCCCGCCTCGACGTGACGGCCGAACTCGCCACGGGCCGCCTCGTGCAGATCTGCCCGCAGTGGGAAGGCGAGGCCACGCCGCTGTACCTGATGTGTGCCGACCGCCGCCAGCTCACGCCGGCGGTCAACCGTCTGCGCGATTTCCTGCGCGAGCAGTGCGCGGCGCAGGCCGAGGCGCCGGCACGATAAGGACAGCGGAATTTTGTCTGAGCCGGGCCCGCGCGCGCGGGTTAGCATGCCGGACTCTTTCCTTCGCGAGGTCCGCCCACGATGCGCTTCGATACCCTTGCCATTCACGCCGGCTACAGCCCCGACCCGACGACCAAGGCCGTCGCCGTGCCGATCTACCAGACCACCAGCTACGCCTTCGACGATACGCAGCACGGCGCCGATCTTTTCGATCTCAAGGTCAAGGGCAACATCTACACGCGCATCATGAACCCCACCAGCGACGTGCTCGAGCAGCGCGTCGCCGCGCTCGAGGGCGGCATCGGCGCGCTCGCGCTGGCCTCGGGGCAGGCCGCGATCACCTACGCCATCCTCACCATCGCCGAGGCGGGCGACAACATCATCGCCACCACCACGCTCTACGGCGGCACCTACAACCTCTTCGCCCACACCCTGCCGCAGTACGGCATCACGGTGAAGTTCGTCGACGCCAGCGACCCCGCCGCTGCCGCCGCGCTGATCGATGCGCGCACCAAGGCCATCTACTGCGAATCCATCGGCAATCCGCTCGGCAACGTCGTCGACTTCGCCGCCTTTGCCGAAGTGGCCCACGCGGGCGGCGTGCCGCTGATCGTCGACAACACGGTGCCCACGCCCTATCTCACGCGGCCGTTCGAGCATGGCGCCGACATCGTCGTGCATTCGCTCACCAAGTACATGGGCGGCCATGGCACCAGCATAGGCGGCATCATCGTCGACTCGGGCAACTTCCCCTGGGCCGCGCACAAGGAACGCTTCCGCCGCCTCAACGAACCCGAGGTCAGCTACCACGGCGTGGTCTATACCGAAGCCCTCGGCCCGGCGGCCTTCATCGGCCGCGCGCGGACGGTTCCGCTGCGCAACATGGGCGCGGCGATCTCGCCGTTCAACAGCTTCCTGATCCTGCAGGGGCTGGAAACGCTCGCGCTGCGCATGGACCGCCACGTCGACAATGCCCTGCGCGTCGCGCGCTTCCTGCAGACCCACGCGAAGGTCGCGTGGGTCAATTACGCCGGCCTGCCCGACCACCCCAGCAAGGCGCTCGTCGACCGTTACTTCGGCGGCAAGGCGTCGGGCCTGCTGACCTTCGGCGTGCAGGGCGGACGCGAGGCCGGCGCGCGCTTCCAGGACGCGCTGCAGCTCATCACGCGGCTCGTGAACATCGGCGACGCCAAGTCGCTCGCCTGCCACCCCGCGAGCACCACGCACCGCCAGCTCTCGCCCGAGGAGCTCGGCCGCGCCGGGGTGTCCGAGGACATGGTCCGCCTGTCCATCGGCATCGAGCACATCGAAGACATCCTGGCCGACCTCGACCAGGCGCTCGCCGCCGTCTGAGCCCGCCCGCGCCCTGGCGGCGGCGACGCCGCCGCGCGGTGCGCGAAGCCTGCTGCCGGCCCTGACCCCGCCCGACCGGCGCGGGGCGCGGCGTTTCGCTGTGCTCCTGCGTTCTTGCCCGTCCCCGGCATGCCGGCGGCGCGCGCCAGGGCCGCCCCCCCAAAGCTGCCGGCCGTGACACACCGGCGGCGCGGCGGCCTGCGCATCGCATTCCCGGGGCGGCGAGCGGAGCGCCCGCCGCGCGGTTTGCGGCCCGCCCGGGGCGTGTTTTCGGCGCTTCGTCCGGTGTTGCCGGCGTGCCGGTGTCGGGCAGATACCGCGCGCAAGCGCGGCCCGCCGCGACGCCCGCCAGGCGCCGGGGCGCGCTCAGCCCACGGCCTGGAGGCGGTACTGCGCGAGCACCTGCTGCATGCCGGCGGCGAGCCCGTCCAGGCTGTGCGCGAGGCCGGCGCTGGCACTCGCGCTGGCCGCGCTTTCCTCGGCCATCTGCGCGATGCGCTCGACCATGCGCGCAAGCTCGTGGCTGCTCTGCCCCTGTTCGCGGATGGCGCTGCTGATGTCGGCGACCATGCCCACCACCTGGTCGCTGCTATGGCCGATCTGGCGGATCGCGGCGCTCGCCTCGTCGGCGCGGGCCACGCCGCGCCCGACCTGCGTGCTCGCCGCGCCCATGCTGTGGACGGCCTGACCGGCCGCGAGGCCCAGGTCCTGCACCGTGCGCACGATCTCCTGGGCCGCGTGGCCGGTGCGCTCGGCGAGCTTGCGTACCTCGTCGGCGACGACCGAGAAGCCGCGCCCCTGATCGCCCGCGCGCGCGGCCTCGATGGCGGCGTTGAGCGCCAGCAGGTTGGTCTGCTCGGCCACCTCCTTGATGATGAGGATGACCCCGCCGATCTTCTCGCTGTGGCGCTCCATGCCGCGGATCTCGTCGGAGGCGCGCGCCACGATGCCGGCGATGTCCTGCATGTCGCGCACGGTCTGGTGGATCACCTCGCTGCCGCCATGCGCGAGGCGCCCGGCCTCGCCCGACATGGCGTCGGTCTGCCCCGCGCGGTCGCCCACGTGCGCGATGCTCACGCTCATCTGTTCCACGCTGGCGGCCATGCTCGCGGCGGCTTCGCTCTGTGCCGAGGCGGCGCGCGACACCTGCGCGGCACCCGCCGCCAGCGCGCTGGCCGCCTGTGCCAGTTCCCCGGCGCCGGAGCGCATGCGGATCAGGTTTTCCTGGCTGCGCTCGATGAGCTGGTTGATGGCGTCCGCCATGCGCCCCAGTTCGTCGCGCGAGCCCGTCCGCACGCGGCGCGTGAAGTCGAGCGAGGCGGCGATGCCCTGCACGGCCGCCACGGCTTCGCGCAGGCTCGCGCTGATGCGGCGGATCAGGCCCAGGCTGACGGCGAGCACGATGAGCCCGCCCGCGCCGATTACGCTCCACGACAGCAGGCGGCCCTGCCGGTCCGCGTCGGCGGCCTCTTCGCGCGCGCGTGAGGCGGCACGCGTGACGGCTTCGAGGTGGGCCGCCAGCGCGGCGGTGGCGAGGTCGGCCTGCGGCGTCACGGTCTCGCGGATCAGCGTGCTCGCGCCCTCGGTGTCGCCCGAGCGCGAGAACGCCAGCACCGGCGACAGCGCGGCCGCGTAGGCGGCCACGGCGGCGCGGTCCGCCTCGAGCAGCGCGCGGTCCTCGTCGCCCTGGGCGAGGCTCTGGCCGTAGCGTTCGAGCATCGCGGCAAGCTCGGTGGTGCGGGCCTTGATGGCTTCCTCGATGGCCTGCATGGGGGCGTCGCTGGCGGTCAGGCGCGATTCGACGGACGCCGTGATGTGCTCCAGCAGCAGGATGCGCACGCCCGAGAAGGCCTGTTGCGCGCGCATCAGGGATTCCACGGCGGGCAGGCTGCGCTCGCCGAGCGCGCTCACGCTGCGGCCCAGGCGCGCGCTGGCGTCCAGGCTGACCACGCCCACCGCCAGCAGCGCGAGCAGGGCTGTGAAGGCCAGCAGCCACAGGCGCTGGACGATGGACAGGTGCGGCAGCTTCATGGGTGGGGCTCCGGAAAGGATGGTCCACCCGAGTGTGCAGTGCAGCGTGAAACCGAAAAAGACCGTGGCGGTAATAAGGGTTATACCGGGGTGCGCAGCCTCCACCGCGCGCCGCCGGGCGGCGCGCGATGCCGCGCCGGCCTCAGCGCAGGCTCAGGCGCAGGATCTGTCCGGCTTCCTCGTCGGTGGCGAGGTAGAGCCAGCCATCCGGGCCTACGCGCACGTCGCGCACACGCTTGCCCACCGCGATCCGCTCCGCGCCGCGCACGCGTTCTCCGTCCATGACGAGGCGCACCACGGACTCATCCTTGAGGGCGGCGACGAACAGGTTGCCGCGCCAGGCGGGCACCTTGTCGGCGTCGTAGAACGCCATGTTGCCGGGGGCGATGGACGGGTCCCAGTAGCACACGGGCTGCGCCATGCCGGCCTTGGCCGTGCCTTCGCCGATCTTGAGACCGGTGTAGTGGCGCCCGTAGCTGATCACCGGCCAGCCGTAATTGGTGCCCGGCGTGAGCAGGTTGATCTCGTCGCCGCCGCGCGCGCCGTGCTCCACCACCCACAGCCGCGTGCCGCCGGGTTCGCGCGCCATGCCCTGCGGGTTGCGGTGGCCCAGCGTGTAGATCTCGGGCAGCCAGCCCGACTTGCCCGCGAACGGGTTGTCGGCCGGCACGCCGCCGTCCGCGTCCAGGCGCACCACCTTGCCCAGCGTCTGCTTCGGGTCCTGCGAGGGTTCGAACTTCTGGCGCTCGCCCAGCGCGGCGTAGAGCTTGCCGTCGGCGCCGAACGCGAGGCGCGCGCCGAAGTGGTTGTTGCCGCTCACCTTGGGCGTCTGCCGGTAGATCACCTTCAGCCCGCTCAGCGCGAGGGCTTCGGTGTCGAGCCGGGCCTGCGCGATGGCCGTGCCCGCGCCCCCTTCGCCGGCTTCCGCGTAGCTCAGGTAGATGCGGCCGCTGCGCGCGAAATCGGGCGCCAGCGCCACGTCGAGCAGGCCGCCCTGGCCGCGTGCGACCACCGCCGGTACGCCCCGGATCGGCGCCGACAGGCGTCCTTCCCTGGACACGATGCGCAGCTGGCCGGCGCGCTCGCTCACGAGCATGCGCCCGTCGGGCAGGAACACCAGCGCCCAGGGGTGGGCGAGGCCGCCGGCGACTTCTTCGAGATGCGGCGTGCCGGCGGCGGCGATGGTCTGGGCGTCGCAGCGCGGCGCGGTCTGGGCCAGGGCGGTGCCGGCGGCCAGCAGGGGCAGCGTGGCGAGCAGCAGGCGGGGCAGGCAGGAGAAGGGCATGACGGGGCTCCGGAGCGGGGAATCGCGGATTGGACTGCGGCCGTCGCGTCAGGTTCGCCGTACTTCAGGACGGCGGCATGGTCCGCGCGGCGCTCCCCGGAGCGCATGCCCGCGCGGGCGTGCGGAGCCCCGGCCCGGGTGCTACGGCGGGGCGCCGGGTGAGGGCATGCCGGCACGTGCATCGTGCCCCGGCGACGGGCCGGCGCGGCCGGACCCGCATGTCCCGCCACCGCCGGCCGGGGCCCCGGGGAGGGGCCTTGCCGGCGGCGTCCTTACACGCGGAAGCCCGCGAGCGCGCCGTTGATGTCGTGCGCCATCACGCTCAGCGATTCCACCGCCTTGTTCGCGTTGCGCACGGCCTGGTCGGTTTCGTCGAGCATGTTGGCGATGCGCTCGATGTGCGTGGCGATGTTGGTGCTGGCCGCGTTCTGCTCGGCGGTGGCGTGCGCCACCTCGTGGATCTTGTCCAGCGTGGCGAGCGTGCTGGCCGTGATCTCGCGCAGCGAACCGGCCGCCGCCTGGGCCTTGCCGGCGCCGCGCGCGGCCAGCGGGGCCGCGGCCTGCATGCTGTCCACGGCGCTGCCGATCTCCTGCTGGATGGCCTGGATGGTGACGTTGATCTCCTGCGTGGCGCGCGCCGTGCGCTCGGCGAGCTTGCGCACCTCGTCGGCGACGACCGCGAAGCCCCGGCCCTGTTCGCCCGCGCGCGCGGCCTCGATGGCGGCGTTGAGGGCGAGCAGGTTGGTCTGCTCGGCGATCTCCTTGATCTCGTTGGCGATGCCGCCGATCTGGCGCGAACGCTCGGACAGCTCGCCGATCTGCTGCGATGCCTGGTCGATGCGGCCGGAAACCTCGCGGATCTCCTCGGCCGCGCCCGCCACCTGCTCCATGCCGCCATGCGCGAGCGCGGCGGCGGCGTCCGAGTGGCTTTCGGTCTCGCGCGCGCTGTCGGCGATCATGCCCACGCTGACGGTCATTTCCTCGACCGACGCGGCCGTCGAGGAGGCCGCCTCCGACGACGATTCGGCCGCGTGCGCGATCTCCTGCATGGTGTCGCGGATCTGCGTGGCCGCCTCGGTCAGCGCGCCCGATTGCGCCTGGATCTGGCCGATCATGGTCTTCAGGCTGCCCTGCATCCGCCCCAGCGAATGGATCAGGCTGCCCGGCGCGGCGTTCGGCACGGGCTGGCTGAGATCGCCGCGCGCCAGCGTGTCGACCGCCTTCGCGGCCAGTTCCGGCTCGCCGCCGAGCTGGGCGTAGATGCGCCGCGCCGAGAACAGCGCGAAGCCGATCGACACCGCGAGCACGACCAGGCCGGCGATGCCCATCGCCAGCGCGTAGCGCAGGAAGGCCGCGTTGATGTCGTCGGTGAAGAAGCCCGTGCCTATCGTCCAGCCCCAGGGCTTGAACACCGTCACCCCGTTGAGTTTGTCGGACACGTCCTCGGTGCGGGCGCCCGGCTTGGCGGTCAGGATGGTCACGTAGGCGTAGTCGCCCTGCGCGGCCAGCGCGTCGCGATAGACCTCCACGACGTGGCGGCCGTCGGGCACCTTGGCGCCCAGATCGACCTTGCCCAGCCGCTCGGGATTGACGTGGGCGACGAAGACGTTGGCGCTGTCGCGCGCGAAGACGTAGTTGCTGTCGTTGCGCAGGCCGGCCAGGGTGTCGGCGGCGCGCGCGCGCGCCTCTTCCGGGCTGAGCTTGCCGGCCTTCACCTCGGCTTCGAGGTGATTCAGCAGGCCGACGCTCATCTTGAGCAGGTTTTCGATCTGCGCATGGCGCTCGGCCATCATGCTGCTGCGCAGGTTGGTGAGGCCGAAGCCGCCGATGAGCAACAAGCCCAGGGCCGACATGGCGATCATGATCGCGAGGCGAGTGGAGAGTTTCATGGTTTTCGACGAGTGGGGGGAGGGGGCGAAGCCTTGTCAAGCCGGTATACGGATGCCCAAAGGGGAACTGTAGGCCGATCGTCGCCGCACGCCGTACCCCACGGTATTGGTGATAATGGCGTTTTTGCCAGCCGGAACCCGCCATGTCCGCCGTTGCCCCGCCAGATGACTACCTCGTGCGCATCCTCGATGCCCGCGTCTATGAAGCCGCGGTCGAGACGCCGCTCGATTTCGCGCCGGCCCTGTCGCGGCGCTGCGGCCACCGCATCTGGCTCAAGCGCGAGGACATGCAGCCCGTGTTCTCCTTCAAGCTGCGCGGCGCCTACAACAAGATGGCGCGGCTGAGCGAAGCCCAGCGCGCGCGCGGCGTGATCTGCGCCTCGGCCGGCAACCACGCCCAGGGCGTGGCGCTGTCGGCGCAGAAGCTCGGTTGCCGGGCCGTGATCGTGATGCCCCAGGCCACGCCCTCGATCAAGGTGGATGCCGTGCGCGCGCGCGGGGGCGAAGTCGTGCTGGCCGGCGACTCGTTCGACGACGCCTATGCGCATGCCTGCGAGATCGCCGGGCGCGACGGGCTCACCTTCGTCCACCCCTTCGACGACCCCGACGTGATCGCCGGGCAGGGCACGATAGGCGTCGAGATCCTGCGCCAGCATGCCGGCCCCATCGACGCCGTGTTCTGCGCCGTGGGCGGGGGCGGCCTGCTGGCGGGCGTGGCCGCGTACATCAAGCGCATCCGGCCGCAGACGCGCCTGATCGGGGTGGAGGCCGTCGATTCCGACGCGATGGCGCAGTCGCTCGCGCGCGGCGAGCGTGTGCAGCTCGCGCAGGTGGGGCTGTTCGCCGACGGCGCGGCCGTGAAACTGGTGGGGGCCGAGAGCTTCAGGCTCTGCCAGCAGTACGTCGATGAAGTCATCTGCGTGGATAACGACGCGATCTGTGCCGCCATCAAGGATGCGTTCGAGGACAGCCGCGCGATCCTGGAGCCGGCCGGCGCGCTCGCGCTCGCGGGGGCCAAGGCCTGGCTCGCGCGCGAGGGCGGCGAGGGCCGCAGCGTGGTGGCCGTGGCGAGCGGCGCGAACATGAACTTCGACCGCCTGCGCTTCGTGGCCGAGCGCGCCGAGCTGGGCGAGCAGCGCGAAGCCATCCTGGCGGTCACGATCCCGGAGCGGCCCGGCAGCTTCAAGGCCTTCTGCCGCCTGCTGGGCGGGCGCAGCATCACCGAGTTCAACTATCGCTTCAGCGAAGGAGGCGACGCGCACGTGTTCGTGGGGGTGGCCATCGCGCGTCGCGCCGAGGCCGCCGACCTGCTCGCGCGGCTGGCGGCCGAGGGCCTGCCGGCGCTGGACCTGACCGACAACGAGATGGCCAAGATGCACACCCGCTACACGGTGGGCGGACGGGCGCCGAGTGCGCGGCACGAGCGCGTCTATCGCTTCACCTTCGCCGAGCGGCCCGGCGCGCTGCTGCGCTTTCTCGAGGCGCTGCGCTCCGACTGGAACATCAGTCTCTTCCACTATCGCAACCACGGCGCCGATTTCGGCCGCGCGCTGGTGGGCCTGCAGGTGCCGCCGGATTCCGGCAGCGCCTTCACGCAGTTCCTCGAGCGCGCGGGCTACGAGTACGTCGAGGAAACCGACAACCCGGCCTACCGGCTCTTCCTGCGCTGAGGCCGCCGGCCGCGCCCCGTCCCCCGCGCTCGGGGCTGCGCGCGCGGGGCCGGCCGCGCGCTTGCGCGCGAGGGGTGCCGCGCATCGCCGCG
>JAVHXQ010000064.1 GCA_031119555.1 Candidatus Dactylopiibacterium sp.
CCGCACCGCCTGCACCGCAGATCGGTCGCCGCAACAGCGAAGAAGCGGAATTATGCAGATTCAAAAATTCCGCGTCAAGCTATTTTGAAAACATTCCGCATTTAAATCCATGCAGTCCGGAATCAATTCAAACCAGCCCCCTGTTCAGCACGTCGCGCCGCGACACCGACCCTGCGGACGATATTCAACCAGCGAATACGAACAGGGCATTCACGGACCGTCCGGGATTCAATCCGGGCGTTTCACGCGAATATATGCGCGGAACACTGAAACAAAAACCCGCAAGAGCTGGCTTGCGGGTCCGGGGTTCTTCGTGGCGGAGAGGGGGGGATTCGAACCCCCGTCAGGATATTATCCTGAACACGCTTTCCAGGCGTGCGACTTAAACCACTCATCCACCTCTCCGCGAAGAGGGCGGATTATAGACACAACGGAAGCAGGCAGGCAAGCCCCGCCATTTGCGGGCGCGGACCCTGCCCTGTGCGGGAACTCTGCTTCGACTTGGCGTAAGCTGAAGGACATGCAGGCGGCCTGCGCACAGACGCGAAACCTACCGAGCCGTTGCACGCCGCCATCCGCCCTCGTGGCCCGAAAGGATGCCCTATGCTGATCCGACGCCCCGCCGACGTGCTGCCTTCCGAGATCACTTCGCCCGAACTCTATGCCCGGCGCCGCGAGTTTCTGCGGGAAGGCGGGCGTCTGGCTCTGGCCGCTGCGGGCCTCGCCCTGCCCTGGGCGGACGCGGGAGCCGCTGCGCTGGCCAATGTGCAGCCCAACCGGATGAAGATCGCGGACGCACCGACACGCCTGAAGGACATCACGACCTATAACAATTACTACGAGTTCGGCGTGGAGAAAGGGGAGCCGGCCGAGAACGCGCACCGCTTGCGCACCCGCCCGTGGACGGTATCGGTGGAAGGGCTGTGCAACAAGCCGCGCAGGTTCGGCATCGAAGAGCTGATGAAGCTCGCGCCGCTGGAGGAGCGCCTGTATCGCATGCGCTGCGTGGAGGGCTGGTCGATGGTGATTCCGTGGGTGGGCTATCCGCTCTCGGCCCTGCTGCGCGCGGTCGAACCGCAGGGCAGCGCGAAGTTCGTGGAGTTCACGACGCTCGCCGATGCCAAGGTCATGCCCGGCCTGCGCTATGCCGTGCTCGACTGGCCTTATACCGAGGGCCTGCGGCTGGACGAGGCGCTCCACCCGCTGACCCTTCTGACGATGGGTCTGTATGGTCAGGAACTCCTGCCGCAGAACGGCGCGCCGGTCCGCCTCGTGGTGCCGTGGAAGTACGGCTTCAAGGGCGCCAAGTCCATCGTGCGCATCCGGCTCACGGAGCAGATGCCCGCCACAGCCTGGAACAAGGCCGCGGCGCATGAGTACGGCTTCTATTCCAACGTGAATCCGAACGTGCCCCATCCGCGCTGGGACCAGGACAGCGAGCGGCGCATCGGCGAGCTCACGAAGCGCAAGACCCTGCTTTTCAACGGTTACGACGAAGTGGCTTCGCTCTACACGGGCATGGACCTGAGGAAGAACTTCTGATGCGCTTGCGCACCCCCTCGCCCGCCGGCATCCGTGTCTTCAAGGTGCTGATCTTCCTGCTCTGCCTGCTGCCGCTCGCCCAGCTGACGTACGGGTTCTTGCATGATGCGCTGGGCGCCAACCCCGTCGAGGCGATCACGCACGGCACGGGCATCTGGGCGCTGCGACTGCTGCTGGTCTCGCTTGCCATCACCCCGCTGCGCCAGCTCGCGCACGCCCCCTGGCTGATACGCACCCGGCGCATGCTGGGGCTCTTCGCGTTCTTCTATGCCGTGCTGCATTTCATCACCTACCTGTGGCTGGACCAGTTTTTCGACTGGCGCCACATCGCGGGCGACATCCTTGCGCGCCCCTTCATCACGGTGGGATTCGCCGCGTTCGTGCTGCTCCTGCCGCTGGCCGCCACATCCTTCAACGCAGCGATCCGCTGGCTGGGCGGCCGCCGCTGGCAGGCGCTGCACCGCGCGGTGTACGCAATCGCGATCCTGGCCGTGCTGCACTACTGGTGGCTCGTGAAAATAGACATCCGCGAGCCCCTGCTGTACGCCGTGATACTCGCCGGCCTGCTGGGCTATCGCGCCTGGCGCAGGGAGGCCGAGCGCCGCCGTCAGCTCGCGGCCGGGCAGCCGGGCGGCCGCATCAAGCCGGGCAAGCGCGTGATTCCCATCGTACCCCGTTAGCCCGGGCGGGTCAGCCGGTGTGGCCGGCCAGCCCCGTCAAGCCGGTGCTGGCCGGCGGAGGCAGGCTTTCGAGAAAGGCGACGACATCGCTCTCGACGCGCGAGCGGCGCATCGGCGGCAGGCTCTGCCAGATGTTGCGCCCATAGGGTTTCTCGATCATGCGCGGATCGCACACCATGAGCACGCCCCGGTCGCGCTCGGTACGGATCAGCCGCCCCGCGCCCTGCTTCATGCTGATGACCGCACGCGGCAGCTGGTACTCCATGAACGGGCGTCGGCCCTGTTTCTCGAGCCAGTCTACGCGCGCGCGCAGCACGGGGTCGTCGGGCGGCGCGAAGGGGAGCTTGTCAATGATGACGACCGACAGGGCGTCGCCGGGAACATCCACGCCCTCCCAGAAACTCTGGCTCGCCACGAGCACGGCATTGCCGAGCACGCGGAAGCGCTCGAGCAGCTCGCTGCGCGAGGCCTGCCCCTGGATCAGCAGCGGCAGGTCGAGCGCTTCGCGCAGGAAGCGCGTCTCCAGCCCTTCGTGGATGTGCTTCATCGCGCGCAACGAGGTGCACAACACGAACGTGCGCCCCTGCGCGGCGCGGATCACGGGCACCGCGGCTTCCACCACGGCGTCGAGATAGGCCGGGCTGTTGGGGTCGGGCATGCGTGCCGGCGCGTAAAGCATGGCCTGTTCGTCATACTGGAACGGGCTGCCCCACATGCCGGTGTCAGGCAAGGGGTCGAGCGCGTCCAGCCCCAGTTCGCCGCAGTAATGACCAAAGCTTTTGCCCACCGCGAGCGTCGCCGAGACGAAGATCCACGCCTTGGCATGGCCTTCGATCTGCTTGCGGAAGATTTCGGCCACGCGCAGCGGCGTGGTGTTGAGCGACGCGGACTGGCTGAACACTTCGAGCCAGCGGATGGTGTCGGGCTGCGAGAGGCGGCGCCAGTTGCCCACGCGCGCATGCAGCTCGGTCGCGCGCTGCCAGCATTTCTCCAGCCCCTCCGAGCGCCCGGCCTGCGACTCGGCCAGCGCCACGAAGCTTTCCAGCTCGCGCTCGACGACGTCCAGCGCGCTCAGGAAATCGGCGCGCTCGCCGACCTGTTCGAACGACAGGCGCGCGTTCTCGCCCGGGATCGCCAGCCGCAGGTCGCGCGCGGCCTTCTCGAGCGCGCGCGTGGCCTCCTGCAGGGGCGCGAAATCGCGCGCGGAGGCGATCGCCTCGTGTCGCGTGTCGCGCGCCAGATCAAGCATCTGGCCCGTGGAGGCCGAGTCGCCGAAGAACAGGCTCGCGGTCTCGGGAAGCTGGTGGGCCTCGTCGAAGATCACCGTGTTGCACGCGGGCAGGAGCTCGCCCATGCCCTCGTCGCGCAGCATCACATCGGCGAAGAAAAGGTGGTGATTGACGACCACGATTTCGGCTTCCTGCGCGCGCCGCCTGGCCGCCATCACGAAGCATTCCTTGGCGTGCGGGCACTCCTGCCCCAGGCAGTTGTCGCGCGTGGAGGTGGCCGCCAGCCAGACCGTGGCGTCTTCCGGCACGCCGGCGCACTCCGCCTTGTCGCCGGTCTGCGTGTGCAGCATCCATTTGGCGATGCTGCGGATGTGGGTGGCATCCTCCCGATGCAGGAAACCGCCCTCGCGCTGCGCCCGCTCCACGTGATAGTGGCAGGCGTAGTTCTGCCGCCCCTTGAGCAGCGCCACGCTCACGGGCACCTTGAGCGCCTTGCGCACGGCGGGCAGGTCGCGATGGAAAAGCTGGTCCTGCAGCGTCTTGGTGCCGGTGGAGATGATGACCTTGCCGCCCGACAGCAAGGCTGGCACGAGGTAGGCGAAGGTCTTGCCGGTGCCCGTGCCGGCCTCGGCCACGAGCAGACGCGCGCCGTGGATCGCCCGCGCGATCGCGTCGGCCATCTCGAGCTGCTGCGGGCGCGGACGGAATCCCGGAATCACGCGGGCCAGCGAGCCGTCGTCGGCAAAGTGGGGGGAGACATCAAGCATGGGTGAAACGGATATTCCGGGCGCCAGAAGCGGGCCGATCTTAACATGCGCGCGGGCCCGCCCTTCGCGGAGCGCGCACCGCCCATCCGGCGCGCCAGATGCCGGCTCCGGCCGCGCACGGTTGCGCCGCGCGCCGTTGCCGCTCACCATGAGCGCGCCCTGATCCCGCCCCGGCATGCCCTGCCCTCCGCCATGAACCCGCCCGCCGCCTCCCCTCGCAAGAACGAGCAACGCCTGCAACTGCGCGACATCCTCCAGCTCCTGCGCAAGGAGGGCCTCATCACGCACGAAGAGGCCGACACCGTGTTCCGCGAGCGCTTCGCGCACAAGGCCGGCACGCATCCGCTGGCCATGATCGCGAGCCATCAGCTGAAGTCCACGCGCCCGCCGCACGCGCTGCTGCACATCGAAGCGCTCACCGAGTGGCTGGCAGGCGAGCTCGGCCTGACCTACTTCCACATCGATCCGCTGAAGATCAACTTCTCCACGGTCACGGAAGTCATGAGTTCGGCCTACGCCGCGCGTCTGCAGGTGCTGCCGGTGGAAGTGACGGCGCAGGAAGTCGTGATCGCGAGCGCCGAGCCCGGCCTGCGCGAGTGGGAACACGAGCTCCAGCCGCTGCTGCGCCGGCCGATCCGGCGCGTGTTCGCGAACCCGCTCGACATCGAGCGTTACCAGATCGAGTTCTACAACCTCGCGCGCTCGGTGAAGAAGGCCAGCGCCAAGGACAAGGAAGGTGGCGGCGCGATCAGCAACTTCGAGCAGCTCGTCGAGCTTTCGAAAGGCAACCGCCAGTTCGACGCCAACGAACAGCACATCGTCAGCATCGTCGACTGGCTGTGGCAATACGCCTTCGACCAGCGCGCCTCCGACATCCACGTCGAGCCACGGCGCGAGGCTGGCATCGTGCGCTTTCGCATCGATGGCGTGCTGCACCAGGTGTACCAGCTCCCCATGAGCGTCATCAGCGCGATGACCAGCCGGATCAAGATCCTGGGCCGCATGGACGTGGTCGAAAAGCGCCGCCCGCAGGACGGCCGCATCAAGACCCGCACCCCGCAAGGGCTGGAGGTGGAGCTGCGGCTGTCGACGCTGCCCACGGCCTTTGGCGAGAAGCTCGTGATGCGCATCTTCGACCCCGAGGTGCTGATCCGCAATTTCTCCGACCTCGGCTTCTCGGACGAAGACCTCGCGCGCTGGCAAGGCATGACGCGCCAGCCCAACGGCATCGTGCTCGTCACGGGGCCGACCGGCTCGGGCAAGACGACCACGCTGTATTCCACGCTGCGTCAGCTCGCGACCCCCGAGGTGAACGTCTGCACGATCGAAGATCCGATCGAGATGGTCGAGCCCGCCTTCAACCAGATGCAGGTGCAGTCCGGCATCGACCTGGGCTTTGCCGACGGCGTGCGCGCCCTGCTGCGGCAAGACCCCGACATCATCATGATCGGCGAGATCCGCGATCTGGAAACCGCCGAGATGGCGATCCAGGCCGCGCTCACGGGCCACCTCGTGCTCTCCACGCTGCACACCAACGACGCCCCCTCGGCCATCACGCGCCTGCTCGACCTGGGCGTGCCCGCCTACCTCATCAACGCCACGCTGCTGGGCGTCATGGCGCAGCGCCTGGTGCGCACGCTATGCCCCCACTGCCGCAGCGCCCACGCGCCGAGCGAGGACGAAGCCGCTGCCTGGCAAGCGCTCGTGTCGCCCTTCAAGGCGCCCGTCCCGCGCGAGATCCACCGCCCCGTGGGCTGCCTCGAGTGTCGCAACACCGGCTACAGCGGGCGCATGGGCATTTACGAAAGCCTGGTCATGTCGCCCGCGCTCTCGCGCCTGATCCACGCCGAGGCCGAACCGGGCGCCCTGCGTCAGCAGGCCTTGCGCGAGGAGATGAAACCGCTGCGCATCTCCGGCGCCCTCAAGGTGGCGCGCGGTCTCACGAGCCTGGACGAAGTGATCCGCAGCGCACCGCCCGCGCAACACGAGAACTGAGCGCCGCTCGCCCGGAAGGCGCCAAATCCGCGCGTAAATACGGCGTTTCACGGATAATCGCGCCTTTGCCCCGCCCGGGGCGACAACCGGTTCCAATTCGTGGCGCACGACGTAACTTCCCTCAAGGGCCGCCTGCTGGCCTATCTCGACATGCTTTTCGTGGATCACGGCATCTTCCGCGTGATCTACAACAACCTCTGGGCGCTGCCCGGCGGGCTCTATCGCGCGAGCCAGCCCAGCCCCGGCCAGATCCGCAAGTACCGCCGCGAACTCGGCATCCGCACCATCATCAACCTGCGCGGGGCCGACGACTCGCGCCGCTACGCGCTCGAAGCGGAGGCGTGCCGCCGCGAGGGCATCGAACTCGTCGATTTCTGGGGCGTCATGTCGCGCAGCGCGCCCTATGCCGAGGTGATCGAGAAAGCCAGGGACCTGTTCGACCGCATCGAATACCCCGCGCTGATCCACTGCAAGAGCGGCGCCGACCGCGCCGGCTTTGCCGCCGCGCTCTACCGCATGTTCCGTCTCGGCGAGCCCGCCGCCGACGCGATGCGCGAACTGTCGTGGAAGTACGGCCATTTCCGCGGCTCCAAGACCGGCATCCTCGATTTCTTCTTCGACGAGTACCTGGCCGCCAACGCCCGATCGCCGATCAGCTTCCTCGACTGGCTGGGCTCGGCCTATTCGCGCGACGCGCTCAAGGCCGCGTTCCGACCGCGTGGGCTGGCCGACTTCTTCGTCGACCGCGTCCTGCATCGCGAGTAACCCGCACTCAGTTTTCCTCAGGCCATGCCGTAAGGGGCAGCACCTGATCCCGTGACAGGGGATCAGGCAGACTCACCCACCCCGGACCAGAGGAAAACAGCATGCAAAACAAGACCCTGGCGGCTTGTCTGGCCGCTTCCTGCGCAGTCCCCGCCCTCGCACAGACCGGTGCGAGCCTGCAGATCGGTACCACGGGCTACGGTTTCGACGTGGGCCAGCAGCTCACCGAGCGCTTCGGCGCCCGCATCGGCTACTCGGCTCTCAACTACTCGCACGCGTTCGATACCTCGGACGTCGATTACGACGGGAAAATCAAGCTCTCCAACCTGCGCGCGCTGGCCGATTACGACCTGGGCCACGGCTTTCGCGTGAGCGGCGGACTGGTCTTCGGCAACAACCGCGTCGACGTCCATGGCAAGCCCTCGGGCGGCACCTACACGTTCAACGGTACCGCCTACCCGACCACCCACGTGAATTCGGTCGATGGGCGCGTCGACCTGGGTCGCAAGGTGGCGCCCTACGTGGGCATCGGCTACGGCATGCCGGGCAGGAAAGGCTGGGGCTTCCATGCCGACCTGGGCGCGATGTACGTCGGAAAATCCCGCAGCACGCTCGACGTCCGCTGCGGCGCCGCCCTCACGCCGGCCCAGTGCACGCGGCTGCGCAACGATGCGGAGACGGAACGGCAAAAGATGCAGGACAAGGCCGACGCCTACACGTGGTATCCGGTGCTGAACCTGGGCGTGTCCTACGGGTTCTGAGCCCGCGGGCGGCGCCCGTGCAAAGCGGCGGGGGCGGACAGTCCCCGCTGTTACAATGGCGCCCCGGCGTCGCGCCCATCCCGGGCGGCGCATCAGCCCGTCCGCTTCATGAAAGATTCCTTCCGCCTCTATCGCCGGCTGCTTGCCTACATCAGGCCCTACTGGCGCGTCTCGCTGCTGTCCATCGTGACCATGATGGCCGTGGCCGCGCTCACGCCACTGCTGGGCCAGCAGATGAAGGCACTCGTCGACGACGTGCTGATCGCCAACGCGCCCGGCGCCCTCTCACGCGTGCTGCTCGTGCTCGTGGGCATCGTCTTTGCCAAGAGCGTCGCGGAATACGCCTCCAGCGTTTCCAGCCAGTGGGTGGCCAACAAGGCCATCGACGACCTGCGCCGTCTCGTCGTGGCCCACCAGATGAGGCTGCCGGTCGCCACGCATCAGGCCCAGACGTCCGGCCGCATGCTCTCGCGCATCACCTACGACATCCCGCAGGTGGGCGCGGCGCTGTCGAACGCCTGGATCATCGTGATCCAGGATTCGCTGACCGTCATCGCGCTGCTGGGGTGGCTGTTCTACAACGCCTGGCATCTCACGCTCATCATCCTCGCCATCGGTCCCGTCATCGCCTGGGTGATCCGCAAGGCTAGCTCGGGCATGCGCGCCTCGAACCGCACCCAGCAGCAGCAGATGGGCGAGATGACGAGCGCGGTCGAAGAACAGCTCGCGGCGCTGCGCGAGATCAAGATCTTCGGCAGCCAGGCGCACGAGTCGCGTCGCTTCGGCGACGTCTCGGGCCGCCTACGGCGCGAGACCATGCGCGTGGTGCGCATCTCGGCGCTCAACGTGCCGATGGTGCAGGTGCTGGCCTTCGCGGCCGTGGCCGGCGTGCTCTACGCGGCGGGCAGCCTCGTGAGCGCCGGTCGCCTCACGCCGGGCGACCTCATGGCCTACGTGACGGTCACCTCGCTGATCTTCGAACCGATCCGCCGCCTCACGAACATCAATGCCACGATCCAGCGCGGCCTCGCCGGTGCGACCAGCATCTTCGAGCTGCTCGATCTGCCGGCCGAGCCCGACCGCGGCACGCAAGCCCTGCCGCAGCCGCGCGCGCGCGGCGAGATCCGCTTCGAAGGACTGGGCTTCGCCTACCCCGGCCAGGAAAAGCCCGCGATCCGGGATTTCTCGCTGACCATCGCGCCCGGCGAAACCGTGGCCTTCGTGGGCCCGTCGGGGTCCGGCAAGACGACACTGATGGCCCTCGTGGCGCGCTTCTTCGAGCCCGACACCGGCCGCATCCTGCTCGACGGCCAGGCGCTGGACACCCTGCCGCTCGCGGACCTGCGCCGCCAGCTCGCCCTGGTGGGCCAGCATGCCGCGCTCTTCGACGAATCGGTGGGCTACAACATCGCCTATGGCCGCCCGGACGCGAGCGAGGCCGAGATCACCGCCGCCGCCGCGCAGGCCCACGCCCTCGAATTCATCGGCAACCTGCCGCAGGGGTTCGCCACGCGCATCGGCACCAACGGCAACCAGCTGTCGGGCGGGCAGCGCCAGCGCCTGGCGATTGCGCGCGCCTTCCTCAAGGATGCGCCCATCCTGCTGCTCGATGAGGCCACTTCGGCACTCGACAACGAATCGGAACGCGTGGTGCGCGAAGCCCTCGTCGAACTGCGCCGCGACCGCACGGTGCTGGTGATCGCCCACCGCCTCACGACGATACGCGACGCCAACCGCATCGTCGTCATGGAGCGCGGCCGCATCGTCGAGATCGGCAACCACGACACCTTGCTGGCCGCCAACGGCACCTACGCGCGCCTGCTGGCGAGCGGCGAAGACATCGTTGCCGAAGACCCGCTCCCCCTGCCCTCGCCGCACATCGTCTGAGCCCGCCCCCCAACGCGTGTCGGCCCGTGCGCGGGCCGGCACCTCCCGCCCGCGCGGCCCAGCTGCATGACCCGCGCCCCGATTTCTCCGCCCGGACCTCACCATGAGCGCCCCTGAACACGTCATTGCCGGCAAGGATGCCCTGCTGGAAACCACCATTTCGCAGTTCCAGGCACGACTCGCCGACATCGGCTTCCAGACCGAAGAGTCCGGCTGGCTCAACCCCGTGGAAGGCGTCTGGTCGGTCCATCTGCGCGACGCCGACTGCCCGCTGCTCCATGCCCACGGCAAGGGCGCCAGCCAGCTCGCGGCCCGCGCCAGCGCGCTCGGCGAGTTCGTCGAGCGGCTCGCCAGCAACGATTTCTGGGCGGACTACTACCTCGGCGAAACCCAGGCCACGGCGCGCTTCGCGCACGATCCGCGGGAAAGGTGGTTCGCCACCGACGACGCGTGGGAGTGGCCCGACGACCTGCTCACGCCCGGGCTGCAGGCCTTCTACAACCCCGCGGGCGAGATCGACGCCGAAGCCCTGGTCGACTTCAACACGGGCAATCTCGCGCGCGGCATCTGCACGCTTCCCTGCCAGCGCCTGAGCGACGGCCAGACGATCTGGATGCCGGTCAACATCATCGCCAACCTGTACCTGAGCAACGGCGCGGCGGCCGGCAACACTCCCGCCGAGGCGCGCGTGCAGGCGCTCTCCGAAATCCTGGCGCGGCACGTCCAGTTCAGGGTGATCCGCGAGGGCCTGTGCCTGCCCGACGTCCCCGCCGACGTCGTCGCGCGCTGCCCGGCGATCGCTGCCGGCCTCGCCGGGCTGCGCGCGGCGGGCTTCGCCATCCGCGTGCGCGATGCCTCGCTCGGCGGCCAGTTCCCGGTAGTCAGCATCGCCTTGCTGAACCCCCGCGACCAGGGCGTGCGCGTGAGCTTCGCCGCCCACCCCCGCTTCGAAGTCGCGCTCGAGCGCGCGCTCGCCGGGCTGCTGCAAGGTCGCGCGCTGGCGACCCTGGGAGGCTTGCCACCGGCGAGCCACGATCTGGAGGACGTGGCGTCGGTCTCCAACACCGAAACCCACTTCACCGCTTCGGCGGGTGCCGTGCACTGGAACTTCCTGGGCGCCGAGGCCGATTTCGCATTCCACGACTGGAATTTCGCGGGCAGCACGCAGCAAGCGTTCGATCAGCTCGCGGCCATCGTTCATGCCGCCGGCCACGACATCCTGATCCTGGACTTCACTCACCTCGGCGTCTGCGCCTGCCGCATCCTCGTGCCCGGCCTGTCCGAGATCCATCCGCTCGACGAGCTGGATTTCGACAACAACAGCGTCGGCAACGACCTGCGCCCCAGCATCCTCAGCCTGCAGGACCTGTCGGACGAGGAATGCGCCGAGCTGCTCGAGGCGCTCAATGACATCGACATCGACGAGCACAAGCCCGTGGCCGCGCTCATCGGCCTCGCGCCCGACCCCGGCACGCTGTGGGCCGACCTGCGCGTGGGCGAACTCAAATGCCTGATCGCACTCGCGATCGGTCATGAGGAGGGCATGGAAGCCGGCCTGCGCTGGGTCGCCGACGTCACGCAGATCGCGCCCGATCGCCGCCGCGTGTACGCCTGCATCGAAGACCTGCTGCGTCTGGACGATCACGAACGCTACATGGCGGCGCTGCTGGACCTGTACGGCGAGACGAGGCTGGATCAGGCGCTGCGGACGCTGGCCGGGGAGCTGCGCTTCTTCGGCACGCCTTCGCCGGGCCTGCGGCTCGAAGGCTGCGTCCTGCACGGCAAGCTGCTCGAAGCCTACGCCAAGGTACAACGGCTCAGGTAAGACGCGGGCTCAGCGCAGCAGGTCGACGCGGATCCAGTAATCGCTGGATTCGCTCTGCGCACCGGTCGTCCGCTCCAGCAGCCCCTGCGCGTCGTGGCTGACCTGGCGGCTCACGCCCCCCAGCGGAATCCACTCGCCCAGCCGCCCGGAGACGGTGGTCGTGAGGCCGCCCCCCTCGATGCGTCCGCCCCGGGCGATCCGGCTGTCCTGCGGAGAAATCGTCACCGTCACGGTTTCGCCCGCCACGCGAGGGCTCGCGACGAAGCCGCTGCCAGTCGTCACGTACTGCGTCCCGCGTGTGACCACCACGCCGTCGGGCCGGCGCACGACCTGCTCCACGGGCAGCGGCACGGCCTGGCCCAGCTGTATCAACGCCTGGCCACCCTCCACGGTCTGCACGCGCGAGAGCACGCGCTCGTCGCTCTGCCGCGTTCCCGCCCGCGCCTCCGCCGAGCCTCGCACCACCACGCCACGCTCATCGACGATCACGCGCCCGTCGGCGCCGATGCGTGTCTCGTCGACACTGCGCTGGCCTCCCTGACGCACCGAGATCATCAGGCTGCGCTGCGGCACGTCGATCGCCGCCAGCGCGGCGCGCACGGCTTCGATCTGCGCGGGCGACGCGCGCACGATCAGCTTGCCGCTGAGCGAGCTGAGGCTTCCACCGGGCGCGACGAGGGGGCGCAAGGCAGGCAGCACTTCGTCGGCGAAACGGTGCTGCAGCGACAGGATCTCGACGCGCTCCTGCGCCAGGGCCGGCGCGGCGCCCAACGCGCAGCCCAGCCACGCGAGACACAGCACACGCAGCAGCAGGTCACGAAACGAAAGGGTCAGTTTCATGGGGAGAGGGGAAATGAGAGGCGACGCTGCCATTCTAGGCAGCGCGGCGGCTCATTGCGCGCGATGCGCCTCGGCCAGGTAAGCGCGCGAGCGCATCTCGACGAGGCGTGAGACGGTGCGCGGAAACTCCTGGGCGTTCGGCCCTTCGCGGTACAGCATGGCCGCGTCGGCCGCCGCGCTCACGATGAGCTTCACGCGGAACTCATACAGCACATCGACGAGCCAGGTGAAGCGGCGCGCGGCATTGCCGTCCTCGCGACGCATGACGGGCACGTCGGACAGGATCACGGTGTGATGCTCGCGCGCGATCGCCAGATAGTCGTTCTGCGAGCGCGGCCCCTCGCACAGCGTGGCGAAATCGAACCACGCGACACCGGGCGCCAGGCGGCGCGCGGGCAGGCGGCGGCCTTCCACCACCAGCTCGCCGGCGGCTCCCGGCGTGGCCGCGATGCGCCCGAAATGCGCGGCGAGTTCGGCATCGGCGGCTTCATCGGCAGGCACGATGAAAAGATTCATCTGCTCCAGCGAACGCAGGCGGTAGTCCGTGCCCTCGTCGACTTCGAGCACGTCGAACTGGCGCTTGAGCAACTCGATCGCGGGCAGGAAGTTCTGCCGTTGCAGCCCGTTGGGATAGAGGCCGTCGGGGGGATAGTTGGATGTCATCACGAACACCACGCCGCGCTCGAACAGCGCCTGCAGCAGACGGCCGAGAATCATCGCGTCGGCGATGTCGGAGACGTGGAACTCGTCGAAACACAGCAGCCGGGTGTCGCGCGCGAGCGCGTCGGCCACGCCCGCGAGCGGGTCGTCGTGGGCCTGATGCGCGCGCAGGGCGGCGTGGATCTCCTGCATGAAGGCATGGAAATGCACGCGCCGCTTGCGCTTGTAGGGCACGGCGTCGAAGAAGCAGTCCATGAGGAAGCTCTTGCCACGCCCGACGCCCCCCCACAGATACACGCTGCGCGGCAGTTCGGGATGGATGAAGAGCTTGCGCAGCGTGGTGCGGCGCCGCGCCTTGAAATCCAGCAATTCGCCGTAAAGGCGCTGCAGCCGCTCGATCGCGCGGCGCTGGGCAGGATCGGCCCGGTAGCCGCGCTGACCCAATGCCGCGGCGTAGGCGTCGCGTACGCCGAACTCGGGAACCTTGAGGATGGTGTGAGCAATCATGACCTGCCCGGGAGAAGCGGAGAGCGGGGGCGGCAAGGCGAAGGGGCGGCGGCAAGCCCGCGCGCGCCGTCACGCGCGGACGGGGGGCGGCTGCGGGCCGTCCGGCCCTGCCGCCTCCCCGGGCGCACGCCCCGCCGGTTTCAGAAGTGCAGCGAGCGCTTGTCCACCGCCAGGGCGGCCTCGTGCATGGCCTCCGACAGGGTCGGGTGGGCGTGGCAGGTGCGTGCGAGATCCTCGGCCGAGCCGCCGAACTCCATCGCCACGACGGCTTCGGCGATCAGCTCCGAGGCATTGGTGCCGAGGATGTGCACGCCGAGGATCTGGTCCGTCTCGGCATGCGCCAGCACCTTCACGAAGCCCGTGGTGTCGCCCTGCCCCAGCGCGCGCCCATTGGCGAGGAAGGGAATCTTGCCTTCCTTGACGGGGACGTTGGCGGCCTTGAGTTCCTGCTCGGTCTTGCCGACCCAGGCGACTTCGGGATGGGTGTAGATGACCCACGGAATGGTGTCGTGATTCAGCGCGGTGGCCTGACCCGCGATGCGCTCGGCCACCATGACGCCTTCCTCCATGCCCTTGTGCGCGAGCATGGGGCCGGGCACCACGTCGCCCACGGCCCAGACGTTGGGCAGATTGGTCGCGCAGTATTCGTCCACCGCGATGCGGCCGCGATTGTCGAAAGCCAGCCCCACCGCCTCGGCGTTGAGCCCTTCGGTGTTGGGCACGCGGCCCACGGCCACGATCAGCTTGTCGACTTCCAGGGTCTGGTCGCCGTCGTCGTTCTCGTATTTCACGAGCACGGTCTTCTTGCGCGGCGTCACTTCCTTGATCTGCACGCCCATCTGGATCTTGAGGCCCTGCTTGCTCGTGAAGGTCTTCCAGGCTTCCTTGGCCACGGCGGCATCGGCCGCCGCGAGGAAGTCGGGCATGGCTTCGAGGATGGTCACGTCGGACCCCAGGCGCTTCCACACCGAACTCATTTCGAGCCCGATCACGCCCGCGCCGATCACGCCCAGCCGCTTGGGCACGGCATTGATGTCGAGCGCGCCGGCATTGTCGAGGACCAGGTTCTGATCGACGGGAATCCCCTCGAGGTGGCGCGCGCGCGATCCCGTGGCCACGATCACGTGGCCGGCGGTGACGATTTCCTCGCCTATCCTGACCTGCCAGCGGCTGTCGGCCTGGCCCACGAAGCTGCCATGGCCGGGAATGAAGGTGACCTTGTACTTGCGGAACAGGCCCTTGATGCCCGTGACGAGCTGCGTGACGATGTTGTCCTTGCGCTTGATCATCGAGGGCACGTCTATCGTCACGTTGTCGGCCTTGATGCCGTGCATGACGAATGAGTGGCTCGCCTGATCGAAGAGCTCGGAAGAGTGCAGCAGCGCCTTGGACGGGATGCAGCCCACGTTCAGGCAGGTACCCCCCAGGCGCGGTTCGCCCTTGGGGTCGGCATAGGACTCGGATTCGCAGCAGGCCGTTTTCAGGCCCAGCTGCGCCGCGCGGATGGCGGCCACGTAACCTGCCGGGCCGCCGCCGATGACGACGACATCGAATTCTTGGCTCATGTTTGGTTCCCCGAAAAGAAGGAAGAGGGAGAGGGCCGCGCCCCCTGCCCGGGTCCTGGATCAGCTATCGACGCGGGGCGCGCGGAAGAGGTGCTGGCGCGAACGCCCGCCCAGTGCCGCGCGTCCCGTCAGGCATCAGATTTCCAGCAGCAGGCGCGCCGGGTCTTCGAGCGCCTCCTTCATGGCCACCAGCCCCAGCACGGCCTCGCGTCCATCGATGATGCGATGGTCGTAGGACATGGCCAGGTAGTTGATGGGGCGGATCACGATCTGCCCGTTCTCGACCACGGGGCGGTCCTTGGTGGCGTGGATGCCGAGGATCGCCGACTGGGGCGGGTTGATGATGGGCGTGGAGAGCATGGAGCCGAACACGCCGCCGTTGGAAATCGAGAACGTGCCGCCCGTGAGTTCCTCGATCGAAAGCTTGCCTTCCTTGGCCTTGGCTCCGAACTCGGCGATCTTCTTCTCGATCTGGGCGATGCTCATCTGGTCGGCATTGCGCAGGATGGGCACCACCAGGCCGCGCGGGCTGCCCACGGCGATGCCGATGTCGAAGTAGCCGTGATAGATGATGTCGTTGCCATCGACCGAGGCGTTGAGCACGGGGTACTTCTTGAGCGCGGCGACGGCGGCCTTGACGAAGAAGGACATGAAGCCCAGGCGGATGCCGTGCTCCTTCTCGAACTTGTCGATGTACTTCTTGCGCAGCTCCATCACGGGCGCCATATTGACCTCGTTGAACGTGGTCAGGATGGCGTTGGTGGCCTGCGACTGCAGCAGGCGTTCGGCCACGCGCGCGCGCAGGCGGCTCATGGGCACGCGCTGCTCGGGGCGCTCTCCCAGCGCGGCCTCGACGGCGGCCGGCACCGGCGGCTGGGGCAGCGACGGCGCAGCGGCCGGCGCGGGCGCGGCCACTGCCGGCGCCGAGACGGAACGGCCGGCCGCGGGCTGCGACACGCCCAGGGCATCGGCCTTCGTGATCCGCCCGCCCGGGCC
>JAVHXQ010000016.1 GCA_031119555.1 Candidatus Dactylopiibacterium sp.
CAGCTTCTGCATGGCTTCGTTCTGCTCGGCCTGATCCTTGGCCTTGATCGAGAGGTTGATCGAACGCGACTTGCGGTCAACGTTGATGATCATCGCCTCGACCTCGTCACCCGCCTTCAGCACCGTGCTGAGGTCTTCCACGCGCTCGCGGGAGAACTCGGACACACGCAGGTAGCCTTCCTGGTCACCGCCCAGATCCACCACGGCGCCACGGGCGTCGACCGAAGTCACGGTGCCCCTGACGAGGGTGTTCTTGTCGTGGGTGGCCACGTAGGAGGTGAAGGGATCACCATCGAGCTGCTTGATGCCCAGCGAGATGCGTTCCTTCTCGATGTCGATGGCCAGCACCACGGCTTCGAGTTCGTCGCCCTTCTTGAAGTTGCGGATGGCTTCTTCGCCCGCCTGGCTCCACGACAGGTCGGAGAGGTGCACCAGACCGTCGATGCCGCCGGGCAGGCCGATGAACACGCCGAAGTCGGTGATCGACTTGATCGCGCCCTTCACACGGTCGCCCTTCTTGTGGTTCTGGCCGAACTCGTCCCACGGGTTCGCCTGGCACTGCTTCATGCCCAGCGAGATGCGGCGACGGTCTTCGTCGATTTCCAGGATCATCACTTCGACTTCGTCGCCCAGCTGGACAACCTTGGTCGGATGGATGTTCTTGTTGGTCCAGTCCATTTCGGACACGTGCACCAGGCCTTCGATGCCCTGCTCGACTTCGACGAACGCGCCGTAGTCGGTGATGTTGGTGACCTTGCCGAACAGGCGGGTGCCCGACGGGTAACGGCGCGAGATGCCGACCCACGGATCTTCGCCGAGCTGCTTCATGCCCAGCGAAACGCGGTTCTTCTCCTGGTCGAACTTCAGCACCTTGGCGGTGACTTCATCGCCAACCGCCAGCACTTCGGACGGGTGACGGACACGGCGCCAGGCCAGATCGGTGATGTGCAGCAGGCCATCGATACCGCCCAGGTCGACGAACGCGCCGTAGTCGGTGATGTTCTTGACGATACCCTTGACGACGGTACCTTCCTGCAGGGTTTCGAGCAGCTTCTGGCGCTCTTCGCCCATGGTCACTTCGAGCACGGCACGGCGCGACACGACGACGTTGTTGCGCTTGCGGTCGAGCTTGATGACCTTGAATTCGAATTCCTTGCCTTCGTAAGGAGTCGTGTCCTTGACGGGGCGCATATCGACCAGCGAACCGGGCAGGAAGGCACGGATGCCGTTGGTCATGACGGTCAGGCCGCCCTTGACCTTGCCGGTCACCACACCCTTGACCAGGGAGGCTTCGTTGAGTGCCTTGTCGAGGTAGTTCCAGGCGGCGATGCGCTTGGCCTTGTCGCGCGACAGGCGGGTTTCGCCGTAGCCGTCTTCGAGCGTTTCGATGGCCACCTGGACGTAATCGCCGGGGTTGGCTTCCAGCTCGCCACGGTCGTTACGGAATTCATCCAGGGGGATGTAGCTCTCGGATTTCAGGCCGGCGTTCACGACCACGAAGTTCTGGTCGATACGCACAACCTCAGCCGTGATGACTTCGCCAGCACGCATTTCCTGGCGATTCAGGCTTTCCTCGAAGAGGTCGGCAAAACTTTCAATGTTGGACATAAAAGGACTCGGTACCGTGCATGCACGGCGTATGGAAAAAATGGAAAAACCCTGGGAGAACGAGCAACCTTGCCGCTAGCCCACGGGGCCTCGCGGCCTACGCAACACCTCTGTCGTGAGCGAGGTCCAGCACGAAACGCACTGCCTCATCGATGGACATCCGGGTGGTATCGAGTAAAACCGCATCTTCACACGGCCTGAGCGGCGCCACGGCGCGATGGGTGTCGCGCGCGTCGCGCTCCCGCAAGTCATGCAGAAGACTATCGATGTTAGCAGGCAGACCCTTTGCGATCAACTGCTTATAGCGCCTGTCGGCCCGCGCCTCGACGCTCGCCGTGAGGAAGATCTTGAGGGGCGCGTGGGGGAAGACCACCGAACCCATGTCGCGCCCGTCGGCCACCAGGCCGGGCGCCTGGAGGAAGGCGCGCTGGCGCTCCAGCAGGGCCTCGCGCACCCTCGGATGGGCGGCCAGCCTGGAGGCCGCGTTGCCGGTCTCCTCGCGTCTCACGGCGACCGACACATCTTCGCCGTCGAGCAGGATCGCCCCTTGTTCGAAGCGCGCATCGAGCCCCGCCGCGAGCGGTACGAGCGCGGCTTCGTCGCTCACCTCGACGCCACGCTTGAAGGCCGACAGGGCCACCATGCGATAGATGGAGCCGGAATCGAGCAGATTCCAGCCCAGGCGCTCGGCCACTCGCCCGGCGACAGTGCCCTTGCCGGAAGCCGTCGGGCCGTCGATCGCGATGACGGGAATCTCGCCGGCCATCACATCGTCTCCAGAACCTGGATGCCGAGCAGGCCCAGCCCCGTGCGCAGCGTGTCGGCGGTGAGCTGACACAGACGCAGACGGCTGGCGCGCACCTCACCCTCGCTCTTGAGCACGGGGCAGGCTTCGTAGAAGCGCATGAACTTGCCGGCGAGTTCATACAGGTAGGCGCACAGGAAATGCGGCATGGTCTCGCGCGCAACGTCATCGAGCGTATCGGCGAAGCGCGCCAGTTCCAGGGCGAGCAAACGTTCGGCGGGATCGGACAGCACCACGGGCGCGGTCTCGTCCCACCCTTCGGCGCGCCGGAACACACTGCGGATACGCGTGTAGGCGTATTGCAGATAGGGCGCCGTGTTGCCTTCGAATGCGAGCATGCTGTCCCAGCTGAAGACGTAGTCGCTGTTGCGGTTCTTCGAGAGATCGGCGTACTTCACCGCGCCGATGCCCACCGCGCGCGCGATTTCGCGCCGCTCGGCCTCCGCCATGTCGGGATTCTTGGCGCTGACCAGCGCGAAGGCACGCGACTCGGCTTCCTCGAGCAGGTCGGCCAGCTTGACGGTGCCGCCGCTGCGGGTCTTGAAGGGCTTGCCGTCCTCCCCCAGCATCACGCCAAACCCGACGTGCTCGAGCTGCAGCGTCGCGGGGGCATAGCCTGCCTTGCGGGCAAGCGTGAACATCTGCTGGAAATGCAGCGACTGACGCGCGTCGACAACATAGAGGGCGCGGTCCGCGTGCAGGGTGCCGGCGCGGTAACGCACCGCGGCAAGGTCGGTCGTCGAATAGAGATAGCCGCCATCCTGCTTCTGCACGATGTAAGCCTGCGCTTCGCCTTCCTTGTTGCGGAACTCGTCCAGGAAAACCACCTGCGCGCCTTCGCTCTCGACGGCCAGCCCCTTGGCCTGCAGATCGGTGACCACCGCCGGCAGGTCGTCGTTGTATGCGCTCTCGCCGCGCACGTCGGCCCGCGTGAGACCCACGCCCAGGCGGGCGTAGACCTCTTCGCAATGGTGCAGCGAGATGTCGAGGAAGCGCTGCCACAGCGCGCCCACCTGCGCGTCGCCCCCCTGCAGCTTGACGACGTACTCGCGTGCGCGCGTGGCGAACTCGGCGTCTTCGTCGAAACGCTGCTTGGCGCGGCGATAGAAGTCTTCCAGGTCATTGAGCGCGATCGCCGCCTCGCCACCCTGCTCCACTTCGATCAGGTAGGCCGTGAGCATGCCGAACTGCGTTCCCCAGTCGCCCACGTGGTTCTGCGCGATGACCTCATGCCCGAGATAGCGCAGCACGCGCGCGAGCGCGTCGCCGATGATGGTCGAACGCAGATGGCCGACGTGCATCTCCTTGGCCAGATTGGGCGAGGAAAAATCCACCACCACGCGCTGCGCGGCGGGCCGGGGCACGCCCAGGCGCGCGTCGGCGAGCGCTTCGTTGGCGCGCCCGGCAAGGAAGGCCGCGTCCAGCGTGATGTTGATGAAACCGGGGCCGGCGATTTCGACCTGGCTTGCGATCCCGGCCAGATCAAGCTTCTCCACGACCTCCGTGGCAAGCGCGCGCGGATTCATGCGCCGGGCCTTGGCCGCTCCCATCACGCCGTTGGCCTGGTAATCGCCGAATTCAGGGCGCCCCGCGGGCTGGATCACCGCCGGCGCATCCGGACACCCGGCGGCGGAAAGTGCCGCGCGGACGCGGGCATCGAGGAGTTCGTTGAGGGTCTGCTTCATGGGTTCAGTTCGTTACGGCAGCAAAAACATCGAAATATTCAGGAAAGGTCTTGGCCGTGCACTTCGGGTCGTTGATGCGCACCGGCACGCCGCCCAGCGCAGCGAGCGAGAAACACATGGCCATGCGGTGATCATCGTAGGTATCGATCGCGGCATCGGGCTCCAGCCGCGCCGGCGCGCTCACGCGCAACCAGTCGGCGCCCTCCTCCACGCTTGCGCCCAGCTTGCGCAGTTCCGTCGCCATCGCCGCGATGCGATCGGTTTCCTTGACGCGCCAGCTGCCGATGTTGGTCAGGCGGCACGGCCCGTCGCAGAACAGCGCGGCCACCGCAAGCGTCATGGCGGCATCCGGAATGTGGTTGAAATCCATGTCGAAGGCACGCAGACGACCACTTTCGGGCGCACGCGCCTCGATCCAGTTGTCGCCCATCTCGATGCGGGCTCCGATCGATTCGAGCGCCTGCGCAAAGGCCACATCGCCCTGGATGCTGCCGCGCCCCACACCTTCCACGCGCACCGGCCCGCCGCCGATCGCGCCGGCCGCGAGGAAATACGAGGCCGACGACGCATCCCCCTCGACGTGCACGACGCCCGGGGAGATGTAGCGCGCCCCCCCGGGGATCACGAACCGCTGCCAGCCCTCGCGCCGCACCGTCACGCCGAACTGCGCCATGAGGCGCAGGGTGATTTCGATGTAGGGGCGCGAGATCAGCTCGCCCACGACTTCCACCGTCGTTTCGGCGCCGGTGGTCGGCAGCGCCATCAGGAGCGCGGTCAGAAACTGGCTCGACACGTTGCCGCGCACGCGCACGGTGCCACCGGAACGGATCGTGGCCGGGCGGATCTGCAGCGGCGGGAAGCCTTCGTTGCCGAGGTATTCGATGTCGGCGCCGATCTGGCGCAAGCCATCGACGAGATCGCCGATCGGGCGTTCATGCATGCGTGCCACGCCATGCAGATGGTAATGCCCTCCCGCCAGCGCCAGTGCCGCGGTCAGGGGACGGAATGCCGTGCCCGCGTTGCCCAGGAAGAGGTCCGCCTGCCTGACCGGGAATCCGTCCGGCGAGCCTGTGACCCGGTAGTCCCGTTCGCCGCAGCGGCTCACGGCGACGCCCAGCGCGGCGAGCGCGTCCAGCATCCGGTCGGTGTCGTCGGACGCCAGCAGGTCGCGAATCTCCGTGCGGCCTCCGGCCAGCGCGGCGAGCAGCAGCGTGCGGTTGGAAATGCTTTTCGAGCCCGGCAGGCGCACGCGCCCGGCTGCTTGGGAAAGCGGCTTCAGATCGAGGAATTCCATGGCTTACCTGAGGTACTTTTCGGCCCAGGCGTTGCGCGCGGCAGAGGCCTGGGCAAAGTGATTTTCGAGTGCGGGGCCATCGCCCTGCACGAGCAGGGCGCGCAGATAGGCGAGTTCCGCCAGATAGGCGTCGAGCTCGGCCAGCAACGCCTGGCGGTTGGCGACGCAGATATCGCGCCACATCTCGGGATGGCTGCCGGCGATACGCGTGAAATCGCGAAAGCCCGAGGCCGCGAAACTGAAGAGCTGCTCGGCGTTCGCGCGCCCCTGGATGTCGTGCACCAGCCCGAACGCGAGCAGATGCGGCAGATGGCTGACCGCCGCGAAAACCCGGTCGTGGTCATGCGGACTCATGCGGCACACCTGCGCGCCGCAGCGGGCCCAGGCGGCCTCCACGCGCGCCACCGCCTCCGCGGAGCTTTCAGGCAGGGGCGTGAGTACCACGCGCTTGCCCTGGTAGAGATCGGCGAAGGCCGCCGCCGGCCCACTTTTCTCGGCGCCCGCGATGGGGTGCGCCGGCACCACGTTGCCCAGATGGCTCTTGAGATACGTGTAGGCCGCCTCGAAGACGTCCGCCTTGGTGCTGCCGCCGTCGGTAACGAGCGTCTGCGCTTCGAGGTATGGCGCGGCCGCGGCCATCACCACGCCCATCTGGCCGACCGGGACGGCAAGCAGCAGCAGGTCGGCCCCCTTGAGCGCGACGGCCCAGTCGGTGGCGATCTCGTCGAGAATGCCGAGCGCACGCGCCTCTTCGAGCGTCGCCGTGCTGCGGCCGATGCCGACCACGGTTTCAACCGCGCCGGCCGCCTTGAGCGCCAGGGCAAACGAGCCGCCGATGAGTCCGGCGCCACAAATGACGATCCTCTTGAACACCATCACTCCTTCAACGCACGTTCGAGCGCGTCGAGAAAGCGCGCATTTTCGCCGGGGCTCCCCACCGTCACGCGCAACCAGGCCGGCATCGCGTAGCTGGCAAGCGGTCGCACGATGACGCCGCGTCGCTGCAATGCGGCGTCCACGCGCGCCGCGTCGCCGACATGAAAGCTCACGAAGTTGCCCAGAGAGGGAATGTGCCGCAGGTTCAGGGCGTCCAGCCCGGCAACGATCTGGCGCATGCCTTCGCGATTGGCCGCCCGGCTGCGGGCCACGAATGCCGTGTCAGCCAGCGCCCCGCAAGCGGCCACCTGCGCCAGCACGTTGACGTTGAACGGCTGGCGGACGCGATCCAGCAACGCGGCAACGTCCGGATGCGCCAGGGCATAGCCCACGCGCAGTCCGGCAAGGCCATGGATCTTTGAGAAGGTCCGCGTGACGAGCAGATTGGGATGGCGCGCCAGCCACGCCACGCTGTCGTAGCGCACTTCATCGGGCAGGTATTCGACGTAGGCTTCGTCGAGCACCACGAGCACGTCCCCGGGCACCCGGGCCAGAAAGGCTTCGATCAATGCGGCGGGCAGAAAGGTGCCCGTGGGATTGTTCGGATTCGCGATGAACACCACGCGCGTGTCGGCGGCGATGGCGTCACCCAGCGCGGCGATGTCGTGCCCCCAGGCCCGCGCCGGCACTTCGATGAGGCGCGCGCCGGTGGCCATCACCGCGAGCGGATAGACCGCGAATGCGTACTGCGAACAGACCGCGCTCGCGTCCGGGGCCAGGAACGCCCGCGCCGCAAGCTCCAGCACGTCGCCGGAACCGTTGCCCAGCACGATGGCCTCGGGCGGAACGCCGTGCGCGCGCGCGAGTTCGGCTTTCAGCGCAAAGCCGCCGCCATCGGGGTAGCGCTGGAGCTCGCCGAGCGCGGACTCCATGGCCGCGCGCGCCCCCGGGCTCATGCCCAGCGGGTTCTCGTTCGAGGCCAGCTTGATGACATCCTGCGTGCGCAGGCCCGTCTCCCGCGCAAGCGCTTCGAGCGGCTTGCCGGGCACATACGGTGAGATGCCCCGCACGTGGGCCGGCGCGCGTTCAGCAAGGCTCATGGCCGCTCCGGAATCAGATCGCGGCGACCGGGTACGAACCCAGCACCTTCACGAAAGCCGCGCGATCGACGAGCGCATCCAGCGCCGCCGCCACGGCGGCGTCTTCCCGGTGCCCTTCGATATCGACGTAGAACACGTACTCCCAGAGCCCCGTGCGCGACGGGCGCGACTCCAGGCGCGTCATGCTCACGCCCTTGTCGGAGAAAGGCTGCAGCAGCGCGAAGACCGCGCCGGGCCGGTTGGGCGCCGAGCAGATCAGGGAGGTCTTGTCGCGCCCCGAGGGACCGGCGTCGTGGCGTCCGATCACGAGGAAGCGCGTGGTGTTGTTGGGGTCGTCTTCGATGTTGGCGTGCAGGATGGGCAGATCGTAAAGCTGCGCCGCGCGCTCGCCCGCGATGGCGGCCGAGGCGATGTCCTCCGAAGCCAGGCGCGCCGCTTCGGCATTGCTGGAAACGGGGAGCAGCTCCACGCCCTGAGCATGATTGGCGAGCCAGTCGGCGCATTGCCCCAGGGATTGCGAGTGCGAGTAGATGCGGCGCACCTGCTCCAGGCTGTCCGCGCGCGTCATGAGGTTCTGGCGGATGCGCAGGCTCACCTCGCCGCACACCGATACGTTGGCAGAGAGCAGCAGATCGAGGGAACGGTTGACCGCGCCTTCGGTGGAGTTCTCGACCGGGATCACGCCATAGGCCACGCCACCGGATTCGACCGCATGGAAGACCTCGTCTATGGTCTGCATGGCCTGCAGTTCGGGCGCGCCGCCGAAGTGCTTGCCCGCGGCCTCCTCGGTGAAGGTGCCACGCGGCCCCAGGTGCGCCACGCGCAGCGGCTGCTCCAGCCCCAGGCACCAGGACATGATCTCGCGGAAGATGCGCTGGATGCCTTCATCGGACAAGGGGCCGGGGTTGCGATCGGCGATGCCGCGCAGCACCTGGGCCTCGCGCTCCGGGCGGTAGAGCGGGCCGCGCTTGACCTCTCCCACGCGCTGGGCGCAGCGCGCGCGCTGCGAAAGGCGCTCGAGGATCTCGCCGTCGAGCCGGTCGATCTCGCCGCGCAGACGCAGCAGTTCGTCATTCATGGGGTCGCTCATTCCACCCCCTCTTCGCCGCCCACCTCGCCATCGGCGTCCGTCTCGTCGGTTTCGACGATCTTCTCGATGCTGGACAGGCGCGCGCCGTCGTCCAGGTTGATCAGCGTGACCCCTTGCGTGGAACGCCCCAGCTCGCGGATGTCGGCCACCGGCGTGCGGATCAGCACGCCGTTGTCGGCGATGAGCATCACGTGGTCGGTCGGATCGACCAGGACCGCCGCCACGAGCTTGCCGTTGCGCTCGGAGGACTGGATCGCGATCATGCCCTTGGTTCCGCGCCCGTGCAGGGTGTACTCACCGATGGGGGTGCGCTTGCCGAAGCCGTTCTCGGTGGCGGTCAGCACGCTCTGCTGCTCGCCGTGGGCGACCAGCATCGAAAGCACGCCCTGGCCGTCTTCGATCATCATCCCGCGCACGCCGCGCGCCGTGCGTCCCATCGGCCGCACGTCCTTCTCGTCGAAGCGCACGGCCTTGCCGGCGTCGGAGAAGAGCATCACGTTGCAATCGCCATCGGTAATGGCGGCGCCGATGAGGTAATCGCCATCGTCCAGACCCACGGCAATGATGCCGGCCTTGCGCGGGTTGGAGAAATCGGTCAGCGGCGTCTTCTTGACCGTGCCCTGCGCGGTCGCCATGAACACGAAGTGGCCTTCGTCGAATTCCTTGACCGGCAGGACGGCCGTGATCTTCTCGTTCTCGATGAGCGGGAACAGATTCACGATCGGTTTGCCACGCGCGTTGCGATTGCCTTCGGGCACTTCATAAACCTTGAGCCAGTACAGACGACCACGGTTGGAGAAGCACAGGATGGTGTCGTGCGTGTTGGCAACGAAAAGCTGGTCGATCCAGTCGTCTTCCTTCGTCGCCGCGGCCTGCTTGCCGCGCCCGCCACGCCGTTGCGAGCGGTAGTCGGCCAGCGGCTGGCGCTTGAAGTAGCCGGTGTGCGAAAGCGTGACCACCATGTCTTCCTGGGCGATCAGGTCTTCGATGTTGATGTCGGCCGTGTTGAGCACGATTTCGGACTTGCGGGGGTCGCCGAACTGGTCGCGGATCACGCGCAGTTCGGAGTCGATGATGGCCGTGATACGCGCCGGCTTGGAGAGGATATCCAGCAGATCGGCGATCTCGGCCATCACGTCGCGGTACTCGCCCACGATCTTGTCCTGCTCCATGTTCGTGAGGCGCTGCAGCTGCATTTCGAGAATGCGCTGGGCCTGCACCTCGGAGAGGCGATAGCCCTGGGCCGACAGGCCGAACTCGGGCGAGAGTCCTTCGGGGCGGTAGCTGTCGGACATGGCGCGGGCCAGCATCTCCTCGACCAGCGGCGAGCGCCAGATGCGCTCCATGAGCTCCTGGCGCGCATCGGCCGGCGTGGGAGCAGCCTTGATCAGCGCGATGATCTCGTCGACGTTGGAGAGCGCCACCGCCAGACCTTCGAGGATGTGGCCACGCTCGCGTGCCTTGCGCAGTTCGAAGATGGTGCGCCGCGTGACCACCTCGCGCCGGTGCGCGAGGAAGCACTCGAGCATCTGCTTGAGGTTCAGCAGGCGCGGCTTGCCATCCACCAGCGCCACCATGTTCATGCCGAAGCTGTCCTGCAGCTGCGTCTGCTTGAACAGGTTGTTGAGCACGACTTCGGCCACCTCGCCGCGCTTGAGTTCGATGACGATGCGCATGCCGGATTTGTCGGACTCGTCGCGCAGGTCGGAAATCCCCTCGATGCGCTTTTCATTGACGAGTTCGGCGATCTTTTCGATCAGGCTCTTCTTGTTCACCTGATACGGGATCTCGTCGACGATGATCGCCTGGCGGTTGCCACGCTCCATGTCCTCGAAGTGCGTGCGGGCCCGCATGATCACGCGGCCGCGTCCCGTGCGGTACCCCTCGTGCGCGCCGTGCAGGCCGTAAATGAGGGCGGCGGTGGGGAAGTCGGGCGCCGGAATGAGCTTGATGAGCGCCTCGATGTCGGTCTCGGGCTCGGCCAGCAGGGTCAGACAGGCTTCGACGACTTCGCCCAGATTATGCGGCGGAATGTTGGTCGCCATGCCCACCGCGATACCGGCCGAGCCATTGATCAGCAGATTGGGAATGCGCGTCGGCAGGACCGTGGGCTCGAGTTCCTTGCCGTCGTAGTTGGGCTGGAAATCGACCGTTTCCTTGTCGATGTCGGCCAGCAGATCCGCCGAGACCTTCTCCAGGCGGCATTCCGTGTAACGCATCGCGGCCGCCGCATCGCCATCGATGGACCCGAAATTGCCCTGACCATCGACAAGCGTATAGCGCAGCGAAAAATCCTGGGCCATGCGCACGAGCGTGTCGTAAATGGCAGAGTCGCCGTGCGGGTGATACTTACCCATCACGTCACCCACCACGCGGGCGCACTTCACGTAAGGCCGGTTCCACGCATTGTTGGCCTCGTGCATGGCGTACAGCACGCGCCGGTGCACCGGTTTGAGGCCGTCCCGCACATCGGGAAGCGCCCGTCCGACGATCACGCTCATTGCGTAATCGAGGTAGGAGTGGCGCATTTCCTCTTCGAGACTGATCGGCAGCGTTTCCTTGGCAAACGAGTTCATAGGCGCTTCTGTCGTGTCCGGTTGTGGGCGCTAAAAGCTGCAGATTGTAGCACGCCAGGCCCACCCGACCGTGCCCGCGGCAGAGCCCGGACCGACCGACCAACCGGCCTCCACGCCTGCCCCAGGCCTGCGGCGGACCGTCAGCAGCCCGCTGATGTCCGCGAATGAACCGCACATCGAGACGACAGGCAGGTCATCCTGGTCGAGCCCCCGCTTTTCGCGGCAACCACCTCACCCGGGAACCCTATCCTCCACCCCAAATATCTGCACACACTCACTTCATGACACCCGGGTTACGGACCAAAAGCCCGTATGCCCGACACAGGGGATTGAGCGTCGTATCATGACGGCATACCCTCACCTCATCGCAAACTCACCTACCACAGACTTTGGGGCAGCGTCACCATCAATAGTCTTTCTGGCGTCTTCACAGAAACAAATTGCTGCCTTTTTGTTGACTATGGCAAAATGCCGCAAAATTCAGGGCAGGTAATTACTATCCCGAACGGATAAGTCCCCTGGGTTGATGTACAAAAAGCGCATTGCGCAGGTAGTCCCGTCGGAGCGTGGCACCACGCTCTGCCCGCAGTTGTCGAATCAGACTTGCAACGAGGAAAACTATGAAAAAATCCCACTTGTTCATCCTGGCCGCGATCGCTGGCCTGACCACCGGCGCCCACGCCCAAGTGCAATCCCAGATCGTCGTCAAGAACGCCCCGGTTCAGCCCTATGTCCTCAGCGCCGGCAACATCGTGGCCAAGGATGGTCTGGGCAACTGCCTGCGCTCCAGCAACTGGTCGCTGGAACTCATCCGCACGGTGCTGACCACCGAAGACAAGCCGGTGGGCGTTGCCTGCGGCGAAATCAAGGAAGAAGCGAAGCCCGCCGCCGCGCCCGCCCCGGCGCCGGCCCCCGCTCCCGTTGCGCCGGCCCCTGCCCCCGCCCCGGCCGCGCAAAAGGTGAGTCTGCCCGCTGATGCACTCTTCGCCTTCGACAAGGCGGATCTCTCCGAGCAAGGCAAGAGCAGCCTCGCCGCCTTCGCCGACAGCGCGAAGCAGCTGGGTCAGCTCGAAGTCGTGATCGCCGTGGGTCATGCGGACCGCCTCGGCTCCGACGCCTACAACCAGAAGCTGTCCGAAAAGCGTGCCGCCACGGTCAAGGACTTCCTGATTGCCCAAGGCATTCCGGCCAACAAGGTCTACACCGAAGGCAAGGGCGAAAGCCAGCCGGTGACCGGCGACGCCTGCCGCAAGATGGGCGCCGAATCGGGCAAGAACCAGAAGCTCGTGGCTTGCCTGGCCCCGGATCGCCGCGTCGAGCTGGAAGCCGTCGGTACGAAGTAATACCATTGCGCTTCAGCAGAAAGCCCAGCTTCGGCTGGGCTTTTTTGTTCTCATCAGATCAGGATGCCCCTCATGCAGACACGCAATGCCGACGAAAAGGAACTCGCGAAATTCAGCGAGCTCGCCCATCGCTGGTGGGACCCCCGTTCGGAGTTCCGCCCCCTGCATGAGATCAATCCCCTGCGCCTGGGCTGGATTGACGACAACGCCAGCCTCGCTGGCAAACGCGTGCTCGATGTGGGTTGTGGCGGCGGCATTCTCGCTGAGGGCATGGCGAGCCGTGGAGCGGAAGTCACGGGCATCGACCTCTCGGATCGCGCGCTCGGGGTTGCAAAGCTTCACCTCTACGAGTCTGGCCTGAGCGTCGATTACCGCTGCATCGCAGTGGAACAGCTCGCCGGGGAGGCCCCCGCCACCTTCGATGTGGTGACCTGCATGGAGATGCTGGAACACGTGCCCGACCCCGCCAGCGTCATTACGGCCTGCGCTCGGCTCGTCAAGCCGGGTGGTCAGGTGTTTCTTTCCACGCTCAATCGCAATCCGAAATCTTATGCCTTGGCGGTGATTGGCGCGGAATACGTTCTCAACATGTTGCCCCGCGGCACACACGATTACGAGAAATTCCTCAAGCCCTCGGAGGTTGCCGCAGCATGCCGCGATGCCGGCCTCACCCCGCTGGAATTGATCGGCATGGCCTACAACCCGCTGACCCAGGTCTATTCACTGGGAAGCGATACGGATGTGAATTACCTGATGCGTACCGTGCGTTTTGCTTGAAGCGTTTCCCCAGACACGATAATCCGTGAGCGGGCGCCCTCTGCCCGGGCAGCCCCCGCAGTGCAATACCGCCGAGTCATCGCGCGAGCTGGCGTGCCCAGAACAGGCAGGTGATGGTCTTGGCGTCGGTGATTCGCCCGTCGCGGACTGCCGCCTCCGCCTCATCCAGAGTCATTTCGAACAATTCCACGAACTCACCCGCGTCCAGCGATTGCCCCAACTGCTGGAGTTGCGTGGCGTGGAATATTTCGATGCATTCGTCGGAATAGCCAATGCAGTTATGCGTGCGCCCCAGATGCGTCCATTGCGCCGCGACATACCCCGTTTCCTCCTTCAGCTCACGCTGGGCACAGACCAGTAACGCCTCGCCTGCGTCACGCTTGCCAGCGGGGAATTCGATGAAAACCTCTCCCACCGGATAACGAAACTGGCGCTCGAAAATGAACACACCGGGGCGCAGTTCGGGAATCACGACACAGGCGCCCGGGTGGCGGACATACTCGCGCGTTGCCGTGGCGCCATCGGGCAGCCTCACCGTGTCGCGCCGGACCTGAAGCAGGTGTCCATCAAAAATCTGTTCTCCATCCAGGAAAGTTTCAGTCAAATCCATGGTCAGCCAGATACTCCGGAAAAAGGGCAAAAGAAAAGCCAGCGGAACGCCGGCTTTTCATCGAACGGTTCGAAAACAGGAAAAAACGCTTCCCGTCGTTCAAAGTGAGTTCTGCATCACCACCACGCACAACTGCATGGCAAGACTGGGGAAAAGTCCCAGTGCCGCAAGCGCCAAAACGTTCGCCGACAGCACCCCGCGCGCGAACCAGTGGCCGCCCACCGTGCGTGCATCCTGTGCTTCGTCGAAGAAGATGACCTTCACGACGCGCAGGTAATAGAACGCTCCGATCAGCGACATGAGGACCGCGATCACCGTCAGCACCGCATAGCCAGCCTGCCAGAACGCCTGCAGCACGAAGAACTTGGCAAAGAATCCCACGAAGAACGGCAGCCCGGCCATCGAGAACATCACGATCGCCATCATGGCGGCCCACCAGCTCGAATGCTTGTTGAGCCCCCGCAGATCATCGATGTTTTCGGCATCGATCCCCTCGCGCGTCATGAGCGAGAGGATGCCGAAGGCCGCCAGCGAACTGAGGGCGTAGGTCAGCGCGTAGAACAGGGCCGACGCATAGGCATGATGGATGTTCGCCGGCACGGACGAAATGAAGCCCAGCAGCAGGAATCCCATATGTGAAATGCTGGAATACGCCAGCATCCGCTTGATGCTGCTCTGCGCGATCGCGGCCACGTTGCCGAGCACGATGGAAGCGATCGCCACGAAAAGCAGCATGTGGCGCCAGTGCTCGATCAGGTCCCACAACCCGAATGCCAGCAGGCGGCAGGCCATGGCAAACGCGGCCAGCTTGGAGGCGCTTGCAATGAACATCGTAACGGGCGTGGGTGCGCCGTCATAGACGTCCGGCAGCCACATGTGGAATGGCACCACGCCGAGCTTGAAAGCCACGCCCGCCACCACGAAGACAAGACCGAACAACAGGATGGTGCGATTGGCTGCCTGCTGCTCGAACAGGGTGCGCGCCACGTCGATGAGACCCAGCGACTGAGTGGCGCCATACACCATGGACATGCCATAGAGCAGCAAGCCCGACGCCAGGGCGCCCAGCACGAAATACTTCATGGCGGCTTCCGTCGCGCGCGCCGAATCGCGATTCGACGCCACCAGCGCGTAGGACGCCAGCGACAGCATTTCCAGCCCGATGTAGACGGTCAGCAGGCTGCCCGCCGAAACCAGCACCATGATGCCCAGCGTGGCGAACAGCACCAGAAGATAGAACTCGCCGGTTTCCATGCCGTGCGCGCGCAGGTAGTCGCGCCCGTAGAGCAGACCGCCAGCGACGATGAGGCAGGTCGCCATCTTGAGAAGATCGCCCAGCGGCGAGTAAAGATACATCTGGCCGAACGTGACGTTCAGCTCGTCCGCCACCATCCAGGTGGCCACGACCGCGCACAACAGCCCCGCCTGCGCCAGATAGAAAGCCAGCGACGTGCCGCAGCGCCGCGCGAACGCGACCACCAGCAGGATCACGAGACCAAAGGTGGCCAACGTGATCTCGGGGAGCAGAGGTAGGAAATTTGGGATCTGGAATTCCATCATGGACCTGTTCGGTTTCGCCTGGGTCTATCGATCAGAGCTTGCCTGCGGCCACGTGCGCCAGCAGATCGGCCACGGAGGCATGCATGACTTCGGTTACCGGGAAGGGGTAGATACCCATGCCCAGCACGCATAGCGCAAGCACCACGAGGAAGAGCGTCTCGCGCCCGTTGATGTCCTGCAGTTCAGCCACGTGCGGATTCGTGATCGCGCCGAAGATCACGCGCTTGTACATCCACAACGTGTAGGAAGCGCCGAGGATCAGGGTGGTCGCGGCCGCGAAGCCGACCCAGAAGTTGAACTGCACGGCGCCAAGGATGACCATGAATTCCCCCACGAAGCCGCTGGTGGCGGGCAGCCCGGCATTGGCCATCGCAAACAGCATGTAGAGCGCGGCAAACCTGGGCATCACGTTCACGACGCCGCCGTAATCGGCGATCTGACGGCTGTGCATGCGGTCGTACAGCACGCCGATGCACAGGAACATGGCCGCCGAGACGAAACCGTGCGAAATCATCTGGACGAGCGCCCCTTCCACCCCCAGCGGATTGAACATGAAGAAGCCCAGCGTCACGAATCCCATGTGGGAGATCGACGAATAAGCCACGAGCTTCTTCATGTCGGCCTGCACGATCGCCACGAAGCCGATGTAAATCACGGCGATCAGCGAGAGCGCGATCATCAGCGGGGCGAAGTACTGGCTGGCATCAGGCGCGATCGGCAACGAAAAACGCAGGAAACCATAGGCGCCAAGCTTGAGCGCAATGGCCGCCAGCACAACGGAGCCGCCCGTGGGCGCTTCGACGTGGGCGTCGGGCAGCCAGGTATGCACCGGCCACATCGGCACCTTCACCGCGAAGGACGCCAGGAAAGCCCAGAAGATCCAGCTCTGCGACTGCAGCCCGAGGCGCAAGGCGTGCCAGTCTGCCAGCTCGAAGCTTCCGCGCGATTCCAGGTAAAGGTAGATGAAAGCCACGAGCATCAGCAGCGAGCCCAGCAGCGTGTAGAGAAAGAACTTGAGCGCGGCATAGACGCGGTTGGGGCCGCCCCAGATGCCGATCGCCAGGTAGAGAGGAATCAGGGACGCCTCGAAGAACACATAGAACAGCAGCCCATCCTGGGCCGAGAAGATGCCGTTCATGAGTCCGGACATGATCAGGAAGGCCGCGATGTACTGGGCCACCTTCACCTGAACGACCTCCCAGCAGGCCAGGATCACGATCACCGTGATGAAGCTGTTGAGGATTACGAAGGGCATCGAAATGCCATCGACGCCCAACGAATAATGCGCGTTGAAATACACGATCCACTGCCTGAACTCGACGAACTGCATCGCCGAACTACCCGTATCAAAACCGGTGTAGAGGGGAATCGTGACAAGAAAGCCCGCGATCGCGAACAGCAGCCCGAGCACGCGCGCGAGGTTGGCCTGGCGCTCCTTGCTGGCGCAAAGGGTCAGGAGCCCCCCGAAGATCGGGATCCAGATGGACAGGCTCAGGAAAGGGATGGTCATCGCTTATTTCCGTGCATTTTTTTCTGGTTGAGTATCCGGAATCAACGCGCCAGCGCGCCCTCCCGCAGGATCGGCCACCACAGGCCGAGCAGCAGCACGACCCCGATGATGATCCAGAACGCATACTGGTAGATCAGCCCGCTCTGCACGCCCCGGCTCAGACGCGAAATCCAGCCCACGGCACGGGCCGACCCATTGACGAGCACGCCATCGATGAGCATCTGGTCTCCGCCTTTCCAGAGCCCGCGCCCCAGCAGACGCGCGCCGCCGGCAAAGACGATTTCGTTGAAGCGATCGAAGTAGTACTTGTTGTCGAGCAGACGGCGCACAGGCATCAGATGGGCCTCGATGCGCGCGGGCAGATGCGGGAGCTTCAGATAGAACACCCATGCCGTCAGGACGCCTCCGATCGCGAGCCAGAACGGCAATGTCATGAGTCCGTGCACGGCCATGCCAAGGGCACCGTGAAAGGTTTCGCGCAGCTCGGCGAGGCTGTCGTGGTGCTCCGCCACGCTGATCACGCCCGCGAACCAGTCTCCCAGCAGCATCGGTTCTATCGTGAAGAAACCGATCACCACGGAAGGAATCGCCAGCAGCACGAGGGGCAAGGTCACGACCCAGGGCGACTCGTGCGGCTTCTGGCCCGGAGCGAGGCCATGAGAGTGGGCATCATCGGCGCCGTGGTCTTCGTCGGCATGGCCGGCGTGTGCCGTGTGGCCGTGCGCGCCATGGCCGAAGCGCTCCTCGCCATGGAAAACGAGGAAGTACATGCGGAAGGAATAGAAAGCCGTCACGAAAACCCCGGCCAGCACGCAGAACGCCGCATAGCCCGCGCCGGGCAGCTGCGAATGACGTACCGCCTCGATGATCGCGTCCTTCGAGTAGAAGCCCGCGAAGAAAGGCATTCCGATCAAGGCCAGAGAGCCCAGCAAGGACGTGATCCAGGTGACGGGCATGTACTTGCGCAGGCCGCCCATGTTCCGCATGTCCTGATCGTGATGCATGCCGATGATCACGGAGCCTGCGGCAAGGAACAGCAGCGCCTTGAAGAACGCATGCGTCATGAGATGGAACACCGCCGCCGAATAGGCCGACACGCCCAGCGCGACCGTCATGTAGCCCAGCTGGGACAGCGTGGAGTAGGCCACCACGCGCTTGATGTCGTTCTGGACGATGCCGAGAAAACCCATGAAGAGCGCCGTGGTCGCACCGATCACGAGAACGAAGGAAAGCGCGGCGTCCGACAGTTCGAAGAGCGGGGACATGCGGGACACCATGAAGATGCCCGCCGTGACCATCGTGGCCGCGTGGATCAGGGCCGAAATCGGGGTCGGACCTTCCATCGAGTCGGGCAGCCAGACGTGCAGCGGAACCTGGGCCGATTTGCCCATCGCGCCGATGAACAGGCAGATGCAGACCGCCGTCATGAGCGGCCAGCCCGTGGCAGGCACGACGAGGTCGACGAGGTCGGGCGCCCTGGCGAAGACTTCTCCGTAATTGAGCGTTCCAGCGAAAGCGGCGATGAGGCCGATGCCGAGCAGGAAGCCGAAATCCCCCACGCGGTTGACGAGAAAGGCCTTCAGATTGGCGTAAATCGCCGTCGGGCGCGTGTACCAGAATCCGATCAGCAGGTAGGAAACCAGACCGACCGCTTCCCAGCCGAAGAAGAGCTGAAGGAAGTTGTTGCTCATCACCAGCATCAGCATCGAGAAGGTGAAGAGCGAGATGTAGCTGAAGAAGCGCTGATAGCCGGGGTCTTCAGCCATGTAACCGATGGTGTAGATATGCACCATCAGCGACACGGAGGTCACCACCAGCATCATCGTGGAAGTGAGGCTGTCGATCAGGAAACCCACTTCGAAGCGCAACCCACCGCTCGTCGCCCAGGTGTAGAGCGCGCCATCGAAGGTGTTGCCGGCGCGTACGTCCTGGAACACGACCAGCGAGGCCAGCAGCGAGATCGCCACCCCGAGGATGGTGACCACGTGCGCGCCCCGGCGCCCGATGAGCTTGCCGCACAGACCCGCGAGCAAGGCTCCCGCGAGCGGCGCCAGCGGTACGAGAAGGTAGAGATTCAGCATGGAACGCATGGGCGTCTTAACCCTTCAGGCTATCGAGATCGTCAACGTGGATGGAGCGCAGGTTGCGGAACAGCGTCACCAGGATGGCCAGCCCGATCGCGGCCTCGGCGGCGGCGACGGTCAGGATGAAGAACACGAAGATCTGCCCGGCCGGGTCGCCCGAATAGCTCGAGAAGGCGACGAAGTTCATGTTCACGGCGAGCAGCATGAGTTCGATCGACATGAGCAGCACGATCAGATTCTTGCGGTTCAGGAAGATGCCGACCACCGAAATGGCGAACAGGATGGCCCCCAGCGTGAGGACATGCGAAAGCGGCGCCATCATTTGGCGGACTCCTCTTGTTGGGCCGAGGTCACGACGTCCGCCTTCTCGGGTGCGACGGAGTGGATCACGAGGCGATCGCGCGCCTTGACCGCGATCTGCTGCGCGGGATCGATGCGACGCGCGCTTTCGCGGCGGCGATGGGTCAGCATGACGGCGGCGATCATCGCCACGAGCAGGATCAGCGAGGCGAGCTCGAACGGATAGGCGTAATCGGTGAAGATGATCTTCGCCAATTCACGCGTGTTGCTCAGCGAGCCATCGGTGAGCGGGGACGGCTGCAGCGTGACGCCCGAGAAATAATGTCCGTTGAGCACCACGGCCATCTCCGCCACCATGATCGCGGCGACCACGAGACCGACCGGCAGATAGCGCCAGAATCCCTCGCGCATCCGGTCCACGTTCATGTCCAGCATCATCACGACGAACAGGAACAGCACCATCACCGCCCCGATGTAGATCAGCACGATGGCAATCGCGAGAAACTCCGCCTGCATCAGCATCCAGATCATGCCGGACGTGAAGAAGGCCAGCACCAGATGAAGCACGGCATGCACCGGGTTGCGCGAAGTAATGACCCGCAGCCCGGCGAACACGAGGATCGCCGAGAACAGGTAAAAGCAGAGTGTCGGAAAGGAAAGATCCATGAATTCCTCTGTGGAGACGGATTGGCCTCAGCGATACCGTGCGTCCATCGCACGGTCTTCGGCGATCTGCTTCTCGAAACGATCACCCACCGCAAGCAGCATCTGCTTGGTGTAGTACAGATCGCCCCGCTTCTCGCCGTGGTACTCCAGCACGCGTGTCTCGACGATGGCATCCACGGGGCAGGCCTCCTCGCAGAAGCCGCAGAAAATGCACTTCGTCAGATCGATGTCGTAGCGGGTCGTGCGGCGCGAACCGTCGTCCCGCTGGGCGGACTCGATCGTGATCGCCAGCGCCGGGCAGACCGCCTCGCAAAGCTTGCAGGCAATGCAGCGCTCCTCTCCGTTGGGATACCGGCGCAACGCATGCAGGCCGCGAAACCGCGGACTCTGGGGCGTTTTTTCTTCCGGAAACTGGATGGTGATCTTGCGCGCAAAGAAATGCCGGCCCGTGAGGGCCATGCCCTTGAACAATTCCAGCAGGACGACGCTGCCGAAGAAATCCTTGATAGCACCCATGGCTCTTACTTCCAGATCGACAGTGGCGACATGATCCAGATGCCCAGAACGAACACCCAGAACAGACACAGCGGAATGAACACCTTCCAGCCCAGACGCATGATCTGGTCATAGCGGAACCGCGGGAAGGTCGCCCGTACCCACAGGAACACGAAGAGCAGGAACGCCGCCTTGGCGAGCAGCCACCAGATGCCATCGGGCAGGAAGCCGACCGGCGAGAGCCAGCCGCCGAGGAAGAAGACCGTGGTCAGGACCGACACGAGGATCATGTTGGCGTATTCGGCCAGGAAGAAGATCGCGAAGCTCATGCCCGAGTACTCGATCATGTGGCCGGCCACGATTTCCGATTCGCCTTCCACGACATCGAAGGGCGCCCGGTTCGTCTCGGCGATGCCCGAGATGAAGAACACGCCGAACATCGGCAGCAACGACAGCCAGTTCCAGCTCAGGATGCCCAGACCCATCGAAGCGAAGTATCCCTCGCCCTGCCCCGTCACGATCTCGGTGAGATTCAGCGAGCCCGACACCATCAGCACGCAGATCAGCGCAAAGCCCAGCGAAAGCTCGTAGGAGACCATCTGCGCGGCGGCGCGCAGCGTGCCGAGCATCGCGTATTTCGAATTGGACGCCCAGCCCGAAATGATCACGCCATAGACTTCCAGCGAGGTGATGGCCATCAGGAAAAGCAGGCCGGCATTCACGTTCGCCAGCACGAGCCCGTCGGAAAACGGCACCACCGCCCAGGCGGCCAGGGCCGGCGCGATGGCCAGCACGGGCCCGAGGAAGAACAGCGACTTGCTGGCGCGCGTCGGCGCGATGATTTCCTTGAAGAGGAGCTTCAGACCGTCTGCAACGGGTTGCAGCAGACCGAACGGGCCGGCCCGGTTCGGGCCGATGCGGACCTGCATGAAGCCGATGACCTTGCGCTCGGCAAGCGTCATGTAAGCCACCGCGCCCATCAGCGGCGCCACGATCGCGATGATCTTGACCAGCGTCCAGACCACGACCCAGAGCGGCCCGAACAGATCGGCCACAGGCTGCAGGAAGGATTCCATCAAGCCGCCTCCACGCTGATTTCATTGAACATCGCGCCCAGCGCCACGGTCGCCTCATGCGCGGCCGGAACGCGCACGGCCCCCGCCGGCAGGCTTTCGTCGAGGCGGGCGGCAAGCACCACGGAGCCTTGCGCGCTGCTCACACGCACCAGCCCTCCCGACACGAGGCCCAGCTGGGCGAAGAGATCGGCCGGCAGACCGGCGACGGGCTTCGCGGCATCGCGCGTCTTCTGCAGCGGCGGCGAGCGGCGCACGAGCGGATCGGCAAAATGGATGGGCACCTCGGCCACGCGCTGCAGGCCGGCCACCGGCGCGTCGAGCGACGCCGTGGCACCCCGCAATGCGTTGTCGAGACGCACCGCATCGGGCGCCGAGAGCAGCGCCTCACGCACGGATTCGGACGACTCGTAGTCGAAGCCGTCCAGGCCGAAGAGATTTCCCAGCACACGCAGCACCTTCCAGGCCGGGCGCGACTCGCCCACCGCGCGGGCCACGGCCTGGAACGATTGCACGCGCCCCTCCGCGTTCGCGAAGCTGCCGGAGGTTTCCGTGAACGGTGCGATGGGAAGCATCACGTCGGCATACTCGGGCGCGCGGCCCGCAAAGCTGCCCAGATAGATCACGCTGGCCGCCTGCGTCAACGCCGCCATGGCCGAGGCGCCATCAGCGCAGTCGAGTTCGGGTTCGGCGCCAAGCACGACATAGGCCTTGCGTGGCGAAGCGAGCATGGCTGCGGCGTCCAGGCCGCCGCGTGGCACGGCGCCGGCGAGATAGGCCCCGACCGAACCCGCGGCTTCACCCAGCACCCCCAGCGTGGCATCGGCAAGCCGTGCGATCTCCGCCGCCAGAATCTGCAGCGATCCCGCGTTCGGGTGCTGTACCGCGAAATTGCCGAGCAGAACGGCCCGCTTCTCACCGCTCACCAGCTGCCTTGCCACCTCGCGTGCGGCTTCTCCGGGGATAACGCCCGCCAGCATCGAGGCAAACGCGTCGGATGCCTGCTGGCCGCGGATTTCGACCAGCGCGGCGAGGATCTCGGCCAGTGCGCCGGCCATCTGCGCAGGCGCAACCACCACTTCGGCCGCCAGCGGAATCAGCCAGTTATCCGCGCATGCATTCACGCGCAGCAGCTTGCCGCCGCGACGCACGGCCTGCCGCAGGCGCTGCGCCATCAGGGGGTGGTCCTTGCGCAGGAAGGCGCCGATGACGAGCGTGGCATCCAGGCTCGACAGCGCAGCGACGGGCATCCCCAGCCACGGAGCGCCTTCGCGCGCGGCATCCAGCGAAAAATCGCGCTGCCGAAGCCGGCTGTCGACATTCCCGGAACCGAGACCGCGCAAAAGCTTCTGCGCGAGGAACATTTCTTCGAGCGTGCTCTGCTGCGAAACCAGCGCACCGATCTGGTCCGCGCCATGATTGGCGCGAATGTCGTTGAGCGTGCGCGCCACGTAATCCAGCGCGGTCTGCCAATCGACGGCGTGCCATTGACCGTCATGCTTGATCTGCGGCTGGGTGAGGCGATCCTGCGCCTCCAGGCCCTCGTACGAGAAGCGATCCCTGTCCGAGATCCAGCATTCGTTGACGTCCTCGTTCTCAAAAGGCAGCACCCTCAGCACCTTGTCGTGCTTGACCTGCACCTGCAGGTTGGCTCCCAAGGAATCGTGCGGACTCACCGAGCGGCGGCGTGCCATTTCCCACGTGCGGGCACCGAAGCGGAAAGGCTTGGACGTCAGCGCCCCCACCGGGCACAGATCGATCGCATTGCCGGAGAGTTCAGAATCCACCGAGCGATCGACGAAGGCCATGACTTCGGAATGCTCGCCGCGATTGGCGATGCCGAGTTCCATGACGCCGGAGATCTCCTGGCCGAACCGGACGCAGCGCGAGCAATGGATGCAGCGCGTCATGTCGGTCGCGATCAGCGGGCCGAGGTTCTTGTTGAACACGACGCGCTTCTCTTCGCGGTAACGCGAGCCGGAAGCCCCGTAACCCACGGCAAGATCCTGCAGCTGACACTCGCCCCCCTGATCGCAGATCGGGCAGTCGAGCGGGTGGTTGATGAGCAGGAACTCCATCACCGATTTCTGTGCCCTCACGGCCTTTTCGGACCCCGTGCTGACCTTCATGTCGGCAGTCACCGGGGTGGCGCAGGCAGGCACGGCCTTGGGGATCTTTTCCACATCGACAAGGCACATGCGGCAGTTGGCCGCGATGGACAGCTTCTTGTGATAACAGAAGTGCGGAATGTGCTTGCCGATCTTGCGCGCGGCATCCATCACCGTGCTGCCCGGCGGCACTTCCACTTTCTGACCGTCGATCTCGATCTCTAGCATGCTCAATCCCGTGCCACGTAAATCCGGCTGCCTTCCCTTTGCAACTCAGCGGGCACCAGGCAGTGCTTGTGTTCGATGTGATAGGCGAACTCGTCGCGGTAATGCTTGAGGAAACCGCGTACCGGCATCGCCGCCGCATCCCCCAGCGCGCAGATCGTGCGGCCCATGATGTTCTCGGCCACGTTGTCGAGCAGGTCGAGATCCTCCGCCCTGCCCTCGCCGTGCTCGATACGATGCATCATGCGATAAAGCCAGCCTGTGCCTTCGCGGCAAGGCGTGCATTGGCCGCACGATTCCTCGAAATAGAAGTAGGACAGACGTTCGAGCGCCTTGACCATGCAGGTGCTTTCATCCATCACGATCACGGCGCCCGAGCCGAGCATGGAGCCGGCCTTGGCGATCGCATCGTAGTCCATGGTCACGTCCATCATGACGTGGCCAGGAATCACGGGGGCCGAGGATCCGCCGGGAATCACCGCCTTCAGGCGACGTCCGTCGCGCATGCCGCCCGCCATCTCGAGCAGTTCCGAAAACGGCGTGCCGAGGCGGATTTCGTAGTTGCCAGGGCGATTGACGTGACCCGACACCGAAAAAATCTTCGTTCCGCCGTTGTTCGGTTTGCCCAGTTCAAGGAAGGCCTCGCCTCCCATGCGCAGGATGAAGGGCACGGACGCAAAGGTCTCGGTGTTGTTGATCGTCGTCGGCTTGCCGTAGAGACCGAAGCTCGCCGGGAATGGCGGCTTGAAGCGGGGCTGCCCTTTCTTGCCTTCCAGCGATTCGAGCAGCCCGGTCTCTTCGCCACAGACGTATGCCCCATAACCATGGTGCGCGAAAAGCTCGAAGCTGAAGCCCGAACCCAGGATGTTCTCGCCCAGCAAGCCGGCTGCGCGAGCTTCAGCGAGGGCTTCCTCGAAGCGTTCATAGACTTCGAAGATTTCTCCGTGGATGTAGTTGTAACCCGCCACACAGCCCATCGCATATCCCGCGATGATCATGCCCTCGATCACGGCGTGCGGGTTGTAGCGCAGGATGTCCCGGTCCTTGAAAGTGCCCGGTTCCCCTTCGTCGGAATTGCAGACGACGTACTTGGGCCCGACATACCCCTTGGGCATGAAACTCCACTTCAAACCCGTGGGAAAACCCGCGCCGCCGCGACCGCGCAGGTTGGACGTCTTGAGCACGGCGATGATGTCTTCGGGCGCGGTCTTGTTGCCAAGCAGGCCGCGCAGGGCTTCGTAGCCGCCCCGCTTGGCATAGTCGGCCAGCCGCCAGCTTCGATCGCCGTCGAGATCCGCCAGGATCAACCGGGTTTCACTCATTTGGAGAGCTCCTCGATCAGCGCGTCGATCTGCTCATGCGTCATGCGGCTGCACATGCGATGGTTGTTATGCAGCATGACGGGCGCATCCCCGCAAGCCCCCATGCACTCACCCTGCTTGAGGGTGAAGCGGCCATCAGGCGTGGTTTCATTGAACCCGATGCCGAGCTTCTCCTGAAGATACTCGGCCGCATGCATGCCGCCCGACAACGCACACGGCAGATTGGTGCACACGGTGATCTTGTGCTGCCCGACCGGCTGCAGGTCGTACATATTGTAGAAAGACGCGACCTCGAAAGCCGCCATGGCAGGCATGCCGAGATACCCCGCCACGAACTCGATGGTCTCGTGGGAAAGCCAGCGCTTTTCCACCTGGGCAATGCGCAATGCGCCCATGACCGCCGACTGTTTCTGGTCGGAGGGATACTTGGCAACTTCGCGATCAATCAATCGCAGGGATTCTGCACTCAACATATCCTGATTCTCAGCGGTCGACTTCGCCAAACACGATATCCATGGTCCCGATGATCGCGACCACGTCCGCGAGCATGTGACCCTTCGCCATTTCGTCCATGGCTGCGAGGTGCACGAAGCCAGGCGCCCGCAATTTCAGGCGCCACGGTTTGTTGGCCCCATCGGAAACGGCATACACGCCGAACTCGCCCTTGGGGTGCTCCACTGCGGCATAGACTTCGCCTTCCGGCACATGCATCCCCTCAGTGAAGAGCTTGAAATGATGGATCAGCTCTTCCATGTTGGTCTTCATCTTTTCGCGCGAGGGGGGCGCGATCTTGTGATCCGAAACGATCACGGGCCCGGGATTGCGGCGCAGCCAGTCGATGCACTGGCGGATGATGCGATTACTCTGACGCATTTCCTCCATGCGAACGAGATAGCGGTCGTAGCAATCGCCATTCGAACCGACCGGGATGTCGAAATCCATCCGGTCATAGACTTCATAGGGCTGCTTCTTGCGAAGATCCCAGAGCACACCGGACCCCCGCAGCATCGGGCCAGAGAAACCCAGTGCCAGCGCGCGTTCCGGCGAAACCACACCGATGCCGACGGTGCGCTGCTTCCAGATGCGGTTGTCGGTCAGGAGGGTTTCGTACTCATCCACATACGCCGGAAAACGCGTCGTGAAATCGTCGAGAAAATCGAGCAGGGAACCCTCGCGCGAAGCGTTGAGCTTCCGGACGGTCGCCGCGTCCTTGAACTTGTTGACCTCATACTGCGGCATCCGGTCGGGAAGATCGCGATACACCCCGCCTGGCCGATAGTAAGCCGCATGCATGCGCGCGCCGGAGACCGCCTCGTAGGCGTCCATGAGGTCTTCGCGCTCGCGGAAGGTATACAGCACCAGCGTCATCGCCCCGATGTCGAGGGCATGCGTGCCGATGTTGAGCAAATGATTGAGGACGCGCGTGATCTCGTCGAACATCACGCGGATGTACTGGGCGCGCTCCGGCACCTGCACCCCCAGCAGACGCTCGATGGCCATGCAATAAGCATGTTCGTTGCACATCATCGAAACGTAATCCAGTCTGTCCATGTAAGGAACCGACTGAATCCAGGTGCGGGTCTCGGCAAGCTTCTCGGTTCCCCGGTGAAGCAGGCCAATGTGCGGATCGGCCCGCTCGACCTCTTCCCCCGAGAGTTCCAGGATCAGGCGCAGCACTCCGTGCGCTGCGGGGTGCTGGGGGCCGAAATTGATCGTGTAATTCTTGATCTCAGCCACGATAGCCTCCTCCGTAAGACTCTTCGCGGACGATGCGAGGCGTATTTTCGCGCGGCTCGATGGTGACCGGCTGATAGATCACGCGCCCCTGCTCCTTGTCATAGGTCATTTCCATGAAACCGGACACGGGGAAATCCTTGCGGAACGGATGGCCCACGAAACCATAATCCGTCAGGATACGACGCAGATCCGGGTGGCCATCGAACATGATGCCGAACAGGTCGAAAGCCTCGCGCTCGAACCACAGCACGGAAGGCCACACATCCCCCAGAGAAGGCAGCACGGGAAATTCGTCGTCGTCGGCATAGGCACGAAGACGCAGACGCCAGTTGTTCGACACGGAAAGCAGCTGCGAAACCGCGCCAAAACGGCGGGCATGCACCACCTGGCCGCCATAACCGGCATAGTCAATACCCGCCAGATCGACGAGTTGCTCGAACCCCAAAGACTCGTCGTCGCGCAGCATCCGGGCGACCGAAGGGTAATGAGCAGCGGAAACCTCCAACGTGATCTCACCCCGATCCACCCGAAGGTGTTGAATCTGGTCAGCCAGGATGGATTCAAGGCGACTTGTCAGCAGCTCGGTCTTGGTCATCAGGCGGCCACCCCCTGGCGGGCGATCGTGCTCGTGCGGCGGATCTTGCTCTGCAACTGCAGGATGCCGTATATGAGCGCTTCAGCAGTCGGAGGACACCCCGGCACGTAAACATCGACCGGAACGATGCGATCGCAGCCGCGCACGACGGAATAGGAATAATGGTAATACCCGCCGCCGTTGGCGCATGACCCCATCGAAATAACCCAGCGCGGCTCGGCCATCTGGTCGTAGACCTTGCGCAGGGCGGGCGCCATCTTGTTGCACAGCGTTCCCGCCACGATCATCAGATCGGACTGGCGCGGACTGGGACGAAAAAGGACGCCGAAACGATCGAGATCGTAGCGCGAGCAGCCCGCGTGAATCATTTCGATGGCACAGCACGCCAGCCCGAACGTCATAGGCCAGAGCGAACCGGTACGCGTCCAGTTGATCACCGCGTCAAGGGAGGTCGTGACAAAACCTTCCCGGAATACACCTTCGATACTCACAGAGTGCCCCTCTTGAAAGAGTTAGGCGTCCGGAGCAGAGAACCCTGCGACGAGATTCAATCCCAGTCGAGGGCGCCCTTCTTCCAGACGTACACGTAACCGATCACGAGAATGCCCAGAAATACGAACATTTCGTAGAAACCAAACAGACGGACTGCTTCGTTACCGGCCAGCTCCCTCACGATGGACGCCCAGGGAAGCAAAAAAGCAACCTCGAGGTCGAACAATATGAAAAGGATGGCGATCAGATAATAGCGTACGTCGAAACGCATGCGCGCTTCGTCGAAAGGCTCGAATCCGCACTCATAAGGAGAGAGTTTTTCCGGATCCGGTTTATGTGGGGCGATCAGTCTGCCGAGAATCATCGGGGCGATTCCGATTCCCAGGCCAACTGCAATAAAGAGCAGAACAGGAAAGTAATTGTTCAGCATTACCGATTCCTCTTGGGGAAACTGCTCATTGCAAAACGCCCGCAAATCGCGGGCGTCTTTTATCTCTCTGGTGCCGACGATGAGACTCGAACTCATACGGCTTGCGCCACCACCCCCTCAAGATGGCGTGTCTACCAATTTCACCACGTCGGCACTACCTTACAACTTTTGAAGATTATAAACCTGTTTCAAACAGATCCTAATCTTTTCATTTCAATTATTTCGGCACATCCTGACTTGGCGTAGCCGGCACTTCGCTGGCCGCCGGAACCACCACACCCTGCATCACGCTTGAGGATTGCGCGGAATGCGCGCTTGAAGCGAAGTAGCTCAAAGCGAGGCTGGTCAGAAAAAACACTGTCGCCAGTATGGCGGTAGTACGACTGAGGAAGTTCGCACTACCCGACGACCCGAACAAACTGCCCGATGCGCCACTACCGAACGCCGCACCCATGTCGGCACCCTTGCCATGCTGAAGCAGGACAAAACCGATCACTGCGCAACCAACAAGAATATGCACAACCAGCAGGAGATTATACCAGAAGCTGCCCATATTAACCGAAAGCGGCGCGCCGTTCAAAGAAAGACGAGATTATAGAAACCAGATCAGACCGAGTCAAGAACTTTTTAACCGAACCTGCCGGTAATGTAGTCCTCAGTCTGCTTCTTCTGCGGCTTGATGAACATCTGGTCGGTCACGCCGAACTCCACGAGTTCGCCGAGATACATGTACGCAGTGTAATCGGAAACACGTGCGGCCTGCTGCATGTTATGCGTAACGATGAGGATCGTCACTTTGTTCTTGAGTTCGGTGACGAGCTCCTCGATGCTCGCGGTGGCGATGGGGTCGAGCGCCGACGTCGGCTCGTCGAAGAGGATGATCTCGGGGTCGGTGGCGAGCGCGCGCGCGATGCACAGACGCTGCTGTTGCCCCCCCGAAAGATTGGCGCCGAGGTTGTCGAGGCGGTCCTTGACTTCATCCCACAGCGCCGCGCCTCGCAGCGCGGCCTCTACCTTCTCGTCGAGCACGGCGCGGCTTCGCTCGCCGCGCACACGCAGACCATAGGCCACGTTCTCGTAGATGGACTTGGGGAACGGATTGGGCTTCTGAAACACCATCGAGATGCGCATCCGCACTTCGATGGGGTCTACTGCCGGATCGAGCAGGTTGGTGTTGTCGGGGTGCAGCCTGATTTCGCCCTGGTAACGGTTGCCCGGATACAGGTCATGCATGCGGTTGAAGGAGCGCAGCAGCGTCGACTTGCCGCAGCCGGACGGCCCGATCAGGGCGGTCACCTTGCGCTCATGCACCGGCATGTTCACGTTCTTGAGGGCATGGAAGGCGCCGTAGTGAAAGTTGAAGCTCTTGACTTCGGCCTTGATGCGTTCGGATTGGGTATTCGCGGTCATGTTCATTCTCGGTTCGGACTTACCACTTGATGTTCTTGCGCAGGCGGTAGCGCAGCCAGATGGCGATGCCATTCATGATCAGCGTCATGCAGACGAGCACGATGCCGGCGGCGGCGGCGTTGGCATGGAAGGCAACATCCGGGCGGGATGTCCAGTTGAACATCTGGATCGGAAGGACGGTGAAGGCCTCGCGCGCCCAGTCGAAAAGACCGGCTGCGGGCTCTCCGGTGAAAGGCACCGGCGGCAGGTAGGCGATGAAGGTGACCGCGCCGACCACGATCAGCGGGGCGGTCTCACCGATGGCACGCGCCATGCCGATGATGACGCCGGTCAGGATCCCGGCACTGGAGTACGGCACGATGTGGTCGCGCACGGTCTGCCAGGTCGTCGCACCGCATGCGTAGGCGCCCTCGCGGATCATCTGCGGAATGGCACGGATGGATTCGCGCGTGGCGACGATCACCACGGGCAGGATGAGCAGCGCCAGCGTCAGGCCCGCCGTGAGGATGCTGCGGCCCAGACCGAAGGTATAGACGAACATGCCCAGGCCCAGCAGGCCATAGACGATGGAGGGCACGCCGGCGAGGTTGGAGACGTTGATCTCGATGATGTCGGTCAGCCAGTTCTTGGGGGCGTATTCCTCAAGATAGACCCCTGCGGCCACGCCCAGCGGAATGGCCACCGCCGCGGTCACCAGCATGACCAGCAGCGATCCGACCCAGGCGGCGAGAATGCCGGCCTGCCCTGCGCGACGCGACGGGAAGCTCGTCAGAAAGTCCGGATGCAGCCGGTCGAGCCCGCTGATCAGCATGTCGGAAAACAGCGCGACGAGTGTCAACACGCCCAGCATCAGGCATGCAATCCCGAACAGCGCGAAGAACATGTCCCAGCGCTTGTGGCGCGTGATCAGGCTGCGAATGGCCTGCAGATCGTTTTCTTGCATCTCAGTAAACCTCGCGGTACTTCTTGCGCATCCAGTGCCCGATGACATTGAGCAGCAAGGTCATCACGAAGAGCGTCAGGCCGGCGGCGAAAATGGTCTGATAGCCGATCGAGTCGTGGGGCAGATCGCCTTGCGAGACGCCCGCGATGTAGGACGCCAGCGTCATGGCCGACTCGGCCGGATTGAAGGTCAGGTTGGGCTGACTGCCCGAGGCGATGGTCACGATCATGGTTTCGCCCACGGCCCGCGAGATCGCCAGCACATAAGCCGACGCCACGCCCGAAATGGCGGCCGGAAAGACCACGCGAACCGCCGTCTGCAGGCGCGTGGAGCCCATCGCGTAAGCCCCTTCGCGCAGGCTCATGGGTACGGCGCGCATGGCGTCCTCCGACAGCGAGCTCACGTAGGGAATGATCATCACGCCCATCACGAGGCCAGCCGACAGGATGTTGAAGCCAGGCAGATTCGGGAAGATCGCCTGCAGCACCGGCGTCACGGTGATCAGCGCGAAGTAGCCGAACACGACCGTCGGTACGCCGCCCAGCAGCTCGAGGATCGGCTTGGCGGCCTCACGCACGCGCGACGAAGCAAACTCGGAGAGGTAGATGGCAATGACGGTGCCCAGCGGCAAGGCCACGGACAGCGCCACGAACGAACTCGTCAGCGTACCCGACACGAGCACCGCGATGCCGTAGTGCGCGTCGTCGAAGAGCGGCGTCCACTGCGTATCGGTCAGGAAGTCGATGAAAGAGACGTGACGGAAGAAGGCGATCGACTCGGAAAACAGGATGTAGACGATGCCGATCGTCACCACCACCGAGATGAATGCCGCCAGGAACAGCAGCATCTCGACGCCGGTTTCCCGCAAATTCCTCATGCGGCTCCGTTTGAGCCGCTCACTGACCACGCTCATCGCGCTCTCACTCTCTGCCACAGCCACTGGAATCATCAGAGTGTACCAAGTTGTATCGATTTAATCTGCGAACGGCAAAAGGAGCCGCCCGAGGCGGGCGGCTCCCCTGCTTCAGCCCCGGAACGGGACTCAGTCCTTCGGCTCACGCTTGAGCAGGTCGGCGATCTTCACGCCCACTTCGTTGTGGCCACCGAACGCGGTGCCGGTGCGCCCCTTCGCGAAGATGTCGGAAGCATGCTTGTAGTCGGCAGCGGTCAGCGGCACGTACTTCACTTCGGAGGCGAACTTGCCGGCGTTCTTGAGGTAGAACTCGACGAATTCCTTGATCTCCGGGCGCTTGGCCGATTCGGCGTTGATGTAGATGAAGATCGGGCGCGACATCGGCACGTAGCTACCGTCCATCACGCTCTTCTCCGAAGGCAGCACGCCGGGCTTGCCGGCGGCGGGCGAAATCGCCAGCGCCTTCAGCTTGTCGGTATTCTCGGCATAGTAGGCATAGCCGAAGTAACCGATGCCGCCCTGGTCGCGTGCCACGCCCTGCACGAGCACGTTGTCGTCTTCGGAAGCGGTGTAGTCACCGCGCGAAGCCTTGGCCTTGCCGACTGCGGCTTCGGTGAAGTATTCGAACGTACCCGAATCGGTGCCCGGGCCATACAGCTTCAGCGCGCGATCCGGGAAGGCGGCGTTCACCTGCTTCCAGTTGGTGATCTTGCCCTGAGCGGCCGGTTCCCACATCTTCTTCAGATCTTCGATCGAGATGCTGCTGATCGGGTTGTTTTTGCTGACGACCACCGTCAGCGCGTCGAAAGCGATGGGCAGCTCGATGTACTTCACGCCAGCGGCCTTACAGGCTTCCATTTCCTTCTCGGTGATGGGGCGCGAAGCGTTGGAGATGTCGGTGCGCAGGCCCTGATCGGCGATGCAGAACTTCTTGAAGCCGCCGCCCGTGCCGGACATGCCGACCGTCACGCGCACGCCGCCCTTCTTGAGCGCCTGGAAGTCTTCGGCGGCGGCCTCGGAAATCGGGAACACGGTGGAGGAACCGTCGATCTTGACGACCGACTGGGCCTTCACGGCAAAGGAAGCGGAACCAGCAGCAACTGCCACGGCCATTGCGGCCAGTTTGAAACCGTTCATTGCATTCTCCTGAGTGAGTTGGAACAGGAACCAACCCCGTCAGTATATGAATGCAATGTTACGGCTTTGCTACAGCAGCGGCCCGAAAGCCTTGCGCCATCTACCCGAGCGATTCTGTTACGGCATCCGCGATATGACGGGCGAGCCGCTCCACGCGCTCCAGCTCGGCCCCTTCCACGAGCACCCGCAGCAGCGGCTCGGTCCCCGACGGCCGCAGCAGCACACGCCCGGAATCGCCCAGCTCGGCCTCCGCTTCGGCCCTCGCCCGGGCAATGTGCGCATCGGCACTCCAGTCGAAACCCGCCCGCATGCGCACATTGATGAGGCGCTGGGGATAGAACACGAGCGTGGCGCAGGCTTCCTCCAGCGTTTCGCCCCGCTCGCGCAGCGCGGCAAGCACCTGGAGCGCCGACACGATCCCGTCGCCCGTGGTATGGCGATCGAGGCAGATGATGTGGCCCGAGTTCTCGCCACCGAGCTTGTAGCCGCGCTCCATGAGCTGCTCGAGCACGTAACGGTCGCCCACCTTGGCGCGGACGAAATCGGCGCCAAGGCGACGGATCGCATGCTCGAAGCCGAGGTTGCTCATCAGCGTACCGACGACGCCGCCCAGACGCCCCTCGGCCTGCTGCGCGCGGGCGATCACGTAGAGGAGCTTGTCGCCATCGTAGAGGGCGCCCGCGCGGTCGCACATGAGCACGCGGTCGGCGTCGCCATCGAGCGCGATGCCGATGTCGGCCCCGTTCTTGAGCACCGCCTCGCGCAGGCTCTCCGGCACCGTGGCGCCACAGTTCTCGTTGATGTTGAGCCCGTTCGGCGACACCCCCACACTGACGACTTCGGCGCCAAGCTCGTGGAAGACCTTGGGCGCGATGTGGTAGGCGGCTCCGTTAGCACAGTCGAGCGCGATGCGCAGGCCGCGCAGATTCAGCTCGTTCGGGAAAGTGCTCTTGCAGAATTCGATGTAGCGACCCGCCGCATCGTCGATGCGCCGTGCGCGGCCCAGGGCGGCGGACTCGGCGCAGCCCATGGGCTCATCGAGATGGGCTTCGATCTCTTCCTCCACGGCGTCGGGCAACTTGGAGCCGGATGCCGAGAAGAACTTGATGCCGTTGTCGTAATAAGGATTATGCGAGGCCGAAATCACCACCCCGGCCTGCAGCCGCAGCGCGCGCGTCAGATAGGCGACCGCCGGGGTGGGAATCGGGCCGGCCAGGATCACGTTCACGCCGGCCGCCGCAAAGCCCGCCTCGAGCGCGGCTTCGAGCATGTAGCCCGAGATCCGCGTGTCCTTGCCGATGAGCACGCCCGGATGCTGTCCGGCCTGCAGCTTCTCGCGCGCGACGAGCGTCTTGCCCGCCGCATAACCCAGACGCATCACGAAATCGGGCGTGATCGGGCTGCGACCGACCTGCCCCCTGACGCCGTCGGTGCCGAAGTACTTGCGTGCCATGCGGAATGTCTCCTGTTCAGTGGGCGCTGATTGTGCCCGCGCATCCGCCCTGCCTCAATAGGCAGACAGCCGTCCGCGCTCGATGGCGGCCCACATCGCCAATGCGTCGCGCGTTTCCGCGACATCGTGCACGCGCACCACGTCCGCCCCCCGCTGGACAGCAAGCAGCGCCGCCGCCACGCTGCCCGCCACGCGCTGCGCTACCGGTCGCCCGGTCACGCCCCCGATCATGGTCTTGCGCGACACGCCGATCAGGATGGCCACTCCATGCGCGCACAAGCGCTCGAGCGCGCGAAAGAGTTCCAGGTTATGGGTCAGTGTCTTGCCAAAGCCGAAACCCGGGTCCAGCGAAATGCGCTCACGCGCCACCCCCGCCGCTTCCAGCGCCGCGAGCCGTTCGAGCAGGAAATCCTCGACCTCGGCCACGACATCGAGATAACTGGGGGCTTCCTGCATCGAACGGGGCTCGCCTCGCATGTGCATGAGGCAGACTCCCGCCTCCGTCGCCGCCACCGCCTCGATCGCCCCGGGGGCACGCAGCGCGTTGATGTCGTTGATGATGGCCGCCCCGGCTGCAATGCTGGCCCGCATGACCTCCGGCTTCACGGTGTCGACCGACACCGGCACGCCCAGGGGTGCGAGCGCTTCGACGAGAGGCACCACGCGCGCGATCTCTTCTTCCAGCGGCACGCCTGCCGCCCCTGGCCGCGACGACTCGCCCCCCACATCGAGGATCCGCGCGCCGGCATCGATGGCCGCGCGCGCGCGCGCGATCGCCGCGCTCAGATCGCGGTCCAGGCCATCCCCGCTAAACGAGTCTGGCGTGGTGTTGATGATGGCCATGATGGCCGGCAGATCGAAGTCGAGCACGTGGCGACCACAGCGCCAGCGGCGAGCAGAATGAGGCATGCGAAGCTCCGGCAGACAGCCATGACAAAGCCCCGCCGGAGCGGGGCTTTGCGTGAAACGGGAAACGGCGCGATCAGGCGACGGGGGCCGCGGCGCTAGGCTCCGCCCCCGGTCCTTCATCCTGCTTGGGCGGCGTGAGGCCGGCGGCAGGCTTGGGCGGGCGTGGCGGGCGGCCTTCCATGATGTCGCCGATCTGCTGGGCATCGATGGTTTCCCATTCGAGCAAGGCCTTGGTCATCACTTCCACCTTGTCGCGATGTTCCTGCAGCAGGCGACGCGCCAGCGCGTATTGCTCGTCGATGATGCGGCGGATTTCCCCATCGACCTTCTGCAGCGTCGCTTCCGACACATTCTTGTGGGTGGTCACCGAACGGCCAAGGAAAACCTCGCCTTCGTTCTCGGCATACACCATCGGGCCCAGTTCGGCAGACATGCCATAGCGGGTCACCATGTCACGCGCCACCGACGTGGCACGCTCGAAGTCGTTCGACGCGCCCGTGGAGACCTTGCCCACGAAGAGTTCCTCGGCAACGCGCCCGCCGAACAGCATGCTGATCTGGTCGAGCATCTGGTCCTGGTAAAGACTCGTGCGATCCCGCTCCGGCAGCGCCCAGGTCACGCCCAGTGCGCGTCCGCGCGGAATCACCGTCACCTTGTGTACCGGATCGCAGCCCGGCAGCAGCGAGCCGATGATCGCATGGCCGGACTCGTGGTAAGCCGTGGCCTTCTTCTCTTCGGGCGAGATCACCATGGACTTGCGTTCCGCGCCCATGAAGATCTTGTCCTTGGCGCGCTCGAAGTCGTCCATGTCGACGAGACGCTTGTTGGAGCGCGCCGCGAACAGGGCCGCCTCATTGACGAGGTTGGCCAGATCGGCGCCGGCCATGCCGGGCGTACCGCGGGCCAGCACGGTGGGGTCGACATCGGGCGCCACGGGCACCTTGCGCATGTGTACCTTGAGGATCTGCTCACGCCCCCGGATGTCGGGCAGCGGCACGGTGACCTGACGGTCGAAACGGCCGGGGCGCAACAGCGCGGGATCAAGCACGTCGGGACGGTTCGTGGCGGCAATCACGATCACGCCGGAATTGCCCTCGAAGCCGTCCATCTCGACCAGCATCTGGTTCAGGGTCTGCTCGCGTTCGTCGTTGCCGCCGCCGAGGCCGGCACCACGCTGACGGCCGACCGCGTCGATCTCATCGATGAAGATGATGCAGGGGGCCGCCTTCTTGGCGTTCTCGAACATGTCGCGCACGCGCGCGGCGCCGACACCCACGAACATTTCCACGAAATCGGAGCCCGAGATGCTGAAGAACGGCACCTTGGCCTCGCCCGCGATGGCTTTCGCAAGCAGGGTCTTGCCGGTACCCGGCGAGCCCACCATGAGCACGCCCTTGGGAATGCGGCCACCGAGCTTCTGGAACTTGGAGGGGTCGCGCAGGAACTCCACGAGTTCGGCGACTTCTTCCTTGGCCTCGTCGCAGCCCGCGACGTCCGCGAACGTGATGGAATTGGCCGATTCATCGAGCATGCGGGCCTTGCTCTTGCCGAACGAGAAAGCGCCGCCCTTGCCACCGCCCTGCATCTGGCGCATGAAGAAGATCCAGACGCCGACCATCAGCAGCACCGGCAGCAGCTGCAGGAACATGCTGGCCAGCCACGAGGGCTCTTCCTCGGGCTTGGCGGACACCTGCACGTCGGCCTTCAGGAGATCGGAGACCATCCAGAGATCGGGCGGGTAATTGACCACGACCTGGCGGCCCTCCTGCGTGACGGCCGTGACGACGTGACGCTGGGAGTCCACGCTCGCCTTGGCAATGCGCCCGGCCTTTGCATCCTCCATGAACTGGGAGTACTCAACGGTGTTCTGCTGGGTCTGGTGACTGTTGAACTGGTTGAAGACGGTCAACAGCACGACGCCGATCACCAACCAGATCGCAACATTCTTGAAGACGTTGTTATTCAAGGCAACTCCCGAAACGCCCCGGGGGAACACGGGGCAAACAATGCTCTGGACTCATTCTATGTACGAACGTTCCCGCCAGCAAACAATCTGTCCGATAGCGGCCGCCCGCCCATGACCTGCGGCTCAGGCGCGCCGGTCCAGCCCCAGCAGATAGACTTCGGCGGAACGGTCGCGCGAGGCTTCCGGCTTGCGCGAAAGCACGCTGCGGAAGGTTTTCTGCATCTCGGCGCGATACTCCATGAAACCCGCGCCCTGGAAAACCTTGATCAGCATGTTGCCGCCCGGCCGCAAATGCGCGCGCGCGAACTCAAGCGCAAGCTCCGCGAGATACATCATGCGGCCGTCGTCGCTGACGGCATTACCCGACATATTGGGGGCCATGTCCGATAACACAAGGTCCACCGACCGGCCTGCCAGAAGATTTTCGAAGGCCGCAAGAACGGCGTCCTCGCGGAAATCGCCCTGCAGGAAGGTCACGTCGGGCACGGGGTCCATGGGCAGGATGTCCAGCGCGAAGAGGTCGCCCCCGGGTTTGACGCGCGGGCCCGCGATCTGGGACCACGACCCCGGCGCCGATCCGAGATCGACGACGACCATCCCCGGCCGCAGCAGCTTGTCCTTCTTGTCGATCTCGAGCAGCTTGAAGGCCGCGCGCGCGCGATAACCCGCGGCCCTGGCCTTCTGCACCCAGGGGTCGTTCACGTGTTCCTGCATCCAGGTCTTGCTGGTCTTGCTGGGCTTCATGGCACTACAATCCGGTTTTGAAGAAAAACATCATTAGAAACATGCAAGAACTCACTCCTGCCGGGCGCCGCGAACTGCGCGCCCGCGCCCACCACCTCGACGCCGTCGTCAGTATCTCGGGCAACGGGCTGACCAGCAACGTGCTCAAGGAAATCGACAGCGCGCTGAAGGCACACGAACTCATCAAGATCCGCGTCTATGGCGACGACCGCGACGCTCGCGCCGCGTATCTCGCCGAAATCTGCGACAAGCTGGGCTGTGCCAGCGTCCAGAGCATTGGCAAGCTGCTCGTCGTCTATCGCGCCAACCCCATCGAACGCCAGCCCGCCGCACCGGCAGGCACCGGCCGTCGCCGCGCGGCGCCCGCCAAGGCGGGTTTCAACCTGCGCCCTGGCCGCCCGACCACCGCCAATGCGCCGCGCAAAACGCTGGCCGGCGCACCGGAGCCGCGCTATCGCAAACCCACGGCGGGCAGCAGCCGCACACGCAAGAGCGGGCGCTGATCCGGCCCACTCAAGCCAAAGGCCGGCATCGCCGGCCTTTTTCTTTGGCTTCGCCCCTGCTTACCTGCGCACCACGCGCATCACCAGCGCGGCGCCCAGAATGCTCTGCACGAGCCACAGCACGCTCGCCACGCCGTGCCAGGTCGCAAAACGGCTGCGCGTGAGACCTTCGACCATGTCGCGTGCCAGCTGCACGCGCAGCGTTTCGATGATGGGCGTGACACCGAAGTGCCCCACCAGCGCGAGAACCAGCATTGCCACGATCAGCCAGAACGTCGCCGAATGCAGCACCTTGAGGCCTTCGCGGAGAAGCAGGTACACGAGGGCGTAGACGCCGCAGACCAGGCCCAGCCAGGCCACGACCACGAACTGGTGCCCCGCGAGCTGGCCCGCCAGCAGGCGGTTGCCGGCGTACTCGAAGAGCACCGGCGCCGAAATGTAGCCGATGGCCCACAGCGCGCCCACCCACAGGGTGATCGCGAGGGCGAACAAGGCGTCTGCGATGCGGCTCATGCGCTCAGATGTAGCGGACGTCGATGATTTCGTACTCGCGCACGCCACCCGGTGCCTGCACCTCGGCGACGTCGCCGCTGGACTTGCCGATGAGCGCGCGCGCGATCGGCGAGCTCACGGAGATCTTGCCCGCCTTCAGATCGGCTTCGTCCTCGCCCACGATCTGGTAGATCACGCGCCGGGCCGACTCGAGATCCTCGAGATCGACGGTCGCGCCGAACACGCAGCGCCCGTCGGCATCCAGCAGCGCGGGGTCGATGATCTGCGCCGACGAAAGCTTGCCTTCCACGTCCGCGATGCGGCCTTCGATGAAGCCCTGGCGGTCCTTGGCGGCGTCGTACTCGGCGTTCTCGGAGAGATCGCCGTGCGAGCGCGCCTCGGCGATCGCGGCGATCACGTTGGGGCGTTCGACGGTCTTGAGGCGGTGCAGTTCGGTGCGCAGCAGCTCGGCGCCGTGCACGGTCAGAGGAGTCTTGTTCATGATTGTCAGCTCAGTTGCGCATGCAGGCTCTGCAGCGCATAGGGTTCGAGGTCGTTGAGATGGCGGATGCCCATGCAGGCGGCGCGCGCACCTTCTATCGTGGTGAAGATGGTGACCTTGGCGGCGAGCGCGCTGGTCCGGATGGAGCGTGAATCCAGCACGGCCTGGCGCTTCTCGTCGACGGTGTTGATCACGAGCTTGATTTCGTTGTTCTTGATCATGTCGACGATGTGCGGGCGCCCTTCGGTGACCTTGTTCACGATTTCCACACCGGTGATGCCCGCGTCGTGCAGGTAGCCCGCCGTGCCACGCGTGGCCACCACCTTGAAGCCAAGCTCCAGCAACTCGCGTGCCACCGCGACGGCCTTCGGGCGATCGCCGAGCTTGACGCTCAGGAAGGCCGTGCCCGACGACGGCAGGCGCGTGCCCGCGGCGAGCTGGCTCTTCACGAAGGCTTCGGCAAAGGTCTTGCCCACGCCCATGACTTCGCCGGTCGACTTCATTTCCGGGCCGAGGATGGTATCCACGCCGGGGAACTTGTTGAACGGGAAGACGGCTTCCTTGACCGAGTAGTAAGGCGGCACGACCTCCCCCTGGACGCCTTGCGACGCCAGCGTCTGCCCCGCCATGCAGCGGGCGGCGATCTTGGCGAGCGGCAGCGAGCAGGCCTTGGACACGAAAGGCACGGTACGCGAGGCGCGCGGATTCACTTCGAGCACGTACACCGTCTCGCCCTGGATCGCGAACTGCACGTTCATGAGGCCGATCACGTTCAGCGCGCGCGCCATGAGTTCGGTCTGACGCCGCAACTCGTCCTGCAGGGCGGCGGAAAGCGTGTAGGGCGGCAGCGAACAGGCGGAGTCGCCCGAATGCACGCCGGCCTGCTCGATGTGCTGCATGATGCCGCCGATGATGACCTGCTGCCCGTCGGAGAGCGCATCGACGTCGACTTCGGTCGCATCGTTGAGGAAGCGGTCGAGCAGCACCGGCGAATCGTTCGAGACCTTGATCGCTTCGCGCATGTAGCGCTCCAGATCCTTCTGCTCATGGACGATTTCCATCGCGCGTCCGCCCAGAACGTAGCTCGGGCGCACCACCAGCGGGTAGCCGATCTCGGCCGCGAGGCGGATCGCATCGGCTTCGTTGCGCGCGGTGCGGTTGGGCGGCTGCTTGAGGCCGAGGTCGGTCAGCAGCTTCTGGAAGCGTTCGCGGTCTTCCGCCGCATCGATCATGTCGGGAGACGTGCCGATGATGGGCACGCCGTTGGCTTCGAGTTCGCGCGCATGCTTGAGCGGGGTCTGGCCGCCGAACTGCACGATCACGCCCACGGGCTTCTCGACGGCCACGATCTCGAGAATGTCTTCGAGCGTGAGCGGCTCGAAATACAGGCGGTCCGAGGTGTCGTAGTCGGTCGAGACGGTCTCCGGATTGCAATTGACCATGATGGTCTCGTAGCCGTCTTCGCGCATGGCGAGCGCGGCATGGACGCAGCAGTAGTCGAACTCGATGCCCTGCCCGATGCGGTTCGGCCCGCCGCCGAGCACCATGATCTTTTTCTTGTCCGAGGGCTGCGCTTCGCATTCCTCGTCGTAGCTCGAATACATGTAGGCGGTGTTCGAGGCGAACTCGGCGGCGCAGGTGTCGACGCGCTTGTAGACCGGGCGCACGCCGCTCGCGTGGCGATGCAGGCGCACGGCGGTCTCGTCGGCGCCCAGCAGGCGGGCCAGGCGGCGGTCGGAGAACCCCTTGCGCTTGAGCGCGCGCAGCGCGCCCGCGTCCAGGCTCTTGAGCGAGCGGCCGCTCAGGCCCTTCTCGGTCAGCACCAGATCCTCGATCTGCGCCAGGAACCACGGGTCGATCTTCGTGAGGCGATGCAGATCGTCGCGGCTCATGCCCTCGCGGAAGCCCTGCCCCACGTACCAGATGCGCTCGGCGCCGGGGTTGGCGAGTTCATGCTCGAGCTCCTCGCGGTCGCACTCGACCTCGTCGAGCCCATACACACCCACTTCGAGGCCGCGCAGCGCTTTCTGGAAGGATTCCTGGAAGGTGCGGCCCATGGCCATGACTTCGCCCACGGACTTCATCTGCGTGGTCAGGCGATCCGGCGCGGTCGGGAACTTCTCGAACGCAAAACGCGGGATCTTGGTGACGATGTAATCGATGGAAGGCTCGAAGGACGCCGGCGTGAGGCCGCCCGTGATGTCATTCTTGAGTTCGTCGAGCGTGAAGCCCACGGCGAGCTTGGCGGCGATCTTGGCGATCGGGAAGCCCGTGGCCTTGGAGGCGAGCGCCGAGGAACGCGACACGCGCGGATTCATCTCGATGACGATCAGGCGGCCATCCTTGGGATTGACGGCGAACTGCACGTTCGAGCCGCCGGTATCCACGCCGATCTCGCGCAGCACCGCCACGGAGGCATTGCGCATGATCTGGTATTCCTTGTCCGTCAGCGTCTGCGCGGGGGCGATGGTGATCGAGTCGCCGGTGTGCACGCCCATCGGATCGAGGTTCTCGATGGAGCACACGATGATGCAGTTGTCGTGCTTGTCGCGCACGACCTCCATCTCGAACTCCTTCCAGCCCAGCAGGGATTCCTCGATCAGCAGCTCACGCGTGGGCGAGAGGTCGAGACCGCGCGTGCAGATCTCGTTGAATTCCTCGATGTTGTAGGCGATGCCGCCGCCCGTGCCGCCCATCGTGAAGCTGGGGCGGATGATCGCCGGGAAGCCCAGCTTGGCCTGCACCGCGAGCGCCTCTTCCATGCTGTGCGCAATTCCCGAGCGCGCCGACTCGAGGCCGATACGGGTCATCGCATCCTTGAACTTCAGGCGATCCTCGGCCTTGTCAATGGCCTCGGGCGTGGCGCCGATCAGCTCGACGCGGTACTTGTCGAGCACGCCGTTGCGCCACAGATCGAGCGCGCAGTTCAGCGCGGTCTGACCGCCCATCGTCGGCAGCACCGCGTCGGGGCGCTCCTTCTCGATGATGCGTTCGACGACCTGCCAGGTGATCGGCTCGATGTAGGTCACGTCCGCCATGTTCGGGTCGGTCATGATCGTCGCCGGATTGCTGTTGACGAGGATGACCTTGTAACCCTCGTCACGCAGCGCCTTGCAGGCCTGGGCGCCGGAATAGTCGAATTCGCAGGCCTGGCCGATGATGATCGGGCCGGCGCCGATGATGAGGATGGACTGGATGTCTGTGCGTTTGGGCATGTCTGTATTCGGAAGGGGAAGGCGGAAGAAAGGGAGGGGAGCCCCGGGTTCTTCTCAGCCTCGCGCGCGCTTCACTTCTCCATGTGTCTGGGTGTCTGTCGGGTCGAACGGTGGGGCGGAAACCTTTCCGCCGCGACCTTTCACCCCTGGGGGTTGGCGGCCATGAGGCCGACGAAACGATCGAACAGGTAGGCCACGTCGTGCGGACCAGGGCTCGCTTCGGGGTGGCCCTGGAAGCACAGCGCCGGCCGGTCGGTCCAGGCCAGGCCCTGCAGGCTGCCGTCGAAGAGCGACACGTGGGTGGCGCGCACGTTGGCCGGCAACGTGTCTTCATCCACCGCGAAACCATGGTTCTGGCTCGTGATCAGCACGCGACCGGAATCCAGGTCCTTCACCGGGTGGTTCGCGCCGTGGTGGCCGAACTTCATCTTGAGGGTCCTGGCCCCCGCGGCGAGGCCCATGATCTGGTGCCCCAGGCAGATGCCGAACACCGGCAGGCGCTTGTCGAGGAGGGCTCGCGTGGCGGCGATCGCGTAGTCGCAGGGCTCGGGGTCGCCGGGGCCGTTCGACAGGAACACGCCGTCCGGCTTGAGCGCCAGCACCGCCTCGGCGGAGGTCTGCGCGGGCACCACGGTCAGGCGGCAGCCACGCTCGGCGAGCATGTGCAGGATGTTGCGCTTGACGCCGAAATCGTAGGCCACCACGTGGTAGCGCGCTTCGGACTGCTCCACGTAGCCCTTGCCCAGCTTCCATTCGCCGGAAGTCCAGGGATAGGACTCGGCGGTGCTGACCACCTTGGCCAGATCCATGCCGGCGAGCCCCGGAAAGGCGCGCGCCTCGGCGATCGCGGCGTCGGCGTCGAGTTCGCGGGGATTCGTCGCGGTCACCAGACAGCCCGCCTGGGCGCCCTTCTCGCGCAGGATGCGCGTGAGCTTGCGGGTGTCGATGCCGGCGATGCCGACCACGTTCTCCGCCTTCATGTAGGCGTCGAGCGTCTGTTCCGAACGGAAGTTGGACACCAGCAGCGGCAGGTCGCGGATCACCAGGCCGGCGGCGTAGATGTGGCCGGCTTCGCCGTCTTCGGCGTTGATGCCGACGTTGCCGATGTGCGGATGCGTCAGGGTCACGATCTGACGCGTGTAGGAGGGGTCGGTGAGGATTTCCTGATAGCCGGTGATGGCGGTATTGAACACCACCTCGCCGACGCTTTTGCCCACTGCTCCCACGCCCTGCCCCTGGAACACGGTGCCATCGGCAAGCGCGAGAAGCGCGTAAAGGGTTTCCGTCACGGTCGATACTCCTGGTCCTGTGAAATCGGACCCACGCCCCCCGGAACGCTTCCGCTGCACAACGGAAAGCCCCAAGGCAGTGGGTCCGACGTGAAAAAAGGGACACGCCCTTTCAGGCGAATCCCTCTTGAAGATTGCGCGGATTCTAGCCGATTCAAGGCTTTTTCCGCAAGATCAGCGACCTTCACGCCCACCGCGAAGGCGCCTTTCGCGGGCTTACGCGAGCGGCGCCTGGCCCTGCTCCCGGGCCAGCAAGGCGGCCACGCGATCGAGCAGATCGAGCAGTTCCGGCCCGCTTGCGAAGCTTTCGGGCAGACGCTTGCGGGCGCCGGACTCGATCTGCTGCGCCAGCGCCGCCGCCTGGCGCGCGCCGAACACCGCCACCGAGGACTTGATGGCGTGCACCGCCGCCGCCAGCGCGTGGTAATCCTTCGCCTGCAGCGCGTGCTCGATCTTCTGGCGGCCCCGCGCGAAGTCGTCGAGAAAGATCGCGATCAGCGCGCGCACGCCGTCGCCGTCGTCCTCCATGAGCGCGCGCGCCTGCGTGAGATCGATGAGCGGCGCGTCCTCGCCGGGCGCGAAGCTGTCGCCCAGCAGATCCGCCGGCCCTTCGTCGTCGGAGCCCTCCAGGCGCCGCGTCACGCGTTCGATGGCCGCGAAAAGCTCGGCCGGCTGCACGGGCTTGGAGACGTAATCGTCCATGCCTGCCTCGAGACAGCGCTCGCGGTCGCCCTGCATCACGTGAGCCGTCATCGCGATGATGGGCGTGACCTCCCAGCGCCCGGACATGGCCCAGCTGCGTCTCGCCTCGCGCGCGCGGATCGCCTTGGTGGCCTCGATGCCGCCCAGCACGGGCATCTGCACGTCCATGAGAATGAGGTCGTAGCGATCCAGCTCGAAGCTGTCCACGGCCTCCTGCCCGTTCTCCACGCACTGCACCTCGTAGCCCCCGCGCTGCAGCAGGCGCGTGGCGACGGTCTGATTGACGAGGTTGTCCTCCACCAGCAGCACGCGGCGGCGGCGCTGCGGCGCGCTCGCCCCGGTCTGCGTGAGCAGGCTCTCGTCGATGCGGAATTCCTCGAGCCGGATCTCCGCTTCGGCGTGCTCGGGCACCAGCACGAGCCGGATCGCGTCCAGGATGTCGCCCGCCGAGGCGGGCTTGACCACGTTGGCGCGGATGCCCAGCAGGCGGCAGCGTTCAGCGTCGTTGCGCTGCGAGTCCGAGCGCAACAGCATGATGATGCGTTCGCAGCTCGCCCCCTCGCCATGAAAGTGCTCGGGCAGCGCGAAGCCACCGGGCTCCGGCATGGCGGCGTCGACGAACATCACGTCGAAGGGTTCGTAGCGTCGTCCCGCGCGTTCCAGCTCGGCGCGCGCGGCCTCGCCACTGCGCGCCACGGCGACCTTGAAGCCGCGCTGGCGCAGGCTCATGGCGATCTCGCGGGCGGCGGCCGGGCTGTCTTCCACGACCAGCACCCGCATGCCGCGCGCGATGGGGTCGGGCACGTCGGCCTTGACGCGTTCGCGCATGACCTCGGCCTCGGTCGTGAAGGAAAACACGCTGCCGCGCCCCATCTCGCTCGACAGCCACAGGCGCCCGCGCATGAGTTCGACGAGGCGGCGGCAGATCGCCAGGCCCAGCCCGGTGCCGCCATAGCGCCGCGTCGTCGAGCTGTCGGCCTGCGAAAAGGCATCGAAGATTTCCGCCTGCTTGTCGGCCGGAATGCCGATGCCCGTGTCGCGCACGTCGAACTGCAGGCGACAGCGCGTGCCGTTGCGCTGCAGGGCGTGCACGCGCACTTCGATCTCGCCGCGCTCGGTGAACTTGATCGCGTTGCCCAGCAGATTCATGAGCACCTGGCGCAAGCGGTTGGGGTCGCCCCGCAGCACCTGCGGCACGTCGGGCGCGAAGCCGAACACCAGCTCCAGCCCCTTCTGGTGCCCGCGCAGCGCCAGCGCCTTGAACGTGTCGGAGAGCACGGCCGGCAGCGAAAACTCGATGTTCTCCAGCGCGAGCTTGCCCGCCTCGATCTTCGAGAAATCGAGAATGTCGTTGATGATCGCGAGCAACGATTCGGCCGAGTTGCGCACGGTCTGCAGATAGCCGCGCTGTTCGGTGTCGAGCCGCGTGTCGAGCGCGAGTTCGGTCATGCCGATGATGCCGTTCATGGGCGTGCGGATCTCGTGACTCATGTTGGCCAGGAAATCGCCCTTGGCCCGGCTCGCGGATTCCGCCGCCTCCTTGGCGCGCAGCATTTCGAGCTCGAAGAACTTGCGCTCGGTCACGTTGCGGTGCAGGCCCACCATGCGCAGCGCGCGCCCCTCGCGGTTGCGGCTCACGACCTTGCCGCGGCTCGCCACCCAGCGCCAGTCGCCGTCGCCGCCGCGCAGGCGGTATTCGGCCTCGAAGCTCTCGCTGCGGCCCTCCAGATGGGCATCGAGCCGCGCCTGCACGCCGGCCAGATCGTCGGGATGGATGAGTTCCAGCCAGTCGGCACGCAGGTCGCCCTGCGCCTCGCCCATGTACCCCAGGCCGCGCCACCACTGCTCGCTGAGATACGCCGTGCCCTGCCGGAGATCCCATTCCCACAGGCCCTCCTGGCGCGTATCGAGCGCCAGCACGAGGCGTTCCTTCTCGTGCATCTGGTGCGTGAGCATCGTCGCGAGCTGGCGCACCAGCGCCAGCGGCGCCCGTTCCGGGTCCTCGAGTTCGCCACCGGCCTGCTGCGCCAGCGCCGCGAGCTGTTCGCGCAGCGCCTCGAGGCCGGCGGCGGGCGGTTCGGGTGCGACGGGAGCGTTGGGCGGCATGGGCGTCGGTCAGGCTGCGATCAGGTTGAAAACGCCGGGGGGCGGCCTGCGCCGCCCTTTCTCACGCGGATCAGGCCGGCCGCATCGCCGCGCAGGCGCGGGCGAGGCGGTCCAGCCCCTCGTCGAGTTCCTCGTCGCTGATGACGAGCGAAGTGGCCAGGCGCACCACGTCCGGCCCCGCCACGATGTGCAGCACGCCGTGCGCGGCGGAAGCCTGCATGAAGGCCCCGGCCCGGCCCTTGTAGGCGTCGGAAAGCTCACAGCCCAGCCACAGGCCGGACTCCCGCACCTCGGCGAAGCAGCCGTGCTCGCGGCCGATCTCGCGCAGGCGCCGCGCGGCATGCGCGGCCTTGCGGCGCACCCCTTCGAGCACGGCGGGCGTGCGGATCACGTCGAACACCGCCTCGGCCACCGCGCAGGCGAGCGGATTGCCGCCAAACGTGGAGCCGTGCACGCCGGGCGTGAAATGCGCGTCGGCGAACGCCGCGGTGGTCAGCATCACGCCGATCGGGAAGCCGCCGCCGATGCCCTTGGCGGTGGTCATGATGTCGGGCACCACGCCGCTGTTCATGTAGGCGTAGAGCGCGCCCGTGCGCCCGTTGCCGGACTGCACCTCGTCGAAGATCAGCGCCGCGTCGTGTTCGCTCGCCAGCTCGCGCAGCAGGCGCAGGAACTCCGGCTGCACGGGCACCACGCCGCTCTCGCCCACCACCGGCTCGACGATGATCGCGCAGGTGTTCCGGCCCACGACGCGGCGCACGGCCGCTTCGTCATGGAGATCCACATGGATGATGCCGGCGGGATTCGGCCCCATGCCGGACGAATACTTCGCCTGGCCGCCCACCGACACCGTGAAGAAAGTGCGGCCGTGGAAGGAGCCGTTGAAGGAAACGATGTCGATCTTCTCGGGGCCGTGCAGGTTGACGGCCCGCTTGCGCGCGAGCTTGAGTGCCGCCTCGTTGGCCTCGGCGCCCGAGTTGCAGAAGAACACGCGCTCGGCGAAGGTCGCGTCGCAGAGCTTCTTCGCCAGGCGCAGCGCGGGTTCGTTGGTGTAGTAGTTCGAAACGTGCCAGAGCTTGCCGGCCTGCTCGGTGAGGGCGCTTACCTGCGCCGGGTGCGCGTGTCCGAGCGCGGTCACGGCCACGCCGGCGCCGAAGTCGATGTAGTCTCGGCCCTGCTGATCCCACAGTCGCGAACCCTGGCCGCGCACGAAGATCATGTCGAGGGGCGCAAACACGGGGACCATGTAGCGATCGAAATCGGCACGTTGGACGGCATCAGACACTGCGTTTCCTTTCCGGACGGGGCGGTAGGCCCGACGGCGTCGGGCGGGGCGTCCATTCTAAGGGCAAACGCAGCGGGTGTTGGGGCGATGCGCCCTGCGCGCCGCGCGCCCGGCGCGGCTGGATGGTGCCGGCCGGATCGGCTAAGCTCGCGCAGGAGCGCAGCCCCGCCTGCTTCGCGGGCCCGCCGGGCATCCCGTCGCCCGCCGCGCCGGCCGCCTCCCCACCCCTAAGGACAGCCGCGCCCCATAAAGATGACAGACAAAACACTCCCCGCCGCGCCGCAACCCGCTTCACAGCGCATCCGCGAGCGCATCCAGCGCGCCCAGCAGCGTTTCCACGCCAACGACAACATTTCCGCCTTCATCGAAGCGGGCGAGCTCGACGAGCTGCTCGGCGAAGTCGAAGGCAAGCTGCGCGGCGTGCTCGAAAGCCTCGTGATCGACACCCAGAGCGACCACAACACGCAGGACACCGCGCGCCGCGTGGCCAAGATGTATCTCACCGAGATCTTCCGGGGCCGTTACGTGGCGCAGCCACCCGTCACCGAATTCCCCAACGCCGAGCATCTCAACGAACTCATGATCGTGGGGCCCATCACGGTGCGCAGCGCCTGCTCGCACCACCTGTGCCCGATCATGGGGCGGATCTGGGTCGGCCTGCTGCCCAACGAGCATTCCAACCTCATCGGCCTGTCGAAGTACGCGCGCCTGGCCGAATGGATCATGAGCCGCCCGCAGATCCAGGAAGAGGCCATCACGCAGATCGCCAACCTGCTCATGGACAAGGTCCAGCCCGACGGACTCGCCGTGGTCATGGAAGCCGACCACTTCTGCATGCACTGGCGCGGCGTGAAGGACAACCAGAGCAAGATGACCAACAGCGTCATGCGCGGCGCCTTCCTGACCAACGCCTCGCTGCGCCGCGAGTTCCTCTCCCTCATCCAGATCAAGTCCTGAAGGGTCCGCCATGCTCGTCCGCCTGCTCTACGCCAGCCGCGCCGCCGGCACGCTCACGCCCGAAGCCATCGAGGCGATCGTCGAACAATCCCGCCGGCATAACCCCGCCCACGGCATCACCGGCATCCTGTGCTACAGCGGCGAGATCTTCATGCAGGTGCTCGAAGGCGGGCGCGATGCCGTCTGCGAGCTCTACAACAACATCGCGCGCGACGAACGCCACCGCAACGTGCGCCTGCTGTCATACGAGGAGATCGGCGTGCGGCGCTTCTCGAGCTGGACGATGGGCCAGGTCAATCTCGCGCGCATCAACCCGGCGGTGCTGCTCAAGCACTCCGAGCGCCCCACGCTCGACCCCTTCAGCTGCACGGGCGCGGCCTCCCTGGCGCTGCTCGACGAACTCATCGCCACCGCCTCGGTGCTGAACTGACCGCGCCGGCCGGGGCCAGCCCCGGCCCGGCGCCGCGCGATCCTGACCGGCGCGCGGCGCGCCCCGCCTTATCGTTATTCAGGCCGCGACGATAAGCACAGAGGAAATGCATTGTTTCTTCGCGAAGGGGCTCTCTTTAGATTGGGGGTCGATTCCACCCCCTTTCGCCAGGAGACCCGATGCGGACCCGAACCAGCCTTTTCCTCTTCTCGCTCGCCCTTGCGCTGACCGCACTGCCGGCCCGTGCCCAGCAGGAAGTCCGCGTGGGCTATTCCTCGATCAACCCCGAGACCCGCATCGCCAAGGACAAGGGCTGGATCGAGGAAGCCCTCAAGCCGCGCGGCGTGACGGTGAAGTGGGTCGAATCCCTGGGCAGCAACAAGAGCCTCGAATTCCTGCGCGGCAAGGCGGTGGACATCGCCTCCACGAGTTCGGCCTCGGCCTTTCTCGCGCGCGCCAACGGCACGCCGATCAAGTTCGTCTACTGGACCGGCCGCAACGCGCACGGCGCGCCCATCCTCGTGCGGGCCGACTCGCCCTACCGCAGCGTCACCGACCTGCGCGGCAAGAAGATCGCCGCCACGCCGGGCACCGGCCCGTACATCTCGCTGATCGCGGCGCTGCACAAGCACGGCCTCACCGACAAGGACGTGGATATCGTCAGCCTCCAGCACGCCCAGGGCCGCCTCGCGCTGGCCGCCGGCCGCGTCGAGGCATGGGCCGCGCTGGAACCCGACTGGACCATCGCCGAGGTGCAGACCAAGGCCCGCGTGCTCTTCGTCGACAAGAGCCTCGCCGGCGGCGGCGGCCTGAACGTGCGCGAGGAGTACCTCAAGGCCAACCCCGAGATCGTCAGGATCGTGCTCGCCCAGTTCAACCGCGCGCGGGTCTACAGCGCGCAGCACCCGGAGCAGGCCATCAAGGATTTCGCCGAATCCTCCAAGGTCGATATCGAGGTGGCGCGCCGCGTCTTCCAGCGCCAGCTCGAGCAGGACGACAACCCCGCCATCGTGCCGGCCGACGCCACCGCCCTGGCGGTATGGGGCGACCTGTACAAGAAGCTCGGCTCGGTGCCGCCCGACACCAACGTGAATGCCGTCGTCAAGGCCGTGCTGGACCCCACGGTCTACGCGCCGGCGGACTGAGGCGGGAGGCCGCATGTCGGAACTGCTGCTCAATCTGGTCCGCCCGCTGGGCGTGCCGTGGCCCGCGCGTGGCCTCGCCGCGCGTGCGCAGGCCATCGTCCGGCCGCTGATCTTCCCGGCCCTGATCCTGCTCGTGTGGCAGGGCGCGGGAAGCTTCCGGCTCGTCGACCCGGTGCTGCTGCCCACCCCCACGCGGGTGCTCGGCGCCCTCTACGAAATGCTCGTCAGCGGCTTCCTGAATCCGCACCTGGCCATCTCGTTCCAGCGCGTGCTGCTGGGCTTCGCGGGCGGCGTCGCGGTGGCCGTGCTGGTGGGCGCGCTGACCGGCTACTCACGCTTCTGGCGCTCCATCATCGACCCTACCCTGCACGCCCTGCGCACGATTCCCGGCCTGGCCTGGATACCGATGTTCATCCTGTGGCTGGGCATCGATGAAAGCTCCAAGGTCGTGCTGATCGCGAAGGCCGCGTTCTTTCCGACCTACCTCAACTTCATGTCGGGCATCGCCCGCGCCGACCGCAAGCTGATCGAGGTTGGCGAGGTGTATCGCCTGCGCGGCGCGCGCCTCGTCACCCGCGTGCTGCTGCCCTACAGCCTGCCCTTCCTGTTCGTGGGCCTGCGCCAGTCGATGGGCGTGGCGTGGCTGGTCGTCGTCGCGGCGGAGCTGATGGGCGCCTCCAGCGGCATCGGCTACGTGCTGCTGGACGGCGAGATGACCGGCCGCGCCCAGATCGTCATGGCCTGCATGATCGTCTTCGCGCTGTGCGGCAAGACCACCGACTTCATCCTCGCCAGGCTCGCCCACCGCGTGCTGCGCTGGCAGGACACCGCCGACAGGGAATGAGGAACCGGCCATGATCGAAATCCATGGACTCGTGAAGAAATTCGGCGACTTCGCCGCGCTGGGGCCGCTGGGGCTCTCGTTCGGCAACGAACGCATCCTCACCGTGATCGGCGCCAGCGGCTGCGGCAAGAGCACCCTGCTGCGCCTGCTGGCGGGGCTGGAAACGCCCACCCGCGGGCAGATCACGCTGGACGGCGAACGCATCGACGGGCCGCACCGGCGCATCAGCGTGGCCTTCCAGGAACCGCGCCTGATGCCGTGGCTGAGCGTGGCCGCCAACGTCGAGCTGGCGATCTGGGACTGGCCGGCCGAGGCGCGCAGGGCCGCCGTCGAGGCCGTGCTCCGGAAAGTCTCGCTGACGGCCTTCGCGCAGGCGCTGCCCAAGCAGCTCTCCGGCGGCATGGCGCAGCGCGTGGGTCTCGCCCGCGCCCTCGTCGGCAATCCGCGCCTGCTGCTGCTGGACGAACCGTTCAGCGCGCTCGACCCGCTCACCCGCGTGCGCATGCAGGATCACCTGCTGGAGATCGTCGGCGACGACGGCCCCAACGTGCTGCTGATCACCCACGACATCGAAGAGGCCATCGTGCTGTCGGACCGCATCGTCGTGCTCGACGGGCCGCCCGCGCGCGTCCGCCGCGACCTGCGCATCGACCTGCCCCGGCCGCGCGGACGCGCCTCCGCCGCCTTCCAGGAAATCAAGGAACTGCTGCTCGCGGACCTGCTGCCGGACCGCATCGACGCGGCGCATACCGTCGCGGCCTGAACGCCGCCCACCCCCAACCTCACCCGAGGAACCCTCACCATGAGCCACACGCCACCCGCCGCACAGGAAGTGCTGTACACGATCTGCCCGGTCTTCGTCGCCTCCAACGTTGCCCTGGAGCTGGGATTCCTCGACGAGGAGTTCCGCCGCGCCGGCGCCCCGCTGCGCTATCTGCGCTCCCTGCCCGACAACGCCGGCTGGCTGCCGCACTTCACGCATTCGCTGCCGCGCCTGATCCGCGACGGCGGCGCGATTCCCACGATCCAGGCCCGCGCCGACCTCACCGACACCACGCTGATCGCCACCACCTTCTCGACCTCGGGCGGGCAGATCCTCGTGCGCGCCGGCTCGGGCATCCACGGCGTGCTCGACCTCAAGGGCCGCCGCATCGGCCTCACGCGCAGCCTCGCCGGCGAGAAGATCGACTTCGCGCGCGCCACGGCCGAGCGCGGCATCGAACTCGCACTCGAGATCGCCGGCCTGGGCCGCGATGACGTGCAGATCGTGGACCTCGAAGCGCCCGAGCCCAAACCCAGCGCCCCGGCCGAACGCCCGGCGCAGAACTGGGCCTACCTGCACCAGCACGTCGCGCAGGACCTGCTCGCCCTGCAGGCGGGCAGCGTGGACGCGATCTACAGCAGCCCCGCGCGAGCCGCCAGGCTCGTCGCGAGCGGCGAATACAAGATCATCGAAGACCTCGACCGCTACCCCGACTGGACCCTGCGCGTCACCAACGGCCCCTACACCACCGCCGTGAACACCGACTTCGCGCGCGCCGAGCCCGCAATCGTCGTCGCCTGGCTGCGCGCCGCGATCCGCGCCGGACAGTGGGTGAATGCCAACCGCCGCGCCGCCGCCGACATCTTCGCGCGCACCACCACCTATCGCGACGCGGCGCAGATCGCCGCGCTGATCCAGTACCACGATTTCGTGCCCAGCCTGGCGCCGCAGAACCTCGCCGGCCTCACGATCCAGAAGGACTTCCTGCGCAGCCATGGCTACGTGAAGAACGACTTCCGGATCGAGGACTGGGCCGACGCGCGCTACCTCGACGAAGCCCACGCCTCGCTGCGCGAGGATGCCGAACGACGCAAGGCCGCCTGAACCCCGCCACAAGGAAGACGCTCATGGGAACCCTCACCGAAGCCGGGCTGCAGCAGGCCGCCGCCCGGCACCCCGACACCCTGGTCTCGCTGCGCTACACGATCTGCCCCGTGCTGGTCGCCTCCGGCGTGGCCGCCGAACTCGGCTGGCTCGCCGAGGAACTGCGCCATGCCGGCGCCAGGCCCGACTACCTGCGCGCGCGAGCCGACGCGCACGGCTGGCTGGAACACTACAACCACCGCCTGCCCGACCTCATCCGCGACGGCGGCAACAGCCCCGCGATCCACGCCCGCGCCGACATCCGCCCCACCGTGCTGCTCGGGCTCACGCAGGCACAGCCGGCCGGCAAGATCATCGCGCGCAGCGACGCGTCTATCCACGGCGTGGCGCAGCTGCGCGGCAGGCGCATCGGCCTGTACCGCAGCCGCCAGACCGACAAGATCGACTTCCGCCGCGCCACCAGCGAGCACGGCATCGCCCGCGCGCTGGCGCTGCACGGACTCCGCGAGGCCGACGTGCGGATCGTCGACATCGACGCCCCCGATCTTCACGTCGACACCCCGTCGCAAGGCCCCTCGGAAACCTGGGGGCGCCTGCGCGATCAGGCCGCGCGCGGCGTCGAGCTGCAGGCGCTCGAACGTGGCGAGATCGACGCCTACTACGAGTACGGCCTCGGCCTGGCCGACACCCTGGAGCGCAGCGGCCGCTTCAAGGTGCTCGACGACCTGGACCGCCATCCCGACTGGACGCTGGGGCTGGCCAACGCGCCGCGCACGCTCACGGTGAGCGCGGAGTTCGCGAGCGCCCATCGCGACGTGGTGGTGGCCTGGCTGCGCGCCGCGATCCGCGCGGGCCGCTGGATCAACGCGCATCCGCAGGCCGCGGCGGCGGTATTCCACCGCACCACGCTGTACCCGGAAGCCGCCATCGCCCGCGTGCTGCCGCGCTACGATCTGGTGCCCGCGCTGACGCCACAAGGGCTTGCCGGGCTGCGCCTGGCCAAGGATTTCCTGCGCGAACGCGGCTACGTGAAGAACGACCTCGATGTCGACGCCTGGGCCGACGCCAGCTATCTGGAGGAAGCCCTCGCCAGCCTGCGCTGAACCCCGCGCGCACGACACCACGCCCATGGCCGCCCGCCGGCCATGGGCGTTGTCGTTTCAGGCGTCGGGCTCGTCGTCGCCCCGGCGGCGCGGCGAAGGCAGCGGAAACAGCAGGGCCGCCACCAGCACCGCGAGCGCGAGCGCGCCCAGCACCAAGCGCGCGCCCTCGCTCATGCCGGCCCCGGCGCATGCGCGCGGCGATCGCGCCGGGGCCGCATTCAGCGCCTCGCTCCGGCCAGCCGGCGCACCACCGCCACGAGCAGATCGACTTCCTCGCAGGTGTTGTAGAACGCCAGCGACGGCCGCACCGTGGTCTCCACCCCGAAGCGGCGCAGGATGGGCTGGGCGCAATGGTGCCCCGTGCGGACCGCGACCCCCTCCTGGTTGAGCGCGCGGCCGACCTCCTCCGTCGTGTAGCCCCGCAGCACGAAGGACGCCACGCTGGCCTTGTCGGCCGCCGTGCCGATCAGGCGCACGCCGGGCACCGACAGCAGCCCCTGCGTGGCATACGCCAGCAGCGCGTGCTCGTAGTGGCCGATGTTGTCGATGCCGATGCGCTCCACGTAATCGAGCGCGGCGCCCAGCCCCACGGCGTCGGCGATGTTGCCGGTGCCGGCCTCGAAGCGGTTGGGCGGCGGCTGGTACAGCGTGCGCTCGAAGGTCACGTCCGCGATCATGTTGCCGCCGCCTTGCCAGGGCGGCATGTGCTCGAGCAGCTCGCGCTTGCCATAGACCACGCCGATGCCCGTGGGGCCGAAGATCTTGTGGCCGGAGAAGACGAAGAAATCGGCGTCGAGCTGGCGCACGTCCACCCTCAGGTGCGAGACGGACTGCGCGCCATCGACGAGCACCCTCGCCCCCACCGCGTGCGCCATCGCCACGATCTCGCGCACCGGCGTCACCGTGCCCAGCGCGTTCGACACCTGGGTGAGCGCGACGATCCTGACGCGCCCGGTGATGAGCCGGCGCGCCTCGTCCAGCCGCAGCTGGCCGCTGTCGTCGACCGGAATCACGCGCAGCGTGGCGCCCTTCTCCGCCGCAAGCTGCTGCCAGGGCACGATGTTGGCGTGGTGCTCGAGGTGGGAAACGACGATCTCGTCGCCCGCCCCCACGTTCTGCGCGCCCCAGGTGCGGGCCACCAGGTTGATCGCCTCGGTGGCGCCGCGCACGAAGACGATCTCCTCGGTCGAAGCCGCGCCGATGAAGCGGCGCACCTTGTCGCGCGCGGCCTCGTAGGCATCCGTGGCGCGCGCGGCGAGTTCGTGCGCGGCGCGATGGATGTTGGAGTTCTCGTGCGCGTAGAAGTACGCCAGCCTGTCGATCACCGCCTGCGGCTTGTGCGTGGTGGCGGCATTGTCGAACCACACCAGCGGCTTGCCGTTCACGCGCTCGCGCAGGATGGGGAAGTCGCGCCGCACCGCATTCACGTCCAGGGGTGGAGGGCCGCCGGCCGCGCCACCCGTGGGCACGGGCGCGGGTTCCGCGAAGTAGAAGCGCGCGCCGGACGGCGGCGCGGGGTCGCGTGCCAGTGCGGGCGCCCCCGCCCCTCGCGCGGTGCCGGGTCCGGCCAGCAGCGCGCGCAGCGTGTCTTCGCCGGGCAGGCCGAAGGCGCGCGCGTCGACACGGTCTTCCGCCCCGCCGGCGGGCGACGCGGCCACGCCTGGATACGCCCGCGCAGCCCCGCCCTCGTCACCGAGAAAGTAGAACGGCGACGCGGTGGCAGCGGCGGGCGCGGCGGGCGCATGCGCCTGCGCACTCGCCGCCTGCCCCTCGGGCACGCCCTGCAGCGGCCCCAGGCGTGGCGCCACGGCGGGCGCGGCCTGCGCGAAGCGGTCCGGCTGACCGGTCTGCGTCTGCGCCACGGGCGCCAGCGCAGGCGCCCGCGCCCCCACGGCCAGCGCGGGTTCCGGCGGCTGCGGCGGCGTGCCGGCCTGCGACGGCCCGCCCAGATGGCTCAGGCCCAGCGGCAGGCCGTTGCTCACGCCGGCGGGGGCGGCACTCGTGGGCAGCGCCGCGAAGAACTCGCCCGCCAGCCTCGCCAGGCTGGCCACGTCGGGCAGGCCGGCGGGGGCGGTCTCGGCGCCCGCTACGGGCTTACTTGTAAGTGTCGGGGTAGTCATGGAACTTGCCGATCTCCACGTCATCCAGCACGGCCAGCGCATCGTCGGTCAGCACGGCCAGCGAGCAATACAGCGAAATCAGGTAGGAAGCGATCGCGTTGCGGTTGATGCCCATGAAGCGCACCGACAGACCCGGGCTCTGCTCGCCCGCCAGCCCCGGCTGGAACAGGCCCACCACGCCCTGGCGCTTGTCGCCCACGCGCAGCAGGATGATCTTGGTCTTGCCATCGGCCACCGGCACCTTGTCCGAGGGGATCAGCGGAATCCCGCGCCAGGTCAGGAACTGCGAGCCGAACAGGCTCACCGTGGGCGGCGGCACGCCGCGCCGCGTGCATTCGCGGCCGAAGGCGGCGATCGCGAGCGGATGCGTGAGGAAGAACGCCGGCTCCTTCCACACCTTGGTGAGCAGCTCGTCGAGATCGTCGGGCGTGGGCGCGCCCGTGAGCGGGTAGATCACCTGGTCGGGATGCACGCTCGCGAGCAGGCCGTAGTCCGGATTGTTGATGAGTTCGGACTCCTGGCGCTCCTTGATCGTCTCTATCGTGAGGCGCAGCTGTTCCTTGATCTGGTCGTGCGGGCTGCTGTAGAGGTCGGAGACGCGTGTATGCACGTCCAGCACCGTGCTCACCGCGTTCAGGAAGTACTCGCGCGGCTGCTCCTCGTAGTCGACGAAGGTGTTGGGCAGCTGGCCGGATTCGTCCCGCTGCGTGCAGGCCACCTGCACGTCCTGCGGATTGCGCACCTTGTTGAGGCGATAGATGCCGGCTTCCACCGGCTGCCATTGCAGCAGGTGCGTGAGCCAGCGCGGCGTGATGATGGAAAGCTGCGGGACGGTCTTGGTCGCGTTCGCGAGCTGGCGTGCCGCGTTGTCGCCCAGAGCCAGCGGGGCCTGGTGTTCAGCCATGAAGGTTTCCTTGTCGTGAGGTCAGGGTTTGCGCCCGCGCGCGCTCCCGGCGGGAGCCCGCAACGGCCCGGCTGGCGTCACCGGGCCGCGGGCAGGGTTCCGGCGACGCGGGGCGGCGCCGGGATTCCGGTCGGGCATCCGGCCCGCGCGAGGCGGGGCCGGACGCCGGGTTCAGGCGCGGCCCGGATCGTCGGGCGCGGGCACTTCGCTGCGCAGGCTGGCCTGCGTGACGTGGCTGCCCGGCGGCACGCTGCGCGTGAGCCACACGTTGCCGCCGATGACCGAGCCGCGCCCTATCGTGACGCGCCCCAGCACCGAGGCGCCGGCATAGATCACCACGTCGTCCTCGACCACCGGATGGCGCGCGACGCCCTTGTGGAGCTGGCCCGCGTCGTCGCTGCTGAAGCGCTTGGCGCCCAGCGTGACGGCCTGGTAGAGACGCACGTTGCGTCCCACGATGGCGGTCTCGCCGATGACCACGCCCGTGCCGTGATCGATGAAGAAGCCCGGCCCGATCTCCGCGCCGGGGTGGATGTCGATGCCCGTCTCGGAATGCGCGAGTTCGGCCGCGATGCGCGCCACGAGGGGCACGCCGAGCCGGTGCAGGGCATGGGCCAGGCGGTGATGGATCATCGCCACGATGCCCGGGTAGCACAGCAGCACCTCGTCCACGCTGCGCGCGGCCGGGTCGCCCTTGAAGGCGGCCTCCACGTCGGTGTCGAGCAGGCGCCGGATCACCGGCAGGAAGGCCGCGAAATCGCGCACCAGCCCCACCGCCTGGGCCTCGATCGCGGGCGCGTCGGCAGGCTTGGCGCGCGCGGCGTGATGCAGTTCGAGGCGCACCTGCACGAGCAGGCTGTTGAGCGCGGAATCCAGCGTGTGACCCACGTAGAAGTCCTCGCTCTCCTGGCGCAGGTCGGCCGGGCCGAGGCGCATCGGAAACAGCGCGCCGCGCAGGGCGAGCATGATGCGCTCGACCGCGTCGCGCGAAGGCAGCTCGCGCCCGCCGAACTCCAGCTTGCGGTGGCGTGCCGCGCGCCAGTCCTCGCGCGCTTCGCGCAGGCCGGCCACCACGCGGTCGAGGCGCCAGTCGGGCGACAGCGGCAGCAGCGCGGCGGCGGCGGTCTGGCCCGCCTCCGCGCGTGCGGCCTCTTCCGCCGGCCAGGGCGCGCCCGTCTCATCGACGGCGCGCAGCAGCGCTTTGCGGTCCAGGTTCATGCAACCCCCGTGCTGTTCAGGTTCTTGTTGTACGTGCCCGCCGGTCGCGACGGGCGTGGCTCAGTCCTGTTGCCAGGGCAGGCCGTGGTGACGCCAGCCGTTGAAACCGCCGCGGCGCTGGCGCGCGTCGAGATCGCCCTCGAAGCCTTCCTGCACGTTGAAAACCTGCGTGAAGCCGGCGCGCGCGGCCTGCTCGCCAGCCAGCGCCGAGCGCTTGCCGCTGCGGCACAGCAACAGCACCACGGCGGTCTTGGCGACACGGGTCTCGAGCTCGCGCACGAAGCGCGGATTGCGCGTGAGCGCGGTGCCACTGGCCCACGCCACGTGCAGCGAGCCGGGCACGTGCCCGACGAACTTGCGCTCCTCGGCGCTGCGCACGTCCACGAGCACCGCGTCACCGCGCTGGAACAGGGCCCAGGCTTCCTGCGGCGTCACGCCGCCCGCGAAGGGCAGCTCCTGCGCCACGCCCCGCTCGCGCGCCGCTTCCAGAATCCGCAGCGATTCGGCCGATGGCACGCCCGCCACCGCGCCCGTGCCCGTGGGCACGCCCTGCGCCTGACGCAGGGAAGATTGACCGACCACGCTCATGAAGCTCTCCAGATGCCATGCTTGCGTCATCACGATGAGTAACGCAGCGATTGGGCATCAGCTTATGCAGCGGGCACGGGCCGAAGAACGATTTAAAACTTGTAGGCTTATGCAGATCCGCGATAAGCCGGCGGACGTCAACGCAAAACGGGCGCGCGCCCTTGCGGAGCGCGCGCCCGTCCGGTGGATGCGCCGTGGCGTCAGTCGGGCCTGACGGCCCTCACGCGGCGGACGAAGGCCCAGCAGGCCGCCACGAACACCGCGAGCCCGAGCCACTCGGCCACGCGGCCGAAGCCCGCGCCGAACAGACCCGCGATCGACAGCGGTGCGTCCGAGCCACCGCCCGACACGCTCACCACGATCACGATGGCAATCGCCACGCCGACCAGGCTTTCGCCCACGATCAGGCCCGACGCGAGCAGCACGCCGCGCCGGTCGGCCGCCTTGGCGAGCGCGGCGTAAGGCAGGTTCTCGCGCGCGGCGCGGCGGCGCAGGGCGCGCTCCACGCACCACGCCAGCAACGCGCCGATCACCAGCGGAACGGTCACCGCGGCCGGCAGGTAGATGCCGATGCCGACGGCCAGCGCGGGCAGGCGCGCCTTGCCGCCGCGCGCCTTCAGCGCGAGGTCGACGAGGATCACGAGCACGCCGAGGCCGGCACCGAAGCCGATCATGTCCCACTGCAGCGCGCTGCTGAAGATGCCGCTCGCGATGGTGGTCATCAGCGTGGCCTGCGGCGCCGACAGCGCCTGCGCGGCGTCCATGCCCTCGCGCGGCATCGCGCCGGTGAAGCCATAGGCGTGGTAGAGCAACTCCAGCACCGGCGAGATCACCGCCGCCCCGACCACGCAACCCACGAGCAGCGCGATCTGCTGGCGGCGCGGGGTGGCGCCGACGAGCCAGCCGGTCTTCAGATCCTGCAGGTTGTCATTGGCGATGGAGGCCACCGCGATCACCGCGCTGGTCGTGAAGATCGCCAGCGCGATGGCGAAGTTCATGCCCTCGCGCGTTTCGAGCAGCCCGCTGCCCTGCCCGATCGCCAGCAGCAGCAGCGAGGCCGCCGCGATGCCGATGATGCCGATGCCCGAGATCGGGCTGGACGACGAACCGACCAGGCCCGCCATGTAACCGCACGCGGCCGCCACGAGAAAGCCCAGCGCGAAGGCGAAACCCACGCAGGCCACCACCAGCAGCACGGCCAGACCCGTGGAAAGCGGCGCATCGGCCACGAAGCTGCCGAAGGTCACGAGCAGGATCAGCACCATGACCAGCGTCACCGCGAGGATGGAGCGCGGCGTCATGTCCTGCGCCTCGCGCGGCACGTCGCCGCCCGCGCCGCCGCCCGCCATGGCCTGGAAGGAAAGCTTCACGCCCTCGATCATCGGCTTGAGCAGGGTGATCAGCGTCCACACCGCGGCCACCGCCATCACGCCCGCGCCGATGAAGCGCACCTGCGTGCGCCAGACCGTCATGCCCAGCGCCGACAGGTTGTTCATCACCTCGGCCGGCAGGCCCTGCGCATGCGCCGACAGGTAGGGCACGGCGATGAGCCAGTCGAACACGAGGCCCAGGAAGATCGCCACGCCGGCAACCGTGCCGATCAGATAGCCCGCGCCGATCAGCGCCAGCGAAAAGCCCACCGGAATCTGCGACACGCCGCCCGCCACGCCGAACCAGTAGCTGAAGCCGTCGGACAGCACGCGCAGGCCGTTGGTGGCGAAGCTCACCAGCGCCGCCACGAGGCCGCCGGCCATGATGTCGCGCGCGCCGCTGTCGGTCTTCGCGCCCTCCCCGGCCGCCTTGTTCTCGCGCAGCGTGCTGCCCACGCGCAGGATCTCGGCCGCCGCCACGCCTTCGGGATACGGCAGGTCGCTCTTGACGACCATCACGTGGCGCAACGGGATCGAGAACACCACGCCCAGCATGCCGCCCGCCGCGCAGATCGCGAAGGTCTGCCAGAACGGGAAGCCCTGCCAGTAGCCCACCATGAGCAGGCCCGGCAGCACGAAGATGATCGACGACAGCGTGCCCGCCGCCGACGCCTGCGTCTGCACCATGTTGTTCTCGAGGATGTTGGAGTGCGAGAAGAAGCTCAGCACCGCCATCGAGATGACCGCCGCGGGGATCGAGGATGAGAAAGTCAGGCCCACCTTCAGGCCCAGATAGACGTTGGACGCCGTAAAGACCACGGTCAACAACGCGCCGAGGATGAACCCGCGCAACGTGAGTTCGCGCAGCGCGTCGTGCCCGTCGATTGAAAATTGCTGCTGCATGAAGCATGCCCTCCCAATTTGAGTGCGCGCGAGTTTAGCAGGCGCCCCCGCGCGCCATCGCGCCCATGCGTGCGCGCCGCACCCGCATGGTGCGCAAGTGTGCGACGGCGTCCACACCCCCGCCGGCCCATCCGCCGGCGCCCGTGGCCGCGCGGCCGTCGCGCCCCGCGCGCAGGGCGCCGGCGCCAGGG
>JAVHXQ010000017.1 GCA_031119555.1 Candidatus Dactylopiibacterium sp.
CCGCACCACCTTCGATGCGGTCATTGCCACCCTGGTCGGTGATCGTGTCGTTGCCGCGCCCTCCCACAAGAAAATCGTCCTTGCCATTCAGCCCGACAAGACTATCGTCACCATCGCCTCCCAGCTGAACGTTGGCATAGCCCAGCGTAGCGAGATGCTGGTCAAGGGCATGTCCCTCCAGACTCCCGAAGCTACGCAACTGCTCCGCGAAGCCGGCGCCTCCCCGCAAGATGCAGATCCTCGAGTAAAACGCGCCCAGTCTGCTCTGGGCCAATTGCGGGTTCTCGGCGTATTGCGATTCAAGCGCATTCACGACGGGCTCGAAATCCAGCTCGAAGGCCCCTTTCGTTTTGTTCCAGACCAGCCCGATCTGCCCGACAAGCGCATCTACCGCAGGTGCATCAAGCTGACTTTTCACGTAACCGACCAGCTTGTCGAAAGCCTGCAGCAAGATGTTGGCGGCCGGGGCATGCGGATTAGGGTCTGGCGTACCCCAGCACCACACGCCGACGTAGCTTTCACCCAGCAACGCTTCAAGACTCGCGAGCTTGCGCGCATCGCCGATCGCATTGCCATAGATCGTGGAGGCTGCACGGCTGGCGGGATCGATACCTTCCACCCCCGCCCAAGCGTAAATGATCTGCGTGACCAGCGCCTCGCGCTCTACCGTGCCGCCCTCGGCCACGAAACGTTCGACCAGCGCCTGCAGGTGCCCACTGCCGTCACGCGCCATTGCCTGGTGCAGGCTGCGCACGTTGCCGAACCCGGCGATATCGGGCAGCGCGGCAATGGTGGCTGAGACTGCCACTTTGTCCATCTCCGCCGTGCGCGCGGAGTCCACCGCGAACCACACGTCGGTCGCGGCTCGCGTGCTGCCATCCGCCGCCCTGTAACTGCCCACCAGACTGTGCGAATTGCCCTGAGCATCCACGAAAGAAGATGCAGCGGCCCCCGTGGCGACGGAACGCACCCCGGCCTGCACAAAACCCAGCAGCTCGCCGGCATCCGTCCGCCCGTTCTGGTTCGTGTCTTTCCAGATCTGCAGGCCCGCTGCGGCGGCTTCGGCCTCGTCCACCACGCCATCGCGATTGGCATCCAGCTCTTGCAAGGCAGCAAAGCCATTGGCCGCTTTCTGTCCGTTGGCCAGCAAGGTGTTGTCGCCAAACAGTTCGTTGCCGCCATTAATACTTCCGTCGGCGTTGCGATCCCTCGCCAGCAGACCATCGTCGCCTCCAACCCAGCCTGAAAGCTCCGAAAACCGGTTGCCGTCGTGGTCGAAATACACACCGGCAGCCAAAGCCGTCGTCTCCACTCCATCGCCGTCCAGATCGAGAATCAACGGGCTTCGGGTCGTGGCGGCTCGTTTGAAATCATCTTTCAACCCATCCAGAAAATCGTCGCGAGCCCGATCATGCTGACCAGCCGAACAGCAGTGGTCGCTAGACTCAAAGAACTTGAAAAATGCGTGTCCTGCGCTGGCATCGTCCCATCGAATACCATTCGCATTTCTCACGAGAGCTGTCAGACGCGGATTAAATTCCGCCAAAGCGTCTCCAATTTGCTGGCGGTTCTGAACCAGCAAGGCAATGCCTTGAGCGGACACTGCCAGCGCAGCGGCGGCTGGCTGATGAGGACCAGGAACCGCAGCTAGCACACCCGCGGTAGCGCCCAAGACGCCTAGCAGCGCAGCCATCTGATCTGCGCTACCCGCCTCTGCCGACATAAACGCTCCATAGCTCTTATTGTACGACACCAAGCCAGCAGCCAAACCCGAGCTGGAAGCAAGACAAGACCACGCCCCCCCTCGAAATATTGGGTTTGTCACACTAGATACAACATAGGCTCCGCTGGTCAGAAAACTAGCGAGATCCTCAGGAGAATAGGAAGCGCCGGCAGAGAATGGATTAGTTCGGAGAGTCTCATCAACCGCCAGAATCAACTCACCAACTTGCGTAGAATTTGCTGTGCTATTCATTTTATGGAATTCCATATAAGCGCCACAACAAAAAACCCCATCAAAATCCCACTAACTGTCGCAACAGCCAGCCTAACAACCAAAAACGTCGAGATCTGAACGGGCCCCAAACCTCTTTCAACCATTACACGAAAGTCTTGAACCGAAGGGAAAAAACCAGTCTCGCAGAAGTGTTTCGCAAACAGCTTTCTACAGAACAGAGAAAATATCGAAATCACAGCAATAAGGCATACCAATCCGAACCTCACCCCACCCCGCAGTTCAACCAAATAAATCCAGACACCATACAAAGATGGAAGCGACACACGGACCAGCTCATTGACAGAAGGAATCAAAGGCAAGAACAGAAAAACCCCTACAAAATACGTAAAATAGACTGCCGCTTTCTCCGCCCTAACCATAGACTTCAAGAAACCAGGCAAAACCTCTCCGCCGTCACACATCGCCAGCCACTCCTATTTAAGACCCAAATCAAAGCAAGGAAGCACATATAACTCCACAGCCCTAATACCTAATCACGCAACCCTTGGGTTTATCAAACCAGAAGCAGAAATCCCGACTTCCACCAAAGCCTAGAGCGCTCGCCCCGGTGGACACAACTACCTATTTAAGCCAAGGGAAATCCTGGGTACGGGCGACTGACATAAAAAATACCCGACATCCTGAGAACCAGCGAGGCGCGTAAAGATAGAAATATGATTTCTCGTCAAAGCGTCACTTTTTTTCATCAAGGGTTTGCGTCTGCGCGTTATTGCGGCTTGTATTCTTGTTCAACTCGTAACGCTTCCGTATGGCTCAAGACGCAACGGGTAAATACCTCATAGGAAACAGGTGCAGTTTCTCAGCCCTTTTTCCGTCGGCACGAGGCGATCAGGACGGATAAGTCGACACAGGGCTCGTCCGCTCGCCACCCCACCCGCGATACGGTAATAGGTCGCAATAGCCAAGGCTTCTGATTGCGCGACGACAATCCCTGCCCTCGTGATGAATACATACATTTCTATTCCTCCTGTCTCACACGAATCCACCAAGCGTCTCGACCGCTCAGCGCCACATTGAAATCAAAGCCCCGCAACCACCAACTTCAATCGTATAAAAACCGAATACGCACCAATACAAACATCAAAACCCATGACGCATCAAAACCTAGGCCGTCACAAAAAACTGAAAAACACGACCAAAAAACACTAAAATCAGTACAGAAGAACTTATCGCTTGTATGAAACTTCAATCCAGGGATCCGGATTACAAACACACCCCAACAAACAACTCGTTCTATCTATTTCTGTGTTCCACAAACGCCACGACCGCCATAACAACCCCACAGGCAAAAGCGAACATCCATGGAGCGCTCGGCCCGAAAGAATCCCGCAAAATCCAAAACAGTCTCTCCATCCCAATTGATCTAGGTCCCGGCTCAGGCCATATACCAAAGAAGTAGGATCCAGATATAACAAAAGAAGCTGCCGATAAGAATAACGCACTCCTAGTACGATCCATCTTCGTGAATTTCATGGACTCCCCTTTCTTCCCATGAATTTTATTCACACGACCACCCTTACGAATGCCGACATAGCCGTCAAAAGCAACTACTCGAAACCCGCCCCCGAAGAAAGCCACTGTGCGAGTCGTTTTTCCGAGAGCTGCACCCCCACAGAAGGTCGCCAAAGCCTATAGCACCCCTTCCGTTCAGCACAACTACCTATTTAAGCCAAGGGAAATCCTGGGTACGGGCGACTGACTTAAAAAAATGCCCGGCATCCTGAGAACCAGCGAGGCGCGCAAAGATAGAAATATGATTTCTCGTCAAAGCATCGCTTTTTTTCATCAAGGGGTTGCGTCTGCGCGTTATTGCGGCTTGAATTCTTGTTCAACTCGTAACGTTTCCGTATGGCTCAAGAAGCAACGGGTAAATCCCTAATGGGAAACAGGTGCAGTTTCTCAGCCCTTTTTCCGTCGGCACGAGGCGATCAGAACGGATAAGTCGACACAGGGCTCGCCCGCGCGCCAGAGCCGGACCGTATGAGGGCGAGTTGGGGTCGTGCAGGTGTAGAGGCGGTGCGTGGAGGTTCAGTGGCCGTCAAGATTGGCTGCACACCGCAAACCTTGCTGGCTTGGGTGCGTCGGCATGAGCGGGATAGCGGCCAGCGCGAAGGCCCGACGACGACGGATCAGAAGCGCATCAAAGAACTGGAACGCGAGGTCCGTGAACGCATTGCCGCGCGTCCCGATAGCAGCGGTACGGCCGATAACTTCGTGAAAACGATGAAGCGCGACTACATTGCCTTCACGCCCAAACCGATTGAGCCGACTGCAATGCGCAATCTGACCATCGCCTTCGAGCATTACAACTATTTTCACCCCCACAGCGCGCTGGTCTATCACACGCCACGCGAACTCCGCCGCCGGGCGGCTTCATCAACTCAACTTCGACGCCGTGTCAGGATATATAGGAAAAACCCACTACGCACCATTCCCATTTCATTCCCCTCCATCCAAATACAACCTACGCTTAACAACCCTCACTGCGGAGCGGGTTGTACATACAGACTCGTATCCAAAACCAAGCTCCGAGCCTCTGCGAAACCTTATTTCCCAAGGGATTCTTTTCTCTCTAAAAACCCACAACACAAAAAAGCCGTCATCCACGATCACACTAAACCCATCCATTTTTTCCCCCGCCATACCTTCCATAGCCTCCTTTGTCATATAGGTCGACTGAATGCACAGCTTTCGTATCCTCTCTGCAGAGAACTTCTGTAGATCAATAGACACCTCTTCCTCTCTGGCATGACGAACTTCATCAAGAAGCCGTTTCTTTACACCAACACCACCAAAGAAAGACAGAGACAGATAACCCATCGCCGCACACAAAATTCCAACAAAAACAAAAATCTTTGCAACCTTTCCTGCATTCAAATCACACCTCACTTCTTCATCAATCGCGCGCCAGAAAAACACCGCCCCAACCCATCGTTAAATCCAACACCAGATCACAGCACTCCGAAAGCAGCACCAAGCGAATCTGTTATATCGAAATCGCATCACCCTCTTCAGAAGACCGTCAAAGCCTAGAGCGCCCCTTCCGTTCAGCACAACTACCTATTTAAGCCAAGGGAAATCCTGAGTACGGGCAACTGACGTAAAAAATGCCCGGCATCCTGAGAACCAGCGAGGCGCGCAAAGATAGAAATATGATTTCTCGTCAAAGCGTCACTTTTTTTCATCAAGGGGTTGCGTCTGCGCGTTATTTCACCCCCGCAGCGCGCTGGTCTATCGCACGCCACGCGAACTCCGCCACCGGGCTGCTTCATCAACTCAACTGCGACGCCGTGTCAGGAGATATAGGGAAAAACCCACCACGCACCATTCCCATTTCATTCCCCTCCATCCAAATACAACCTACGCTTAACAACCCTCACTGCGGAGCGGGTTGTACATACAGACTCGTATCCAAAACCAAGCTCCGAGCCTCTGCGAAACCTTATTTCCCAAGGGATTCTTTTCTCTCTAAAAACCCACAACACAAAAAAGCCGTCATCCACGATCACACTAAACCCATCCATTTTTTCCCCCGCCATACCTTCCATAGCCTCCTTTGTCATATAGGTCGACTGAATGCACAGCTTTCGTATCCTCTCTGCAGAGAACTTCTGTAGATCAATAGACACATCTTCCTCTCTGGCAGGACGAACTTCATCAAGAAGCCGTTTCTTTACACCAACACCACCAAAGAAAGACGGAGACAGATAACCCATCGCCGCACACAAAATTCCAACAAAAGCAAAGATCTTTGCAACCTTTCCTGCATTCAAATCACACCTCACTTATTCATCAATCGCGCGCCAGAAAAACACCGCCCCCAACCCCTCGTTAAATCCAACACCAGACCACAGCACTCCGAAAAAAGCACCAAGCGAATCTGTTATATCGAAATCGCATCACCCTCTTCAGAAGGCCATCAAAGCCTAGAGCACCCCTTCTGGTGGACGCAACTACCTGTTTAAGCCACAAAAACACCTCAGCACGGACGGCTGAAGCGAAAAAACACCCGGCATCCCAAAGCCAGCGAGAGGCGTAGAAACCGCATTGTATTTTCCCGTCAAAACACCATCTTTTTGCACCAATGGCTGGCGGCCGCGCGTTGCTGCGGCTTTAATCTTTGTTCAGTTCATGACGTTGCCGTATGGCGCACGAAGCAACGGGTAAATACCTCATGGGAAACAGGTGCAGTTTCTCAGCCCTTTTCCCGTCGGCACGAGGCGATCAGAACGAATGGGTCGACACAGGGCTCGCCCGCGCGCCAGAGCCGTACCGCATGAGAACGAATTGCGGCCGTGCAGGTGTGGTGGCTGTGGGTGGAGGTTATGTGGCCGAGAGCCTCGGTTTGTTTCCGAGAGGGGCAGAAGAGAAGGGCGTAAGCGAATGCAGCGGCGTGCGTCTGTACCCGGGCAATTCACAGGCAGGGGATTGCAGAAGCAACGGCGATACGCCTGGGCTTGGGCTTGGGCTTGGGCTTGGGCTTGGGCTTGGGCTTGGGCGCAGAAGAATGCCTTGACCCGCCGAGCGGTCAACGTGGGATCGCTCTTGCGAATGCGGGGGCAGGAGTCGTGAGCTTTGGCGCCTGATGCAGGCTGCGCACGTTGCCAGATCCGGCTATATCGGGCAGCGCAGAAAGGGCGGCGGAGGCAGCAAGCGCATCCCTCTCGGTGGTACGCGTGGCGCGATGAATTTCACCGGGGCGGGCCAGGGCAGCAAGCCCGCCCACGCTGGATCTGTGCGCGGGAACGACAACGGGGCGTCCATGCCGGCCCTGTGCTTGCAACGCTGCCGCAAGAGCGGGCGGGCGAATCGCCGCCCGGTCCGGCGGTGAGGCGGGCCCTGAATGACATGAACGCGGCAGATGCGGGAAGGCACAAGGGGCAAAGCCCTAGCGGGGGCGCAGCCCGATCAGTGGTGCGGGCCGATCAAATCTGGGGAGGTATCCGGGTTCTTCCGGTATGATCCCGGGCGATCCATCTTGCCCGAGAAGCTGCGAAGGCTTGCTGCAGCTGGTGGTGCCGGGAAAGGGACTCGAACCCTTACACCTTGCGGCGGCGGATTTTGAATCCGCTGCGTCTACCGATTCCGCCACCCCGGCACGGGGAGCCGGCGATTATGTCTGAAGCCTCGCGGCAACTCAAGTTGCCCCATGTTGACCCTAGCTGATTTCGATTATTTCCTGCCGCCCGAGCTGATCGCCCAGGCCGCCCTGCCCGATCGCGCCGCCTCGCGCCTGCTCGTGGTGAGCCCCGGGCGGCTCGACGACCACGTCTTCCGCGAGCTGCCGGCTTTCCTGCGCGAAAACGATCTGCTCGTCTTCAATGATTCCCGCGTGCTGCATGCGCGCCTGTTCGGCCAGAAGGATACGGGCGGGCAGGTGGAGGTGATGATCGAGCGCCCGCTCGGCGATCACGAGGCGCTGGCGATGGTGCGCGCGAGCAAGTCGCCGCGGCCGGGCACGCGCCTGCGCCTGATGGAGGCTTTCGAGGTGGAGGTGGTCGGCCGTGCCGGCGCCAACGCGGAGTTCTTCCAGCTGCGCTTTCCGCCCGATGCCACGGTCGTGGATTACATCGAGCGTTATGGCCGCCTGCCGCTGCCTCCTTATATTGAGCATGCGGCCGATGCGGACGACGAGACGCGTTATCAGACGGTGTATGCGCGCGAGCTGGGTAGCGTGGCGGCGCCCACGGCCGGTCTGCACTTCGACGAAGCCCTCTTTGCCGCGCTCGCGGCGCGAGGTGTGCGCCGCGCGTTCGTGACGCTGCACGTGGGCGCGGGCACCTTCCAGCCCGTGCGCGAGCAGGATCTCTCCCGCCACCAGATGCACCGCGAGCTCTACAGCATTCCGCAGGACACCGTGGACGCCATCGCGGCCACGCGTGCCGCGGGTGGCCGCGTGATCTGCGTGGGCACCACCTCGCTGCGGGCGCTCGAATCGGCGGCCCAGGGTGGCGCGCTCGCGGCGGGCAGCGCGGAGACCGGCATCTTCATCACGCCGGGCTATCGCTTCCAGGTGGCCGACGGGCTCATCACCAACTTTCACCTGCCCAAGTCCACGCTGCTGATGCTCGTCTCGGCGCTGGCCGGACGCGATACCATCCGCCGCGCCTACGCGCACGCCGTGGAGCAGCGTTACCGCTTCTTCAGCTACGGCGATGCGATGTTCCTGCAAAAAACCTGACCTGCCTGCGAACCATGAAATTCGAATTGCTCAAGACCGACGGCCAGGCGCGCCGCGGCCGCCTCCAGCTTGCCCACGGCGTGATTGAAACGCCGGTCTTCATGCCGGTGGGCACCTACGGCACCGTGAAGGCCATGAGCCCGCACGAGCTGCACGACATCGGCGCCCAGATCTGCCTGGGCAACACGTTCCACCTGTGGCTGCGCCCGGGGCTGGAGGTGTTCCGACAGTTCGGCGGGCTTCACGCCTTCATGGGCTGGGACAAGCCCATCCTCACGGATTCCGGTGGTTTCCAGGTGTTCTCGCTGGGGGCGCTGCGCAAGATCAGCGAAGAGGGGGTGAAGTTTTCGTCGCCGGTCAATGGTGACAAGCTGTTCCTCACGCCCGAGATCTCGATGCAGATCCAGCACGGTCTGAATTCCGACGTGGTGATGATCTTCGACGAATGCACCCCCTACCCCGCCACGCGCGAGGAGGCGGCGATCTCGATGCGCATGTCCGCACGCTGGGCGCGGCGCTCGCGCGACGAGCACAACCGGCTGGAGAACCACAACGCGCTGTTCGGCATCGTGCAGGGCGGCATGTACGAGGACCTGCGCGACGAATCCCAGGCCGTGCTCGAGGATATCGGCTTCGACGGTTTCGCGATCGGCGGCCTGTCGGTCGGCGAGCCCAAGGAGGATTTCTACCGCGTGCTCGCGCACACCGGCCCGCGTCTGCCGGCCCACAAGCCGCATTACCTGATGGGCGTGGGCACGCCGGAAGACCTCGTGTATGGGGTGTCGCAGGGCATAGACATGTTCGACTGCGTGATGCCCACGCGCAACGCGCGCAACGGCTGGCTGTTCACGCGCTGGGGCGACCTGAAGATCCGCAACGCCCGCCACAAGCAGGACACACGCCCCATCGACGAAAGCTGCGACTGCTACACCTGCCGCCACTTTTCGCGCGCCTACCTGCATCACCTCGACCGCGCGCAGGAGATGCTCGGCCCGCGCCTCATGACGATCCACAACCTGCATTACTACCAGCAGCTCATGCGCGAGATCCGCGGCGCGATCGACGCGGGCGACTACGCGGCCTTCCAGCAACGCTTTGCGGCGGAACGCGCGCGCGGGGCCTGATGTCAGAGGGCAGGCCCGCATGGGCAGGCTGCTATACTCGACCGCTTTGCATTTCCACTTACACAGACGGAGTAGACAATGATTTCCGACGCTTTCGCCCAGACCGCAGGTGCCGCTCAGTCAGGAGGCGGCTGGATGGGCCTGCTGCCCATGGTGCTGATGTTCGTGGTGCTGTACTTCCTGATGATCCGTCCGCAGATGAAGAAGGCCAAGGAACACAAGGCCCTGCTCGACGCGCTCGCCGTCGACGACGAAGTGATCACCAACGGCGGCATCGCCGGCCGCATCGCCAGCGTGGGCGAGACCTTCGTGAAGGTCGAGATCGCCACGGGCGTCCAGATCTCCGTGCAGAAGCCGGCGATCGCCGCCGTGCTGCCCAAGGGCACGCTGAAGAACGCGTAACGCTCGCGGCGGGGGCCCCGCGCTCCCGCCCGCCCCGTCCATTCGCCCTGCATCGACCATGAACCGCTACCCGCTCTGGAAGAACCTGATGATCGGCATCGTGCTGATCCTCGGTCTGATCTACACCCTGCCGAATTTCTACGGTGAAGTCCCCGCCGTGCAGGTTTCGGCGGCCCGCTCGACCGTCACGGTCGACGCCAACACCGAACGCCAGGTGCTCGACGCCCTGTCCGCCGCCAGCATCCAGCCCTCGGGCACGCTGCGCGACGCCGGCGGCCTGCGCGTGCGCTTCTCCAACGAGGAAGTCCAGCTCAAGGCGCGCGACGTCATCGAGCACGCCCTCAACCCGGACCCCCAGAACGCGGCCTACATCGTCGCGCTGAACCTGCTTTCCGCCAGCCCGCAATGGCTCACGTCCATCGGCGCGCTGCCGATGTACCTCGGCCTCGACCTGCGCGGCGGCGTGCACTTCCTGCTCCAGGTGGACATGAAGGGCGCCGTGACCAAGCAGCTCGACGCGGCGGCCGGCGACGTGCGCAGCCTGCTGCGCGACAAGAACATCCGCCACGGCGGCATCGCCCGCGATGGCGAGGCCCTGGTGCTGCGCCTGCGCAGCGCGGACGACCGCGACAAGGCGCGCAGCTTCATCCGCGACAGCCGCAGCGATCTGCAATTCACCGACCGCGACGACAACGGCGATTACATCCTGACCGCGACCCTCACCGAGCAGGGCCGCCGCACGATCCAGACCGAAGCCGTCAAGCAGAACATGGTCACGCTGCACAACCGCGTGAACGAACTCGGCGTGGCCGAGCCGGTGATCCAGCAGCAGGGCGCCGATCGCATCGTCGTGCAGCTGCCCGGCGTGCAGGACGTGGCCAAGGCCAAGGATCTCATCGGCCGCACCGCCACGCTGCAGGTCCGCATGGTGGCGGAAGACGTCAATCCGCTCTCGCCCGGCGTAGCCGCCGATGTCTTCCCCGAAATGCGCGATGGCCAGGCCTTCCCGGTTGCCGTGCGCAAGCAGGTGGTGCTGACCGGCGACCGCTTCAACGGCGCCCAGGCCTCGTTCGACTCGCAGACGCACCAGCCCGTGGTGTCGGTGCGCCTCGACTCGGCCGGTGGCCGCGTGATGCGCGACACCACGCGCGAGAACCTCAAGAAGCGCATGGCCATCATCCTGTTCGAAAAAGGCAGGGGCGAAGCCATCTCGGTCGCCACCATCCAGGGTGAATTCGGCAACCAGTTCCAGATCTCCGGCGCGTTCAGCACCGAAGACGCGAACCGCCTCGCGATCCTGATCCGCTCGGGTTCGCTCGCCGCGCCCATGGACATCATCGAGGAACGCACGATCGGCCCGTCGCTGGGCGCCGACAACATCAAGAAGGGCTTCGATTCCACGCTGTGGGGCTTCGTGGCGATCGCCATCTTCATGTGTGTCTACTACGTGCTGTTCGGCCTGATCTCGACGGCCGCGCTAGCCTGCAACGTGCTGCTGCTGATCGCTCTGCTCTCGCTCTTCCAGGCGACGCTGACCCTGCCTGGCATCGCGGCCATCGCGCTGACGCTGGGCATGGCGATCGACTCCAACGTGCTGATCAACGAGCGCATCCGCGAGGAACTGCGCGCAGGCGTGTCGCCGCAGGTGGCGATCTCGGAGGGGTATAGCCGGGCATTCGACACCATCCTCGACTCCAACCTCACCACGCTGATCGTCGGCATCGCACTGCTCGTGTTCGGGTCCGGCCCCGTCAAGGGCTTCGCGGTGGTGCACTGCCTGGGCATCCTCACTTCGATGTTCAGCGCCGTGCTCGTCTCGCGCATGATCACGAACTTCATCTACGGCGGACGGCGCAAGCTCGTCAAGCTCGCCATCGGCCAGATCTGGCGCCCCGACGCCAAGTAAGGGGACCAGGAGAGAATCATGGAACTGTTCCGCATCAAAAAAGACATTCCCTTCATGCGCCACGCGTTGTGGTTCAACGCGATTTCGGTGGGCACCTTCCTCCTGGCCGTGTTCTTCCTGTTTCACAAGGGGCTGCATCTGTCGGTGGAATTCACCGGCGGCACCGTCATGGAAGTGACCTACACCGAGGCGCCGCAACTGGAAACCCTGCGCGACGCGCTGAGCCAGGCCGGCTACGTCGACACCCAGGTGCAGGCCTTCGGCAGCTCGCGCGACATCATGATCCGCGTGCCCAACCGCGCCAGCGAGAACTCCAACACGGTCTCGACGCGCGTCATGAGCACGCTCTCGGCGGTGCCCGGCCCCAAGGTCGAGCTGCGCCGCGTGGAGTTCGTGGGCCCGCAGGTGGGCGAGGAACTCGCCACCGACGGCGCCATGGCGCTGCTGGTGGTGATACTCGGCATCATGGTCTATCTGGCGTTCCGCTTCGAGTGGCGTTTCGCACTCTCCACCGTGATCGCCAACCTGCATGACGTGATCATCATCCTGGGCTTCTTCGCGCTCTTCCAGTGGGAGTTCTCGTTGCCCGTGCTGGCCGCCGTGCTGGCCGTGCTGGGGTACTCGGTGAACGAGTCGGTCGTGGTCTTCGACCGCGTGCGCGAAACCTTCCGCAACAGCCGCCAGCGCGGCCTCACGGTGCCCCAGGTGCTCGACCACGCCATCACCAGCACGATCTCGCGCACGATCATCACGCACGGCAGCACGCAGATGATGGTCCTGTCGATGTTCTTCTTCGGCGGCGCCTCGCTGCACTACTTCGCCATGGCGCTCACGATCGGCATCTGCTTCGGCATCTATTCGTCGGTGCTCGTCGCCTGCCCGCTCGCGATGTGGCTCGGCGTGTCGCGCGAGCAGTTCATCAAGAAGAAGGTGGAAAAGGAAGAAGCCGTCGTCTGACCCCGGAGCCGGCGCGGGATTGTCCCGCACCCCGCAACAACGGCTCCCGTCGGGAGCCGTTTTTTTGCGCGCGATATTCTGCCATCATGGCCCGCGAAATCTGCCTGGAGACGCTTCATGAACCAAGTCGCCCCTTTGCAGCGCATCCGCGTGTGGGATCTCCCGCTGCGCCTCTTCCACTGGGCCCTGCTCGTCTGCGTGACAGGCGCGGTGCTCGCGATCGAAGTCTTCGACAACATCGACTGGCACCAGCGCTTCGGCTTCGGCGTGCTGGCCCTGGTGATCTTCCGCATCCTGTGGGGTTTCGTGGGCGGCCGTCATGCGCGGTTCGCGAGCTTCGTGCGCGGCCCCGGCACCATGCTTGCCTACCTGCGCAGCAGCGTCGCCCATGGCGTCGGCCACAACCCCCTCGGCGCGGTGTCCGTGCTCGCGCTCCTGCTGGTGCTTGCCCTCCAGGCCGGCAGCGGTCTCTTCATGACCGACGAGATCTTCTTCGAGGCCCCGCTTTTCAAGTACGTGAGCGGCGCCACGGCCAGCCTGCTCGGCAGCCTGCATGAGATCAACGTCAACGTGCTCTACGCGCTCGTCGCCCTGCACGTCGCGGCGATCCTGTTCTACCGTTTCGTGAAGCGCAACAACCTCGTCACGCCGATGATCACGGGCAGCAAGGCCGTCACGGCCGAAGAAGCCACCCATGCCGACACGGGCGGGGCCGCCTGGCTCGGCCTCGTCGTTTTCGCCCTTGCCGCAGCGGTGGTCTGGTACATCGCCACCCGTCTCTGAACCCGCCCGGCGCAGCCTCACGGCAGCGCCGCGCCTCGCCCCTTTTTCCGCACATGGCTTTCGCAGACAATCTCAAACAGCTGCCCGGCGTTTCGCATCTGGCCGCCATCGAACTCCTCGATGAAAGCGGCGCGCGTGCCGCGCTCATCGAACACAAGACCGGCCAGATCGGCTCGCTGACCGTCTACAACCACCTCGCGCAGTTCTACGGCCACATCAACGCCGAGGCCGCCACCCGTGGCCTGGAGCTGTACGCCGAACACACCGACGACGCGCGCGCGAATCCCGGCAAGCATCCCAACATCGACCGCCTGCTGCAGATCCTGGCCACCGGCCAGGCGCTCGGCGTGCGCCATGTGTTCGCGGGCGTGGCCGACTGACCCGCCCCATCGCTTCACGACACGGCGAAGCCGCCCCCGGCCCGCCGCCCATCGCAGCTGGCACCCAAGAGAGGAAATCATGAAATTCACGCACCTTGCCGCCCTGATGCTTGCCGCCCTGACCACGGCCACTGCGCTGGCCCAGGCCAAGCCCGAGGATCAGATCAAGTACCGCCAGTCCGCCATGGTCGTCGGCGCGCGCAGCGTGGCCGCGCTCAACGCCATGGCCAAGGGCGACGTGCCTTTCAACCCGGAGCAGGCCCAGGCCCACGCCAACGTGCTGGCGAACCTGACCCGCGTGGACGCGGCGCTGGCGGCCTACGGCCCCGGCACCGACAAGGGTGCGCCCACCAAGGCGGCGCCCAAGATCTGGAGCGAACCGGCCCAGTTCAAGGCAGCGTTCGACCGCTTCGCGACGGCCTCGCAGGCGCTGCCTGCCGCGGCCGGCAGCGTGGCGACGCTCAAGGGCGCACTGGCCGACCTGGGCAAGACCTGCAAGGGCTGCCACGACGACTACCGCCAGCGCTGAGCGCCGCGAGCCGTTTTGCAACCGGCCGGGTCCCGCACCCGGCCGTTGCGTTTTCAGACGCGGCCGGCATGGCGTGCGAGTGCCCATGCCACGTGTTCGCGCACCAGTTCGGAAGGATCGTCGGCGCGCGCGCGCAACGCGGCAACCACCTCCGGCGTGGCGGGCGCGTTGCCCAGGCCCACCGCCAGGTTGCGCAACCAGCGCTCGTGGCCGATGCGATAGATGGGCGAACCGGCCAGGCGCGTCCTGAAGGTGTCCTCATCCCAGCCGAACAGCTCGACGAGCGTGGCACGGTCGAGGCCGTTGCGCACCGAGAAATCACCTTCCTCGGCGGGCTGCGCGAAACGGTTCCACGGGCAGGCGATCTGGCAGTCGTCGCAGCCATAGACGCGGTTGCCGATCTGGGCGCGCAAGGGCTCAGGAATGCTGCCCGCATGCTCGATCGTGAGATAGGAAATACAGCGCCGCGCATCCAGCCGGTAAGGGGCAACGATCGCGCCGGTCGGGCAGGCCTGCAGGCAGGCCGTGCATTTGCCGCAATGCCCGGTGCCCGCGCCATCGGCCGGCAGGGCGAAGTCGACGTAAATCTCGCCGAGGAAAAACAGCGACCCCTCGCGCGTGAGCAGCAGCGTGTGCTTGCCGCGCCACCCCAGGCCCGCGCGCGTGGCCAGCTCGACTTCCAGCACCGGCGCCGAATCGACGAAGACGCGGTGGCCGAACGCGCCCACGGCCTCGCCGATGCGATCGGCGAGCTTCTGCAGGCGGTTGCGCATCACCTTGTGATAATCGCGGCCGTGCGCGTAACGCGAGATCGCCGCCAGGCTCGCATCGGCCTGCACGGCGCGCGCGGCATCCAGCCCCCGCTCGGGCCAGTAATTCATGCGCACCGAGATCACGCTCGCGGTGCCGGGCACGAGTTCTGCCGGACGCGCACGCTTGAGGCCATGCCGCGCCATATAATCCATGTCGCCATGAAAGCCGGCGGCGAGCCATTCCAGCAGGCCCGGTTCGGCCGACGCGAGATCGATGCCGCCCGCGCCGACGGACGCAAAGCCCAGCTCGCGGGCCCACTCGCGCAGATCCCGCATGAACGCGGCGCCATCAAGGGAAGAAGAAACAGGATGCATCACGTCAGCGATGATAACCCGAGGCTCTGCGTCGCCCTCGCCCACACCGCGGCCACGGAAGCGCTCGGGGCCGCGCTCGCGCCAGTCCTGGCGCCCGGCCTCGTGATCTGGCTCAGCGGCGACCTGGGGGCCGGCAAGACCACGCTCACGCGCGGGCTGTTACGCGCGCTAGGCCATACGGGAAGTGTAAAAAGTCCGACCTACACCTTGATCGAAGTTTATACACTTTCTAGAATCTCGCTGTATCACTTTGATTTTTATCGATTCGCGCATGCAGATGAATTTCTCGAAGCCGGGCTGGACGAATATTTCGGCAGTGACGGCGCCTGTCTCGTGGAATGGGCCGACAAAGCCCTCCCCCATGTCACGCCAGCCGACATCGAGATCCGCCTGCAGGTGCGCGGCCAAGCGCGCCAGGCCGAACTCTTCGGCCGCAGCGCAAGGGGCCGCGAATGTCTGAAGCACGTCGTCCCCCCGCAATGATTCCGCCTCGCCGCCGCATCCTCAAGGCGGGCTTCGCGCTCATGACGCTCGCCGTCACGCCGCTGGGGCTCGCCCAGGGGGCGTCCCGCATCATCGCGGTACGCGTCTGGCCCGCGCGCGATTACACGCGCATCACGCTCGAAGGCGCGGCCTCGCTCAAGTACAGCTCGCAGCTCGTGCGCAACCCCGACCGGCTCGTGGTCGATCTCGAAGGCATCGAGTTCGACAGCATCCTGCAGAGCCTGCCGGACAAGATCTCCGAGACCGACCCCTACATCCGCCTGATCCGGGCCGGTCGCAACCGCCCGGGCGTGGTGCGCCTGGTCGTCGAACTCAAGAGCGAGATCAAGCCCCAGATCTTCACGCTGCCGCCGGCCGGCAACTACGGCCCGCGCCTCGTGCTCGACCTCTACCCCAGCGAACCCGAAGACCCCCTGCTCGCGCTCATCGAGCAGCACTCCAAGGCAGACGCGCCGCCCGTCGACACCACGGCCAGCGCCGAAACCCGCGCCGCCCGCCCCGAGCCCGCGCGCGCCAATGCCAAGCAGCGCCTCATCACGGTGGCGCTCGACCCCGGCCACGGCGGCGAGGACCCCGGCGCCATCGGCAGCAGCGGCACCTACGAAAAAACCGTGGTGCTGCAGATCGCGCGCCGCCTCAAGGCCAAGATCGACGCCGAGCCGCAGATGCGCGCCATGCTCACGCGCGACGCCGATTTCTTCGTGCCGCTGGGACAGCGCGTGGAAAAGGCCCGCCGCGTACAGGCCGACCTGTTCATCTCCATCCACGCCGACGCCTTCATCAAGCCGCAGGCGCGCGGCAGTTCGGTCTTCGTGCTGTCCGATCGCGGCGCCACGAGCACGGCCGCGCGCTGGCTCGCCAACAAGGAAAACGCGTCCGACCTCATCGGCGGCGTGAACATCAGCGTCTCCGACAGCCATCTGGCCAAGACCCTGCTCGATCTTTCGCAGACCGCCACGCTCAACGACAGCATGAAGGCCGCGCGGCTCGTGCTGGGCGAGATCGGGGGCGTGAACCAGCTCCACAAGAACGACATCGAGCAGGCGGCGTTTGCCGTGCTGAAGGCGCCAGACATCCCCTCCATGCTCGTCGAGACCGCCTTCATCTCGAATCCCGAGGAAGAAAAGCGGCTGCTCAACGAGGCCTACCAGGACAAGCTCGCCGAGGCCCTGCTGCGCGGGATCAAGCGCTACTTCGCGAAGAATCCGCCGCTCGCGCGCACGCGCCAGGCCTGACAGCGGCGGGGAACGACCCCGCCCGTTTTTGTCAGATCAGGCGGCTTTGGCAAATCCGGCGTTTTGTGACGTTCCGCGTCACCCGCCTGGCGCGCTCCGTCACATTCCACGCCCCGGCCGGTGGGCGAAAGCCCGCTGCAGCATGAAGCGCCCGGGTGGCACAGGGATTGCGAAAGCTCTCGCATTACCCTGAAACGCCATCATGAACCCGAGCGCCCAAACCTCTGCCGCCCCCTTCGCCGCCGGTGCCGCCCAGCCCGCAACGGTGCCCCTGTGGTGGCGGCTCGCCTGCGGGCACGCGGCCGTGCTGGCCCTTGCCATCGCCCTCGCGGTGAGTCTGCTGGAAGTCGGCGCCGCCCTGCTCGACGCCGCCTGGCTCGCGGCGCTGCCGCCCCTCCTCGTCGCGATTCCGGCCGCCTTGCTGTTCTGGCAGGCCCAGCCCCGCCGCGACGTGCGCCCTGAAGGCCAGCTGCTGCGCGCCGAGGATGCCCCCCACCTGTTCCGCACGCTGGCCAAGCTGCGCCGCCGGCTGGGCTCGCCCCGGCTCGCGCAGGTGGTCATCGATGACAGCTTCAGCGTGGGCTTGCGCCACAGCTGGCCATTCGGATTCTTCGGGCCTGCCCGCCACACGCTGGTCGTGGGCCTGCCCGTGATGCAGATGCTGTCGCGTCGCGAGCTGTGTGCCCTGGTGGCACAGACGCTGGCCGCGCACAGCCACCGGCGGGGCCGCCGCGCCTGCCTCACGCGCCATCTGCTCGACGCCTGGCAAGCCCCCGCCACCACCGCGCCTCGCCGCCGGCGCGAAGCCCTGCTGCACGCATGGCTGGATCACCTGGCGCCGCACGCGCGCACGTGGGAGGCCGCCGAGCGCTTCGAGGCCGACGGGTTGGCGGGCGAGATCGTGGGCCGGCAGACGCTGGGCGACGCACTCGTCGCGCTCGAACTGCGCACGCGCTTCATGCAGAACCGGTTCTGGCAGGGGCTGTGGGCCCGTGCGGACCACCTCGCGGCACCGCCTTTCCTGCCGCATGCCACGATGCGCGCGGCCCTCGGCGCGGGCCTCACGCATGCGTGCGCGCAGACCTGGCTGGACGAGCTGCTGCGGCCGGACGCCACGCCCGCCACGCCGCAGCTGCGCGAGCGCCTGCAGGCCTTGCGGGCGCTGCCCGAAGCCGCGCCGGAGGCCGTGCACAGCGCGGCCCAGTCGCTGCTCGGCGAAACGCTGACGCGGCTGCAGCAGGCCTTCGACCAGCGCTGGCTGGAACTCAATGCCAGCAACTGGCGCCTGCGCTTCCACTCGGCCACCAGCGCGCGCGAGACCGTGCGCCGCATGCAGGGGCGCGACAGCCTGCTGCTCGGCCCCGAGGAACTCGCCCACTACGGCCTGGCACTCGATACCCTCGGCCGCCCCGACGAGGCGCTGCCGCTGCTCTGCCGCGCGGCCACGCACGCCAATGGCTCCGCCGAGGCGGCCTTCGCGGCCGCGCGCCTGCTGCATGCGCGGGACGCGGCCGAAAGCCAGCGCTTTCTCGCGCTCGCGCACCAGCGCGATCCGGCCAGCCGCCTGCGCCCGCTGGAACGCCGCGGCCGCGAGCGCTCGGCGCTCAGCGTGATGAACCGCGCGCCGGGCGCGGAAAGCGCGTGACCCCGCGTCGGCCGCCGGCCACCGCCGGCCGGCACAGACAAGCCGCGACGGGCCGGCGATAATGGCGGTCCGTTCCCGTCGTTCGCGAGATCCCGCCATGCCGAATGCATTCGTCTTCCCGCCGCCTCCGGTCGTTTCGCTGCCCGTGCAGGGCAGCGCGTCGCGCTATCCGGTGCGCCGCCTCTACTGCGTGGGCCGCAATTACCTGGAGCACATCCGCGAGCTGGGCAACGACGAGAAGGAACCTCCGATCTTCTTCACCAAGCCGCGCGACGCCATCGAGCAGGACGGCGCCACGATTCCCTACGCTTCGGCCACCCGCAACTATCACTTCGAACTGGAACTCGCCGTCGCGCTGGGTTCCGGCGGCCGCGACATCGCCGAGGACGAGGCGCTGGGCCACGTGTATGGCTACGCGATCGCCCTCGACATGACCCGGCGCGATCTGCAGAAGCAGCTCACGGCGAAGAGCGGCCCGTGGGACGTCGCCAAGGCGTTCGACCACTCCGCGCCGTGCGGGGCGATCCACCCCGTCGAGGCGGTCGGCCACCCCGCGCGCGGCCGCATCCAGCTCACGGTCAACGATCAGGTGCAGCAGGATTCCGACCTCGCCGCGATGATCTGGAACGTGCCGCAGATCATCAGCCGGCTGTCGACCTTTTTCGAGCTGCACGCCGGCGACCTCATCCTGACCGGCACGCCGGCAGGCGTGGGACCCGTGCAGCCCGGCGACGTTCTCGTGGGCCGCATCGACGGCCTCGGCTCCCTCACGACGCGCATCGGCGCGTCTCTCTGAAAATCCGCTTACCGGAGACTTGACCCATGGCTGGATGGATTGCAGGCGGTCTGCTCGTGTTCTTTCTGCTCTACGGCGTGCTGCTCTACAACGGGCTCGTCGGCCTCAAGCACGGCGTGGCGCGCGCCTGGGCGAACATCGACGTGCTGCTGCGCCAGCGCCACGACGAGCTGCCCAAGCTGGTCGAAGTGTGCCGCCAGTACCAGCAGTTCGAGCAGGCCACGCTCGAGCGCGTGATCAGCGCGCGCGCCGGCGTGGCCGCGGCCCGCGCCAGCCAGGACATTCCCGCGCTGGGGGTGGCCGAAGGCGAACTGCGTGCCGGCCTGGGCCGTCTCTTCGCGGTTGCCGAGGCCTACCCCGAACTGCGCGCCAGCGAGCATTTCATGCAGCTGCAGACCCGCATCAGCGGCCTGGAGAACACCATTGCCGACCGACGCGAGCTCTACAACGAAGCCGTGAACCTCAACAACGTGCGCGTGGAGCAGTTCCCGGACCTGATCGTGGCGCGCACCTGCGGCTTCGAGCTCAAGCCGCTGCTGGAATTCTCCGCCACGGAGAAGACCGACGTAGACCTGCGCGCGCTTTTCACCTCCTGACGCACGCATGAGGGTCTCGCTGCCGGCACCGCACCGCCTGCCCATGCTGCTGCCCGGGCTCGCGTCGCTCGCGGGCTTCGTCGCGTGGTGCGCACTGAGCGGAACGGAGCCCGAATCCTGGCACCTCACGCTGCTGCTGGCGTGGTTCGCGTTGCTGGGCTGGATGCATGCCTATCGCCGCTACCGCGTCTATGCCGACACGCCGCTCGCGCGCGTGCGCTCGGCCCCCCAGGGCTATGTCGCGCTCGACGGCATCGGGCGGGCCCTGGCCGGGGTGCCGCTGCACGCCCCGCTCAGCGGGCTGCCCTGCCTGTGGTACCGCCTGAAGACCGAATCCCGCACGCGCGACGGCAAGTGGGAGGTCGAAGAGGATTTCTGCTCCGAAGACTCCTTCCTGCTCGAAGACGACGACGGCGCGCGCTGCGCCGTGTGCCCCATCGATGCGCAGATCGAAGTCTTCCACCAGGACGTGTCCGTCGATGGCGACACGCGCCGCACGCAGTGGGTGCTGATTCCGGGCACCCAGCTGCACGTCATCGGCGACTTCCGTTCCCGCCGCCCCATCGAGGACCGCGACAGCGCGCACGCCGAAGTGCGCGAGCGGCTCGCCGAATGGAAACGCTCGGGCGAGGCGCAGCGGCGCTTCGACCGGGATGCGAGCGGCGCCCTCGACATGGCCGAGTGGGAGGACGCCCGCCGCGCCGCACAGGCCGAGGTGCACGTCGAACGCGAGGCCGCCAAGGATCACCCGGCCTATCACCTCCTGCAGGCGCCGGCCGACGGCCGCCCCTTCGTGATCTCCGACAAGCCGCCCGCCCAGGTGAGGCGCCGCTACCAGGCGCAGGCCTGGGTCACGCTGGGACTGTTCTTCCTCGCGCTGCTCGCCACCGCCTGGATGCGCACGCACCCCTGAGCGCGAGCGGCTCCGCAACCCACCGCGAACGCGCACCGCCATGCCCCCCCGCGCGCCGTTGCGCGCCACGCCGTTCGCGCGCGCCACACCGCGCGGCCCCCGCTGACGGACGGGGTCGCGCAGGCAGCCCGCCACGCCCCGGGGGCCTGACGCTCCCGGTTTCCCCCGCGCACCGCCCGCCCCACACTCCGCGCCCCACACCGCGCGCGTGAACAAAAAAGCCGACGGCGAACCGTCGGCTTTCTGTTGCGGCGAGGGCTATCAGAGCTTGCCGGGGCCCGCGTGAGCCTTCACGTGGGCCGGCACTTCGGCCGCCGGGCGCACCGCGTTGTTGCCGTAGAGCGTGGGCTTCCAGCCCACGTCCGCCGACAGCGGCTTGCTGACGTCCAGCTTGAGGGGCTGGCCATTCACGACGGAACCGGCATCGAAGAACACCTTGCCGCCCATGTTGCCCACGGCCTGGGCCTGGCCGCCGTTCTTGATCTCGAAGAGGTTGCCTTCGGAGTAGATCGCCGAATCCTTGCCCGCGCCCAGCGCCTGCCGGAAGATGTTGTTGTCGCCCTTGGCCTTGATCACGGCCAGGTGGTTCTCGTAGGCCGACAGCTTCGGATCGTCGTTGCCGGCGGCGTCACCCACGAAGTAGTTGTTGTACACGTGGACCTGGCCGAAACGCACGCGCGGCGCGCGCTGACCGACGTTGTCGAAGAAGTTGTTGTGGATCGTGACCTTGAGCTTGTTCGGGTCGAGCTTGCTGCTGTCCGAGCCGCCGATCAGCATGGCCTTGTCGTGATCCTTGAACACGTTGTACGAGACCGTCACGTAGTTCGCGCCATTGGTCACGTCGATCATGCCGTCGTGGTGCTGGACCTTCTGCGTGACTTCGTTGTGCGGGAAGGGATAGACCGGCGGGAACAGTTTGTCGGGGCGATTGCCGTCGTTGAAGCTGTTGTGGTCGATCCACACGCGCTTGCCGCCATTGACGGAGATGCTGTCGTACTCCGAGTTCCAGCGGCCGCCCGGGCACTTCTGCGGGCCGGTGCCGGCATCGACGTAGGCGTCCTGGCAGCCCGGGTAGCTCTTGTCGATCTTGAAGCTGTCGCCCGGATCCCAGCCCGGGAAGTAGTCGAAGGCGTCTTCGAACGCGATGTTGCGGATGATGACGTTCTCGGCTTCGGGGCCGATCCAGACATTGCCCTTGACGAGCTTGGCGTCGGAGCCCACGCCCACGAGGGTGGTGTTGGAGGCCAGCTTCAGCGTCACCTGGGCGCGCTGCTTCTTCACCGATGCCAGGCGGGCCTCTTCCTGCGGGCCGTCCAGCGAGCGGTCGGGGCGCCCCTTCTCGAGCTTCTGGTTCCACTTCGCCGGAGCATAGGTCTTCATGTACTCGTCGAAGTTGTAGGGCGCGACGGCGTAGTCCTTCTCGGTCAGCTCGCGGCCCGAATCGTCGGAAGAGAGATTGATGGTGCCCTTGATGCGGATGATGCTCGGAGCGCTGCCCGCCTTGGCGACCGCGTCGAAGAGTTCCTTGCGCGTCGTGACGGTGAAGTCGTTCTCCGGCTTGGCGGCGCTGCCGCCGGTCACCGCGCCTTCGGCCGCGGCCCAGCCGTCGTTGGCGGGCATCGTGGCGCGGCCGATGTCTTCACCGGAACCACCTTCCATGGTTGCACAGGCACCGAGCATGCCCATCATGGCAATCGAGATTGCCAGAACACTTTTCTTCATGCGCTCCTCCAGAGTGATAGTCAGACAGGTGGTATGCGGGACCGGCGGACGGCCCCGACAGCTTCTCAGCTCGCGCATCGAAATGCCTTCACATGTCGCGAAAGGCAAAAACCATACGCCATTTCGCGAGAAGCCCCAATATGAAAAATCAATAAGTGATACCACCTAGATGAACGGTGTCCGCCAGGCGGACCGGCTCGTCGCCTCCGTTCTCATAGAGTTTGCGGGTGCGGCACGCCTGCCCTCCCCGACCGGCGTGACCCTTGTGCAGCGCTTCCCCAAGCTGACCTGCACGGGCTTTCCGCACCCGCATTTACCCTGACTTCAGGCTATCGTCTGCAACGCGGCCTTGTCGAGCAACGCGCCGCCGCAAGCCGCCGTGAGACCGGAAACGTTCGCACGATTGCAACACCCGTGGCAGCTGCCGCACTGCCCGTCCGCCCATCCCCGAGGGTGCACACCAGGCCACGCGAGGGGCCTAGACTGAACGAGTCGTTCGCCACAAGGGGCGCCACATGCTGAATCATCTGCTTGGGCATCTGCCCGCCGGCATCGCCGAGAACCGCATCGCGGCACGACTTTCCGAGTGGAGCCGGCGCCAGGACCTGCCGCTCACGATAGAACTCTGGAACGGCCGCCGCTTCGAACTGGGGGCCACCTCGCGCGCGGTGCTGCGCCTGAATTCCGCGCGCGCGATCGGCGCGCTCATGGAGCCCTCGCTGTCATCGCTGGGCGAGGCCTACGTCGAAGGCTTGATGGACCTCGAAGGCGACGTGCGCGACGTGATCGCGCTCAGCGCCGGCCTTGCCGCGCAGCCGGGCGGCGCGCGCCGCTCCGAGGCGGCCCGGGCCACGCACAGCCGCAAGCTGGACGCCGAATCGATCCGCCATCACTACGATGTGTCGAACGCGTTCTACGGCCTCTGGCTGGACCCGGCGATGGTGTATTCGTGCGCCTACTTCCGCCACCCCGACGACACGCTCGAAGCCGCGCAGCGGCAGAAGATCGATCACATCCTGCGCAAGATCCGGCTGCAGCCCGGGCAGCGTCTGCTCGACATCGGTTGCGGCTGGGGCGCGCTGGTCCTGCGCGCGGCGGAGCATTTCGGGGCGCGCTGCGTGGGCGTCACGCTCTCGGAGCGCCAGTTCGAGCTGGCCAGCCAGCGCGTGTATGACGCCGGGCTCGCCGACCGCGTCGAGATCCGCCTGCAGGACTATCGCGACGTCGCCGAGCACTTCGACCGCATCACCAGCGTGGGCATGTTCGAGCACGTGGGGCTGGGGAACCTGCGCCTCTACTTCGAGCGCATCCGCGATCTGCTCGCCGAGGACGGCATCGCGCTCAACCATGGCATCACGAGCGGCGACCCGGACTCCGCCGGCACGCCTTTCGGCGGAGGCGACTTCATCGAGCGCTACGTGTTCCCCCACGGCGAGCTGCCGCACATCGGCCTGGCGCTGCAGGAGATCAGCGCGGCGGGCCTGGAGGCCACCGATGTCGAAAACCTGCGCCTGCACTACGCCATGACGCTGCGCCACTGGAGCGCGCGCTTCGAGGCCAACGCCACGCGCCTGCGCGAACTCGCCGGCGAGAAGCGCTTCCGTGTCTGGCGGGTGTATCTGCCCGGCTGCGCCTACGCCTTCGATGCCGGCTGGATCGCGCTGCACCAGATCGTCCTGACTCGGCCCGCCACGCTCGCGCGGCCGCTGCTGCCGCTCACGCGCGACTACATGTACGGCCCCTAGCCGCCCGCCTTCGCTTCCAGGGTTTCCCAGCGTTCGAGCAGTTCGAGCAGGGATTCCTCGATCGCTTCCAGCCGCGCGTTGAGCGCGGGCACCTCGGCGGCGCGCGTGCGGTAGATGTCCGGGTCCGCCAGGCTCTGCTGCAACCCGGCCTGCTCGGCTTCGAGCGCGGAGATCCGCTCGGGCAGGGCTTCGAGTTCGCGCTTTTCGTTGAAGCTGAGTTTTGCCTGGCGGTTCGCGGGCGCGCGCTTGTCGGGCTCGGCGGGGCGGCTTGCCTGCGCCCGGGCCGCGCCCGTCCTGGCGGCAGCCTCACGCTCGGCCTCCTTCACGCGCAACCAGTCGTAGTAGCCGCCCGCGTATTCGCGCCAGCGGCCGTCGCCCTCGGCGGCGATGGTCTGCGTGACCACGTTGTCGAGGAAGGTACGGTCGTGGCTCACCAGAAACACCGTGCCATCGTAGGACTGCAGCAGCTCTTCGAGCAGCTCCAGGGTTTCCACGTCGAGGTCGTTGGTCGGTTCGTCCAGCACGAGGATATTGGCCGTGCGCGCGAACAGGCGCGCCAGCAGCAGGCGGTTGCGCTCCCCGCCCGAAAGCGATTTCACGGGGCTGCGGGCGCGCTGGGGAGAGAACAGGAAATCCTCCAGATAGCCGATCACGTGCTTGCGCGCGCCGCCGATCTCGACGTAATCCGAGCCGGGGCTGATGACGTCGGTCAGCGGCGCCTCGGGGTCCAGCGCTTCCCGGAACTGGTCGAAATAGGCGATCTGCTGGCGCGTGCCGCGCCGGATCTCGCCCGCGTCGGCTTCGAGTTCGCCCAGGATGAGCTTGAGCAGCGTCGTCTTGCCCGCGCCGTTGGCACCGAGCAGGCCGATGCGGTCGCCCCGCAGGATGCGCGCCGAGAAATCGCGGATCACCACGCGCTCGCCGAAGCCCTTGCTCACGTGCGTGAGTTCGGCGATCAGCTGCCCGCTGGCCTCGCCACGGTCGAGCTGGAGGCTGACGTTGCCGAGGCGGTCCCGCCGCGCCGCGCGGTCGCGCCGCAGGCCTTCGAGCCGGCGCACGCGGCCTTCGTTGCGCGTGCGCCGCGCCTCGATGCCCTTGCGGATCCAGACCTCCTCCTGCGCGAGGAACTTGTCGAACTCGGCGTTCGTCTTGGCTTCCATCTCCAGCATCTCGGCCTTGCGGCGCTGGTAGGCCGAGAACGTGCCGGGGAAGCTGCCGAGCCGGCCCCGGTCGAGTTCCACGATGCGCGTCGCCACGTTGTCCATGAAGGCCCGGTCGTGAGTAATCACCACCACGCCGCCACGGAAGGCGCGGATGAGTTCTTCCAGCCAGCCGATGGCCGCCACGTCGAGGTGGTTGGTCGGTTCATCGAGCAGGAGCAGGTCGGGCTCGCCCGCCAGCGCGCGCGCCAGCGCCACGCGCTTGATGCCCCCGCCCGAGAGGCTGTCCACGCGCGCCGAGGCGTCCAGGTGCAGACGGTCCATGACCTGCTCCACCTTGTGGTGCAGCGTCCAGCCGTCGCCCGCCTCGAGTTCGTGCTGCAGCGCGGCCATGCGCGCGAGCGCCGTTTCGTCGCCCTGCGCGAGCGCATGCGTGGCGGCGTGATAGTCGCCGATCAGGCGGGCGGCCTCGCCCACGCCTTCGGCCACGGTCGAGAACACGTCGCGGTCGAGCGCGAAATCCGGCTCCTGCGCCACGTAGGCCACGCGCAGGCCCGGCTGGCGCCAGACGCGCCCGTCGTCGAGCTTCATCTCGCCCGCCAGCGCACGCAGCAGGCTGGATTTGCCGGCGCCGTTGCGCCCGATCAGCGCCACCTTCTCGGCGGGTTCCAGGACCAGATCGGAATGGTCCAGCAAGGCCACGTCGCCAAAGGCGAGGCAGGCATTCTCAAGGGTCAGCAGAGGCATTCGGAGACGGTATCCACGAGGCGGGCCGCGCGACGCGGCGCCTCAGAGAGGCTGAAATCGGCAAGGGCGGCGCGAGGGCCCGCCCCCTGCCGGGTGCGGACAGGGATGATACCCGCGCGCCGCGCCCCGCGCGACGAAGACCACCCCGCCCGCCTGGCAGGCGCAACGGCGCGCGTCCGCCCGGTGCGGACTCGCCGCGCAAGGCACGGGGATGCGGCGGAGGGGTTGGCGGCGGAAGAACGACGGGGCCGGACGGGAGGGTGACGGCGGGGCGGCCGGGGCGGAACGCGCGCGGGCGCGAGGCCGACTGGTAGCCCCAACAGGAATCGAACCTGTACCTGCCCCTTAGGAGGGGGCTGTTGTATCCATTCAACTATAGGGCCGGCCAAGGGGCGGGATGATACATCACAATCCCGCCCGCGCACGCGCGGCAGGGCGCTTCAGACCTTGTAGGCCTCGAGCGCCTCGCCGATCTCGCGGCTCATGCGCGACATGTTGTCCACGGCCTCGGCCGATCTGAGCGCGGCCGACGAATTGCGCTCCGTCATCTGCGCGATCTGCTCGATCTGGCGCGCGATGGTCGTGCTCGCGGAACTCTGTTCGCGCACCGCCTCGGAGATGTCCTCGACCACGTTCACGACGTTGCCCGACCCCTCCTTGATGCCCTGGATGGACTCGCCCGCCTCGCGCGCGTGCTCCACGCCGCCGGCCACCTCGCGCACCGCTTCGTCCATGGAATCCACGGCCAGCCGCGCGCTCTCCTGCATGCGCGCGAGCAGGCTGGAGATCTCCTGCGTGGACGAACCCGTGCGCTCGGCGAGCTTGCGCACCTCATCGGCCACGACCGCGAAGCCCCGTCCCTGCTCGCCCGCGCGCGCGGCCTCGATGGCGGCGTTGAGCGCAAGCAGGTTGGTCTGGTCGGCAATCTCGCGGATGATCGTGGCGGCCGCCGAAATGCTCTCGCTGTCGCTGCGCAGCGTGCCGATGCGCCCCGACGCCAGCTCGACGGTGCGCGCGATGTGCTGGATGCCCTCCACCGTGGCGAGGATCACGCCGCTGCCGCGCTCGGCGTTGTCGCGCGAGGCCAGCGTGTGCTGCGTGGCTTCCTGCGCCTGCCCCGCCACCACCGAGATGCTCACCGTGAGTTCCTCGACGGCGGCCGCCATGCCGGCCGATGCATCGCTCTGCTGCCGCGAGTTCTCCGCGATCTGGTGCGCGCTGTGCTCCGCCTCGCCCGCCGCCGCCAGCATGCGCGCGGTGGTCGCCTGGACCGCCGCGAAGCTCGTGCGAAGACGTTGCAGCAGCGTGTTGTAGGCCTTCAGCGTCTGCCCCACCTCGTCGCTGCTGCGCACCGGAATGTCGTGGCGGAAATCCAGTTCGCGCGCGGTATGCGTGATGGCCTGCTGCATGGCGAGCAGCGGGCGGCGGATCGAACGGCCGATGAAGAGCCCGAGCACGCCGATCAGCACGAGGCCCAGCACGGCCGCCACCAGCGTCACGCTGATCGTCGCGGCGAATGCCGTGCCGGCGCTCTTCGCCACCGTCTCGGCCTGCTTCTGGCGCATGCCCAGCAAGGTGTCCAGCGCCTTGCTGATCTCCTTGTGCAGAGGGCCGACCTGGGTCTGCATGATGCCCAGCGCCATCTGCTGCTCGCCCATGCCGGCGAGGTTCTGCGCCTGCGTGATGCGCGCCATGTACGCCACGAGGTTGGCCGTCGCCTCGGTCAGCGCGGCCTTCTCCTCGGCGTCGTGGGCCTTTTCCGCGTAGAAATTGATCTGCTCGACGAGCCGCTGCGCCATCTGCGCCATCTGGGCCTCGATGGCCTTGGCGGCCTCGCCCTCGGTCATGCCGATGCGGTCGTAGGCGGCCGCGTGCAGGCTCAGGTAATCGGTGCGCATCTTGCCGGCCGCGAGTACCGCGGGCAGCGTGCTGCCGGTGAGGTCGTCGACCCCGGTCTTGACACGGTTCAGGCCGCCAAGCGCGACCCCGACGACCGCCGCGCAGGTCAGCAGCGCGACGACGACGAGCAGAATGATCTTGCGTGAAATACTCATTTTTGTTGTCTCCACTCCCTGAGAGCCGGATGGCTCCCGATCCTCAGGGTATCAACGACAGCATCAGGGCATTTCTTGACACATATGGGTTAGGGGCAAACCCCTAGTCAGCATTCATGCAAACGTCATCACGCGGGCAGCCGCCAGCGCGCCTGTCCGCGTCGGGCCAAGGCGTGGCGCCGGGCTCAGGCGTCCGGCAGGCGCACGAATCCTTGCGGGCGCTCCGTCGCGAGCGCCACCTCCACCGCGCTCACGCGCGCGTGTGGCGGCCCGTAGCCGGCCCAGTGGATGAGTTCGGCCACCTGCGCGGCATCGCCCCAGACCAGCGCCTCCACGCTGCCATCGTGACGGTTGCGCACCCAGCCCTGGAGATCCCGCGCCGTGGCCGCCTCGACCAGATGCCAGCGGAAGCCCACCCCCTGCACGCCGCCCCGGATGCGCAGCAGGCGGCCTTCGATGGCGGAGCCGGTTGCGGTGTGCATGTCAGTCTCCACGCGCCGGAGCGTCCGCCAGGGCGCGGGCACGGGCCCGCGCGGCGTCGAGGTCGGCGCACAGGTTGGCGTGCCCCAGCATGACGACAAAGCCCGCGCGCTGCAGCAGGGAGCTCGGCTGATGCCGCGCCCCGCACAGCACCAGGTGGCCGCCCTGGCGCGACTGCGCGCGCAGCACGCCGAAAAGCCAGTCCACGCCCGAAGTGTCGATGTTCAGCACGCCATCCAGGTCGAGCACGAGCACCCGCGCACCCAGCACGGCGGGGTCGATCTGCGCGTCGAGCTTGCCGATCGCGCCGAAGAAGAGCGAGCCGCGCAACGCGAAGCCGCGCGCGCCGGCATCCGCCTCCGCGTCCATCACGAGCGGCGTGGCGGTGGTCAGGTCCTGCATGCGATAGATGAAGAACAGGCTGGCCAGCACCATGCCGACCTCCACCGCGACGGTCAGGTCGAAGAGCACCGTGAGGCCGAAGGTCGCGAGCAGGATGATGCGGTAGTTCCACGAGAAATGCCGCAGGCGCGAGAACTCGTGCCACTCGGCCATGCGGATCGCGGTCACGACCACGATCGCGGCCAGCACCGGAATCGGCACCCACGCGGCGAGCGGCGCTGCCACCAGCACGATGCCGAGCAGCGTGACCGAATGGACGATGCCCGCGACCGGCGTGCGGGCGCCCGCGCGCACGTTGGTGGAGGTGCGCGCGATCGCCCCCGTGGCGGCGATGCCGCCAAAGAAGGGCGTGGCGATGTTGGCGATGCCCTGCGCCATGAGTTCCTGGTTGGGATCGTGGCGGTCGTCGATCTGCGGGTCGACCACGCGCGCCGAGAGCAGCGATTCGATCGCCCCCAGCAGGGCGATGGTGATGGCCGGCGCCAGCAGCCCGCCGATCGCCGACAGGTCGGGCAAGGGAAAACTCAGCGCCGGCACGCCCTGCGGAATGCCGTTGAAGCGGCTGCCGATGGTTTCGACCGGCAACTGCAGCAGCGCGCTCGCGAGCGTGCCCAGGACCAGCCCCGCCAGCTGGGCGGGCACGCGCATGGCGATGCGGTGGCGCACGGCGTACTTCGTCCAGGCCAGGATCAGCAGCAGCGTGCCCAGCGCCAGCGCCGCGGCCGGCAGGCTCGCGGTGGGCGCGATCTGCCACAGCGCGCGCATGCGGGCAAAGAATTCCGCCGGCAGCGCCGAGGTGCTGGTCAGGCCGAGGAAATCCGGAATCTGCGAAAGGATCAGGACGAGGGCGATGCCGTTGGTGAAACCGATCACCACCGACACCGGCACGAACCGGATCAGGCTGCCCAGCCGCGTGATGCCCATGACGAGCAGCAGCACGCCCGCGAGAAAGGTCGCGGCCAGCATGTTGGACATGCCGTAATTGACGACGATGCCGTAGAGGATGGGAATGAACGCCCCGGTCGGGCCGCCGATCTGCACGCGGGAGCCCCCGAGCACCGAGATCAGCAGCCCCGCCACGATGGCCGTCCAGATGCCGGCGGCCGGCGAGGCGCCGCTGGCGATCGCGAAGGCCATCGAGAGCGGCAGGGCAAGCACGCCGACGGTCAGGCCAGCGGCCAGGTCAGCGAACAGGTCCGCGCGGGAGTACCCCGCGAGGGCGACAAACAATTTGGGCTGAAAACGCGACAAGACTCTTCTCCAGGCGAATAACGGAAGGCGGAGGAAGGTGTCGGGTCAGCGCGGCCGCTGGTGATGGGCCGTGATCCAGCGTTTGGTGCGGGTAAGTGGCATGGAACTAGGCGCCCGGCCCGCGCGCGCCATCCGGCGCGGCCCCGGCGGCGTCGGCCCCGCGCGTGGCGAGGCTCGCGCGCAGCAGATTGGCGGCGGCCACGAGCATCAGCACGCCGCCAGCCACGAGCATCACCACGGCGTCCGCCGGGGTGGCGGGCAGCCACACGAAGAATGCCTGCCCGCGCGCAAGAAACAGTGCGCCCGCCGCGAACAGCAGCATGCCGGCCACATCCAGCAACAGCCAGCCCGCGAGGGCCGGCGTGAAGCGGATCGTGGAACCGGCGCGGCGCATCACTTGACGCGCATGCCGGGGGTGGCCCCCGTGTCTGGCGACAGGATGAAGAGCCCCGGCACCTCGCCGGTGTCGTCGGAGGCCGCGAGCACCATGCCCTCGCTGAGGCCGAACTTCATCTTGCGCGGCGCGAGGTTGGCGACCATGACGGTGAGGCGGCCGACGAGCAGCGCGGGGTCGTAGGCGCTCTTGATGCCCGCGAAGACCTGGCGCGGTCGCGCCTCGCCGATGTCGAGCTGCAGCTTGATGAGCTTGGCCGCGCCTTCGACGTGCTCGGCCGCGACGATCTTCGCGATGCGCAGGTCGACCTTGCCGAAGTCGTCGATGCTGATCGGGCTCGCCGCCTCGGCGGGTGCCTCGGCCGCGGCGGGCGTGGCGGGGGCGGCGCTTGCCGGCGCGGTGCCGCTGGCGGAGCGGCTGTCGCTGGAGAGGGTCTCCCGGTTGGCTTCGATCAGCGCGTCGATCTGCTTGCGCTCCACGCGCGTCATGAGGTGGGCGTAGGGGTTGATCGCGTGACCGGCCGGCAGCGGCGCGGCCAGGTCGCGCCACGCGAAGGGGGCGACGCCGAAGAAGGCCTCGACCTGGGCGGCAAGCTGCGGCAGCACGGGCTTGAGCAGGATCGCCAGCGCGCGGAACTGGTTCAGCGCCGTGCTGCAGGCGCGGTGCAGGCGCTCGTGCTGGGCGGGGTCCTTGGCGAGTTCCCAGGGCTTCTCGTCATTCACGTACACGTTGGCCACGTCGGCCAGGCGCATGATCTCGCGCAGCGCGAGGGAGTAATCGCGGTCGTTGAAGGCGCGCGTGAGCTGCGCGAGCGTGGCGGCGTCGCCGAAGGGCGCGAGCGCGGCGGCGTCGCTGGCGGCGAGGCGGCCCTCGAAGCGCTTGCTGATGAAGCCGGCGCAACGGCTCGCGATGTTCACGAACTTGCCGACGAGATCGGAATTGACCTTGGCCACGAAGTCGTCGAGCGAGAGATCGAGATCCTCGATGTTGGAGTTGAGCTTGGCCGCGAAGTAATAGCGCAGCCACTCGGGGTTGAGCTTCTGCTCCAGGTAGCTGCGCGCGGTGATGAAGGTGCCGCGGCTCTTGCTCATCTTGGCGCCGTCCACGGTCAGGAAACCGTTGACGTTGAGGAAGTTCGGCGTGCGCAGACCGGCGAACTGCAGCATCGCGGGCCAGAACAGGGCGTGGAAGTACAGGATGTCCTTGCCGATGAAGTGCACCATCTCCGTGCCGCTGGCGGCGGCCCTGGCGGGGTCGATGAAATCGCCCACGTCCAGCCCGACGCGGTCGGCGTAGTGCTTGAAGCTCGCGAGATAGCCGATGGGCGCATCCAGCCACACGTAGAAATACTTGCCCGGCGCGTCGGGAATCTCGAAGCCGAAGTACGGCGCGTCGCGCGAGATGTCCCAGTCGGAGAGGCGGTTCTCGCCGGCCTCGCCGAGCCACTCGCGCATCTTGTTGGAAGCCTCGGGCGGCATGCGGCGCGAGCCGTCGGCATTGGTCGCGCGCGTCCATTCACGCAGGAATTCGACCGCGCGCGGGTCGGAAAGACGGAAGAAATAGTGCTCCGAGCTGCGCAGCTCGGGCGTGGCGCCCGACACCGCGGAGTACGGATTGCGCAGCTCGGTGGGCGCGTAGGCGGCGCCACAGACCTCGCAGGAATCGCCGTACTGGTCCTTGGCCGCGCACTTGGGGCACTCGCCCTTGATGTAGCGGTCGGCCAGGAACATCTGCTTGACGGGGTCGTAGAACTGCTCGATCGCGCGCGTCTCGATCATGCCGGCCGCGCGCAGGCGGCGGTAGATGTCTTCGGCATACGCGCGGTTCTCCTCGCTGTGCGTGGAGTGGTAGTTGTCGAAGGCGACGCCGAAGTCGGCGAAATCGCGCATGTGTTCCACCCGCACGCGCTCGATGAAGACCTCGGGCGCCAGGCCCTCCTTCTCGGCCCGCAACATCACCGGGGCGCCGTGCGTGTCGTCGGCGCAGACGTAATGCACTTCGTTGCCGCACATTCGCTGGAACCTCACCCAGATGTCGGCCTGGATGTACCCCACGAGGTGGCCGAGGTGGATATCGCCGTTGGCGTACGGCAGGGCGTTGGTCACGAAGATCTTGCGGTTCGATGCGCTCATGTCGGTGAAGCAGCCTGGTTTCAGGGGAAACCGCCATTGTAGCGCCAAGCCGCCACCCGGCGCCTCTGTCAAGCGCGCGCATCAAGGCGGGCGGCGGGCCGCGTGGTACATTCCCGTGGCCCTCCGGGCGGCGCCGGCATCCGGCCGCGCCGTCCGCCGATCACCGGAACGACACATCATGAGCACATCCCCGCAAGCCCTGCTCGCCGCGCTTGGCGAGCTCATCGACCCGAATACCGGCAAGTCCTACGCCGACGCCCGCGCCGTCCGCGCGGCCACGCTGGAAGGCGGCCACGCCGAGATCACGGTCGAACTCGGCTACCCCGCCGCGAGCCAGTTCGGCGCGATCGCGGCCCAGCTCGAGGCCGCCGCGCGCGCGCTGCCCGGCGTGCGCTCCGCGCGCGCCACGGTCGGCAGCAAGGTCGTGGCCCACGCCGTGCAGGGCAACGTCAAGCTGCTGCCCGGCGTGAAGAACATCATCGCGGTATCGTCCGGCAAGGGCGGCGTCGGCAAGAGCACGACGGCCGTCAACCTGGCGCTGGCGCTGGCGCGCGAGGGTGCCCGCGTGGGTCTGCTCGACGCCGACATCTACGGCCCCAGTCAGCCGCAGATGCTGGGCATCGCCAGCGCGCAGCCCGAGTCGGAGGATGGCAAGACCATGCTGCCGCTCGAGGCGCACGGCATCCAGGCGAACTCCATCGGCTTCCTGATCGACCCGGAGCAGCCCATGGTCTGGCGCGGCCCCATGGTCACGCAGGCCTTGCGCCAGCTGCTGTTCGAGACGCGCTGGAAGGATCTCGACTACCTCGTGATCGACATGCCGCCCGGTACCGGCGACATCCAGCTCACGCTCGCGCAGACCGTGCCCGTCACTGGCGCCGTGATCGTGACCACGCCGCAGGACATCGCGCTGCTCGACGCCCGCAAGGGGCTCAAGATGTTCGAGAAGGTCGGCATCCCGCTGCTGGGCGTCGTCGAGAACATGAGCATCCACGTCTGCTCGAACTGCGGCCATGCCGAGCACATCTTCGGCGCGGGCGGCGGCGAGGCCCTGTGCGCCGACTATGGCGTGCCCTTCCTCGGCGCCCTGCCGCTGGACATCCGCATCCGCAGCCAGACCGACGCCGGCCAGCCCACCGTGGTGGCCGAACCCGACGGCGCCATCGCGGCGGCCTACGGCGACATCGCGCGCAAGGTGGGGGTGGCGGTGGCGGAGAAGCAGCGCGACATGCGCCTGCGCTTTCCGACCATCGTGGTGAACAAGGATTGAGCGGAGCGCGCCTGGCGGTCTGCGCCGTGCTCGCCGTGCTGGCGCGCGCGGCGCTGGCGGCGCCCGACGGCGCGGCCCTCTTCCAGACGCAGTGCGCGGACTGCCACACCGTGGAGCCGGGTCGCAACAAGCGCGGCCCCAGCCTGGCGGGAGTCGTGGGACGCCGCGCGGCGGCGCTGCCGGCCTACAACTATTCCGACGCCCTGCGCGGGGCCGGCGTGGTGTGGACGCCCGAGCGCCTCGCGCGCTACCTGGCCTCGCCGCGCACCGACATCCCGGGCGGCAAGATGCGCCTGCTGAGCCCGCCCCGGGCCGAAGAGATCCATCAGATCATCGACTGGCTGCGCCAGCAGCCCTGACGCCCCCGCCGCGTCAGACCGATTGGCTCGCGCGGCGCAACGATCCATTCCTCGCCCGCGGGTTTATCCCGCGCCGCGCCGCGCATAAAGTCTTCTCACCCCAAGGAGAAGACCATGGACAGCTCCCGCCCCACCCCCGACCTGCGTACCGAGCCCACCAGCGGGCTGGCCTACCGCCATCACGAAAGCCCCCGTTCCGCGCCGCGCACCCTGATCGTGCTGCTGCATGGCGTGGGCGGCAACGAGCACAACCTGGCCCCGCTGGTGCCGGCACTCGAAGGCTTTGCCGACGTCGTGCTGGTGCGCGGCCCGCTGCAGCTCGGCGCCGGGCAGCACGGCTGGTTCCGCGTGGCCTTCGACCCCGAGGGCCCGCGTCCCGACCTGGCCGCGGCGGAGGCCGCGCGCCTGCAGCTGCACCGCTTTGTCGGCGCGCTCCAGCGCCAGACCGGCATTCCCCCCGCCGCCACGCTGATCGCGGGCTTCAGCCAGGGCGGCATCATGAGCGCGAGCCTCGCGCTCACCGAGCCCGCCACCGTGCGCGGCTTCGCCATCCTGTCGGGACGCATCCTGCCCGAGCTCGCGCCGCGACTGGCGCCGCGCGAACGCCTCGCGCGCGTGCAGGCCTTCGTGAGCCACGGCGAGGCCGATCCGGTGCTGCCCGTGGCCTGGGCCACGCGCGCCGAAGCCTGGCTGGCCGAGCTGGGCGTGCCGACCGAGGCCCACCGCTACGAGGCCGGCCATGCCCTCACCCCCGCGATGGCGGCGGACTTCGCGCACTGGGCCGAAGAGCGCCTCGCACCGCCCACGGTGCGGCTGCGGCTGGACGACGAGGGCCTGCATCTGGCCGGCGCGGCGGGCGATGCGCGCGTGGCGCTGCGTCTCGCGGGGCTGGGCCTGGCGCCGGGCGTACCCACGCCGCTGGCGCTGGAGACCGCGATCCAGCACATCGAGGATGCCCTGCAGCCCGCCGCGCGCCGCTTCGCCCCGGGCGCCACGCTGCGCACCGCCGACGCCTGGTTCGCCGGGCTGGCCCGGTTCGCGGGCGCGCCGGCCGACACGCTCGACCGCGACACGCTGGAGCGTGCCTTCTCGCGCCTCGCCGCGCTCGCCGAAGGCCGCCCCGAGCGCCAGGACCCGCTGCCCGCCGACCCGCTGTTCGCGGCGCGGCTCGTGGTCCTGCGCGAACTCATGCACCACCTGGATTTCCACGCCCTGCGCGGGATCGACGCCCCCTCCTGAAGCCCGGCGCGCAAGACCACGTGCAGGGCGGGGGCAGCGCGCCGCATCCCGCGCCAGCGCGCGCCCGCACGCATGTCGGGCCGGCCTGGCGGCCGCCGCGCCGCGCCCCCGCGCGGGCCGCGCGACGCCGAGATGTGCAAGGCGTGCACATTCGGCGCCCCTTGCCTTTAGAATTCGCGCTTTCGCACTCTCTCCGTACCCCTCATCGTGAGCATCAAGTCTGACAAGTGGATCCGCCGCATGGCCGAACAGCACGGCATGATCGAGCCCTTCGTGCCCGAGCTCGTCCGCGAGGCCAACGGCCAGAAGATCGTGTCCTACGGCACTTCGAGCTATGGCTACGATATCCGCTGCGCCGACGAATTCCGCGTGTTCACGAACATCAATTCGACCATCGTGGACCCGAAGGCCTTCGATCCGCAGTCCTTCGTGGAAGTCTCGGGCAAGGGCTACTGCGTGATCCCGCCGAACTCCTTCGCGCTCGCGCGCACGGTCGAGTATTTCCGGATTCCGCGTTCGGTGCTCACGGTGTGCCTGGGCAAGAGCACCTACGCGCGCTGCGGCATCATCGTGAACGTGACGCCCTTCGAGCCGGAATGGGAAGGCTACGTGACGCTGGAGTTCTCCAACACCACGCCGCTGCCCGCCAAGATCTACGCCGGCGAGGGCTGCGCCCAGGTGCTGTTCTTCGAGTCCGACGAGATCTGCGAGACGTCCTACCGCGACCGCGGCGGCAAATACCAGGGCCAGGTCGGCGTGACCCTGCCCAAGATCTGAGTGCGAGAGGGAAGGGAGAAGGGCCGCGGAGCCGGGGCGCACGCCCTCGCCCGACCGCCCTTCTCCCTTCCCCCTTTCACCCCTCTCCTCAAGGAACTGCCATGCGCTTCCACTTCCCGATCATCATCATCGACGAAGACTTCCGCTCCGAGAACACCTCGGGCTTCGGCATCCGTGCGCTTGCCAAGGCCATCGAGGCCGAGGGCGCCGAGGTCGTGGGCGTCACGAGCTTCGGCGACCTCGCGAGCTTTGCCCAGCAGCAGAGCCGCGCGTCGTGCTTCATCCTGTCCATCGACGACGAGGAATTCACCTCCGAGGAGGCCGACGAAACCATCGCCGAGCTGCGCGCCTTCGTCGAGGAGATCCGCTTCCGCAACGCCGACATCCCGATCTTCCTGCATGGCGAGACGCGTACCTCGCGCCACCTGCCGAACGATCTGCTGCGCGAACTGCATGGCTTCATCCACATGTTCGAGGACACGCCCGAGTTCATCGCGCGCTACGTCGTGCGCGAAGCGCGCGACTACGTCGAATCGCTGGCCCCGCCGTTCTTCCGCGCCCTCACGCATTACGCGGCCAACGGCTCGTACTCGTGGCACTGCCCGGGGCACTCGGGCGGCGTGGCCTTCCTGAAGAGCCCGGTCGGCCAGATGTTCCACCAGTTCTTCGGCGAGAACATGCTGCGCGCCGACGTCTGCAACGCCGTCGACGAACTCGGCCAGCTGCTCGATCACACGGGGCCCGTCGCGGCTTCGGAACGCAATGCCGCGCGCATCTTCCATGCCGACCATCTGTTCTTCGTGACCAACGGCACCTCGACGTCGAACAAGATCGTCTGGAACTCCACCGTCGCGCCCGGCGACATCGTGGTCGTGGATCGCAACTGTCACAAATCCATCCTGCACTCGATCATCATGACCGGCGCGGTGCCCGTGTTCCTGATGCCCACGCGCAACCACTACGGCATCATCGGCCCGATCCCGAAGAGCGAGTTCGCCTGGGAAAGCATCCAGAAGAAGATCCAGCGCAACCCCTTCGCGACCGACAAGAGCGCCAAGCCGCGCGTGCTCACGATCACGCAGAGCACCTACGACGGCGTGCTCTACAACGTCGAGGAGATCAAGGGCATGCTCGACGGCAGGATCGACACCCTGCACTTCGACGAAGCCTGGCTGCCGCACGCGGCCTTCCACGATTTCTACGGCGACTACCACGCCATCGGCGAGGACCGGCCGCGCTGCAAGGAATCGATGGTGTTCTCGACCCAATCCACGCACAAGCTGCTCGCCGGCCTCTCGCAGGCCTCGCAGATCCTCGTGCAGGATTCCGAGGCGCGCCAGCTCGACAAGGACCTCTTCAACGAGGCCTACCTGATGCACACCTCCACCTCGCCGCAGTACTCCATCATCGCCAGCTGCGACGTGGCAGCCGCGATGATGGACGCCCCCGGCGGCCCCGCGCTGGTGGAGGAATCCATCGCCGAGGCCATGGAATTCCGCCGCGCGATGCGCAAGGTCGGCGAGGAATGGGGTAACGACTGGTGGTTCAAGGTCTGGGGGCCGGACTACCTGGCCGACGAAGGCATGGGCGAACGCGCCGACTGGATGCTGCGCGCCAACGAGCGCTGGCACGGCTTCGGCAACCTCGCCGAAGGCTTCAACATGCTCGACCCGATCAAGGCCACGATCATCACGCCGGGGCTGGACGTGGACGGCCGCTTCGCCGACTCGGGCATCCCCGCCGCGATCCTCACGAAGTACCTCGCCGAGCACGGCATCATTGTGGAGAAGTGCGGCCTGTACTCCTTCTTCATCATGTTCACGATCGGCATCACCAAGGGCCGCTGGAACACGCTCGTGACCGAGCTGCAGCAGTTCAAGGACGCCTACGACGCGAACAGCCCGCTGTGGCGCGTGATGCCGGAGTTCATCGCGCGCAATCCGCAGTACGAGCGCCTGGGCCTGCGTGACCTCTGCCAGCAGATCCACGACGTGTACAAGGCGCATGACGTGGCACACCTGACCACCGAGATGTACCTGTCCGACATGGAGCCCGCGATGCGTCCCACCGACGCGTGGTCCATGATGGCGCACCGCAAGATCGAGCGCGTGGCGATCGACGATCTCGAAGGCCGCATCACGGCCATGCTCGTCACGCCCTACCCGCCCGGCATTCCCCTGCTGATCCCCGGCGAGCGCTTCAACCGCACGATCGTCAATTACCTGAAGTTCGTGCGCGAGTTCAACCGCAGCTTCCCTGGCTTCGAGAGCGACTGCCACGGCCTCATCAAGGAAATGCGCGACGGCGCGCTGCACTACGCCGTCGACTGCGTGAAGGACTGATCCGGCCCGGCGGGCCCGCCGGACCACGAACGGGGCGCTCCGGCGCCCCGTTTCGCGTCTGGACGCCTAGCGCCGGAAGAGGTACTTCACCTGGAACACGACCGCCCCATCGACGTAAGGCTTGATCGTGGGCACCACGTAAGCCTGCAGCGCCAGCGGGCCACCGCGCCACTCCACGGTGGGCATCAGCGTGCCGATCACGGCCGACTTGTGATAGCCCGTCATCAGCCCGCCCGACAAGCCGGCGCGAAAGCCCGCGCCCAGCGTCAGCGGATACCAGTTCGCGAGACCGTAGAAGGTCGCGCGGCGGATCGAGTTCTTGTAGACGCCGGCCGACCACGTGAGCGTTTCGCTCCAGTCCCGCTCGTAGCCCAGCCCGTAATTGAATTCGTTGTGGCCCAGATCGCGCTCGAAGTGATACGAGCCGCCCCCGAAGGAAATCATCTCGGCCGCGCCCGCGGGCAGCGCGATCGCGGCGATACCCAGCGCCGTCAGCGCGTTCAGGATCTTCATTGCGTGGTCATCCGTGTTCTGCGATGGCCGCCATTCTAGCCGCATGCGCCACGCGCCAGCCTATCGGGCGCCTCGCTGCGCGCGCGCGAATGCGGCACAATGGTTGCAGTGCAGCATCCCCTTGCGGAGGGCATGATGAAACGTGTGGTGTTCAACCAGAAGGGCGGCGTCGGCAAATCCACGATCACCTGCAACCTCGCGGCCATCGCGGCGGCGCAGGGCTTGCGCACGCTCGTGGTGGATCTCGATCCGCAGGGGAACTCGACCCATTACCTGCTCGGCGAAGGCGCCGACGCACAGGCCGGCGCGGCGGAATTCTTCGAGCAGGCGCTCACGATCCGCCTCGAGAACGGCCCCGCCGCCGCCTTCACGCAGCCCACGCCGTTCGAGAACCTGGCGCTGATGGCGTCTTCGCCCGCGCTCGAAGCGCTCATGAGCAAGCTCGAGGCGCGCCACAAGATCTACAAGCTGCGCGAGGCGCTCGCCGAGCTGGCGGGCGAGTTCGAGCGCATCTACATCGACACGCCGCCAGCGCTCAACTTCTACACGCTCTCGGCCCTGATCGCGGCCGACCGCTGCCTGATCCCGTTCGACTGCGACACCTTCTCGCGCCACGCCCTGTATGCCCTGCTCGACGGCGTGGCCGAGATCCGCGCCGATCACAACCCGGCGCTGCAGGTCGAAGGCATCGTCGTCAATCAGTTCCAGCCCCGCGCGAGCCTGCCGGCACGGCTCGTGGATGCGCTCGCGGCCGAAGGCCTGCCCATCCTGCCCACCTATCTCTCCGCGTCGGTGAAGATCCGCGAGAGCCACGAACGCGCGCGCCCCATGATCCACCTCGACGCGCGCCACAAACTGACGCGCGAGTTCGAGGCGCTGCACGCCCGCCTGGAGGCCTGATCGCATGCGGCGCGGGGCCGCCGCGCTGCTATAATTGCCCCTTTTTTCAGCACCTTTCATGCGGATCTTCAGGAGCATCCGGGCCCGCCTCAGCGAGCCCTGCGTGCTGACCATCGGCAATTTCGACGGCGTGCACCTCGGCCACAAGGCGCTGCTCAGGCAGTTGCGCCGCGTCGCGTCGCGCACGGGTCTGCCCGCCACGGTGCTCTGCTTCGAGCCGCATCCGCGCGAATTCTTCGCGCCCGAGTCCGCGCCCCCGCGGCTGTGCAGCATGTGGCGCAAGATGGCGCTGCTGCAGGAAGCCGGGGTGGATCAGGTCTGCATGCAGCGCTTCGACGCCGCCTTCGCGGGGCTGGACGCCGACGCCTTCGTGCGACAGGTGCTGGTCGACGGGCTGCAGGTGCGCCACCTGATCGTCGGCGACGATTTCCGCTTTGGCCGCGCGCGCAGCGGGGATTTCCTGGCGCTGAAGCAGGCCGGCGAGCGCCATGGTTTCACGGTGGAAGCCATGGGCACGCTGGAAGCCGACGGCGAACGCGTGTCCAGCTCGGCGGTGCGCGAAGCGCTGCAGGCCGGGCGCATCGAGCATGCCACCCACCTGCTCGGCGAGCCCTTCGTGGTCGAAGGCTGGGTCGAGCATGGCGACAAGATCGGCCGCACGATCGGTTTTCCGACGGCCAACATCCGCATGCGCCAGCCCACGCTGCCGCTGTCGGGCATCTTCGCGGTGTCGGTCGATGGCGGCCCCCTGCGCCACGCGGCGGGTGCTGCGAGCATCGGCTACCGGCCGACGATCGGCGCGGGGCTCGCCTTGCGCGTGGAAGTGTTCGTGCTCGATTTCGAGGGCGATCTTTACGGTGAAAAACTCTCGGTGCGCTTCTGGCACAAGCTGCGCGACGAGGCGAAGTTCGAATCGCTGGACGCCCTCAAGACGGCGATCGGCAAGGATTGTGATGATGTTCGGGCGTGGTTTTCCGGCCACCCCGCGTACCTGAGCTTGCGAGAACAGAATGGCTGAATACCGACAGACCCTGAACATGCCCGACACCCCGTTTCCGATGCGCGGGGATCTCCCCAAACGGGAGCCGGGCTGGGTGCAGCAATGGCAGCAGAAGAAGCTCTATGACCGCATCCGCGCCGCCGCCAAGGGGCGTCCGCGCTTCATCCTGCACGACGGCCCGCCCTACGCCAACGGCCACATCCACATCGGCCACGCGCTGAACAAGATCCTCAAGGACATCATCCTGCGCTCGAAGACGCTGGCCGGCTTCGACGCGCCCTACGTGCCGGGCTGGGATTGCCACGGCCTGCCGATCGAACACAAGATCGAAGTCACGCACGGCAAGAACCTGCCGCCCGTGAAGGTGCGCGAACTCTCGCGCGCCTACGCGGCCGAGCAGGTCGAAGGCCAGAAGAAGGACTTCGTGCGCCTGGGCGTGCTCGGCGAATGGGACAACCCCTATCTGACGATGGCCTATGGCAACGAGGCGGGCGAGATCCGCGCGCTGGCCACGATGGTCAAGAACGGCTGGATCTTCAAGGGCCTGAAGCCCGTCAACTGGTGCTTCGACTGCGGCTCCGCGCTCGCCGAGGCCGAGGTCGAATACGAGGACAAGAAGTCCGACGCGATCGACGTGGCCTTCCGCGTCGCCGACGATTCCGCCATGGCGCTGGCCGCGGCGTTCCGCCTCGACAGCCTGCCCAAGCCCGCGCACATCGTGATCTGGACGACCACGCCGTGGACGATCCCCGCCAACCAGGCGCTCAACATCCACCCCGAGGTCGACTACGTGCTCGTGGACGTGGGCGACCGTCTGCTGATCCTCGCCGCCGAACTCGCCGGCGCCTGCCTCAAGCGCTATGCGCTCGAGGGTTCGGTGATCGGCACCGCCAAGGGCACGCGCCTGGCGGGCCTGCTGTTCCGCCACCCGTTCTACGAGCGCCTCGCGCCCGTGTATCTCGCCGACTACGTGGGCGTGGATGCCGGCACGGGCATCGTCCATTGCGCGCCGGCCTACGGCGCGGACGACTTCCAGATCTGGCGCGCCAACGGCCGCGGCTTCGACGAGATCCTGAACCCCGTGCAGGGCAACGGCGTGTATGTGACCGGCCTCGAGTTCTTCGGCGGTCAGTTCATCTGGAAGGCCAATCCCCAGATCGTCGAGAAGCTGCGTGAAGTGGGCGCCCTGCTGCGCCACGAAACCATCACCCACAGCTACATGCATTGCTGGCGCCACAAGACGCCCGTGATCTACCGCGCCACGGCGCAGTGGTTCGTGGGCATGGACCACACGCCCGACAACACCACCAGCCTGCGCGAACGCGCCCTCGCGGCCATCGAGCAGACGGCGTTCTTCCCCGCCTGGGGCAAGCCGCGCCTGGCGGCCATGATCGCCAACCGCCCCGACTGGTGCATCTCGCGCCAGCGCAACTGGGGCGTGCCGATTCCCTTCTTCCTGCACAAGGAGACCGGCGAGCTGCATCCGCGCACGGTCGAACTCATGGAAGAAGTGGCCCGGCGCGTCGAGAAATCCGGCATCGAGGCCTGGTTCTCGCTCGACGCCGCCGAGCTGCTGGGCGCCGAGGCGGCCCAGTACGACAAGATCAGCGACACGCTGGACGTCTGGTTCGATTCGGGCACCACGCACGCCCACGTGATGCGCGGTTCGCACACCGGGCAGCACGACTATCCGGCCGACCTCTACCTCGAAGGTTCCGACCAGCACCGCGGCTGGTTCCACTCCTCGCTCCTGACCGGCTGCACCATCGACGGCCGCGCGCCCTACAAGGCCTTGCTGACGCACGGCTTCGTCGTCGACGGTCAGGGCCGCAAGATGAGCAAGTCGCTCGGCAACACCGTGGTGCCGCAGGAGGTCTCCGACAAGCTGGGCGCCGAGATCCTGCGCCTGTGGGCCGCCTCGACCGATTATTCGGGCGAGGTGTCGATCGGCAAGGAAATCCTCGACCGCGTCGTCGAGGTCTATCGCCGCGTGCGCAACACCCTGCGCTTCCTGCTCGCCAACACCAGCGACTTCGATCCCGCACGGCACGCGGTGCCGCCCGGGCAGTGGTTCGACATCGACCGCTACGCGCTGGCGCTCACGCGCCGCCTGGCCGAACAGTGCGAGGCCGATTACGCGAAGTACGAGTTCCACCGCGTCGTGCAGGCCCTGCAGCTGTTCTGCTCCGACGATCTGGGCAGCTTCTACCTCGACATCCTCAAGGACCGTCTCTACACCACGGCGCCCGATTCGCTCGCGCGCCGCTCGGCACAGACCGCGCTGTGGCACGTCACGCAGACGCTGGTCAAGCTCATGGCGCCCATCCTCTCCTTCACGGCCGAGGAAGCCTGGGCCGTGATGAGCGGCGAGGCCGACGACTCCGTGATGCTGCACAGCTTCCACGCCCTGCCCGCCGCCCTCGACGACGAGGCCGCGCGCGTCGCGCGCTGGGCCCTGATCCGCGAGTCGCGCGCCGAGACGCAGAAGCTCATCGAATCCGTGCGCGCCGAGGGCAAGGTCGGCGCCTCGCTGCAGGCCGAGATCGACGTGCGCGCGAGCGGCGAGAAGTACCGCGCGCTGAGCTCCCTGGGCGACGACCTGCGCTTCGTCTTCATCACCTCGCAGGCCCGCGTGACCGAAGTGCCGGAAGCGTCCGCCGAGACCACCCGCGTCACGCCCAGCCCGCACGCCAAGTGCGGCCGCTGCTGGCATTACCGCGAGGACGTCGGCGTCAATCCCGAGCACCCCGAGCTGTGCGGGCGCTGCCACGACAATCTCTTCGGCGCGGGTGAAGCGCGGAGCCACGCATGAAGCGCTTTGCCGGCTGGGTGAGCGTCGCGCTGCTCGTGATCGGGCTCGACCAATGGAGCAAGTTCGCCGTGCTGGCGAACTTCTTCGAAGGCGAGTCGCGCCCCGTCACGGGCTTCTTCAACCTCGTGCTGGTCTATAACCCCGGCGCGGCCTTCAGCTTCCTGGCCAGTCATTCGGGCTGGCAGCGGTGGTTCTTCGTCGGGCTTGCCGTCGTGATCTGCAGCTGGCTGCTGCACATGATCTGGCAGCACCGTGCCGAACGCCTGCAGCCGGTCGCCTTCGCGCTCGTGATCGGCGGCGCGATCGGCAACGTCATCGACCGCCTGGTCTGGGGCAAGGTCGTCGACTTCCTCGACTTTCACCTCGCCGGCAGCCACTGGCCCGCGTTCAACCTCGCCGATTCGGCGATCTTCCTGGGCGTGGTGCTGATGCTGCTCGCGCAGGTTCTCGAAAGCCGCCGCGCCCGCGCCGTTTCCGGAGACTCCCGATGAGCACCGTTCTGCCCGACAGCCTTGTCACGCTCAACATCCGCATCGCGGATGCCCAGACCGGCACGGTCATGCACTCCACCTTCGAGACGACGCCGCTCACGCTCAAGCTCGGCGCGGGCGACCTCATGCCCAGCATCGAGCAGCGCCTGCAGGGCCTCGCGGCCGGCGGGCACGGGCGTTTCGTGCTCGAGTCGGGCGAAGCCTTCGGGCCCTACCGGCAGGATCTCGTGGAGCGCGTGGCGCGCGCGCACATTCCCGCCGAGATGGAACTCGCGGCCGATACGGTCTACGCTTTCCCGGCGCCCGATGGCAGCCAGTACCCCGGCCTGGTCCGCGAAGTCACGCCGGACTTCGCCCTCGTCGATTTCAACCACCCGCTCGCCGGCCGCAGCGTGAGCGTGGAAGTCGAAGTCATCGGCGTCATCTGATCCCGCAGCCCGGCGCGCAGACCGGGCGCACCACCCCGACAAGGTTCGTCCATGAGCAACAGCCAGGCCCCCGAAATCCTCCTTGCGAACCCGCGCGGCTTCTGTGCCGGCGTGGAGCGCGCGATCGCCATCGTCGAGCGTGCGCTCGCGCTGCATGGTGCCCCCATCTACGTGCGCCACGAAGTGGTGCACAACAAGTTCGTGGTCGACGACCTGCGCGCCAAGGGGGCCATCTTCATCGAGGAACTCGACGAGGTGCCGGCCGGCGCGACCCTGATCTTCTCGGCCCACGGCGTGTCGCAGGCCGTGCGCCGCGAGGCCGAGGCGCGCAACCTGAGGGTGTTCGACGCGACCTGCCCGCTCGTGACCAAGGTGCACGTCGAGGTGGCGCGCATGCGCGACGCCGGGCGCGAGATCGTCATGATCGGCCACCACGGCCACCCCGAGGTGGAGGGCACGATGGGCCAGGCGGCGGGCGGCATGTACCTCGTCGACTCGGTCGAGGAAGTCGCCGCGCTGCAGGTGCGCAACGAGAACCAGCTCGCCTACGTGACGCAGACCACCCTGTCGGTCGACGACGCGCAGGTCATCGTCGATGCGCTCAAGGCCCGCTTCCCCGCCATCGTGGGGCCCAAGAAGGACGACATCTGCTATGCCACGCAGAACCGCCAGGACGCCGTGAAGTTCATGGCGCCGCAGGTGGATCTGGTCATCGTGGTGGGCTCGAAGAACAGCTCGAACTCCAACCGCCTGCGCGAAGTGGCGGCGCTGCGCAATGTGCCGGCCTACCTCGTCGACAACGCCGCCGGACTCGATCCGGCGTGGTTCGCCGGGCGCCGGCGCATCGGCGTCACGGCCGGAGCGTCGGCCCCTGAGGTGCTCGTGAGCGAGGTCATCGACCGCATCAAGGCACTCGGCGCGGGCAGCGTGCGCTCGCTGGACGGGGCCATCGAGAACATCACTTTCCCCATCCCGCGCGAGCTGCAGGGCGAGAGTTAGGCGCGGCGGCAAGCCTCGCGCGGACAATCGCACGGCACTTGCTGACGAACAGCGCGTGCGCGGCGGCGGACTGCTATCATCGCGCCTTCGTTTTTTTCTGGACCGATCTCATGTTCGGACGCTTCATGCCCCGCGAGGGCCGTTTCTTCGAATACTTCAACGCCCACGCCGAACTCGTCGTCCAGGCCGCCCAGCAACTGGTGGCGCTGATGTCCGCCGGGCCCGAAGACATGCCGGCCATCGTCTCGACCATCGACGGGCTCGAAACCCGTGCGGACAAGATCACGCACGAAACCGTCGCGCTGCTGCACACGACCTTCATCACGCCCTTCGACCGCGACGCCATCCACGCCCTGATCACCGATCTGGACGACATCGTGGACTCCATCCAGGACGTTGCCGAAGGCATCAGCCTCTACAACATCCGCCGTCTGACGCCCGACGCCGTGCAGCTCGCCGAGCTGACGCTGTCCTGTACCGAACGCGTCAGCCGCATCGTCGGCCTGCTCGACAACATGGATCAGGCCGCCGACATCCGCCGCACCTGCCGCGAGATCGAGCAGCTCGAATCCGACTGCGACCGCGTGATGCGCAGCGCCCTGGGCCGCGTCTTCCGCGACGAGCGCGACCCGCTTCAGGTCATCAAGATGAAGGCGATCTACGAGGGGCTCGAACGCATCACCGACCACTGCGAAGACGTCAGCAAGGTTGTCGAGGGTCTGGTGCTGGAAAGCGTCTGAGCACCATGGGCACCGTACAAATCAGTCTGTACGTGATCGCGACGCTCGTCGCGCTCGCGCTGGTGTTCGACTTCCTCAACGGGTTTCACGACGCCGCGAACTCCATCGCCACGGTGGTCTCGACCGGCGTCCTGAAACCGCACCAGGCCGTGGCCTGGGCCGCGCTGTTCAATGTGCTGGCGATCTTCATCTTCCACCTCAAGGTGGCCGCCACGGTGGGCACCGGCATCGTGGACCCGAGCTTCGTCGATCACTACGTGGTGTTCGGCGCGCTCATCGGCGCCATCGTCTGGAACATCGTGACGTGGTACTTCGGCATCCCGTCGAGCTCCTCGCACGCGCTCATCGGCGGCATCATCGGCGCCACCCTCGTCAAGGCCGGGCCCGACCCGCTGGTCTGGAGCGGCATCGCCAAGGTCGTCGCCTTCATCGTGATCTCGCCCATGCTGGGCGTGCTGCTGGGTTCGCTGATGATGCTCGCGGTCTCGTGGATCTGCGTGAACAAGACCCCGATGAAGGTGGACCGCTGGTTCCGCCGCCTGCAGCTCGTCTCCGCCGGCGCCTACAGCCTGGGCCACGGCGGCAACGACGCGCAGAAGACGATAGGCATCATCTGGCTGCTGCTGCTGGCCGGCGGCTACCTGCAGCCCGGCGAGGAAGTGCCGAACTGGGTCATCATCACCTGCTACACGGCCATCGGCCTGGGCACGCTGTTCGGCGGCTGGCGCATCGTGCGCACCATGGGCGAGGGCATCACCAAGCTCAAGCCGGTGGGCGGCTTCTGCGCCGAAACCGGGGGCGCCTTCACGCTGTTCTTCGCGTCGGCGCTGGGCATTCCGGTCTCCACCACCCACACCATCACCGGCGCCATCGTGGGGGTGGGCTCGGCGCAACGCTTCTCGGCCGTGCGCTGGGGGCTCGCGGGCAACATCGTATGGGCCTGGGTGCTCACGATTCCCTGCAGCGCGGCCATCGCGGCCGGCGCGTGGTGGCTGGGCCGCCTCGTGCTCTGAGCGCGACACCTGTCGCAGGCACGCCAAGGAAAAAGGCGCGGAGGATTATCCTCCGCGCCTTTTTTGCGGGCGGCTCAGGCCGACTGGATCGCGTACATGTGGCCGAAGCGGCCGTTCACATCCCGCGCGAGCGTGTCGAAGCTGCCGTCCTCCACCACCTGACCACGCTCGAACACCAGCACGCGGTCGGCGCGGCGCAGGGTGCTGATCCGGTGCGCCACCACGATCAGGGTGCGGCCCTCGGTGTAGTGGTTCATGAGCGCGTCGGTCACCTTCTGCTCGGTCACCGAATCGAGCGCGGAGGTCGCTTCGTCCATGAGCAGGATGGGCGCGTCGCGACAGATCGCGCGGGCGATCCCCACGCGCTGGCGTTCGCCCCCCGAGAGCGCGTAGCCCTTCTCGCCCACGGGCGTCTCCAGCCCCTCGGGCAGACGCGTCAGCAGGTCGCCCAGACAGGCGATCTGGCAGGCCTGCTCCAGCAGGGCGGGATCGACCTCGCGCATCATCGTGATGTTGTCGCGCAGCGAGAAGTTGAACAGCTCGGTCTCCTGCAGCACGACGGCGACCTTGGCGGTGAGCGCCTCGTGGCGGATCTGCGCGATCGGCGTCTGGCCGATCTTCAGCTCGCCCCGCTCCATGTGGTAGAGGCCCAGCATGAGCTTGATGAGGGTCGACTTGCCGGAGCCCGAATGCCCCGCCACGCCGACGATCTGCCCGCGCGGGATATGCAGCGAGAGCGGCCCCACGGCGGGCTTGTCGCCATAGCGGAAGCTGGCGTTCTCCAGCCGGATCGCATCCCACTCGGCGGGGAACGGCAGCTTGCCCTTGGCTTGCGGATTCTGTCCCCAGAAGATGGACATCATGCGGCCCAGGTTGGACTTGCGCTCGATCATGAGCTGGATCTTGTCGGTGAATTCCATCGACGACTCGCGCAGACGATCGAAGTAGGCCGCATAGGTCAGGAAGAACCCCGCCAGCAGATGCCCCTGCGTGACCATCCACGCGATCACGAGCAGGAAGGCGCCCCACGACACGGCGTTGTGGATCTGGAAGCACATCCACTTGGTGTTCGACAGGCGCAGGCGCTGGTAGGACAGCTCGCGCGCGAGCGCCTCGCGCGCCGACACGTTGTGCGTCATGTTGTCGGCCGCGCCCAGCGCCTTCACGGCGAGGATGTTCGAAGCACTCTCCACGAAGCTGCCGCTCGCGTTCTCCAGCGACTGGTTGATGCGGTCCGAAAGCCGCGAGATGCGTCGGTCGAACCAGGACTCGATGCCGATCAACGTGCCGAGGTAGTACGCGAAGAACAGGATGAAGGCCGGGTGCAGCAGCATGCAGGCGATCAGCGAGCCGACGAAGGCGGCGAACGCGGAACAGAGGCTGTTGACCATCTCGCCCGTCCACTCGCGCACCGCCTCGGAGCCGGTGATGATGCGCTGCGCCTTGTTGCCGGTGCTCTCCTGCTGGTGCCATGAAAGGGAGTAATCCAGCAATCGCTCGAAACCCCACACTTTTGCGCGATAGCGCGCATTCAGGCTGATGCCGCCCAGCACGCGCTTGGACGACAACCGTATCATCGACACCACCGCATGGCTGCCCGCCAGCAGCGCGATGAGCCCGAACAACGGGCCCAGCGCGGGCTTGGCGCCGGCGCCCGCCTTCACGTAATCGATCAGCAGGTTCGCGCACATGCCGATCAGCAGCGGCGGGACCATCGTGTAGAACATGACGGCCAGCAGGACCACCAGGAAAAACAGATAGGACCAGCGCTCGGCGGCCAGAAACAGCCAGAGCGCACGGGGGAGATCGCGAAAGCGGAAAACGTCGGCCGAAGGCTGCATGTGCTCGGAACCCGGGTAGGCAAGGAAACGGCGGCGGCGCCAGCGCGCCGCGGCCCCGCGTGATTTTACGCCGCCCTGCCCCGCCCGTCCCGACGCAAGCGACCGGCATGCCGCACGCACGCCCCCGCGCCGGAACAGGACACCCGATCCATGCCCAAGCCCAAGCAGCCCGTATCCGCCCCGCAACCCGCATCCCGCCTCGAACGGATCTCCGACCGTCTCGATGCGGCCGGCGCGCGCATCCCCGAAAAACTCCGCACGCCACTGTGCATGCTGATCGCCCTGGTCATCGCGCTCTGCATGTATTTCGCGGGCCATGGCAGCCCCGCCCACGCGTTCTGGGACGAGAACTACCACGTCACCTCGGCGCAGCGTTATCTCGACGGCATCGGCTTTCTCGAATCGCATCCGCCGCTGGGCAAGCTCCTGATCGCGGCGGGCGAAAAACTCACGGGCGACAACGCGACCGTGGACAAGAGCGTCTTCGACGGCACCAAGTACATCAACGGCGACGCGATTCCCCCGGCATTCTCCTTTGCCGGCATGCGCATGATGCCCAGCCTCTTCGGCGCGCTGGGCGCCCTGCTCTTCCTGGGCCTCATGATCGAACTCACCGGCAGCCGGCTCACCGGCCTGCTGTTCTCCTCGCTCTACCTGTTCGAGAACGCCTGGATCGTGCATTTCCGGGCGGTGCACCTCGACAGCTTCCAGATGTTCTTCTGCCTCGGCGCGCTCTGGGTCTTCGTCCGCATGTGGAAGAGCACGCAGCCGCTCACGTGGCGCGCCTACGCCGCGATGGCCACGCTGTGCGGCCTGGGCATCATGGTGAAGGTCAATGCCGCGCTGCTGCTGGTGCTGTTTCCGGTGATCTACTTCCGCGACGGCGCCACGCGCGCCATCGGCTTCAGGGTGGCGGCGCAGGCGCGCAACTTCGCGCTCAAGGCGGGCGTGTCGGTGCTCGCCATCGTCGTCGTCACAGCCATCGTCATGAGCCTGCACGCGCTCATCGCGGCCAAGCCACCGGTTGCCGGATCGGCGGGCGATACCGACAAGCGCTTCATGTCGCAGACCTACCAGGATTACCTCGCGGGCCGGCACGCCTTCGGCCCCTCGACCCTGCTCGCCGTGACGCAGGATTACTTCACCTTCATGAATCACGATCACCGTGGCGTGCCCAAGTACGACGCCTGCAAGCCCGGCGAGAACGGCTCGCCGCCCCTGCACTGGCCCCTGCATGACAAGACGATCAATTACCGCTGGGACTCCTCCAACGGCATGACGCGCTACGTGCAGCTCGCGGGCAACCAGCTGAGCTGGTATCTCGGCCTGGCCGGCGTGCTGCTCTCGCTGCTGACCATCGCCAATCGCCGGATCTTCAAGGTCGAGGTCGGCAACGACCGCAGCTACGCCCTGATCGAAGTCTTCACCGGCCTCTACGTGATCTTCATGCTGCTCCACCTGTACCTGGGCGCGCAGCGCGTGATGTACCTCTATCACTACTTCATCGGCCTGCTCATCAGCTACGTCCTGCTGGTGCTGAACTGGCAGAACCTCTGCGCCCTGCACGAAGTCCGCACCGGCATGCGGCGGCTCCTCGCGGCGGCGCTCGCGCTCGCCATCCTCGCGAGCTGCCTGTTCTTCCTGCCGCTGTCCAACCACTGGCCCCTGTCCAAGCAGCAATGCGAGATGCGCAACGTCTTCTCGCGCATCGTGAGCTGCCAGGGCTGAGCCCCGCGCGCGCCGCGCCGGAGGGCGGCGGCGCCTGCTGCGGCGCAGCACGGACGCATATTCGAGGCCGCTTTGTCTCAGGTCAAACGCATAGGGGTTTGCGCAGCTTCCCCCTGTGCGGGATTGTCTTCTAGGCTGGAATCGGAGGGGCGCCCGAGACCGCTCCCAGGAGACAACCATGATCCGCCCGAAAGCCCTGGCCCTGCCGGCCGACGTCCGCTTCCACCGTTTCTCTGAAGGCTGGCAGCGTTTCCACCACAACGTTCACGTGCGCACCGAGTTCGCGGCCATCGTGCTCGCCCTGCTCGCCTTCGCCTCCGCGAGCGCCGGTCTGCACATCACACCCGTGGTCTGTGCCGTGATCGCCGTCGTCCTGGTCTGCGGCGATCTCTACGATTGCGTCAAGGGTCGTCGCTGATCTTCCCTGCGCAAGCCGCCACGACCTGAACCTCGCGCCACGCCGGCGCCCATGCCGGAGCCGGTGTTGCGCGATACAGCCCGTTGACGGCTGTCGGTTGAACGCGGCCCGTTGAGGCTCACGCCCCGACGCGCCCGCCCCCTGGTCGAACCGCCGTCCCAGCGGCGGTTTTCGCGTTCCCCTCCGCGCAAGCGCGCCTCATCTCGCACGCGGCGACTTTCATGCCGAACCCACGGCGCGCACCACGCGCCGGCGCGCCACGCGATGCGCGAACGCGTGGCGCCGGCTGCCTCTTCCTGTGGCCGGCCCCGAGGCCTCCGCGCAACAGCGGTCTGTCCGCTGGTCTTGCCCGCCAACCCGGCCTGGGCCTTCCCTTACAATTCCTCCTTTCGTTCCTTGGACACCCCTCATGAGCCAGGAAGCGCTCGATTCCCTGCGCATCAGCCGCCAGACCTCGCCGCGCCGCTCCCGCCGCAAACCCGTCCTGTTCGCGCTCGCGATCCTGGTCGTGGCCGCCGGGATTTTCCTGGCCCTGCGCGAGCGCCCGCACGAAATCTCCACGGGCCGCGCCGCGCTCGCCTGGCCTTCGCAGGGCATCACCGCCCTCAACGCAACGGGTTACGTGGTGGCCGGCACGAAGGCCGCCGTGGCCTCCAAGACCACGGGCCGCATCGAGTGGCTGGGGGTGCAGGAAGGCAGCGAAGTGCGTGCCGGCGAAGTGATCGCGCGCATGGAGAACGCCGAGATCCGCGCCCAGCTGGCGCAGCGCGAGGCCAATATCGAGTCCGCGCTCGCCGCGCTGGCGCAGGCGCGCGCCGAAGCGCAGGAGGCCGATTTCAACCTGCGCCGCCAGCGCGAACTCACCGCGCGCGGTTTCGTTGCCCAGGCGGCCGTGGATGCCGCGAGCAACCGCGCGGCCCAGGCGCACGCCGCGGTGCAGGCGCGCCAGGCGGCCGTGCGCACGGCGCGCGCGGCGGCTGACGAGATCCGCGTCGCGCTCGACAACACCTTGATCCGCGCGCCCTTCGCGGGCGTGGTGCTGACCAAGCAGGCCGACGTGGGCGACGTGGTGACGCCGCTGTCGGCCAGCACCAACTCCAAGGCCGCCGTGGTCACGATGGCGGACCTCTCCACGCTGGAGATCGAGGCGGACGTCTCCGAGACCAGCCTTGCCCACGCCCGCGTGGGGCAACCAGTGGAGATTCAGTTCGACGCGCTGCCGCAGTTGCGCCTGCTCGGTCAGGTGGCGCGCATCGTGCCCACCGTCGACCGCTCGCGCGCGACCGTAAAGTTCAAGATCCGTTTCGACGAGAAGGATGCGCGCGTGCTGCCCGACATGAGTGCGCGCGTGGCCTTCCTGACCCGCGCCCTGCAAGCCGGCGAGCGCACGCCGCGCCTCGTGGTGCCGCCGACGGCGATACGCGACGGCAAGGTGTTCGTGCTCAAGGATGGCCGCGCCCGGCTGCGCACGGTGGAGGCCGGCGCGCGCCTGGGCGACATGCAGGAGATCCGCGGCGGCGTGGAGGCCGGCGAGGACGTGATCCTCGCGCCGCCGCCCCGGCTCTCGGACGGCGACCGCGCGACGGAGAAGAAGGCGTGAGCGCCCCGGCGGCGCTGATCCGCATCGAGCACGTCTCGAAGCACTACCGGCGCGGCGCCGACGAAGTTCCCGTGCTGCACGACGTGCATTTCGACATCGCGCAGGGGGAGTATCTGGCGCTCATGGGCCCGTCGGGCTCCGGCAAGTCGACCTTGCTGAACCTCATTGCGGGGCTGGACCAGCCGAGCCGGGGCAGCATTTTCGTCGGCGACCAGGACATCGCGCGGCTGCCCGACGCCGATCTGGCCGACTGGCGCGCGCGCCACGTGGGCTTCATCTTCCAGTTCTACAACCTGATGCCCGTGCTCAACGCGCTCGAAAACGTGGAGCTTCCGCTGCAGCTGACCGCGCTGGGGCGGCGCGAACGGCGCGAGCGCGCGCTCACCGCACTGGCGCTGGTGGGGCTTTCCGACCGCGTGCGGCATTTCCCGCACGAACTCTCGGGCGGTCAGCTGCAGCGCGTGGCGATCGCGCGCGCAATCGTGTCCGACCCCACGCTGATCGTCGCCGACGAGCCCACGGGCGATCTCGACCGCAAGTCGGGCGAAGACGTGCTCGCGCTGCTGGAGCGCCTCAACCGCGAGCTCGGCAAGACCATCATCATGGTCACGCACGACCAGCACGCGGCGGGCGCGGCGCGCGCGGTGCGCCATCTCGAGAAGGGCGAGCTGTCGGCACTGGTCGAGAACCGCCCCCGCGCGGCAGCGCCCGCATGAGTCCGCTGCTGCTGCGCATCGCGCTGCGCAACCCGCTGCGGCACACGCTGCGCACCGTGCTCACGCTGGCGGGCATGGTCGTCGCGGTGCTTGCCTTCGGCCTGCTCGCAACGGTGGTGTCGGCCTGGTACGCGGGCGCCGACGCGGCGTCGGACAAGCGCCTCATCACGCGCAACGCGATCTCGCTGAACTTCGCGCTGCCGCTGGCCTATGCCGAACGCATCCAGGCCATCGACGGCGTCACCCTGGTGTCATGGCAGAACTGGTTTGGCGGCATCTACAAGGAGCCGGCCAATTTCTTCCCGCAGATGGCGATCGAGCCAGACAGGTTCTTCCGTCTGGTGCCCGAGTTCCGGCTCTCCGACGACGCCCTGCAAGCCTTCAAGCGCGACCGCCGGGGTGCCGTCGCCGGACGCAAGCTCGCCCAGCGCTACGGCTGGAAGGTGGGCGACGTGATTCCCCTCAAGGGCACGATCTTTCCGGGCGACTATGAGTTCGTGCTGCGCGGCATCTACGAGGGCGCACGTGGCAATACCGACGAGAACCAGTTTTTCCTGCGCTGGGATTACCTCAACGAGCGCCTGCGCGAGCTGGCGCCGGGGCAGGAGAACCAGGTCGGCATCTATCTCGTCGGCATCGCCGACGCGCGCGAGGCGGCCCGGATCTCGGCCCGCATCGACGACGCCTTCCGCAATTCGCTCGCCGAAACGCTCACCGAGACCGAAAAGTCCTTCCAGCTCTCGTTCGTGGCCATGACCGGCACGCTGGTGCGCGCGATCCAGATCGTGTCCTGGGTCATCATCTTCATCATCATGGCCGTGATGGCGAACACCATGGCCATGGCCGCGCGCGAACGCGGCAGCGAGTACGCCACGCTCAAGGCGCTGGGCTTCCGGCCCCGCGTCATCGGCGCGCTCGTATACGCCGAGTCGCTCGGCCTCGCGCTCACGGCGGGCGTGCTGGGCATCCTGCTCACCCCGCCGGCGGCGCGCTTCGTCGGCAGCCGGCTCGATGCGATCTTTCCGGTCTTCGCGGTCGCGCCGGCCACCGTCTGGCAACAGGGCGCGGCGGCGCTGCTGATCGGATTGGTGGCCGCCGCCCTGCCCGCGCGGCAGGCAATGCGGGTGGGCATCGTGACCGGCCTGCGGCGGGTGGCCTGATGCAGCGCGTGCCCCTGAGCTACGTCTGGCGCAACCTCGCCACGCGCCGCCTCACGACGGTACTGACCGCCGGCGGCATGGCGCTCGTGGTCTTCGTCTTCACCGCCGTGCTGATGCTGGACGCCGGCCTGCGCATGACGATGGCCGCCACGGGCCGCGACGACAACGTGGTGGCCATCCGCGCGGGCTCCGAGACCGAGATCCAGAGCGCGCTGGGGAGCGCGGAGGCCGCCGTGCTCGAAGACTTTCCCGAGGTCGCGCGCGACGCACGCGGCGAACGCCTCGCGGCGCGCGAATGCGTGGTGCTGTACTCGCTCGTCAAGCGCGAAACCGGCGTGCCGACCAACGTGACCATCCGTGGCACCACGGCCACGGGCCTGCAGCTGCGGCCGCAGGTGCGGCTCGCCGAAGGGCGCATGTTCCGCCCGGGCACGAGCGAGATCATCGTGGGCGCCGGACTCGCGCGGAACTTCTCGGGCGTGGCGCTGGGCCAGACCTTGCGCTTCGCGCGCCGCGACTGGCTGGTCGTGGGGCGTTTCGACGCCGGCCGGACGGCCTTCAGCAGCGAAATCTGGGGCGATGCCGCCCAGCTGCGGCAGGCATTCCGGCGGCACGTGCATTCCTCGCTGATCTTCCGTCTCGCCGCCGCCGACCAGTTCGCGGCCGTGCGCGAGCGGGCCCGCGCGGAACGTCGCCTCACCGTGGATCTGAAACCCGAAACACAGTTCTACGCCGACCAGTCGCGCGCGCTCGCGGGCTTCATCAGCATCCTGGGGCTCACGCTTTCGGTGATCTTTTCGATCGGCGCGGTGATCGGCGCCATGATCACCATGTACGCCGCCGTGGCCAACCGCACCGCCGAGATCGGCACGCTGCGCGCGCTGGGTTTCACACGCGCCAGCATCCTCGCCGCCTTCCTCGCCGAAAGCCTGCTGCTCGCGCTGCTCGGCGGGCTGGCGGGCGTGGGCGCGGCCTCGCTGATGCAGTCGGTATCGGTCTCGACGATGAACTGGCAGACCTTCTCGGAGCTGGCCTTCGCCTTCCGCCTCACTCCCGGCATCGTCGTCGCCGGCTTGCTGTTCTCGCTCGGCATGGGCCTGGTGGGCGGCGTGCTGCCGGCCTGGCGCGCCGCCCGCATCAACATCGTCACCGCACTGCGTTCGGCCTGAGCGCGCGCGACGCAGAAAGATGCCCCCGGACGCGCGACGTCCGGGGGCATGAAAAGAACAGGGCCATGCAGACGCCCCGGCAGGCCGGGGCGTGGGGAGGCGGCCCTGTCCGACGCCATCGGTTCAGGGGCGTGCTGACGTGCCGGTCAGCGCCGGCCGGGCGCGCCCTCGGGCGGCGCCTCCGGACGAGCCGGCGCGGGGCGGCCCGGCTCCGTCAGCGCCTGACGCTGCTCGGTCGTCAGCCAGCCGAGGATCTGGTGGCGCGCCTGCGCATCGAGCAGCAGAAGCTCTGCGTGCGCGCTCGCTTGCGCGCGGGCGAGTTCGCGGGCGCGCTCCGGCGTGAAGCCGGGTGTGCCGGCCAGCGCCCGCAGCGCGTCGGCGGCCTGGCGGGCCCGCTTGTGCTGTTCGTGACGCGCGGGCGCCTGCTCGTGGCGCAGCTGGAAGAGGCGGTCCTGCTGGCCCTCGCTGAGACGCAGGCGCTCGAGGCCCGGCAACGGCGAGGCGGGGCCATGCTGCGGACGGAAATCGCCACGCCCGCCGGGGCGCTCCGGCGGCGGCACGCCCGGCCCCCCTTCGGGATGGGCGCCCTCGTCCGCCCGCACGGCGGCGGAGGCCACGAGCAGACACGAAACCAGCAGACGCGTGAGGCGGATCGGAACCATGGGCTTTCCTTTCATTCACGAAATGTCCGGCGGACAGGCGCCGGGATGGAGTGAATTGTGGAAGCCGGGGGCGTTAATCCCCTTCAAGCGGCCGTAAAAGCCATCAAAATCCGGCACATGGCGACACCGGGCCCGCGTAAAGATCTTTAAAAGCACGCCCTGCCGGGCTCCCGGCCCCGCCCGTCTGGCTATCATCGCGTCCGGACGCACAGCGCAAGAAACACTTCATGAATCGCGTACTTCTGGTCGACGACGACATCGAACTCACCACGCTCCTGATGGACTACCTCCGCCAGGAGGGCTTCCAGGTGGATTGCGCCCACGACGGCGAAACCGGGCTGGCGCGAGCACTCGCGGGCGACTTCGCGATCGTCGTGCTCGACATCATGCTGCCGCGCCTGTCGGGCGTCGAAGTGCTCAACCGCATCCGCCAGCACAGCCGCCTGCCCGTGCTCATGCTGACCGCGCGCGGCGACGACATCGACCGCATCGTCGGCCTCGAACAAGGCGCCGACGACTACGTGCCCAAGCCCTGCACCGCCCGCGAGATCACGGCCCGCATCCGCGCCATCCTGCGGCGCGGCTCGCGCGATGCGCCGCCCGAAAGCCTGCCCGTGATCGCCGGCCTGCTCAACATGTGGCCCGACCAGCGCCGCGCGCAGTGGCGCGGCCAGCCGCTGGAACTCACCAGCACCGAGTTCAACCTGCTCGAAGTGCTCGCGCGCAACATGGGCCACACGGTCAGCAAGCAGGCCCTGTCGGAACAAGGGCTGGGGCGCCCGCTGCAGAAGTTCGACCGCAGCATCGAAGTCCACCTCTCCAAGATCCGCGAGAAGCTGGGCCTGCTCGATGACGGGCGCTCGGTGATCCAGACGATCTTCCGCCAGGGCTACCAGTTCATCCGGATCTGACGCGCCGTGGGACGCCTGTTCTGGAAGCTCTTCCTCGCGATCTTCCTGGCCCAGCTCTTCACGGCCTGGGGCGTGGGCGTGCTGTTCTGGATGACGCGCGGCGAAGTGGTGCATCACGCGCCGCCCCGCGCCGCCACGTCCGAACCCCGGCCGGAAGCAGGGCGCTGGCCGCCCGCGCCGCACGCTTCGCCGGCGGACGCGACGCGCCCCTTCCCGCCCCGTCAGGACGAACCGCGCCTGCCGCCCGGACCGCGCTTCCCCTGGCCTCCGGTCGCCGTCGGCTTCTTCGCGAGCCTGCTCGTGGCGGGCCTGCTCGCACGGCACCTGTCGCGCCCCATCGTGGGCCTGCGCCGCGCCTTCGAAGACGTGGCGGCGGGCAACTTCGCCCCCGCGAAAGCGCCGCGCCGGCGCATCTGGCCCGACGAAATCTCGGATCTCACGCTGGATTTCCAGCGCACGGCGGAGCAGATCCGCATGCTGATCGGCAACCAGCGCCGCCTGCTGCACGATGTCTCGCACGAAGTCCGCTCGCCGCTCGCGCGCATGCAGCTGGCCATCGACCTCGCCCACCAGCAGCCGGCCCGCGCGTCTGAAAGCATGGCGCGCGTGGAGCGCGAGTCCGCGCGCATCAACCATCTCGTCGAGGAACTGCTCACGCTCTCCCGCCTGGAAGCCGGCGGCTGGGAACGCCTCGAGGAACCCCTGGAGCTGGGCGAGCTGCTGCAGGAACTGGCCGAGGACGCGCGCTTCGAAGCCGCCGCGCGCCAAAGCCGGGTGACGCTGCACGCCGACGACGCGGCCCCCGTGCGCGGCAACGCCATGCTGCTGCAGCGCGCGATCGAGAACGTGGTACGCAACGCGATCCGCCACGGCGCGGCGGGCGGGCATGTCCGGCTGTCGCTGCGACGCATCGGGCCGGCCTGGCGCATCCGCGTCGAGGACGACGGCCCCGGCGTGCCCGATGCACGGCTGGACGAAATCTTCGACCCCTTCGTGCGCGTGGATGCCAGCCCGGATGCCGAAGGCTACGGGCTCGGACTCGCGATCACGCGACAGACGCTGGAAGCCCACGGGGGCCACGTGCAGGCGAGCAATCGCGCGGAAGGAGGGCTGTGCGTGGATCTGTGGGTTCCGGCGGCCGCCGCCGCGTCTGCGCAAACCCCCTGACCTCGGGGCTCAGGGCAGGAATTCGAGGCTCAGCTCCGTGCCGCTTTCGCGCAGGGGCTCCGGCAGCGTCAGGCCCGCCACGGCGGCTTCCAGCAGGAGGATCCATGCGCCCGCCTCGGGGCCCGCGCTGACCACGCGCAGCCGCGCCCTGCCCGCCGCGGGGAACTCGCACACCACCCGCAAGGGAGTCTCCAGCGGCGGCCACTCGGCCGGCAAGGCTCGCCACAGCGCGAGCCTCAGGGCCACCCGCGCCTCGTCGGCGGTCAGCGGACGGAACCCCGCCGGCATGGCGGCGGGCGGGTTCGCGGGCTCCGCCGGCGCGGGCGTCGCGCGCGTGGCGGAAACCTCGGCGGGGACCTCCGCCACCGGGGCCACGGA
>JAVHXQ010000018.1:0-45173 GCA_031119555.1 Candidatus Dactylopiibacterium sp.
GGTCAGCGAACCGGCGCCGCCTCCCGCGCCCCCGCCCGCGCCGCCCGAATCCCCCGCCACGCCCGACGCGGCCGGCGCCGCGCGGCGCACGATGGTCATCGAGCGCACGATCCGCTCCGGCCAGCAGATCTATGCGCGCGGCTGCGACCTCATCGTGCTCGGCGCCATCAGCAATGGGGCAGAAGTGATTGCCGACGGCAACGTCCACTGCTACGGTCCGCTGCGCGGCCGCGCCATCGCCGGGGCCCAGGGCGACCGCGAGGCACGCATCTTCAGCAGCAACTTCGGTCCCGAACTCATCGCCGTGGCCGGCGTTTTCCGCACATTCGAGAAAGGCATTCCGGCACAGATCGCCGGCAAGGCCGCGCAAGCCATCCTTCGTGGCAGCGACGAAACCCCTTCGCTGGTGCTCGAACCGCTCCAGCTCACTTGACATCACACCAGGGAGAAACCCAGTGACCCGCATCATCGTCGTAACCTCCGGCAAGGGAGGCGTGGGAAAGACCACGACCAGCGCCAGTTTCGCCACCGGTCTGGCCCTGCGCGGGTTCAAGACGGCCGTGATCGATTTCGACGTCGGCCTGCGCAACCTGGACCTCATCATGGGCTGCGAACGCCGCGTGGTGTACGACCTCATCAACGTGCTCCAGGGTGAAGCGAACCTGCACCAGGCGCTCATCAAGGACAAGCACTGCGAGAACCTCTTCGTGCTGCCGGCCTCGCAGACGCGCGACAAGGACGCGCTCTCGGAGGAAGGCGTGGAGAAGGTGCTCAAGGATCTCGAGCACCAGGGCTTCGACTACATCGTCTGCGATTCGCCCGCCGGCATCGAGACCGGCGCCGTGCTCGCGCTGACCTTCGCCGACGAGGCGCTGGTGGTGACCAACCCCGAAGTCTCCTCGATCCGCGACTCCGACCGCATCCTCGGCATCCTGCAGAGCAAGAGCCGGCGCGCCAAGGAAGGCCGCGAGCCGGTCAAGGAGCACTTGGTCATCACGCGCTATTCGGCCAAGCGCGTCGAGGAAGGCGAGATGCTGTCCTACAAGGACGTGCAGGAACTGCTGCGCATTCCGCTGCTGGGCGTGATTCCCGAATCCGAGACCGTGCTGCAGGCGTCCAACGCCGGTTCGCCGGTGATCCACACCAAGGACTCGGAAGCCGCCGAGGCCTATGCCGACGTGGTGGCGCGCTTCCTGGGCGAAGACCACCCGCTGCGCTTCGTCGCCTACGAGAAGCCCGGCCTGCTCAAGCGCATTTTCGGAGGAGCCTGACATGTCCTGGTTCGACAAGCTCTTCGGGGGCAGCCAGCCCAAATCCGCCACGCTCGCCAAGGAACGCCTCACGCTGGTCATCGCCCACCAGCGCGCCGGCAACGACGCCGCGCCGGACTTCCTGCCCGAGCTGCAGAAGGAACTCATCGCGGTCATCTCGAAGTACGTCAAGGTGAGTTCCGACGACATCAAGGTCCAGCTCGAAAAGAAGGACAACTACGAAGTGCTCGAGGTCAACATCGTGATGCCCGAACCGGGCACGCGCTGAACCGCCACCGTCCTGCCCCGCAGCCCGGCCACGCGCCGGGCTTTGCATGCCCGCGCGCCGTCGGTCTGGCCGCCGCCCCGCCCCCATGACCGGCGTCGCCGGCAGGCATACACTGCACCGGAACTCTCCCGGAGACACTCAGGATGGCGCCTGCCGGACGTCTGCTTTCGCTGCTTGCCGCCGTGCTCCTCGCGGCCTGTGCCACGCCGGGCGATGCGCCGCCCGTGAGCGACCCCTGGGCCTACCCCGCGCGCGCCGCCGAGATCCGCCGCCCGCGCTCGCCCGAACAGCCGCGCTACGCCCGCCCGACGCCCGCCGAAGCCTCGCGCTTCCTGCAGCAGGCCACCTTCGGCGCCACCCCGCAGACCCTCGTCGCGCTGGAAAAGAGCGGCTACGCGCGCTGGCTGGACGCGCAGTTCCGCACGCCCCAGACCCTGTTCCTGCCCGCCATCGAACCCGCGCACGCAGCGCTCGAAACCGGCAAGAACCTGCGTCAGGATCTGTTCTTCGCCGAGTTCTGGAAAGCCAGCGCGACCGCGCCCGACCAGCTGCGCCAGCGCGTGGCCTTCGCGCTCTCCGAGATTTTCGTGGTCTCCTTCGACGGCTCGCTCTCGGCGCGCGTGCGCGGCATGGCGTCCTACTGGGACATGCTGGGCCGCAACGCCTTCGGCGACTTCCGCACCTTCCTCGAGGAAGTCACGCGCCACCCCATGATGGGGACCTATCTCTCGCACCTGAAGAACCGCAAGGAAGACCCCAAGAGCGGCCGCGTGCCCGACGAGAACTACGCGCGCGAGATCCTGCAGCTCTTCACGATAGGCCTGCATGAGCTCAACGCGGACGGCTCCGCCAAGCTTCGCGACGGCCAGCCCATCGAAACCTACGACCTCGACGACATCACCGGCCTCGCGAAGGTCTTCACCGGTTTCTCCTACGGCGGGCCGGGCACCACCGACGCGCACTTCAACCGCCAGAGCGAGGAGCCGCGCTGGGACATCCTGCCCATGAAGGGCTACCCCAAGTTCCACGCCACGAGCGAGAAGCGCTTCCTGGGTGTGGTGATCGCGCCGCAGAAAACCGCCGACCCCGAAGGCGATCTCGGGATCGCGCTCGACCGCCTCTTCCGGCATCCCAACGTGGGGCCCTTCTTCGGGCGCCAGCTGATCCAGCGCCTCGTCACCAGCAACCCCAGCCCCGCCTATGTCGCGCGCGTCGCGCGTGCCTTCGACGACAACGGCGCTGGCGTGCGCGGCGACATGCAGGCCGTGCTCCGTGCCGTGCTGCTCGACCCCGAAGCGCGCACCGCCACCCCGGCCGGCAAGCTGCGTGAACCCGTGCTGCGCCTGTCCCAGTGGATGCGCGCGTTTGGCGCGCGTTCGCAGTCCGGCGAGTTCCTCATCGCCAGCACCGACAACCCCGGCAATTCCCTGGGCCAGAGCCCCATGCGCTCGCCCAGCGTCTTCAACTTCTTCCGCCCCGGCTTCACGCCGTCGGGCGTCGCCTTCGGCCCGCGCGGCCTCGTAGCACCCGAGCTGCAGCTGGTGTCCGAGACCTCCGTCGCGGGCTATGCCAACTTCATGCAGACCACCATCGAGGCGGGCGTGGGCCGCGCGGAAGGCGGCCAGCGCGACGTGCAGGCCGATTACGCCCCCGCCGCCGCGCTGGCGGATCGCCCCGAAGCCCTGCTCGATCAGGTCGAGCTGCTGCTCATGAGCCAGCGCCTGACGCCGGACGCACGCACACGCGTGCTGGACGCGATCCGCGCCCTGCCCCTGCCCGCGAGCGGCCCGGGCGCGGAACGCGCGCGGCGTGAGCGCGTCAAACTCGCAACCCTGCTCGTCATGGTGTCGCCCGAATACCTGGTCCAGAAATGAAGCCCCTGCCCACGGAGAGTCCGTCATGAGTCAGGCCAGCCGCCGAGAGTTCCTTCGCCGCGCGGGCGCCTTCGGGTTGCTGCGCGCGGCCGCTCCGCTGGGACTCCAGCTCGCCGGCATCGGCGCGGCGGCGGCCGCGACGCGTCCGGCCGACTATCGCGCCATCGTGTGCCTCTTCATGTACGGCGCCAACGACGCCCACAACACCGTGGTGCCGCGCGGCGAGGCGCAATGGCGCCCCTACGCCGACGCCCGCCCGGGCCTCGCGCTACCGCGCGAAACCCTGCTCCCCATCGCCTCCACCGACGCCGAGCTCGGCCTGCATCCCGCGCTGGCCCCGCTGCAGACCCTTTACGCACAGCAACGCGCCGCCGTGCTCGCCAACGTGGGGCCGCTCATGGTGCCCATCCGCGATGCCACCGAGTTCCGCGCCACCAACGTGCCGCGTCCGCCCAAACTCTTCTCGCACAACGACCAGCAGGCCATCTGGCAGGCGTTTTCGCCCGAGGGCGCGCGCGCCGGCTGGGGCGGCCGCATCGCCGACCTGCTCGCCGCACACAACGACGCCCCGCTCTTCACGGCCATTTCCGCCGCCGGCAACGCGGTGTTCCTGGCCAGCGAGCACACCCAGCCCTACCAGATCGGCACGGGCGGAGCCATCGGCTTCAATCGCAGCAACGCCAGCAGCCTGTTCGGCTCCCCGCAGGGCGCGGCCGCGCTGCGCGCGCAGATCGCGGCGGGCGGCGGACTCATGGAAGGCGCCTACGGCGACGTGGTCGGGCGTTCGGTCGAGGCCCACGCGCGCCTTTCCGCCGCGCTCGCGAAGCTTCCCGAAAGCGATCCGCGCGTCACCCTGCCGCCGGGGCTGGAAAAGGACGGGCTGGCGCGCCAGCTGCGCATCGTGGCGCGGCTCATCGGCGTGCATGACGACGCCGCCATCGCCCAGCGCCGCCAGGTCTTCTTCGTGTCGCTGGGCAACTTCGACACCCACGACGGCCAGCTCGCGCGCCAGGCCGGGCTGCTGGGCTCCGTGGCCGCGTCCGTGGCGTGGTTCCAGGGCGCGATGGACGCACTGGGCCTGAGCAACCAGGTCACGCTCTTCACGGCCTCCGACTTCGGGCGCACCCTGCTCTCCAACGGCGACGGCACCGACCACGGCTGGGGCGGCCACCACTTCATCGCGGGCGGCGCGGTGCGCGGCGGGCGTGTGTATGGGCGTTTCCCGGAGGTCGCGCTGAACACGGCGACCGACATCGGCAACGGCCGCCTGCTGCCCACGACCTCGGTGGACGAGTACGCCGCGACGCTGGCGCGCTGGATGGGCGTCGCGCCCGCCGACCTGCCGCTCGTGCTCCCCAACATCGGTCATTTCGCGCAGCCCGATCTGGGCTTCCTGCGCGCCTGAAACCCGCGCCCGCCCTGCCCTAAGCGGCACGCAGCGCGAGTTTTCGCTACACATCACCGGAATGCGCTAGTCTGTGCATTCCTTTGACATGAAGTGATTACCCGAAAACATGTTCGACTGGCTTGCCGACCCCAATGCCTGGATTGCCCTGGCCACGCTGACCGCCCTCGAGATCGTGCTGGGCATCGACAACATCATCTTCATCTCCATCCTCGTGGGTCGCGTGGAGGCCGCCCGGCGCAATCTCGCGCGGCGTCTGGGCCTGGGTCTCGCGATGATCTCGCGCATCCTGCTGCTGCTCTCGCTGGCCTGGATCATGCGGCTGACGGCACCGCTCTTCACGGTGTTCGCACAGGAAATCTCGGGGCGCGACATCATCCTCGTCGTCGGCGGCCTGTTCCTGCTCTGGAAGAGCGTGCACGAGATCCATACCTCGCTGCAGGGCCACGACGACAAGCCCGGCACGAACCAGGCGGTGCGCGCCACCTTCGGCATGATCCTGCTGCAGATCGCGGTGATCGACATCGTGTTCTCGCTGGATTCGGTCATCACGGCGGTCGGCATGGTCAGCGAGATCGGCGTGATGATCTGCGCGGTGCTGCTGTCGGTGGCCGTCATGATGTTCGCGGCGCGCCCCATCGGCGAGTTCGTGGACGCCAACCCCACGATCAAGATGCTCGCGCTGTCCTTCCTCGTGCTCGTCGGCGTCACGCTGATCGCCGAGGGCTTCGACACCCACGTGCCCAAGGGCTACATCTACTTCGCGATGGCTTTCTCGGTGGCGGTCGAAATGATCAACATCCGGCTGCGCCGCCGGACCGACCAGGCCGTGCGCCTGCACAAGGAAATGCCGCTGCCGGGCGAGGACTGACCCCCCGGCGCGCTGACAGGAACAGCGCACCGACACACGCTCACCCGGACGGAGTGCCCCGCCTGACGAGCCGCCAGGGGCGGCCCCGGCGGAGCCGGCAGCAAGGAGTGTTCGTTCATGACTAAAGAATCGGATGTATGAAGGTCGACCTCCGCAAGCTCATCTCGCCAGGCCCCCACAGCATCCGCTGGTCGGGAGGCGCCTTGCTCGTGGCCATGACCATAGGCCTCACCCTGCTGTTCTTCCCGATGCGCAGCGATACCCTCAACGACCTCGCGGCGGGCGACACGCTGCGCGTGGGCTATGCCATCGAGCCGCCCTTCGTGACCCAGGGCGCTGACGGCAAGCTCAGCGGCGAAGCGCCCGTCGTGCTCGAAGCGGTGCTCGCGCGCGCGGGCATCCGCAACAAGGTCGAATGGCTGCGCAGCGATTTCGGCAGCCTCATCCACGAACTTGAAAGCGGGCGCATCCAGATCATCGCGAGCGGCATGTTCGTCACGCCCGAACGCGAACGCCGCGTGATCTTCTCCCGCCCCACCGCGCTCGTGCATACCGGGCTGCTGATGCGCGGCAGCCTCAGGCCGGCGCCGGCCACGCTGAGCGAGTTCAGCGCGCGCGAAGATCTGCAGCTCGCGGTGCTGGGCGGCGCGGTCGAGGAAGCCATGGCGCGCAAGGCCGGCATTGCCGCCGACCGCATCGTTTCGTATCCCGACACCACGGCCGCCCTGCAGGCCATCCAGGAAGGCCGCGTGGACGCCTTCGCGCTGTCCACGCTGTCGCTGCGCTACATCCTGCAACAGCACGGCGGCGCGAATTTCCAGCTCGCGCCGGACGCCCAGCCCGATGCCGAGCCGGGGCGCCCCGCCTTCGTGTTCCGCCCCGGCGACAAGGCCCTGCGCGACCTCGTCGACCGCCAGCTCGCGAGCTTCCTCGGCAGCGAGGAACACCGCGCGCTGGTGGCCCCGTTTGGCTTCCAGAAAGCGGACCTGCCCGCCGCGGAGGCCGCGCGATGAGCCTGCGCACGCCCTTCGAAGCCCGCGGCACGACGCGCGCCATCAGTCTCGTCGCCATCGCCGTGATCGCGCTGATCGCCTGGTCGCACCTGCGCTGGGACGCCAGCACCAGCCAGAGCCTGATCCAGCTCGACAGCCTGCATCAGTCGCGGCACGCCTCGCGCAATGCCGAACTCATCGCCGAACGCGCGCTGGCCGAGGGCAAGGAGGTCGACCACGGCCTCGTGATCGCCGAACTCGCGCGCGCGCGGGTCTTCGTCAATGCCCTGCTCAGCGGCGACGGCAAGCTCGCCGGCATGCACCTGCGCCGCCCGCCCGTGAATCAGCTCCAGCTCGCGCTGCAGCGCTACGAAGGCACGCTCGCGAGCGCCGAGATGCTCGTGCGCGACCGCCTGCGCAACGCAACGGGCATCCTGCACTCGGACATCCGCGCCTCCAGCGTGCGCGTAGACCGCGCCGCGCTCGACGTCGAAGCCCTGCTGCTGCGCCAGCTCGATGCGCAGCGCAGCCAGCAGCGCGTACTGGACGCCGGCACCATCCTCGTGACCGCGCTACTCAGCCTGGGCAGCCTGATCCTGCTCGCCCAGAGCCTGCGCCGCAACGAAGATGCCTACGTGCAGGTCGCCGAGAGCGAAGGCCGTCTGCGCGCGATCGCGGGCGCCATTCCGGGCGCCATCTACGTGCTCGACCGCGACGGCCGCTACGAGCATGCCTTCGGCTATCAGGCAGGCCTCGGCACGCCGCGCGCCGATCTCTTGATCGGACGGCGGCTGCACGACGTGATGCCGACCGATCTCGCCGAGCGCCAGATCCAGCTCATCCACGATGCGCTGGCCACGCGCAGCCCGCGCATGATCGAGTACAGCCGCCCCCTGGAAGAACACGAGCAAGGCGCGCCCGTGCATTTCGAAGGCCGCCTCAACCCGCTGGGCGACGGCAAGCACGTGGTCTGGGTAAGCTGGGACGTCTCCGAACGCTGGAACGCCAACCAGCGCGTGTTCGTGCTCAAGCGGCTGTATGAATTCCTCAGCAGCGTGAACCAGGCCATCGTCTGGTCGCACGACCAGCCCACGCTGCTCGACACCGTATGCCGCACCGCCACCGCCATCGGCGGCTTCAAGCTCGCCTGGGTGAGCTGGCACAACGTGCTCGACGGCAGCCTGCGCTGCATCGCCTGCGCGGGCCAGACCAGCGTGCTGTCGAGCGCGCACGACGACGCGCCGGTTGAAGACCCCGCGCGCCGCTGCCTGGCGCTCGGCGAAGTCCTGATCCTGGACCACCTCTCCGACATCCAGAGCGGCTGGATTGCGCGCGCGCAGACGCAGGGCCTCACGGCCTACGCGGGCATCCCGCTGCGCGACGGCGACACCCTGGTCGGCGTACTCAACCTCCTGGACACCGACATCGACACCGACGACCCCGAGGAGCGCGCGCTGCTCAACGAACTCGGCATCGACATCTCGCACGCCATCACGCAGTTCTCGCGCGAAGCCCAGCAGCTCGAGACCGAAGCGCGCATGAGCCTGCTCGCCGCCGCGCTCGAAAGCTGCCAGGACGGCGTGGCCGTCACCGACATGAACGGGCGCATCGTCTCCGTGAACAACGCCTTCACGCGCATCACCGGCTACACGCAGGAGGAAGCCATCGGCCAGAAGCCGGGCTTCCTGCGCTCGGGCCGGCACTCGCGCGAGTTCTACGCCGCGATGTGGGGTTCGCTGTCGCAGAGCGGCACCTGGCAGGGCGAAATCTGGAACCGGCGCAAGAACGGCGAAATCTACGCGCAGTGGATGTCGATCAGCACCGTGCACCGCGCCGACAAGAACGCCGACCACTACGTTTCGGTCTTCACCGACATCAGCCACCTCAAGGACACCGAGGAACGCCTCAAGCACCTCGCCCACTACGACCTGCTGACCGGGCTGCCCAACCGCACCCTGCTGGGTTCGCGGCTGGAGCACGCGCTGGAGGTCTCGCGGCGCCAGCGCGCCTATCTCGCTGTGCTCTTCATCGACCTCGACAACTTCAAGCACGTCAACGACGCGCTGGGTCACAACGTGGGCGACGAGCTGCTGGTGGCCGTCACCAAGCGCATCAACAGCCGCTTGCGCAAACAGGACACCCTGGGCCGCCTCGGCGGCGACGAGTTCCTGCTCATCCTCGAATCCCTCCAGGCCCCGCAGGACGCCGCGCTCGTGGCCTCCAGCCTGCTCACCGCGCTCGACGAGCCCATGACGCTCGCCTCCGGCCACACCCTCTACGTGCGCGTGAGCATAGGCATCAGCATCTATCCCGACGACGGCAACACCGCCGCCGAACTCATCCGCCAGGCCGACGCCGCGATGTATCAGGCCAAGCGCGCGGGCCGCAGCACCTACCGCTATTACACCGAGGAACTCACGGCCGCCGCGAACTACCGGCTGGAACTCGAGGCACGCCTGCGCCGGGCCTTCGACAACGACGAGTTCAGCCTCTACTACCAGCCGCAGGTGAACCTCGCCACGGGCCGCCTGACCGGCGCCGAAGCGCTCGTGCGCCTGCAGCCGCCGGGCGTGAGCCCGATCAGCCCGGCCACCTTCATTCCGCTGCTCGAGGAAACCGGGCTCATCGTGCAACTGGGCGAATGGGTGCTGCGCGCCACCTGCGAGCAAGGGTGCCGCTGGCTGGAAGCGGGTTACGACTTCGGCACGCTGGCCATCAACGTTTCATCGCATGAGATCCGCCGCGGCGACTTCGTCGAACGTCTGCGCGCCACGCTCGACGCCACCGGATTCCCGGCGTCGCGGCTCGACATCGAGCTCACCGAGTCGAGCATGATGGAACAGGGCGAATTCTCGGAACGCTTCATCGAAGGCGTGCGCGCGCTGGGCGTGCACCTCTCGATCGACGATTTCGGCACGGGCTACTCGTCGCTGTCCTACCTGCGCAAGCTGCCCGTCGACAAGCTCAAGATCGATCGCAGCTTCATTGCCGAGATCCCCGACAACCCCGCCGACGCCAAGCTCACCTCCACCATCATCGCGATGGCGCACAACCTGGACATCACCGTGCTCGCCGAAGGCGTGGAAACCGCCTCACAGCGCGATTTCCTGATCCAGCAAGGGTGCGATGCCTGCCAGGGCTACCTCTTCAGCCCCCCCCTGCCCGCCGAAGCCTACGAGGCCAGATTCCTCCAGCCCGCGCGCCCGGCCTGAGCACGTGGCGCGCGCCGGGGCCCTGGGGCAGCGCTGCGGCGACGCCGCGCGGCAAGGGCACCCACCCCGGCCGCGCGGTCCCGCTCAATCGGCGTCCAGGGCGAGGTCTTGTGCCGGTTCGCCCAGGAAGTCCGCCAGCACGCGCACGATGAAGGCATGATCGTCGCGCTGGGCGAGGCCCGAGACGCCGATGAAGCCGACCACGCCCGTGCCGCGCACGCGCACCGGAAAACCGCCGCCGGCGGCCACGTAGTCGGCCAGCGCGGTTCCGTAGCGCTGTTCGAGCGTGAGGCCGCGCTTTTCCATCTGCAGGCCCATGGCGTAGGAGCTGCGATGGAAGCGCTCGACCACGTTGCGCTTGCGCCGCAGCCAGTCCGCGTTGTCCGGGCTGGTTCCGGGCAGCGCCGTGTAGAACAGCGGGAAGCCTGCCTGCCGGACTTCGATCGCAACGGCGTGGCCGGCCGCGAGGGCCGCCTCGCGCAAACGGCAACCCAGGCGCCACGCGGTGTCGGCGTCGAAGGCGGCGAACTGCAGGCGCTCTTCCTGCAGGGCCAGGCGTTCCAGATCGATGTCCAGCGTCATTCTCGCTCCTTGTCAGATGCAGGCGTGCGCGCGCAGCCAGCGCTCGAAGAGGCCCGTCCAGGCTTCGACGGGCTTGCCCACGGCGAGGCGGATGCCATGCCCGTGTCCGCCGCGCTCGAAGATGTGCAGCGCGCCCTCGACGCCTTGCGTGACCAGCGCGCGGTGAAAGTCCAGCGCATTGTGCACCGGCACGGATTCGTCGTCAGCCGCATGGGTGATGAAACACGGCGGTGTGTCGCGCCCCACCTGCTTCTCGGTGGACCAGGCTTCTTCCAGCGCGGCGGCGGGCGGCGCGTCAGGAGAGCAGCCCAGCAGCTTCTCGCGCGAGCCCTTGTGTGCCCAGCGCGCGTCCATGGTGATCACCGGGTAGAGCAAGGAGACGAAATCGGGGCGTGCCGACACGTCGTCGACGGCATCGACGGGGGCATAGGCTTGGCGCCCGAAAAGCGTGGCGAGCGAGCTGATGACATGGCCGCCCGCCGAGCAGCCCATGGCGCCCACGCGATCCGGCGCGAGCCCCCAGGCGGCCGCGTTGGCGCGCACCAGGCGCAGGGCCCGCTGCGCGTCCTGCAGGGGTACGAAGTTGCGTTGAGCGTGCCCTTCGCCGGGCAGGCGGTAAAGCAGCAGGAAGACCGTGATGCCGAAGCCGTTGAGCCAGCGCGCGATCTCGATGCCTTCCTTGTCGAGGACGACGCGCACGTAACCGCCGCCGGGGGCCAGGACGATGCTCGTGCCGTTGGGTTTCTCGGGAAGGTAGGCCGTCAGCGTGGGGCGCTCGATGCCGGTGACCGCGCGATCGTGAAAAGCGGCCGTGTCGGGGCTGCGCTCTTCGACCGTCTGTTCGAGTGAAACGCCCTCGGAACCGGGGGCGACGCCGGGCCAGAGTTCGATCTGCTGCAGGTGCTGCAAAAGCTTGGACATGATTGAAACCATTCTGCGTGATACGGGGAACCCCGATTATCGCGCCAGCCCTCAGCCTTCGGCTTGATCGCGATTGCGCAGGCGCGCCGCTTCAGCGGGCGGCGAGCAGTTCGGCCGCGTGGTGGCGCGTGGTATCGGTGATCTGCACGCCGCCCAGCATGCGCGCGATCTCTTCGACCCGCCCGGCGTCGTCGAGCTCGACGAGGCGCGAATGCGTCTGCCCGTCCCGGCTCTCCTTCACGACGCGCCATTGCCAGTCGGCCTGGGCGGCAACCTGCGGCAGGTGCGTCACGCACAGCACCTGGCGGCCACGGCCCAGCTCGCGCAGGCGACGGCCGACGATTTCGGCCACGCGCCCGCCGATGCCGCTGTCGACCTCGTCGAAGATCAGCGTGGGAATCGACTGCGACTCGGAGGTGATGACCTGGATCGCGAGACCGATCCGCGAAAGCTCGCCCCCCGAGGCCACCTTGCCCAGCGGGCGCAGCGGCTGGGCGGGGTTGGCCGCCACCTGGAACTCGATGCGTTCGAGGCCGTGAGCGGTTCCCTGGGTATCAGGCAGCAGCGCGATCTCGAAGCGCCCGCCGGCCATCGCCAGATCCTGCATGACCTCGCTGACCGCCTGCCCCAGTGATCGCGCCGTTTCCGCCCGCGCGGCCGACAGCGTGCGCGCGGCACCGAGATAATCCGCATGCGCGGCCGCCTCGCATGCCCGCAAGGCTTCCACGTCGGCCTGCGCGTCCAGGCTGGCCAGGCGCCCCGACGCGGCGGCGAGCAGCTCCGGCAGCGCTTCGGGGCTCACCCGGTACTTGCGCGCGCACCCCACGACGGCATCCATCTGCGTTTCGATCTCGGCGAGGCGGGCGGGGTCTAGCTCAACCCGGTCCTGATAGCGGCGCAGCGCGTGGCCAGCCTCTTCGAGCCGGATCGCGGCCTCGGCCAGCAGCTCCGCCACGCTTTCGAGCGCGGGGTCATAGGCCGCCAGCTCGGTCAGGCGCGCGGCGAGGCGTTCGGCCTCGGCCGTCAGCGGGGTCTCGCCTTCGCTGATCGCGTCGAGCGCCGCACCGCTGCCTTCGAGCAGACTCGCCGCGTGCGCGAGGCGGCCTTGCTCTTCGTTGAGTTCGCGCCAGCCCGTTTCGGTGAAGCCCAGCGCCCCGATCTCACCGACCTGATGCGCGAGCAGTTCGCGCTCACGCTGCACGCTTTCGGTATCGCGCTCAGCTTCCTCGCGCTGGCGCCGCGCATCCGCCCAGGCCCGGAACCGCGCCGCGACCTCGCGCGCGGATTCGCGCAGGCCGCCGTGGCCGTCCAGCAGCTCGCGCTGCGCGTCGGCGCGCAGCAAGGCCTGGTGCGCATGCTGGCCATGGATGTCGGCGATGAGCTCGCCCAGTGCGCGCAACTGCGTGGCGGTGGCGGGCGCGCCATTGAGATAGGCGCGCGAGCGGCCGCTGGCGTCGATCACGCGGCGCAGCAGCACGCTGCGGTCTTCGAGTGGGAAATCCTGCTCCGTCAGCCAGGCAAGCGCCGCTCCGTCGAGATCGAACTCCGCCGCGAGGTCGGCGCGCTCCCGCTGTGCGCGCACCACGCCGCCTTCGGCGCGCCCGCCCAGCAGCAGCGACAGCGCGTCGAGCAGAATGGATTTGCCGGCGCCGGTCTCGCCCGTGAGCGCACCGAAGCCGGTGCGGAAATCGAGTTCCAGACGATCGACGAGGACGAAATCCTGAATCAGAAGGCGGCGCAGCATGGGCGGTCAGCTCGGGAAAACGAAAGAACGGATGGGGAGGATCGGCCGCCGGGGGCCGCGCGGCGGCGGCGCCGGAATGACGATGGCACGTCCGCGATCAGCGATGCGCGATACTGTATATCCATACAATCCATCAGGAAAGATGCGGCAGGGTGCTCCAGTGCAATTTTTCGCGCAGCACGTTGAAATAGCTGTAGTCCTCGGGGTGCAGGAAGGTCACGGCCTGTTGCGAGCGCACCACGCGAACGACGTCGCCGATGCGCGCCTCGAAGAGCGTCTGACCATCGCAGTGGACCACCCCGCCACGCGTGCCGATCACTTCGAGTTCCACCACGCTGTCGTGCGCCAGCGCCAGGGGCCGGTACGTGAGCGCGTGCGGGCACAGGGGCACGAGCACGATGCCCGCCAGGCGGGGGTGCAGGATGGGGCCGTTGGCCGACAGCGCATAGGCCGTGGAGCCCGTCGGCGTGGCGATGATGATGCCGTCGGAGCGCAGCGAGTAGAGGTATTCGCCGTCCACGCTGAGGCGGAATTCGATCATGCGGCCGATCTCGCCGCGCGACAGCACGATGTCATTGAGCGCCATGCCGCTGCTCACGTGCTGCTCGCCGCGCCAGAGTTCCACCTCGAGCAGCGAGCGGCGTTCGCGCAGGTAGCGGCCGTCGAGGATTTCGCCCACGCGCTCGCACATCTGGTCGTGCGGCACGTCGGTCAGGAACCCCAGCCGCCCCTGATTCACGCCCACCAGCGGCAGGTGATGCAGGCCGAGCGCGCGTGCCGCGGTGAGCATGGTGCCGTCGCCACCGAGCACGATCGCGAGATCCACGCCCTCGCCGATTTCGTCGAAGGTGGCGACGCGCAACGTGGCGTCGGGCCCGATGACCTCCGCCGTGCGCGGGTCGATCCAGACCTCCAGGCCGCGTCCCCGCAGGAAGGCGGCGAGCCGCGCGACCGCCGCGGCCACTTCGGGGCTGGTGCTGTAGTACTTGCCGATCAGGGCAACAATGCGGAATTCATCGTCCATGAGCGGGGATTAAACCACAGCCGGCCACGGCCCGAAGCGCCGATGCGCCGCACGTCCCGCCCGTCCATGCCCGAACGCGCGGCGCGCCCGGCGCCCGCTCGCCACGGCGCGCCGCGAGCCCTTACAATGAAGCCATGCCGCAACTCGATCAACGCGCCCAACTGCTGCTCAAGACGCTCGTCGAACGCTACATCGCCGAGGGGCAACCCGTAGGCTCGCGCGCGCTCTCCCGGCAGTCCGGGCTGGAGCTTTCCCCCGCCACGATCCGCAACGTGATGTCGGACCTCGAGGACATGGGCCTGATCGCCAGCCCCCACACCTCGGCGGGGCGCATTCCCACCGCACGCGGCTACCGCATCTTCGTCGACACCCTGCTCACGGTGAAACCGCTGGCCCAGACCGAGGTCCGCGAGCTGGAGCACCATCTGCATCCGGATGAGCCACGCCGCGTGCTGAGCGCGGCCTCCAACCTGCTTTCGGAACTCACGAGCTTCGCCGGCATCGTGGCCGCGCCGCGCCGCGAAGCGGCCACCATCCGCCAGATCGAATTCGTGAGCCTGTCGGACACGCGCGTGCTGCTGATCATCGTGACGATGAAGGGCGACGTGCAGAACCGCATCCTGTTCACGCAGCGTCCCTACTCGGGCAGCGAGCTGGTGCGTGCGGCGAATTACCTGAATCACCATTGCGCGGGTCTTGCCTTCGGCGAGATGGTCACGCGCCTGCGCTCGGAACTCGTGCAGATCCAGCAGGACATGACCGAACTCATGTCAGCGGCCATCTCGGCCGGCCAGGACGCCATGAGCGAACAGGGCGACAGCTACATGCTGTCGGGCGAGCACCGCCTGCTGGAGGTCGACGACATCTCGTCGAACATGAACCGCCTGCGCGAACTGTTCCGCATGTTCGAGCAGAAATCCGGGCTGGTGCAGCTGCTCGACATTTCGAGCCGCGCCGAAGGCGTCCAGCTCTTCATCGGCGGCGAATCCGGCATCAGCCCGCTCGACGAATGCAGCGTCGTGACCGCGCCATACGAAGTCGACGGCCAGGTCGTCGGCACGGTGGCCGTGATCGGCCCCACGCGCATGGCCTACGAGCGCGTGATCCCCATCGTGGACATCACCGCGCGCCTGCTCTCGAGCGCGCTCTCCAGCCACTGACGCCTACCGGACCCATCATGCCGCGCTACCTGCCCGAGCCGCGCCACCCTCACGAACAGGCTCCCCGCATCGGCGTGATGCTGGTGAATCTGGGAACGCCCGACGCGCCCGAGCCCCGCGCCGTCCGCCGCTATCTGCGCGAGTTCCTCTCGGATCCGCGCGTCGTCGAGCTGCCGCGCCCGCTCTGGTGGCTGATCCTGAACCTCTTCGTGCTCACCGTCCGGCCCGCGAAGTCCGCCGCCAAGTACGCCCGGATCTGGCACAAGGAAGGCTCGCCGTTGCGCATGCAGACCGAGCGGCAGACCAAGCTGCTGCGCGGCTACCTGCGCGAGGCCGGGCATCCCGAAGTGCAGGTCGGCTACGCCATGCGCTACGGCGCCCCGTCGGTCGGGCACGTGCTCGAGCAGCTCAAGGCCGCCGGCTGCACGCGTGTGCTCGTGCTGCCGCTGTATCCGCAGTACGCCGCCAGCACCAGCGCCAGCGCGATGGACGCGCTCGGGCGCGCCATGCAACGCATCCGCAACCTGCCCGAACTGCGCGTGGTGCGAAGCTTCCACGCACATCCGGGCTACATCGGAGCGCTGGCCGCGCGTGTGACGGAGCACTGGCGCCGCAACGGCCTGCCCGAGAAATTCGTGATGAGTTTTCATGGCACGCCGCGGTTCTCGCTCGACCGCGGCGACCCCTATTTCTGCGAATGCCAGGCCACCGCGCGGCTGCTCGCGGAGCGGCTGAACCTGCGCGAGGATCAATACCTCGTCACCTTCCAGTCGCGCTTCGGTCGCGCCGAATGGCTGCAGCCCTATACCGAACCCAGCCTGCAGAAACTCGCGCGCGCAGGCGTGAAATGCGTGGACGTGATCTGCCCGGGTTTCGTCTCGGACTGCCTCGAAACGCTCGAGGAGATCGCCCTGGAATGCAAGGCGGCCTTCGTGGCCGCGGGCGGCCGCGACTTCCGGTACATCCCCTGCCTCAACGACAGCCCTGAATTCATCGTCGCGCTGCGCGACCTCGTTTCGCAGCACATGCAAGACTGGCTCGACGCCCCCCTTCCCGACAGCGCCGCGCTCGCCGCCCGCCTGCGTCGCGCCACCGAACACGGAGCCCACCACTGATGATCCTCACCCTGCTCAGATGGGCGCTCAACGCCGCCGCGCTGATGCTCGTGCCCGAACTCATTTCCGGCATTGCCGTCACGAGCTTCACCGCCGCCCTGATCGCCGCGCTGGTGATCGGCCTGCTCAACGCCCTGATCCGCCCCTTGCTGATCCTGCTGACGTTGCCGATCACCGCCCTCACGCTGGGGCTGTTCATTCTCGTCATCAACGCCCTGCTGTTCTGGTTCGCCTCGAATTTCGTCAGCGGCTTCAGCGTGGCGGGGTTCTGGCCCGCCCTCTTCGGCGCCCTGCTCTACAGCGTGCTGACCTGGTTCGTGGACCTCGCGCTCGGCGGCAAGCGCTGAGCTAGCAGCGCAGGGCTCCGGGGCTGCGGCAGAGGCGGGCTCAGGGCAGATCCCAGATCCGCCGGAGCGATTCGCGCAGGGCAAGAATCACCGGGTCGGCCTCGCGCTCGCTCGGGTAGATGAACTGCAGCGGCGCCTTCACCACCACCTCGCCGCCCCGCCAGAGCACGAAGGCCCCGTCCGCGGCAAAGCGTTTCGCGGTGCGCTCGGCGAGCAGCGCCAGCCCCAGCCCGCCCTTGACGAGTTCCGCGAGTGCGGCCTCGTCATCGAATTCGCCGATCAGGCGCGGCCTGATGTTGTACTGGCGCCAGAGATCCTCGGTCATGGCGGCGATCGTCGAGCGCGGCGACACACCCAGCCACGGCACGCCATTCATCTGCTGCCAGTCGGCATGCCCCAGCTTTTCAGCCAGCTCGCACGGAATCGCCACGCAAAAACCGATTTCGGCCAGTACCACCGCCGACACGCCGCTGAAGCTCTCCCGCCCCAGAAAGAATCCGCAATCCAGATTGCCGCGCCGGATCTCCGCCAGCCCCTCGCGCGACAGCCCCAGCCTGGTCTGCACGTCGAGCAGCGGGTGGCGCCGCCGCACGTCGCCGAGCCACGCGCCCAGGCGCAGGCGCGCGGCCACCATGAGCGTGCCGATGCGGGCGCGTCCGCGCAGCTGCGCGTGCATGCTGCGCGCATGGTCGAACATGGAGCGCATGTCGCACAGCACGCGTTCGGCGTCCCCCAGAAGGCGGCGGCCGGCATCGGTGAGCTGCACGCCCGAGGAAACGCGGTCGAAGAGACTGACGCCGAGTTCTTCCTCCAGCGCCTTGATGTGCGCCGACACGGCCGGCTGTGAAAGATGCAGAAGCTCGGCGGCCTGCGTCAGGTGCCCTTGCTGCGCCACCGCCTGAAAGCTCTTGAGTTGATAGATTTCCATGACAGGGGCCTAGGGGTTTACAGACAGCAAAACACAATGGGGCGGACACTTCGAAATGCCTGAAACCCTTGCCGTGGCACGCTTGAGGGATTCTGCATTACTGGCGCTGATCCATTGCATCAGGAATTCTCATTAGATTTGAAGTCAGTCGCGTCAATAAAGTGAGTCACCCGTGACGCTGGTCGCGGCCCTCAGGAGGAGAGACATGGCACTTCCCGTAGAACGGATACAGAGAAATCCGAAGTTCATCGCCCTGGTCCACACCAGACGCGTGTTCTCCTGGACGCTGTCGATCATCATGCTGGCGATCTACTGCGTCTTCATCCTCGTCATCGGCTTCAAGAAAGAGCTCTTCGGTACACCGCTCGGTCCGGACACCGTCATCACCTGGGGAATCCCCTTCGGCGTCGGCGTGATCCTCTCGGCCTTCGTGCTCACAGGCATCTACGTACGCCGCGCCAACGGCGAATTCGACCGGCTCACGCGTGAAGTCATCGAGGAGGCCCAGCAATGATCCGCTCCCTTCTGCTTGCATTGGCCGGCCTCTCCGCCAGCCTGCCCCTCTGGGCGGCACCCGCGCTCGACGGCGCGGTCGAGCAACGTTCCCTGAACCTGCATGCGATCGCGATGTTCTTCGCTTTCGTCGCCGCCACGCTGTTCATCACTTACTGGGCCGCCAAGCGCACGCGCTCGGCAAAGGATTTCTACGCCGCCGGCGGCGGCATCACGGGTTTCCAGAACGGCCTCGCGATCGCGGGCGACTACATGTCGGCCGCATCCTTCCTGGGCATTTCCGCCCTCGTTTATGGCAGCGGATACGATGGGCTGATCTATTCCATCGGTTTTCTTGTGGGATGGCCGCTGATCACCTTCCTCATCGCCGAGCGCCTGCGCAACCTGGGCAAGTACACCTTCGCCGACGTAGCCTCGTACCGGCTGCGGCAGGCTCCGGTGCGGACTTTCGCGGCCGTCGGCACGCTCGTGACCGTGGCGCTCTACCTGATCGCGCAGATGGTGGGCGCGGGCAAGCTGATCCAGCTCCTGTTCGGCATGAACTACGCTTCGGCCGTGGTGCTGGTGGGCATCCTCATGGTGCTGTACGTGATGTTCGGCGGCATGCTCGCCACGACCTGGGTACAGATCATCAAGGCGGTGCTGCTGCTCGCCGGGGCCTCGTTCATGGCCTTCATGGTGCTTCGCCTCTCGGGTTTCAGCCTGGAAAACATGTTCAGCCAGGCGATCGCGGCGCACCCCAAGGGCGTTGCGATCATGTCTCCGGGGGGGCTGGTCTCCAATCCGATCGACGCGATCTCGCTGGGGATCGGCCTGATGTTCGGCACCGCGGGCCTGCCGCACATCCTGATGCGCTTCTTCACCGTCGCGGATGCCAAGGAGGCACGCAAATCGGTGTTCTACGCCACGGGCTTCATCGGCTACTTCTACATCCTGACCTTCATCATCGGCTTCGGCGCCATCATGCTCGTGCTCAACAAGCCCGAATACATGGACGGCTCGGCGCTGATCGGGGGCGCCAACATGGCTGCCATCCATCTGGCCGATGCGGTGGGTGGAGACCTGTTCCTCGGCTTCATCTCCGCCGTCGCGTTCGCAACCATCCTGGCGGTGGTGTCGGGGCTCACGCTGTCGGGCGCCTCGGCCGTCTCGCATGACCTCTACGCCAGCGTCTGGCGCCACGGCAGGAGCACGGAAGCCGACGAGATTCGCGTCTCCAAGATCGCCACCGTTGGGTTGGGGGTGGTCGCGATCCTGCTGGGCATCGCCTTCGAGAAGCAGAACATCGCTTACATGGTGGGCCTGGCGTTCTCGATCGCAGCCTCGGCAAACTTCCCGGTGCTCTTCCTCTCGATGTTCTGGCGTGGCCTCACCACGCGGGGCGCCGTGCTGGGCGGGCTCGTCGGCCTGCTCACGGCTGTGATCCTGATCATCATCGGGCCGACCGTGTGGGTGGATGTGCTGCACAACCAGGAAGCGCTCTTCGCCTACAAGAATCCGGCACTCTTCTCGATGACGGCGGCGTTTGTCTTCACCTGGCTGTTCTCGGTACTGGACAACAGCGAAAGCGCGCAGAAGGAGCGCGAAGCCTTCCTGCCGCAGTTCATCCGTTCCATGACCGGTGTCGGAGCGGAAGGCGCCTCCCGTCACTGAAATGCATGACCTCGACCCCGGGCGCGAGCCCGGGGTTCTTGCTCCCAAGCGGCCCCTGGCGTCGCACTGCCGGCGCCCGATACGGCCCGGAACCCCATGACAACCCCGTTCGACTTCAGTCACGCCCCGTTCGACTGCCTGACCCGCGACGAACGCGAACGTCTTTCCCGTCATGTCGACATCGCCTATTTTCCGGCCGGAACCTGCCTGCATGAGCCCGGCAGCCATATCGACGCGCTCTACGTAATACTCAAGGGACTGGTCTGCGAGCAGGAAGACGGCGAAATCCTGGGCTATCACGGCCCGCAGGACAGCTTCGATGCGCGCGCGATGCTCAGTGGTCAGGTGCAACGCCGCCTCGTTGCCGAAGAAGACACACTCGTCTATTGCCTGCCTCGCGCGCAGGTACTCGAGCTCACGCAGCGCAACCCGGTCTTCGGCGCCTTCTTCTATCAGGACGTTGCCGCGCGCTTTGCGGTGCTCGCCAACCGCCCCCTGGAAGGACAGCTACAGGCGATGCTCATGAGCCGGGTGGACTCGGCTTACCTGTCGCCTGCCCTGTGGCTGGAAGCTCACGATACCGTGCTCGACGCCGCCCGGCTCATGAAGAAGCATCACGCGAGCTGCGTGCTGGTGCGTAGCGCAGACGGTCCGGGCATTTTCACGCGCAGCGATCTGCGCGATTTCGTGATCGGGCAGGAAAATGCCGGGCAAGCTCCTCTGGGACCCCTGTCCAGCCGCCCGCTGCACGCGATCGAGGCGGACCGCTACCTCTATCACGCGCAGCTCCAGATGGCCTCCCACGTCATCCAGCGGCTCGTCGTGACGCATCACGGAGAAATCATCGGCGTGCTCGAGCAGATCGAGCTGCTGTCCTTTCTCTCCAGCCAGTCGCATATCGTGCTCGCGCAGATCGAACGCGCTGACACCGTGGCGGAGCTGCTGGCGGCCAGTCAGCGCATGGAGACGCTCGTGGCGGTGCTGCATGGTCAGGGCGTGAAGGTCAATCTCATCGCCGACCTGCTCGGCGAACTGCGCCGCCAGCTGATCTCGCGGCTCTTCGCCCTGCTCGCCCCTCCCGGCATGCTCGAACATGTCTGCGTGCTGGTCCTGGGGTCCGAAGGCCGGGGGGAACAGATCCTCAAGACGGATCAGGACAACGCCCTCCTCATCGAAGACGGCTACAGCCACCCCGATCTGGCCGCGACCTGTGATCGCTTCACGCAGACCTTGCTGAGCTTCGGCTATCCGCCCTGCCCGGGCGGCATCATGCTGTCGCGACCCGAATGGTGCTGCGAGGTCAGCACGATGCGCCAGCGCCTGCTCGGCTGGCTGCGCAGCGCCAACGCCGAGAACGTCATGCGGCTGGCGATCTGGGCCGACGCGATTGCCACCGCGGGACGTCCGGACCTGCTCGAGACGGTCCGCCTGCCAGCCCTCCCCGAACTCGACGATGCTTTTCTCGCGCGATTCGCGCTGCCCGTGCTGCAGTTCGATGTCCCCCTCGGACGCTTTTCGCGCCTGCTCACGGCCGCAAGCAACGGACACGATCACATCGACATCAAGAAAGGCGGCATTTTTCCGCTCGTGCACGGGGTGCGCAGCCTCGCCATCAAACACGGCGTGCTGGCCACCAACAGCGTCGAGCGCATCGAGGGCCTGGTCACCCTGGGCGTGCTGCCGGGCGGTCTGGCGCAGGATCTGCGCGAAACCCTGGCCTTCCTGCAGGCCCTGCGGCTCGCCCACGGACTGTCGGCCTTGCGTCGCGGGCGCGCGGCCGACAACCTGATTGATCCCGACGCCCTGTCCACACTGGAACGCGATCTGCTCAAGGACGCGCTCGGCGTGGTCAAGCGCTTCTGCCAGGTCGTGGCGCATCACTTCCAGCTGCAGCGCGTGTCATGACGCTCTGGCATCGCCTGCACCGTGAATTCGCCCGCCGCAGGCTTCGCGATGCGAGCTGCGCTTACCTCTTCGCTCCCCCTCCGGCCAACGAATGGGTGAGCCTGGATTGCGAGACCAGCAGCCTGAATCCGCGCAGCGCCGAAATCATCAGCATCGCCGCCATCCGTGTGCACGATCACCGCATCGCAAGCGCCAGCGCGTTGCGTCTCAAGATTCGTCCCCAGCGCCCCCTTGCCGTCGACAGCATTCCCATCCATCTGCTGCGCGAGCAGGATCTGGCAGACGGTCTGCCGCTCGACGAGGCGCTTGAGCAACTGCTTCGCTTCGTGGGCTCCCGCCCTTTGCTGGGTTACTACCTGGAATTCGATCTGGCCTTGCTCAACCGCGATCTGCGGGGGCGCCTGGGCGTTCGCCTGCCCAACGCTGCGATCGACGTTTCCGGCCTCTACTACGACCGTCAGGTCAGCGCCTACCGGCCGGAAGTGGATCTGAGCCTGAGCACCATCCTCGCCGAGCTGAACCTCCCCGATCTGCCCCGCCACGACCCGTTCAATGACGCGCTGCTCGCCGCCATGATCTTTCTGAAGCTCCGCGGCAACCGCGCCTGAAGTCCCGTCGCCCCTGCGGGGCGGGCCGCAGCAGGCTGCCCCTGCCAGTCGAGCCGAACCCGGCCACGCTGGTCCGCGACGCACCAAACCGCTAAAGTCACGCCTTCGGGTCGTTTCTCCCGGCGCCTGCCGCCCCTCATGTTCCAAGATGCCTTGTCTCCCGCCCAGCTCTGCGGCTATGCCGCATTCGTCCTGGGCGTGGGTTCTTTCCTGCAGAAGAACGATCACCGTTTCAAGCTCTTCATGACCGGCGAGTGCGTGGCCTACGTGCTGCACTTCTGGCTCCTCGGCAACCCCACGGCCATGGCGAGTTCGCTGGTCTCCACCACGCGCTCGGTGCTGTCGATCTACACGCGTTCCGTCTGGGTCGCGGTGGTCGTGGTGGCGGTGAATCTGGGACTGGGCATCGGGCTCGTCGAACACTGGTGGAACTGGTTTCCGCTCATCGCCTCATGCGTGGGGACGCTCGCACTGTTTCTGCTCTCGGGCATACGGATGCGCGTGGCCATGTTGCTGGGCACCATGCTCTGGATCGCCAACAACCTGATCTCAGGCTCAATCGGTGGCAGTGCGCTCGAAATCGTGATCCTGCTCGTCAACAGCCACACGATCTGGCGCATGCGCCGCAGCGCGCGCGAACACGCAGCACTCGCCCTGGAGACGGAGACCCGCGCATGAGTGCCGCCTGGGGGTGCCCTCATGATGTGGAGGGCGTGTGCCAACGCGTGCGCGGTGCGCGCTGCTCGCCGGGCATGCGCGGCTGCGAGCTTGAAGGCAGGGTGCGCTTTGCGTTGCCTGAGCTGAACCAGCCCCGCAAGCCGGAACGTGCCGCCCCCAAGGACACGCCGGAAGCCAAAGAGAAAAGCAGGACGGCGACCACACCGCGTCGCCGTCTGCCTTTCTGAATCGCATGCCTAAAAGCACGGGCGTACTCGACGCCCGGGGAAAAAAGCCGGCCTGGCAAGGCCGGCGCGGAGACATCAGGCGGTCTGCTTCAATTGCTCGAGAATCGCCGGATTCTCGAGCGTCGAGACATCCTGCGTGATCTCTTCACCCTTCGCGAGCGCCCGCAGCAGGCGCCGCATGATCTTGCCGGACCGCGTCTTGGGCAGGTTGTCACCGAAGCGGATGTCCTTGGGTTTTGCAATGGGGCCGATTTCCTTGGCCACCCAGTCCTGCAGCTTCTTTACCGTGGCCTTGGCCTCTTCGCCCGTGGGGCGCGCCTGCTTGAGCACCACGAAAGCCACGATGGCCTCGCCCGTGAGATCGTCTGGCCGCCCCACGACGGCCGCCTCGGCAACGAGCTCCGAGCAGGCCACGAGTGCAGATTCGATCTCCATCGTGCCCATGCGGTGGCCAGAGACGTTCAGGACGTCGTCGATGCGCCCCATGATCGTGAAGTTGCCGGTCTTCGCGTCACGCATGGCGCCATCGCCCGCCAGATACAGCGTGCCGCCGAGATCAACCGGGAAATAGCTCTTGCGGAAGCGTTCGGGGTCGCCATAGATGGTGCGGATCATCGAAGGCCAGGGACGCTTGATGACGAGGAAGCCGCCCTTGCCCCATTCCACGTCGTGACCGGTCTCGTCCACGACCGCGACCTGGATGCCGGGAAACGGCAAGGTGCACGACCCCGGCACCAGCGGCGTCACCCCCGGCAGGGGCGTGATCACGTGACCGCCAGTCTCGGTCTGCCAGAAGGTGTCCATGATGGGGCACCGCGAATGACCGACCTGCTCGTAGTACCACATCCAGGCTTCGGGATTGATGGGCTCTCCCACCGACCCGAGCAGGCGCAGGCTGTCGAGCTTGTACTGGCGCGGATGCACCTTGGGATCGACCTCGGAAGCCTTGATAAGGGCCCGGATGGCCGTGGGGGCGGTGTAGAAGATGGTGACGCGGTGCTTGTCTATGGTCTGCCAGAAACGGCCGGCGTCGGGCCAGGTCGGCACCCCTTCGAAGACCACCTGCGTGGCGCCGCAGGCCAGCGGCCCGTAAGCGATGTAGGAGTGGCCGGTCACCCAGCCGATATCGGCGGTGCACCAGAACACGTCCTCGGGCCGGATGTCGAACGTCCATTTCATCGTGAGCACGGTCTGCAGCAGATAGCCGCCCGTGGAGTGCTGCACGCCCTTGGGTTTGCCGGTGGAGCCCGAGGTATACAGCAGGAAGAGGGGATGTTCCGCCCCCACCCATTCCGGCTCGCACTCCTCGCTCTGCCCGGCCATCAGGGCATCCAGCGTGAGATCGCGCCCGCCATGCATGGCCACGCTCACCCCGGTGCGCTGATAGACCACCACCGTGTGGATGCTTTCGCATCCCCCCATCGAAAGGGCTTCGTCCACCACGGATTTCAACGCGATGCTCTTGCCGCCGCGGCATTGTTCGTCGGCCGTGATCACCGCGACCGCCCCCGCATCCGAGATGCGCTCCTGCAGGCTCTTGGCCGAGAAGCCGCCGAAAACCACGGAGTGCGTCGCGCCGATGCGCGCGCAGGCCTGCATGGCGGCCACGCCTTCGATCGACATCGGCATGTAGATCACGACGCGATCGCCCTTGCCGATGTTGCGGGCCTTGAGCCCGTTGGCGAACCGGCATACCAGCGCATGCAACTCGCGGTAGCTGATCCGCGTGACCTTGCCGTCGTCGGCCTCGAAGATCAGCGCCGTCTTGCCGCCGTTGCCGTTCTGGAGATTGCGGTCGAGACAGTTGTAGGAGGCGTTCAGGGTGCCATCGGCAAACCAGTGGTAGAAAGGCGCGCCGGACTCGTCGAGCACCTGGGTGAAAGGTTCTTTCCATTCGAGGTGCTCGCGCGCGAGGCGCCCCCAGTAGCCCTCGTAATCACGCTCGGCCTCTTCGCACAGGGCGCGGTATGCCGCCATGCCGGAGACCGCGGCGCGGGCGGTGACTTCGGCCGGAGGCGAAAAAACGCGGGTCTCCTGCATCACGGAATCGATGGTGCTCATTGATATTGTCTCCTCTGGTGGGTAACCGCATCCTAAGAGCCGCTCCTGAGCCATGAAATAGACACTCTCCCTGATGTACGAAAGTTCGCCATCCGCTGCCGTACGCCCTGATTTTTCAATCACTTGCCGGCTCACTCGCGGGACAGCTCGCCCCGCCCCCAACCGTGCCGCGGCATGCCGTGCGTCGGCTCGCACCCCATGACGCGCGCATCGCGCGATTCCTTTGATCTGGAAGAAATTCCGACGCGCGCGTGAGTGACACAATCGCGCGCTTTTGACGTACTCTCGGCGGTTTTTTCGTACACGCCACAACCCGGAGCTTCATTTCATGTCTGACCCCAAGCATCAAGACTTCACCGCCAACCCCGCACCGCTGGGCCTTCTCGGCTTCGGCATGACCACCATCCTGCTGAACGTGCATAACGCCGGCCTCATCAACATGAGCGCGATGATCCTCTCCATGGGCATCTTCTACGGCGGCATCGCGCAGGTGTTCGCCGGCCTGATGGAATGGAAGAAGGGCAACACCTTCGGCACCGTGGCCTTCACGTCCTACGGCTTCTTCTGGATGGTTCTGGTGGGCATCGTCTGCCTGCCCAAGACGGGCCTGATGCCCGCACCCGACACCGGCAGCATGGTCGCCTTCCTGACCATGTGGGGCATCTTCACGGCGATCCTGTTCGTGGGCACCCTGAAGCTCAACCGCGCCACCCAGATCGTCTTCGGTTCGCTGGTGGTGCTCTTCGCCCTGCTCGCCCTGGGCGACGCCACCGAGAACGAGGCCATCAAGCACCTGGCCGGCTGGGAAGGCATCTTCTGCGGCGCCTCCGCGGTGTACGCAGCGGCGGCCCAGATCCTCAACGAAATCTACGGCCGCGAAGTGCTGCCGCTGGGCAACAAGCCGGGCGCGGCGCACTGAGCCTGAGCGCGGCCCCGATCAGAAGGCACGATCCGTCAGGCGCGTGCCTTTTTCCGTTTACGCCCCTGCAACAGGCGCGTGGGCACGCCAGGTGCGCGGGATGCAAGACATTACCCCGCGCATTGTCTTCCGGCATACTGTGGGCCGCCCCTTCACCGTGTCGCCCATCTGCCGGGAGCGTGTCTTGGACGAAAAACATTACCTCGCCCCGCTTTTCGAGCCGCGCAGCGTCGCCGTGATCGGCGCCACGGAGCGCATCGACGCCCTCGGCGCGGTCGTTCTGCGCAACATGCGCGAAGCCGGCTTCAAAGGGGCGCTGCATGCGGTCAACCCCAAGTACGACACCGTGCAGGGCGTGCCCTGCTTCCGCCACATCGGTGACGTTCCGGGACGTGTCGACCTCGCCATCATCGTCACGCCCGCCGGCACCGTGCCCGGGCTCGTTGACGAGTGCGGACGCGCCGGCGTGCGGGTGGCCGCGGTGCTTTCGGCGGGCTTTGGCGAAACCGGCGCGCTGGGCGCCCAGCTCGAAGCCGACACGCTGGAGATCGCGCGAAGCCACGGCATGCGCCTGCTCGGGCCGAACAGTTTCGGCGTCGAGCGTCCCTTCGTGGGTCTCAATGCCACTTTCGCGGCCAATGCCGCGACGTCGGGCTCGATCGGCTTCGTCTCCCAGTCGGGGGCGCTGTGCGCGGCCGTCCTCGACTATGCGCGGCCGAATCGCGTGGGCTTTTCGAATGTCATCTCGCTGGGCGGCTCCGCCGATCTCGATTTCGGCGAGATCCTCGATTACCTGGTCTGGGATTTCCGCACCGAAGCCATCCTCGTCTACATAGAAGGCATCCGCGACGCGCGCGGCTTTCTTTCGGCGATCCGGGCCGCCGCGCGCGTCAAGCCCGTGATGGTGCTGAAGGTCGGCCGCCATCCGGTCGGCTCGCGCGCGGCACAGGCGCACACCGGCGCGATCACGGGCGACGATGCGGTGTTCGATGCGGCCCTGCGTCGCTCGGGCGTGGTGCGCCTGGGCACGCTCACGCAGCTGCTGAGCAACCTCAAGGGCCTGTTCGTGCATTTCCGTCCGCGCGGCAACCGCCTGGCCATCATCACCAACGGTGGCGGGCCCGGCGTCATGGCCGCCGACCGCGCGGGAGACCTGGGCATCGCTCTCGCGCGCCTGTCGCCCGCCACGATCGCGCGGCTCGAGGACGCGCTGCCCTCGCATTCCCGCGTCGACAACCCCGTCGATCTGATCGGCGACTCCAGCCCCGCGCGCTATGCCACCGCGCTCGCCGCGCTGCTGGGCGACGACGAGGTCGATGGCGTGCTGTGCCTGCTCTCCCCCCTGGCGATGAGTCATCCGGCAGAAGTGGCGCGCCGCGTGGTCTCGCTCGCCGCGACCTCGGACAAGCCCATCCTGACCTGCTGGCTCGGCGACGACGCCTGCCTCGAGGCGCGCGAAATCTTCCGCCAGGCACGCATCCCTTCGCTGCGCACGCCGGAAAGCGCGGTCGACATGTTCTCCCACATCAGCTCGTATTACCGCAACCAGCAGCTGCTCACGCAGGTGGCGGCGCCGCTGGAGCACGAGAAGGGGCCGATGCTGGAGATCGCCCGCGACATCGTCGATGCGGCGCTGGCGGAACGCCGCACGATCCTGCGCCGCCATGAGGCACAAGCGCTGCTCGCGGCCTTCCACCTGCCCGTGGTGCGCGCGCGTCACGTGCATACCTCGGCCGAAGCCGTCGAGGCCGCGATGCAGCTCGGCTTTCCGGTCAACCTCAAACCCGACGCCGCCCTGCAGGGAACGCGCTTGCACAGCATTCAGGGACGCGACCGGCTGGCAAGCACGGTGGCGCTGCATCTGGCATGGGAAGAACTGACGACGCGACTCGCCGATCTTCTGCCCGGCGCGGCCAGCAGCGGCATGTGCGTGGAGCCGAGCTGGCAAAGCCCGTGCACGCGCGAACTCATGCTGCGCGTCTGGCGCGATCCGGTCTTCGGGCCCGTGATCGGCATCGGAGAGCGCAGCCTGGACCCCAATTACTGGCCCGACCGCGCGGTCGCCCTGCCGCCGCTGAATGCCTTCCTCGTCCGCGATCTGCTCCAGAGCACCAATGCCAAGCGGATGCTGGGCTCCTTCGATGGCCTGCCCGCCGCCGACCTGGACGCCCTCGAGCATGCCCTGCTGCGGATCTCCGACATCATCTGCGAGATGCCGTGGATCCGCTCGCTGGAGATCAACCCGCTCAACGTCGACGACCGCGGCCTCGAGATCGCCGACGCGCGCATCGAGATCGGCCAGCTGCCGCGCCATGCCGGGCGTTACGACCACATGGCGATCCATCCGTACCCGAGCACGCTCGTGCAGGAATGGACATTGCGCGACGGAACCCCCATCGTGATCCGGCCGATCAAGCCCGAAGACGCGGAGCTGAATCAGGATTTCGTGCGCCGCCTGTCACCCGAAACCAAGTATTTCCGCTTCATGACGGCGATGCGCGAACTCTCGCCGGCCCTGCTCGCCAAGCTCACGCAGATCGATTACGACCGGGAACTGGCCTTCATCGCCACGCGCCGGGTCGGCAACGCGGAGCAGCAGATCGGCGTCTGCCGCTATACGACCAACCCCGACGGCACGAGCTGCGAGTTCGCCATCGTCGTGTCCGACGAGCATCAGCACAGCGGCCTGGGACGCAAGCTCATGGACGTCCTCATCCACGCCGCCAAGCTGCGGGGGCTGCGCATCATGAAGGGCGAGTTCCTCACGAGCAACGAACGCATGCTGCGCTTCGTCGAACGCGTGGGCTTCACGCTGCGCAACGATCCCGAAGACCGCTCGATCAAGCGCGGCGAACTCGACCTTGCCAAAGCCGGCAACACGGGCTGACAATCTCGCCTCCCGTCACCGCGCGTCCGCCATGCTTCCAGCCCCTTCGTTTCCGTGTCGCTTCCCGTCTCCTTGCGGAGAGGTCAGGTGAGCGCCGCGGACCCGCGCCCGCGTTGCGCATGGCTGGGCAGCTGGGCCACGTCGGCCGACCCGCTGTATCGCGATTACCACGACACCGAATGGGGCGTCCCCTGCCGCGATGAGCGCGCGCTCTTCGAGCTGCTGTGCCTGGAAGGCGCCCAGGCCGGGCTGTCATGGATCACCGTGCTCAAGAAGCGCGAAAACTACCGCGCAGCCTTCCGGCATTTCGACATCGAATACATCGCCACCCTGGGCGAAGCGGATGTCGAACGCCTCATGCAGAACCCCGGCATCATCCGCAACCGCGCCAAGATCCTTGCCACGATAGGCAACGCCCGCGCCTGGCTTGCGCTGCGTGCGCGCGAGGGCGATGTGGCGGCTTACCTCTGGCGTTTTGCCGCGCAGGCCGCCGACCGCGTGCCGCCCGCCGGCATCGGCGACATCCCGGCCCGGACCGCCGCGTCCGACGCCCTCTCGAAAGCCCTGCTGAAGGACGGCTTCAAGTTCGTCGGCAGCACCATCTGCTATGCCTTCATGCAGGCCAGCGGCATGGTCAACGACCACACGCCGGACTGCTTCTGCCATCCACGCCATTCCGAATCTCTCTAGCAACGGACCTCCCATGCCTCAAGCCATCGCCGAAAACACGCTGTTCCAGGGCCTGCCCGCGATTCTTCTGCGCGCCCCCGACGGCGCCGAAGCCACCGTCCTGCTGCACGGCGCCCACCTCGTGTCGTGGAAGCCGGCCGGCGACCGGGAACGCCTCTACCTTTCGGACAAGGCCGTCTTCGAGGACGGCAAGCCGGTGCGCGGTGGGGTGCCCATCTGCTTCCCGCAGTTTGGCAAGAATGGTCCCCTGCCCCAGCACGGCTTCGTGCGCGACCGCAGCTGGGAAATCGTCACCGCGCGCGCGGGAGACGATTTCGCCATGGCCATGCTGCGCTTCACCGACAGTGCGGAGACCCGTGCCATGTGGCCGCACGCCTTCACCGCCGAGTTCTCGGTGAGCATCACGGGCGCGCGGCTCGACATGGAGCTGGAGGTCACCAACACGGGCGACGCGCCGCTGGGCTTCACGGCCGCGCTGCACACCTACATGGCCGTCGACGAAGTCGAGGAAGCGCAGCTCGAAGGCCTGCGCGGCCAGACCTATCGCGACCTGCTCGATGGCGGCACCGAACACGTCGAGAGCGGCACGTTCGTGGCCATCGAGCGCGAGACCACGCGCCTCTACCTGGAAACGGCCAATCCGCTGCTCCTGCGCGAAGCCCGCAAATCGCTCGGCATCAATGCCGAGAACATGCCCGACACCGTGGTCTGGAATCCGTGGGAAGTCACCTGCGCCACCATCGGCGACCTGCCGGCGAATGGCTTCCGCCGCTTCCTGTGCGTGGAAGCCGGCGCCATCTCCCAGCCCGTCGAACTTGCGGCGGATGAAACCTGGTGGGGTCGTCAGAGTCTCATTGCAATGTAAGCCCGCGTCATCTGCCTGCCGTGCGGGCCCTAGGGCTCGCCACGGGGGTTTCGCGCGCCTGCGCGGGCATCACGCCGGGCCGGAATGACGCAAAAAAATCCGCTCAATCAACCTGTTACGAATACCCCCGTTTTGCTGCAGCGCACCTTCACAATCCTTTATACGAAAATCCGAACATTCGATTCGGCTTTCGGATAAACACCCACTAGCATTAATGACATAACCGAATGCGGGACCTGCCCTAAAGGCCTCACCCCACGCGAGACACAACATTCTGACGTTAGCGTTGCCAGTTCCGGCGCGACTCACGCGGCCCACCCCGACGGGCAAACCAATTACCGATTTCCGATTCATATCTCACTGGAGGTTCTCATGTCTGAACGTGACAATGTCGCTCTCGACTCAGCCGTAAGCCATGCCTGGCGGGGTTTCAACGGGGGTGAATGGCAATCCGCCATCGCCGTCCGCGAATTCATCCAGCAAAACCTGACCTCGTACGAAGGCGACGATACCTTCCTGGCGCCGGCCACCCCGCGCACGACCGCGATCTGGGCCAAGCTGTCCGACCTGTTCGTGCAGGAACGCGCCAAGGGCGTGCTGGACGTGTCGCAGATTCCTACCTCGATCACCGCGCATGATGCCGGTTACATCGACCGCGAAAACGAAGTCATCGTCGGCCTGCAGACGGATGCTCCGCTCAAGCGCGCGATCTTCCCGAACGGCGGCTGGCGCATGGTCGAAACGTCGCTCAAGGCGTTCGGCTTCCCGGTTGAGGAAAAGAACCGCGAAATCTTCACCAAGTATCGCAAGACCCACAACGACGGCGTGTTCGACGCTTATCCGGAAGACGTGCGCAAGGCCCGCTCCTCGCACATCGTGACCGGTCTGCCCGACGCCTATGGCCGTGGCCGCATCATCGGCGACTATCGCCGCGTGGCCCTGTACGGCGTGGACAAGCTCATCGAATTCAAGGCACGCGAAAAGCGCAGCCTCGATGGCGCCCACTCGACCGACGAAATCATCCGCGATCGCGAAGAACTGTCTGAACAGCTCAAGGCGTTCAAGGAACTGAAGGCGATGGCCGCCAAGTATGGCTTCGACATCTCCAAGCCGGCCGCGACCGCGAAGGAAGCCGTGCAGTGGCTGTACTTCGGCTACCTCGCCGCCGTGAAGGAACAGAACGGCGCCGCGATGTCGCTGGGCCGCACCTCGTCCTTCCTCGACATCTACTTCGAGCGCGACCTCGCCGAAGGCACCCTGACCGAATCGCAAGCCCAGGAAATCATCGATGATTTCGTGATCAAGCTGCGTATCGTCCGCTTCCTGCGCACGCCGGAATACGATGCCCTGTTCTCGGGCGACCCGACCTGGGTGACCGAGTCGCTGGGTGGCGTGAGCCAGGATGGCCGTTCGCTGGTCACCAAGAACTCCTTCCGCTTCCTGAACACCCTCTACACGCTGGGACCGGCACCGGAACCCAACATGACCGTGTTCTGGACGCCGAAGCTGCCGGAAGGCTTCAAGAAGTTCTGTGCCAAGGTCTCGATCGATACTTCCTCCGTGCAGTACGAGTCCGACGAACTGATGCGTCCGGCCTGGGGTGACGACACCGCCATCGCCTGCTGCGTGTCGGCCATGCGCGTCGGCAAGCAGATGCAGCTCTTCGGTGCGCGTGTGAACCTCGCCAAGTGCATGCTCTACGCAATCAACGGTGGCCGCGACGAAGTGTCGGGCGATCAGGTCATGCCGGCGTTCCCCCCGGTTGAAGGCGAATACCTCGACTTCGACGACGTGATGAAGAAGTTCGACATCGCCATGGAGTGGCTGGCCCGCACCTACGTGAATGCCATGAACGTCATTCACTACATGCACGACAAGTACGCCTACGAGCGTATCGAAATGGCGCTGCACGACTACAACCCGCTGCGCACGATGGCCTTCGGCATCGCCGGTCTGTCGGTCGTGACCGACTCGCTGTCCGCCATCAAGAACGCCAAGGTCAAGGTCGTCCGCAACGAAACCGGCCTGGTCACCGACTACGTCATCGAAGGCGACTTCCCGAAGTTCGGCAACAACGACGACCGCGTCGACCAGTACGCTGCCTGGCTGGCCGAAACCTTCATGAACAAGCTGCGCAAGCACCCGACGTACCGCAACGCGCTGCACACCCAGTCCGTGCTGACCATCACGTCCAACGTGGTGTATGGCAAGGCCACCGGCAACACGCCGGACGGCCGCCGCGCCGGCGAGCCGTTCGCACCGGGTGCCAACCCGATGCACGGCCGCGACAAGATGGGCTTCGTGGCGTCGGCGATGTCGGTTGCCAAGATTCCGTACGAGCATTGCCAGGACGGTATCTCGCTGACCTCTTCGATCGTTCCGAGCGGTCTGGGCTCCACGCGCAGCGACCAGGTTGCCAACCTGGCCCGTTCGATGGACGGTTTCTTCGGTACGACGGGCTTCCACGTCAATGTCAACGTGCTCAACCGTGACACGCTGGTCGACGCCATGGAACACCCGGAGAACTATCCGCAGCTGACCATCCGTGTATCGGGCTACGCGGTGAACTTCATCAAGCTCACCAAGGAACAGCAGCTCGACGTCATCAACCGCACCTTCCACGGCGAGGTCTGATGCGCCGCCACACCGGGGTCTGGCTCCAGATCCCGGTGTGTCCTGGCTGAAATGCGTCACAATGGGTCCCGGTACTGTGCATGCGGTACCGGGACTTTTTACATGGACACCCCGATGATGAGCCCCGAAAACCAGACCCCCGAGCGTCCACTCAAAGCCAGCCGTTTCGAGCTGCGTGCAGTGGACAACCACCTCGACGACTCCGAAGCCGAGCGCATGGCGCGTGAAGGCCGCTGGGGTTTCCTGCACTCGGAAGAAACCGGCTCCGCCGTAGACGGGCCGGGCATGCGCGTCGTGTTCTGGACGACCGGATGCGAATTCCGCTGCACCTATTGCCACAACCCGGACACCTGGAAACTCAAGAATGGCCAGGTCGTCTGCGCCGACGACATCCTGGACGAACTCGCAAAATACAAGGACTACCTGAGATTCTCGGGCGGCGGGGTCACCATCTCCGGCGGCGAGCCTCTCGTGCAGGCGCCCTTCGTGATGAACATCCTGCGCGGCGCGAAGGCCATGGGCATCCACACCTGCCTCGATACCAACGGCTTCCTCGGCGACAAGCTTTCGGACGACGACCTCTCGCAGATCGACCTCTTCCTGCTTGACGTCAAGAGCTGGGTGCCCGAGACCCATCTCAAGGTCACGGCCAAGCCCGTCGGCCCGGTTCTCGACTTTGCGCGCCGCCTTGCCGCGCGCGGCAGGCCGATGTGGGTGCGATTCGTGCTCGTCCCCGGCCACACCGATGCGCCGGAGAACATCCGCGGCGTTGCGAGCTTCATCGCGTCGCTGGGCAATGTGGAACGCGTGGATGTCCTGCCCTTCCACCAGCTCGGCCGCTTCAAGTGGGAAAAGATGGGCATGAAATACGAGCTCGTGGATGTGCATGCCCCCAAGCCCGAACAGACCGAAGCCACCAAGGAGATCTTCCGCTCCTATGGCCTGAACACGCCCTGAAGCCAGAAGGCGCGCAAAAAAAGCCGACCTTCCGGTCGGCTTTTTCATGCGTGAAACGCGTTGGTCAGCCCAGGCGGGCGAGCACCCGTTCGCGTCCCAGCGCTTCCAGCACCGCATCGATCGACGGCGTTTGCGGCACCCCCAGCAGCTTCACGCGCAGCGGGATCGCCACCTGCGGCATCTTGAGCCCCTTCTCGGCGCAGACTTCCTTGATCGCAGCGCTCAATGCGGCCTTCTCCCATTCCACCGTCTCCAGACGAGAGGCCAGTGCGGCCAGCGCCTCGCCAGCCACGGCGGTCAGATGCTGGGTCGCTAGCGCTTCGTCGACGACCGGCCGGGCATAGAACGGCGCCACCGCATCGGCCAACTCGACGAGTGTGCTCACACGTTCGCGATAGAGCGCCACCACCGTCGCCAGATCAGGGCCGCCCTCAAGCGCGATGCCACGCGCGGCCAGACGCTGGGCCACGTCCGCAGCCAGCTCCGCGGGCTCCGTCAGCTTGATGTAATGGGCATTCAGCCATTTGAGCTTCTCGGTATTGAACTGCGCCGCAGAAGGCGTGATGTGATCGAGATCGAACCACGCCACGAACTGCTCGCGCGAGAAAACCTCATCGTCGCCGTGGCTCCAGCCCAGGCGGGCCAGATAATTGATGACCGCCTCGGGCAGAAAGCCTTCGTCCTTGTACTGCATCACGCTGACCGCGCCATGACGCTTGGAAAGCTTGGTGCCGTCGTCCCCGAGAATCATCGAGAGGTGCGCATACTGCGGCACCGTGCCTCCCAGCGCGCGGAGGATGTTGATCTGACGCGGCGTGTTGTTCACGTGGTCGTCGCCACGGATCACCTGGGTGATGCCCATGTCCCAGTCATCCACCACCACGCAGAAATTGTAGGTCGGCGTGCCATCCGGCCGCGCGATCACGAGATCGTCGAGTTCAGCGTTGGCGATCTCGATGTGCCCCTTCACGAGATCGTCCCAGGCCACGACGCCCTCCACCGGATTGCGGAAGCGCACCACGGGCGCGACCCCAGCCGGCACTTCGGGCAGGACCTTGCCCGCCTCGGGGCGCCAGCGTCCGTCATAACGCGGCTTCTCGCCCCGCGCGCGCTGGGCCTCGCGGATCGCCTCCAGCTCTTCCGGCGTGGTGTAGCACAGGTAAGCCGTGCCGGCCGCCAGCATTTCCTGGATCACCGCCTTGTAGCGATCCATGCGCTGCATCTGGTAGAACGGGCCTTCGTCATGGGCCAGGTCCAGCCACGCCATGCCGTCCAGGATCGCCTGCACGGCCTCGGGGGTGGAGCGCGCCACGTCCGTATCCTCGATGCGCAACACGAACTTGCCCCCGTGGCGGCGGGCATACGCCCACGAAAACAGGGCGGTACGGGCGCCACCGATATGCAGGAAGCCGGTGGGACTGGGAGCGAAACGCGTGCGAACGGAGCTGCTCATGAAAAGCCTGCCATCTGTTGGTGCGAAAAACCGTATTTTAAGACAGGAAAGCATTTGACGACCGGAAAATCGTTGCCTATAATTCGTCCTCTCTTGAACGCAGCACAGCACAAAACGCTGCGATCGGGCGGTTAGCTCAGTTGGTACGAGCGCGTCCTTCACACGGACGAGGTCACTGGTTCGAGCCCAGTACCGCCCACCAGAATTCTTGCAATCAATAAGGGCTCAGGCTCGCAGATCCACTCCGGCTCACGGAATGCTTCGCGACCCCGGGCCCTTCTTGCGTCTGGCGTGCCAAGCCCCGGAAAAACAGGTCCAGGCCGCCGGGCCCAGGTCCGGGCAGTCTCGCGGAGCGGCGTGTCGCGCGGGCTCAAACAGCCCCTCCTGCCGGTAATGGCTTCCCCCCTCCCCGATCCGATACCTCCTCCGGCAAGGCGAATGCCACCCGGATACCGGGGCAGTCCCCCCGGACTGGTAAGATGCGCGCTTGGCTGCCGGGCCCGCGCTGGCGGTCGTCGAAGGGCATTGCGGCGTCATCCCGTCGAAAGACGGGCGCAGGTTTCCAGCGTTTTGGGGGATTCGGCGTAACTTCGCACAACGTGACCCCCAAAAGCTACGCCAGAACCTCAACTGCGGTTGATCAGATTCGCCCGCAGACACCCTATCCCCACACTGACCGCAAGCAGCAGAACACCAGGCACAGCAATGGATACAGCACGAAAAATCCGGCCATCCGGGGCATTCACGGAAGAAGAGATTCTCAAGCACACCCCCATGATGCAGCAGTACCTCCGCATCAAGGTCCAGCATCCCGACATCCTGCTGTTCTATCGGATGGGGGATTTCTACGAGCTGTTCTTCGACGACGCCGAGAAAGCCGCGCGCATTCTCGATATCACCCTGACCACGCGCGGCGCGTCGGGCGGGCAGCCCATCAAGATGGCGGGCGTGCCGCATCATGCGCTCGAACCCTACCTCGCCAAGCTCGTGAAGATGGGCGAGTCCGCCGTGATCGCCGAGCAGGTGGGCGAGCCTGGCGCCACCAAGGGGCCGATGGAGCGGGCCGTCTCGCGCATCGTGACGCCCGGGACGCTGACCGATGCCGCACTCCTCGACGACCGTGCCGATGCGCCGCTGCTGGCCGTGCAGTTGCACCGCGGCGTGCTTGGCCTCGTCTGGCTCAATCTGGCCAACGGCGATTTCCGCCTCGTCGAGGCCGCGCCCGAGAATCTCGTCGCCCATCTCGAGCGCCTGCGCCCGGCCGAGGCGCTGATCCCCGAATCCCTCAAGCTGCCGGCGCTGGATGCCCGTGTGCCGGCGGTGCGCCGCCTGGCCGACTGGCAGTTCGACGCCGCCACCGCACGGGAGCTGCTGACCGCGCATTTCGGCACCCGCGACCTCGCCGGCTTCGGCGCCGAGGGCATGGACGTGGCGCTGGCGGCCGCCGCCGCGCTGTTCGAGTTCGCGCGCAGCACGCAACGCCAGACGCTGGCCCACATCACGACCTTGCGCGTGGAGCGCGAAGGCGACTTCCTGCGCATGGACGCGCAGACGCGGCGCAATCTGGAGATTTCCGAAACGCTGCGCGGGGAGCCCGCGCCCACCTTGCTCTCGCTGCTGGACCTGACCCAGACCAGCCTGGGCTCCCGCTGGCTGCGCCACGCCCTGCACCACCCGCTCGCGAGCCGTGCGGCCTGCCGCGACCGGCACGCGGTGGTGGGAACCCTGCTGGGCGACACCGGCGATGGTCCGTTGCGCGCCGTGGCGGCTGCGCTGCGTCCCATCGCGGACATCGAACGCATCGCCACGCGCATCGCGCTCGCGAGCGTCCGCCCGCGCGAACTCGCCGCGCTGCGCGAAAGCCTCGGCGCGCTGCAGCCCTTGCGCGAGACGCTGCCGCCCGCCGGGCCGGCCCTGCTCGAGCAGATCCGGGCCGATCTCGCCACGCCCGTCGACACGCTGGCGCGCCTGCGCGCCGCGATCGCGCCCGAGCCCGCCACCCAGGTGCGCGATGGCGGCGTGATCGCGCCGGGCTTCGATGCCGAGCTGGACGAGCTGCGCGACATCCAGAACAACTGCGGCGAATTCCTCGTGGTGCTCGAAACCCGCGAGCGCGAGCGCACCGGCATTCCCACGCTCAAGGTCGAGTTCAACCGCGTGCATGGCTTCTACATCGAAGTCACGCATGCCAACACCGAGCGCGTGCCCGACGACTACCGCCGGCGCCAGACGATGAAGAACGCGGAGCGCTACATCACGCCCGAACTCAAGGCTTTCGAGGACAAGGCGCTCTCCGCGCAGGACCGTTCGCTCGCGCGGGAGAAGATGCTCTTCGAGGCGCTCGTGGCCGAACTCGGCGCCACGGTGCCCACGCTGCAGCGCATCGCCCACGCGGTGGCACTGCTCGATGGCCTGAACGCCTTTGCCGACGCCGCCGCGCGCTTCGATTACCGCGCCCCGGAACTGTCCGACGAGCCCGGCATCTCAATCACGGGCGGGCGCCACCCGGTCGTGGAGCGCCAGGTCGACGCCTTCATCAGCAATGACACGCAGCTGGGCCCCACGCGCCGCATGCTGCTCGTCACCGGCCCGAACATGGGCGGTAAGTCCACCTACATGCGGCAGGTGGCCCTCATCGTCCTGCTCGCCCACTGCGGCGCCTTCGTGCCGGCCACGCACTGCCGCATCGGCCCGGTCGATGCGATCTTCACGCGCATCGGCGCTTCGGACGATCTCGCTTCGGGCCGTTCGACCTTCATGGTCGAGATGACCGAAGCCGCCGCCATCCTCAACGGGGCCACCGAGCACAGCCTGGTGCTGATGGACGAGATCGGGCGCGGCACGTCCACGTTCGACGGCATGGCGCTCGCGTACTCCATCGCCCGGCACCTGCTCGACCGCAACCGCAGCCATGCGCTGTTCTCGACGCACTATTTCGAGCTCACGCGCCTGGGCCAGGAATACCCCGAATGCGCGAACGTGCATCTGGGCGCGGTGGAACACGGGCACAGCATCGTGTTCCTGCATGCGGTGCAGGAAGGCCCTGCCTCGCAGAGTTACGGGATCGAAGTGGCCGCGCTCGCGGGCATTCCGCCCGCCGTCGTGCGCGACGCCAAGCGCCGTCTGCGCGCGCTCGAAAACCGCGAGATCGCGAACGGGCCGCAGGACGATCTCTTCGCCTCGCTGCCCGAGGCGGAGCCCGCCCAGGTCAGCCATCCGGCGTTGAGTGCGCTTGCCGGGCTGGACCCGGACAGCCTCACGCCACGCGAGGCGATGGAAGCGCTCTACGGGCTGCGCCGCCTGCTCGACTGAGCGCGGCAGCGCGCAGCCGTGCCTGGCCTGCCCGGCCTGCGCCGCGCCCTTTACTCACTTCGCCGGCGATGACAGCAACGCGCGCCGCATCCCCGGCGTGGCGCGAGAGTCTGCGCCGCGGGCTTCCCCGCGACGCGCGCGCAGACGCAGAAAAGCCGCCCGGCCCTCGCGGGCGGACGGCTTCATGACGCAAGCTCCGGTGCGCGCTTGCGGCCTGCCCCAGGGCAGGCCGTGGCGGATCAGGGCTTGGGGTTCCAGCCGATGGCCGAGAACACGGCCTCGCGCGTGGCGTAGGGAGCGGCCTCCGCCGCGCTCAGGCCATGCGCGGCACTCACGCGCGCGCCCACGTTGAGCGGCGCGCCGGTCAGCGTGTGGCTCGCGTACTCGCGCCAGCCCGCCTTCGCGGTCGCGCTGGCGGGGTTCGCCACCGGGCTGGTGTGCCAGCCGGCCGGCGCGATGTGCGCATCCATGCGGCAATTCACATACACCACGTTGTCGAAGTAGCGCGGGCTGCCGGCGCTACGCGCGAGCACCGTGTTGCCGTCGGGCACGCCGGCTTCGCGGGTGAGGCGGCTGTTCAGGAAGACGTAGCCCTTGTCGGCCGCGTCATTCACGCGCGCCTGCACGAGATAGCCCCCCTTGGTCGCGTCCGTGGAATCGACGACGGTGCGGATTTCGCTGTTCTCGAACAGCGCGGCGCGCGAAGACCCCCAGATGAAATCCACGTCGCCCGCCACCAGCGTGTCGTAGAACCAGCTGTAGCCATTGAGCTGCAGCGTGTCCTGACGGCTGATGAAGTTCGCATGCCTGGCCACGAGCCGCTCGTTGTTGTCGGCGGCGAAGTAGATCGTCTCGGCCTGGCCGTTGACGCCCGTCTTCTTGAGATGCGTGTTGCGCAGCGTGAGGCGGTCGAGGGTGAGCAGGTCGGCGTTAGCCACCGCGAACACCGCGCGCCCGCCGCCGGAGCGCGCGTCGGCACGTGCCACCCCGGTCGACAGACCGGTATTCAGCGACTCGTAGTTGTTGAACTGGATCACCGTGCCCTCGCGGCTCTCGCCGCGGATCGTGACCTGGTTCTTGCCCCGCAGGAAAAGGATCTCCTCGTAGGTGCCGTTCTTCACGTTGATCGTCACCGGCACGTCGCGACCCAGCTTCATGGCATGCGCCAGCGCGCCCTGCACGCTGCGGAAGTCGGCCTTGTCACCGTCGTCGTCCACGCTCAGCGTGGTGAGCGTCCTGGCCGGCGCGGCGCGCGTGGTGAAATGCCAGCCCGCGGCCTTGCCCAGCCCCGCGAACGGCTTGCCGGCCAGCGTGACCGGCTTGAGCAGGTTGTCGGAGACCGCCACGTAGTAGGCGGTGCCGTATTCGAGCTTGCCATGGTGCGGACGGATCACCAGACGGTCGCCCGCCACGCGCAGCAGCGGCATGTTCACGCCACGGTAGTAGGCATCGGCGGAAGGTCCGAAAGTGTTGCTTTCGCCCACCGGCCGGATCACATCGACGAGCGCGTTGTCGGCAGCGCGGAAGATGCGCACCGAGCCGACCTCGTTGAGCACGGGCGGCTTGTCGAAGGCCAGCGAAAGCTCGCCATCGGCATAGGCGGCGCGCGCGCCGGCGACGGGTTCGGTGCGGCGTTCGAGCTTGCCGTAGTGGGTCGTGGCGAGCGTGAAGGCAGGCTCGATGTTTGCCTCGATCTGCTTGGTCTTGGCGGGGTTGGAGCCGCTCGTGAAGGTGACCACCGCGGCGCCGGCGCCCACGGCGCGCAGCGTGGCGCGTTCGCCCTGCTGCACGACCGTCACCACCCGCGGATCGCTGGAGACCACGCCGTAGCGGTCGGCCGAACCATCGGCGCGCGTGGCCGCGACCTTCACTTCCAGGGCCTTGCCGCCCACTTCCTCGTTCCATTCCGGAGGCTGGTCGAGCGAGAGCATCACGGGCTTCTGGTCGGCGTCACCGACGCGCACGTCGTCGACCGCGAAGGAGCGGTTGTCGAGCCACAGCCCGATCTTGCCGGGCGCGGTGATGCTCGCGTCGGAGAAGCTCCCCGCCAGATCGTCGTCGATGTAGAAATTCAGCGCGCTGCCCTTCATTTCGAGACGCAGCGTGTACCACTGATCGTTGAGGATGGTGCGCGTGGAGAACTGGCGCGCGCGCAGCCACTTGCCACCATTGGCCTTGTGGAACTCCACCTTGGAGCTGGCGCCGTTCTGCACGTTGAGACAGCCGCCATACCAGTCGTTCACGCTCTGCGCGCGTCCCAGCAGGCAGATGAACTTGTTCGAGGTCTGGTTGTTGATCGGCTTGATGCGTGCCTCGACGTAGTAGTCGGCGCTCTTCCTGGCCGTCACGGGCGCGAAGGCGGCGTCCTTGACCAGCGCGACCACGCCCTTGCTCTTGCCCGCGTCATACTGGAGGAAGCGGTTCGTGCCCTCCTGCCTGACTTCGATCTTGCCGTCGGCGGTGCCGATCGTGGGCCCGGCGCCGCCGGGCTGCAGATCCCACAGCGCGGTGCCTTGCTCGAAGCCGTCGCAGAACCACACGCCGGGGGCGCACTGCATCGCCGGCAGCGCGGGCGCGCCGGTGGCGACGGGCGCCGTCTGCTTCACGCCTGCGCACGCAGCCAATACCCCCACGGCCAGCGCCGAAAGTACCCGCAGGGAAGCCTTCCTCTGCATCATCTTGCTGTCTCCTCATCAGTCCGGGCACGCATGTGACCGGTATCGGGCCGTAGCCTAGCATCGCGACGACGCAGGCAGCGCGGGCTGTTGCGCGCACTCGACACTACGTCGGCATGAAAACAGCGCGGGGCGGCCTGGGCCGCCCCGCGCATGCACCTTCTCAGGCGATCAGGGTTGCGGGTTCCAGCCCGCGCCGCTGCCGTAAGCCGAGAAGACCTTGGCGCGCGTGGTGAACTCCGCCGACTCGGCGCTCGTCAGCGCATAGCCGCCCAGCCGCTTGCCCAGATCCAGCACCGCGCCCGCCGGACTCACGGAGTTGAACTCGCGCCAGCCGCTGGCGGCCGTGGAGACTTCCGGATTCGACTTCGGCTGGTTCTCCAGGCCATAGGCCCAGCCCACCTCGGCAATGTGCGCGCCCATCGTGGTGTTGATGAAGGCGATGTTGTCGAAGTAGGTGCTGCTGCCTCCCGAACGCGCGAGGTAAGTCTTGGTGGGCGCTGGCGCGCCACCCGGGCCACGCCCGCTGGTGAGCTTGCTGTTGAGGAACACGAAGCCCTTGTCGCTGGCCGAAACCGTGCGGGCCTGCAGCACGTAACCCACGCTGGAGCACATGGTGTCGCCCACCGAGCGGATCTCGCTGTTCTCGAAGAGCGCCACGCGGTTGTTGCCCCAGATGAAGTCCACGTTGCCCGACACCAGCGTGTTGTAGAACCAGCTGTAGCCCTTGATCTGCAGCGTGTCCTGCTCGCTGTGGAAGTCCGCGTTCTTCGCCACCAGGCGGCCTTCGCTGTTGAAGTAGATCGTCTCGGCCTGGCTGGAAGCCGCCGAGCGCAGCCAGGTGTTCTTCAGCGTGAGCGTGTCGAGCGTGAGCATGTCGACGCTCTCGATCAGGAACACCGCGCGCCCGCCACCCGACGTCGGCGTGCCCGTCGCGCTGCCGCCGCCACCCGAGTTGAGCGCTTCGGCGTTGCGGTACTGGATCACCGTGCCGGTGCGGCTCTCACCGCGGATCGTGATGTTGTTCTTGCCCCGCAGGAACAGCAGCTCGTTGTAGGTCCCGTTCTTCACGTTGATGGTCGCGCCGGCGTCGGTCGCCACGTTCTTCATCACGTAATTGAGCGCGCCCTGCACCGAACGGAAGTCCGCCGTGGTGCCATCGTCATCGACCGTCAGCGTCGACAGGTTGCCTGCCGGCGCGGCACGCGTCGTGAATTGCCAGCCCGCCGCCTTGCCCAGCCCGTCGAAGGTCTTGCCCGCGAGCTTGCCCGACACGGCGTCGCGCGCGATCGCCACGTAGTAACCCGTGCCGTACGCCAGCTTGCCGTCATGCGGCGCGATCACCAGCTTGCGACCTTCCACCCACGCGCCGACGCGGCTCACGCCCCGCGCGTTGCCACCCGCGGCGGCACCGATGGCATCGACGTCGCCATTGATCTTGATGGTGTCGACGAGCGTGTCGTCCGCGCTCTTGAAGATGCGGATGGAGCCATTGCTGCCCAGCGTGGGGGCCGCATCGAACGCCAGCGACAGCACGCCATCGGCATACGCGGCGGCCTCGCCCGCCTTCGGCGTCGCCACCGACGACAGATCGTAGGTGGTGGCCGACTGCTGGAACGACTCCCCGATCGTGGCCTTGATGACCCGCGTCACGCTCGCGTCCGACCCGCTCTTGAACGTGATCTCCGTCGTGCCCTCGGCCAGCGGCGTGATCGTCACCGACTGGCCGATCAGGGTCGCGCTCGCCACGGCCGGATTGCTGGAAGTCACCGTGAAGGTGTCGGCCGTCGTACCGTCGTTCTGCTTCGCCGTCACCGACACGACGTAGGCGGCATCCCCCGCCTCGGCCACATAGGTCAGGCTGGAAGGAGAAAGCGTGAGTTCCACGGGCTTGACCGTGGGGTCTCCGACGCGGATGTCATCGATGAGGAAGGACTTGTTGGCCGTGTAAAGACCGATCTTGCCGGCCGCCGGCGCCGTGTAGCTGGTGCTGCCGATCCGCTCGCCATCCAGATAAAGGGTCTGCGTGCTGCCGATCACCTCGTAGCGCACGGTGTACCACTGACCATCGTTCTGGCCCTGGGTGCCCATGATGATCGGGCGCCTCATCTGCACCGCGCGCGTCGGCGAGGTGCTGTTGTTGAAGATGCCGGCCTCGGCCTGCGTGCTGGCCGAGGTCGACTGCACGTTGAGCCCGCCCAGCAGCGCGTTGGAGGCATCCTGGTAATGCGCCAGCAGGAACAGGTGCTTGCTCCCCGTCGTGCCGTTGATCTGCGGCTTGATACGCGCCTCGACGTAATAGTCGGCGCGATTGACGCCAGCCCACTCGCTGTCCTTGAGCAGGGCGATCACCCCGCCCGCCGTGCCGGCGGTGTACTGGAGCACCTTGTTGCCATGCGAACCCGGCTCATCCAGCACCGCGAATGCGCCACCGGTACCGGGCGTCAGATCCCATTTGTCCGCGGTGCCGGACTGGAAGTTGTCGCAGAACCACGCATCGGGCGGGCACGCGAGCGGCTCGACGGGCGTCGTGGCCACCGGGGAAACGCTGCTGGAGGAAGAAGCCGCGGCCGGCGGCACGCAGACTTCGGCCTCGGGCGCGGTACTGGAACTCGAACCGCCGGCGCCGGCGCCGCCGTCCACCGGAGTGTCGTCGTGGCTGCTGCCCCCGCCCCCGCAGGCGGCCATCAGGCCGCTTGCGACGAGCAGGGTGACAAGCAGCGTCTGTCTGAACGCTGTGTGCATGTTTTGTCTCCTGGATTCTTTTGTATGTGTTGTGCCACGACGTGAGATGCCGCTCACATGTGACCGGTATCAACGTATCAACAGCCCCCACAAACTTCAAGTGTTACCGGAATCATGTGTCATTTTTGCCGAAACTCGCCCACCCTGCGCGCGCCCCCCGGCGGGCGCCACGGCACGGGGAAAGGCGCCCGGGGCCAGCGCCCGCGACCGGGGTGGAGGCAGCTGGACGGGGTTGGGGGTTGGGGGTTGGGGGTTGGGGGTTGGGGGTTGGGGGTTGGGGGTTGGTCGGAGCGGAAGCGTGTGGGTCGCGCCGGGGTGGCGCGCATCCGCCGACCCCGCTCAGGCGCGCAGCGCTCCTGCGCTGGCGAACGCCCTGCGGCTTCACCGCACCCGGCTGCCCGGATTTTGAGCAGAAAGGATTTGTCCCGGCGCATCAGGCACTTGCCCCACCTGTCCGCCAGTCATCCACAGGCTTCTCCACGATCCGTGTGGATGACGCCCCCTTCCCGGCCGCCCGGGCTGGCCCGAAACGCTTGACTGGCAAGGCTTTCCATGCAGGAAGGGGCGTTTTCGCCCGCCACGCCGGAATCGCTCCATTCTTGAGCAGACGCACTTTGTCCCGGCGCATCAGGCACTTGCCCCACCTGTCCGCCAGTCATCCACAGGCTTCTCCACGA
>JAVHXQ010000018.1:45273-59251 GCA_031119555.1 Candidatus Dactylopiibacterium sp.
TCCCGGCCGCCCGGGCTGGCCCGAAACGCTTGACTGGCAAGGCTTTCCATGCAGGTCATGAAGTTCGCGGCCGAAACCGGCGCCTGCTCAATTTCTGCGCAAGCGCGTTTTCTGCCGCCGCGTCAGTCGCTTGCAACCGGTCAGGAGCAGTCATCCACAAGTCTTTCCACGGAAAGTGTGGATACGCCCCGCCCTGCGCGGGCGCCACGGCCAGCGGGGCCCGTGAAACCGGGTAAGATCGCGGGCCCCGCCCTGCCCTTGCCGCCCCCCATGACCCCGATAGACATCCGCGAAGAAGACGGCATCCGCTACCTGCATTTCGGCTCCGACTGGGTGCAGGGCGCGATGCGCATCCGCCGTCCCTTCGATCTGCATCTGGAATACACGCGCGACATGATGGCCGGCCTGCTCCTGCGCGAAGGCGTGGCACAGGCCCGCAAATGGCCGCGCAGCGTGCTGCTGGTCGGCCTGGGGGCGGGATCGCTGAGCAAGTTCTGCTACGCGCGGCTGCCCGACGCGCGCGTGACGACCGTGGAGATCGACGACGCGGTGTGGGCCGCCGCGAGCTTCCACTTCAAGCTGCCCGCTCCGGATGCACGCTTCTGCGTGCGCATCGAGGACGGCGCCGATTACCTGTGCGGCCAGCGCCCGAAGTTCGACTACATCCTCATCGACGGGTACGACGAACACGCCCGCGTGGGCCGGCTCGAATCCGAAGCCTTCTACCAGGCCTGCCGTGCCCGCCTCAAGGACGGCGGCATCCTGGCCGCCAATCTGTTCGGCCGCGCCCGCCAGTACGCGGCACCGCTCGGTCGCCTCGCGGCGGCGTTCGAAGGGCGTGCGCTGGCGCTGCCTCCCAGCGAGGGCGGCAACGTGATCGCGCTCGCCACCACGGGCAATGCCATCGCGCTGGCGCTGCCCGAACTCAAGGCGCGGGCCGTGGCACTGAAAGCCGCCACGGGGCTGGATCTGCGTCCGCTGCTCAAGCGCCTGGCGGAATCCGGCACGCTCGACGACGCCACGCTGCGACTCTGAGCGCCCGCCCGCGCAGCCCCCCCGGGGACGCCCGTCCGCGGCCTGCCCGAAAGCTTGCCGCGCTTTGCTTCGGCCGGGGCCATCGCTTACACTTCGCGCCGAAGGGGAGTAGTTCCAGGCGCCCCGCGCCACCGCGCAATATCGTCAGTCCGAGGAGGGCCCCGCGCCCGAATCCGGTATTGCGGCAGCTGCAAAGCTGCGAACAAGACCTTTGCCTGCGTTCGGCAAGGTCACTCCTCATCCACTCCGGAAGAGGTCCGGCCGTTCGCGGTCCGGGCCTTTTTTCATTCTGGAGTCATTCATGGAAACAATCGGTACCTGGTGGATGTGGGCGGGATTCGTCGCCTTCGTCCTCGTCATGATCGCCGTCGACCTCTATCTGCTGGGCGGCAAGGAGTCGCACCGCGTCAGCTTCCGCGAAGCCGCCGTGTGGTCGGCGTTGTGGGTGGGGGTCTCGCTGAGCTTCGCGGCGCTGTTGTGGTTCTATCTCGACGCCACGGCGGGCGCGGAATTCGCCAACCTCAAGACGACGGAATTCCTCACCGGCTACCTCATCGAGAAAGCCCTGGCGGTCGACAACGTCTTCGTCTGGCTCATGATCTTCACCTATTTCAGCATTCCGGCCGAAATGCAGCGCCGCGTGCTGATCTACGGCATTCTGGGCGCGATCGCGCTGCGCACCGTGCTGATCTTCGCGGGCGCGATCCTGATCGCGCGCTTTCACTGGATCCTGTACCTGTTCGGCGCCTTCCTGCTCATCACGGGCATCAAGATGCTGATGTTCGCGGATGCCGCGGGCTCGCTCGACGACAACCCCCTGCTGCGCTGGATCCGTCGCCACGTGCCGCTGACTTCCAGCCTGCACGGCGAACGCTTCGCGATCCTGGAAGGTGGCAAGCGCTGGTTCACGCCGCTGTTCGTGGTGCTCGTGATGGTGGCGATCTCGGACGTGATCTTCGCCGTGGACAGCATCCCGGCCATCTTCGCGATCACGACCGACCCCTTCATCGTGCTCACTTCCAACATCTTCGCGATCCTGGGCCTGCGCGCCATGTACTTCATGCTGGCCGGCTTCGCGGAGCGCTTCGCGCTGCTCAAGTACGCGCTGGCGCTGGTGCTGGTGTTCATCGGCACCAAGATGCTGATCGTGGACTGGGTGAAGATTCCGATCTCGATCTCGCTGGGCGTGGTCGCGGCAATCATCACCACCGGCATGCTGGCGAGCCTCTGGCATAGTCGCAAGCGGATCTGACCCCACCCCGCAAGGCCGGGTTGCGCAAATGCAACCCGGCCGCATGTTTCCGTTCTCATGCTTGCTGCGCGGTGTCACACTCGTCTCCTCCCCGCCTCACCCGGAGCCCGTGCCGCGAACATGAAGATCGAAACCTACGCCCGCAAGCTCAATCGCCTGCGCCAGGTGGCGAATCATGTCGATGCGCACCTTGGCCAGCCGCTGAGCCTGGACGATCTGGCGCAGATCGCGCACCTTTCGCGCTTTCATTTCGAACGCGTATTCACCGATTACTCGGGCGAAACGCCGCTGGCGCGCGTGCGCCGGCTGCGGCTCGAACTGGCGCGGCGACGCATCGAACGCGGGCTCGATTGCTCGATGCTCGAGCTGGCCTTCGACAGCGGCTACGGCTCCGCCGAAGCGTTCTCGCGCGCCTTCAGCGCCCATCATGGCCAGCCCCCCTCGCGCATCCATCGGCGGGCCCAGGCCGAACCCGCCGTGCGCATCGAACACCTGCACGACGTGGCGATCCAGTACCTGCCGTTTCGCGGCCGCCTCGGCGCGGGCATTCCGCCTTTTGACGAGCTGCGCGCCCACGCCATGCTCGCCGGCATTGCGCGCGAGCAGCGCAAGGGCTGGTGCGTCCAGCTGGCGGGCGACATGAATGACCCCGCGAGCGAGGTGGAGCTTCAGGCCGCGCTGCAGTCCGACCTGCTGGGCCGCGCGGTGCCGGGCCTCGCGCAAGGCTATCTGCCCTCGGGGCCGTATGCCGTGCTGCGCCTGCAGGGCGGCTTTGCCACCCCGCCGCGCGCGGAGCTGGCAAGGCGCGTCGCCGCCGAGACCGGACACGCCGTGCTGGCCGGTGCGCCGCTGTTGCGCCGCTTCAATAACTCGACCTACCTGCCGGCCGATTTCGAACGCTGTTTCGATCTCTACGTGCCGCTCGTGCCCTGGCGCGAGGCGGCCTCCCGCTGAATCCGCGAAGTCATGCAAAGAGCAATCCGGATCAAGAACCCCGCCCGCCCGATGCGGCAAGCTCGCGGGTCGGATCGCATAACGCCCGCGTCTTGGGCGCTGTCGTCATAAAAGGAGACACGATGATGAGTTTCACCCTGCGCCTTTCCATTCTCGCCATGATCGGCGCTTCGCTGATCGGCTGCGCCAGCCAGGCGCCCAATGCCACCCCGGCCGCGACCGCCGCCGCCACGACCGCCGCCGGCAAGCCGCTGGCCGGCGTGACGCTGCGTGGCACCGTCTCGCAAGGCAAGGAAAAGGCCTCCATCACCGTCTTCGACGCGCAAGGCAAGAGCAAGAAGGTCGAATCCGACGCCAGCGGCCGCTACACGGTCGCGGCCGACGGCCTGGTCGCCCCGCTGATGCTCGTGGCCCAGGCCGGCGGCCAGCAGTTCGTGGCCATCGTGACCCAGCCGGCCGGCGCCGCGACCGCCAACATCAATGCGCTGACCGACTACGTGGCCTCGGGCGTGGCGAAGTCGGCCAAGTTCGAAGGCCCCGTCGGGCTGGCCCAGAGCGGCAAGGCCCCGAGCGTGAGCGCCGACGAGATCAAGCGCCAGAACGCCGCGCTGCAGCCGCTGGTGGGCGCCGCGCTGAAGGAAGCGGGCGTGCAGGATGCCGCCTTCGACCCCGTCGCCAGCCAGGCTGCCGGCGTGGCGCGCGTGCTCGAAGTGGTGCGCCATAACCGCGGCTATCTGTCGGCCAAGGGCGTGCTCGGCGAAACCTCGCTGTTCGACTACAACTTCCGCGAGATCAGCACCCTGAGCCCGCTCGGCCTCGCCCGGGCGCAGGCCGAGAAGCAGGCGCTGAACGCCGGTGGCGTGACGCGCGTCTTCATCGCGGGGGATTCCACCGCCAGCAACTACGACGTGGACGTGACGCCGCGCATGGGCTGGGGCCAGATCTTCGAGCGCCAGTTCAAGAGCGGCAACGTGAAGGTCATGAACGTGGCGCAATCGGGCCGCTCCTCGCGCAGCTTCATCACCGAGGGCTGGTTCGGCATGATCGAGAAGGAAATCCGCAAGGGTGACTACCTGCTCGTCCAGTTCGGCCACAACGACGAGAAGTGCGGCTACGAGCCGGCCCGCCCGGCCCCCGCGCGCGACGTGATCGACATCGCCAACCTGTGCACCTATCCCGCCCAGGCCGCCGGCATTCCGGACGAAATGTCGTTCCAGAAGACGCTCGAGAAGTACATCGCGATCGCCAGCAAGGTGGGCGCCACACCCGTGCTGATCACCCCCGTGACGCGTCGCAGCTTCAAGGGTGGCCAGATCGGCGAGACCACCCACACCTGGGGTCGTGGCAAGGTGCCCGGCGATTATTCGCAGACGATCCGCGACACGGCCAAGGCCAACAAGGTCGCCCTCGTCGACCTCGACGCCAGCAGCATGGCGTTCTTCAACAAGCTCGGCGAACAGGCTTCGCTCGACTACTACCTCGCCGTCGATCCCGCGAAGTATCCGTACTACGCCGACAAGACCGGCTCGCGCAGCAAGCCCGACAACACCCACTTCCAGGAGAAGGGTGCCGAAGCCGTGGGCGGACTCGTGGCTCAGGGTCTCAAGCAGGCGAAGCTGCCGATCGCCCAGCATCTGAAGTAAGCGGGCATTCCCGCGGCATGTCCGGGCCCGGCCTCGCGCCGGGCTTTTTCTTGCGCGCACGCGGGTTCCCGCCGACACTGACGCACCCCGCCCATCGCCGCCCCTCATGCTCACTCTCGTCGCCCGCTGCTCCCTGGGCGCGCTGGCCGTGCTGCTCATCAGCCTGCTCGCCCGGACGCGCAACTTCTACATCGCCGGCATGGTGCCGCTCTTCCCCACCTTCGCGCTGATCGCCCATGCCATCGTCGGCCAGGAGCGCGGCGCCGAGGCTCTGCGGGAAACGGCGCTGTTCGGCCTGTTCTCGCTGCTGCCCTACGCGCTCTACCTGCTTGCGGTATACGTGCTGTGCACGCGGCTGGGCCTCACCGCCACGCTGGTGGCGGCCACGCTGGTCTGGTTCGCGGCCGCCGGCGTGCTGCTGCTGGCCTGGCCCAGGGCCTGAGCGCGCGCGCCGTCAATCCCAGCGCCAGGCGTCCATCGCCAGCACGCCCTGCTCCAGACTGTCGTGGAAGCGCCGGGGCAGCACGCCCTCGCCCGCCCCCAGGGCCACGAACAGCGGCAGGAAGTGTTCGGGCGTCGGATGGGCGCGGCGCGCGTGGGGCGCCTGGCGCTCCCATTCGAGCAGCCCTTCCGTGTCGCCGGCCAGCAGGCGCGCCCCGACCCAGTCGCGAAAAGCCTCGGCATAGGGCTCGGCGGTCACGCCGCGCCACGCCAGCATCCAGTCGCGCAGGTTGTGCGTCATGTGGCCGGAGCCCACGATCAGCACGCCTTCTTCGCGCAGGGCCGCGAGCGCGCGCCCCAGCGCCAGGTGATGGGCGGCGTCGCGACCGGGCTGCACCGAAAGCTGGAACACCGGCACGCGCGCCTCGGGCCACATCTTGAGCAGTGGCACCCAGGCGCCATGGTCGAGTCCGCGCGTGGCGTCCAGCCCGGCGTCGATGCCGGCCGCGCGCAGCAGTTCGAGCGCGCGTCGCGCCACGGCCGGCGCGCCCGCCGCGGGGTAGCGCAGACGATAAAGCGCTTCGGGAAAACCGCCGAAATCGTGGATCGTATCGGGCTGCGCCGCCGCCCCCAGCAAGGGCAGCTGGCTTTCCCAGTGCGCCGAGACCATGAGGATGGCCGCCGGCGCGGCCAGCGTCGCCGCTTCGCTGGCCCACGCGACGGCGGCGGCGGAAGGCTCGATGGCGTGCATGGGAGACCCATGCGAAACGAACAGGACGGGCTGACGGACGTTCATGAGGAAACTCCTTTGAGTGGGCGCGGGCGGCGGACCGATGAGCGCCGCCCCGCGTGGCGATCAGGCGGTGGCGCCGCGACGGCTCTCGTCCCATGACCACGCACCGGCCCCGAGCAGGGCTTGCACGCTCGCCGCGACGAAAACGAAGACGGGGTACTCCCACCCGCCCTTGGGCGCGCTGAACGACCAGCCGTTGCCCGCGTGCGCCCAGATCACGCCCGCCAGCAGGGGCAGCGTGAGCGCCGCGACGAGGCGCGTGCGGAAACCCGCGAGCAAGGCGATGCCGCCGAACAGCTCGCCGAAGATCGTCAGGTAGGCCGCAATGGGCGGCAGGCCCAGCGAGGCGAAGAATCCGACGGTGCCGGGCACCGTGAAGACGAAGATCTTGGTGGCGACGTGAGCGAGGAAGAAGACGCCCAGCGCCACGCGCAGGACGAAGGCGGCGTAGGCGCCGGAGCGGTTCTGGAAGTTTGCATTCATGGTGGTTCTCCTGTGGGGTGGGTCGGTTCGATCCGGCAGCTCTGCGGGCGAGTAGCCCTGCCGGAAAGGGGTGTTTCCATTATCATCAAGGCGAACATGGAAACAAATCACCTCCACAACGATTGTTTATTTCACAAATCGGGACAATCAACATGGACCGCTTCGATGCGATGAACGTCTTCTGCAAGGTCGTGGAACTCGGCAGCTTCGCGGCCGCCGCCGAGCGGCTGGACATGTCCACCTCGGCCGTGTCGCGCCAGCTCGCCCAGCTCGAGACCCTGCTTTCGGCCCGCCTGCTCAACCGCAGCACGCGCCGCCTCAGCCTCACCGAAAACGGCCGCGCCTATTACGAGCGCTGCCTGGTGCTGCTGGCCGACCTCGAAGAAGCCGAGGAAATGGTCGGCAACGCCACGGCCAACCCGCGCGGCACCCTGCGCCTGACGGCCTCCCTCGGCTTCGGCATGAGTCATCTGGCGCCCGCCCTGGGCGAGTTCGCCACGCGGCATCCGGCCATGAAGTTCGACCTGCAGCTCTCGGACCGCACCGTGGACCTCGTCGAGGAAGGGCTGGATCTGGCGATCCGCATCGGCCAGCCCGGCAATCAGAATCTGGTCGCGCGGCGCATCGGCACGGTCCGCCTGATCACTTGCGCCAGCCCGGACTACCTCGCCCGGCGCGGCACGCCGGCACACCCGGACGAGCTCGAGCGGCATGCCTGCCTGGCCTACAGCTACGCGCCCGAAGCGAACGTGTGGGTCTTCCAGCGAACCGGCGAGGAGGCGCTGCGCATCCGCTTCGACGCAGCGATCAGCGGCAACAGCGGCAGCGCGCTGGCCGAGATCGCCGCCGCCGGTCACGGCGTCACGCGCGCACCGGCCTTCATCCTGGCACCGCTGGTGGCGCAGGGCCGGCTCGTGACCGTGCTCGAGGACTGGGATGGTCCGGGCCTGCCGATCTCGGCGATGTACCCGAGCCGCCGCCACCTCTCGGCGCGCGTGCGCAGCTTCGTGAGCTTCATGGAAGACTGGCTCGCGCAGCGGCCGGACTGAGGCGCCTGCCCGCGCGCGCCAGGACCCTTCACCCGCGCCACTGATTGAAGCCGGGATGGGTGGACGTGACGAGCGTGGTGGTGGACGTGGAAGTGGACGTCGAGGTGGCGGTGTGCATGTCCAGCGCCGTGAGCTGCGCCTTCTCGGCCAGCGCCGCGAGGTTCATCTGCACGCGCAGGTCGTCTTCCATGAGTTCGAGCAAGGGCATCATGGTGTGCACGAGCTCGCGCAGGCGGCGGCGGACTTCATCCTTGCTGCCGTTGCGCAACTGGGTGAGCGCGTGGTCCACGCTCACCGCCAGGCGCGAGAAGCGCGCCAGATTCTCGCTGGTGACCTCGCCCGCCTCCGACACCACGCGGTTGCCGCCCATCAGCGTGCCTTCGGCCACCCGCGCGATGGCGAGCTGCAGCAAGGCTTCGAGCGAAAGGTCGGCGTCGCCGTGCGCGCTCGCCAGCCCTATCGTGAGGCTGATGCGGATGCGGTGCTCCTTGTAGGTCATCACGATGGTGTCGATGGCCCGCCGCAGCCGCAGCGCGAAGGCGCCGAACGCATCCAGATCGGCCGTCGGCGAGATCACCGCGAACTGGCCTTCGGCCAGGTGGGCGATCGTGTCCTCCTTGCGCACCTTCGCCGAAAGCAGCTTGGAGAGCTTGCGGTGGACGAGCTGCCCCACGCTGTGGCCGTAGCTGCCGCACAGCGCGTCGTAACCATCGATCTGCACCACCATGACGCTGACATCGCCCTGGTTGCGGCGCACGAGCTGCTCGCGGCTCTCTTCGAGTTCGCGCCGCGTCTGCGCCAGTTTCACGAGCGCCTCGATGCGCGCCACGAGCTCCACGCGCGGCGTGCCCTTGGTGATGAAATCCGTGGCGCCTATGGCCTGCGCCTTCATGCGCGCCTCGTTCTCGTCCTCGCCCGAGATGATGAGCACCGGCAGGGTGTTGATGCGCGACAGGCGCGAGCCCCGGATGCGCGCCAAGAGGCCGAAGCCGTCCAGCCGCGGCATGCCGATGTCGGAGATCACGACCTCTATCGTCGGGTCCAGCAGCAAGGCCTGCCAGCCGGCCTCGCCGTCGGCCTCCTCGCGCACGTCGAACTTGTCGCGGATCTGCTTGATCAGGGAGGCCCGCACCATGCGCGAATCGTCAACGATCAGCACGCGTGGCAGCTGTGCAAGCACTTCACTCATTTAGTGTCCTTTTCGCGCCCCGACGTCAGGCGCACCACCGTGCGCCCGCTCGCCAGACCCGCTTCGAAATCCGCAAAAACATCAGGCAAGGCCCCGAACTCCACTTCCCGCACGTAGTGCGCCAGATGGCGCGGTCGCAGGTCGCCCGCGATACGCTGCCAGGCCCGCTCGCGCATCGCGAACCCGCCATGCACGGTATCGACCCCCACCAGACTGATCCCGCGACGCGCGAACGGCAAGGTCGTCGCGGCGAACGGTGCGCCAGCCACGTTACCCACGCTCGCGACCGCACCAGCCGGCTTGGTGGTGGCGAGCAGCCAGCCCAGCCAGTCGCCGCCCAGCACGTCGATCGCCCCCGCCCACCAGCCACGGTCCAGCGGCTCGCAAGCGCGCGGATCGAGCGCCTCGCGCAGCATCACGCGCGCCGCGCCCTGCGCCAGCAGGCGCTCGCGGGCCTCGACCCGACCTGTGAGCGCGACGACTTCGTAACCGCGCGCGGCGAGCATGTCGACCGCGAGCGAGCCCACGCCGCCGCTCGCCCCCGTGACCAGCACCGGGCCCCGCTCGGCACGCAGGCCGTTCTCTTCCAGTCGCGTGATGGCCATCGCCGCCGCCAGCCCCGCCGTGCCGATGGCCATCGCGTCGCGCGCGCTCATGTCGTCGGGCAAGGGCAACACCCAGCCGCCGGGCAGCAAGGCTTTCTCAGCATAGCCGCCGTGATGGGCAAGGCCCAGTTCGTGCCCCAGCGCGGCTACGCGCATGCCCGGCGCGAAACGGGGCGCGGCACTCGCCACGACCACCCCGGCCAGGCCATCGCCGCCCACGCATGGCAGGCGCCGCACGCCTTCTCCGCGCGCGGCGGCGGCATCGCGCGCGCCCACGGCGGAATGGCTCACGTGCACGAGAACGTCGCCCGCGTCGAGCACGGATTCGTCCATGTCGACGAAGCGACCCCAAAGGGCGGCGCCGGGATGGGCTCCGGGTTTCTCGATACGGTAGGCGCGGAACACTGTCTTCACCATCGGCAGTGTGGGAAATGGCAAAGTGTGACCTGTGTCACACGCCTAGGCAAACCTCTCGTTGTATCGGCGTCGTCCCTGACGACGGGCGGTGTTCAGGCATACTCTGGCGGCGCAAGCCGTGTACGTATAAACCCTGAATCGCCTCAATCGCCCGGCCAGATCGGCCGTAATAGCCAGCATTCGCAACCCGGAGTCGCCCCATGCTTGATCAGCCCCTGGAGTCGATCGACCGTTACATCGAGGCATTCAGCGCCGGCCCGCTGCCGGTGCTGCGGCGCAGCCTGCGGGCCCTGGCGGCGCTGCGCGCGGATGAGGCGCACCTGAACGGCCGCACGCTGGCCGCCGAAGTCCTGCGCGACCCCATGCTGGCGCTGCAGGTGCTGACCCATCTCGAGCAGAACCGCCCCGCGCGCCAGAACCACGACATCACCACCGTCGAGCGGGCGCTCATCATGATGGGCATGGAACCCTTCTTCACGCATTTCGGCGATCTGCCCAGCGTGGAAGACACCCTGGGAAGCCAGCCGCACGCGCTCGTGGGGCTGCTGCGCGTGGCGGGGCGCGCGCAGCACGCGGCGGCGTGGGCGCGGCGCTTCGCCGTGCTCAGGCATGACATCGACGTGGACGAAGTCACCGTGGCGGCGCTGCTGCACGAGGCGGCGGAAGTGCTTTTCTGGTGCTTCGCGCCGGTCCTCATGCAGCGCATCAACGCCTTGCTGGTGGCCCGGCCCGAACTGCGCAGCGCCCAGGCGCAGGAGATCGTGCTGGGCGTGCCCATCCTGGACGTGCAGCTCGCGCTCACGCGTGCCTGGCATCTGCCGACGCTGCTCATCGCGCTCATGAACGACGAGCAGGCCGACAGCCCGCGCGTGCGCAACGTGCGCATCGCCTGCGACCTGGCGCGCCACGCTTCGCGCGGCTGGGACAACCCCGCGCTGGCGCCCGACTTCACCGCCGCCGCCGATCTGCTCCACCTGCGCCCCAGCGCGGTCATGGAAATCGTGGGCGCGCCCGACACGGTCTGTCAGGCCGCGCGCGAGGCGGAAGCCGCCAGCCCCAGCTGAGCGCGCAGGTCCCGCGCAGGCGGGCGGGGTTTTCCGCGATAATGGCGGCTTGCTTCCGCCCGTTGTGTCCTCCCGCATGCCCGCCATCCACAAGCTGCCCGAAGTCCTCATCAACCAGATCGCGGCCGGCGAGGTCGTGGAACGCCCCGCGTCCGTCCTCAAGGAACTGCTCGAGAACAGTCTGGATGCGGGCAGCCGCGCGGTGGAGGTGGCCTTGCTGCAGGGCGGCGTCAAGCAGTTGAGGATCTCCGACGACGGCTGCGGCATTGAGCGCGACGACCTCGCGCTCGCGCTCGAACGTCATGCCACGAGCAAGATCGCGTCGCTGGAAGACCTCGAAGCCGTGGGCACCATGGGCTTCCGGGGCGAAGCGCTGGCGGCCATCGCCTCGGTGGCGCGCACCCGCGTCACGAGCCGCGCGACCGGCGCGGCGCACGCCTGGCGCGTGACCGAGCGCGAACGTGAACCCGTGCCCGCCGCGCTCAATGCCGGCACCGTGATCGAAGTCGAGGATCTCTATTACAACACCCCCGCGCGGCGCAAGTTCCTGAAGTCCGAAGGCACCGAGTTCGGCCACTGCGACGACGTCTTCCGGCGCATCGCGCTGGCGCGGCCCGACGTCGGCTTCCAGCTCTCGCACAACGGCCGCGTCTCGCTGCGCCTCGCGGCCGGAGACGCGCAGCGCCGCGTGCGTGAAGTCCTGGGCGACGATTTCATGGCCCACTGCCGCGCCGTGACGGCCGAGAGCGGCGCCCTCCGCCTCACCGGCTTCGCGGCCCTGCCCGCCTACGCGCGCGCCAACCGCGACGCGCAGTTCTTCTACGTCAACGGCCGCTTCGTGCGCGACAAGCTGATCCAGCATGCGCTGCGCGAAGCCTATGCCGACATCCTCCACGGCGCCCGCCACCCCGCCTTCGTGCTGTTCCTCGACATGGACCCGGCCGGCGTGGACGTGAACGTGCACCCCGCCAAGACCGAGGTGCGCTTCCGCGAGGGCCGCGCGATCCACCAGTTCGTCTTCCACGGTCTCTCGCGGGCGCTGGCCGCCCCCGTGCAGGCCGCGGCCGTGCCGCCCGACGCCTCTCGCGCCGTGGAGATCCCGGCCTATGCGGGCCCCACCGAACAGACCCGGCTCGCGGTCGAAGAACCCGCCGCCGCGCGCTTCACGTGGCAGGGCGGCGCAGGCGCATCCACGCCCACCGCGCCGCGCGCGAGCCACGGCGCATGGAGCGACGCCCCGCCCCGCGCCGGCGGCTTCCCCGCCGCCGCGATGCCGCCGCCTGCGCTGCCCGATGGCGCGGCGGGCGCACCGCTGGGCTATGCCGTGGGGCAGATCCACGGCGTGTATGTGCTCGCCCAGAACGCCCACGGCCTCGTGCTCGTCGATATGCATGCCGCGCACGAACGCATCCTCTACGAACAGCTCAAGCACGTGCTGGACGGCACGCCCGGCGTGCAGCGCCTGCTGATTCCGGCCGTCTTCAACGCCAGCCGCATCGAACTCGCCACCGCCGAGGAACATGCCGAAACGCTGCTGCGCATGGGGTTCGACGTAGCCGCCGCGGGCCCCGCCGAGCTTGCCGTGCGCAGCGTGCCCGCGCTGCTGGGGCGCGCCAACGTGGCCGACCTGCTGCACGCCCTGCTCGCCGAACTGCGCGACTTCCCGGCCTCGGAAGTCATCGCCGCGCGGCGCAACGAACTGCTCGCCACCATGGCCTGCCACGGCGCCGTGCGCGCCAACCGCCAGCTCACGCTTCCCGAGATGAACGCGCTGCTGCGCGACATGGAGGCCACCGAGCGCGCCGACCAGTGCAACCATGGCCGCCCCACCTGGACACAGCTTTCCATGACCGAACTCGACCGCCTCTTCATGCGCGGCCAGTAGCCCACGGGTAGCCTTGCGTGCGACGCGCTGGCCCCCGCCGGCCGCAGATGCGATAATTCGCGGTTTTTCCACGCTTTTCACGCTCTCATGCACCTCGACAGAATCCTCCAGTCCCAGGGCTTCGGCTCGCGCAAGGAATGCCGCAAGCTCGTGCGCGACGGCGAAGTGAAGATCGGCGGCCTCGTCGTGACCGACCCTTTCGCCGAATACGACACCGCCGGTTTCGTCTGCGAGATCGGCGACTGGGAATGGGAGTACGCGGAGAAGGTCTACATCGCGCTGCACAAGCCGGCGGGCTACGAGTGCTCGCACAAGCCCAAGCACAACGAGAGCGTCTATCACCTGCTGCCCGAGCCCCTCGTCGCGCGCGACGCGCAGAGCGTGGGCCGGCTCGACGTCGACACCACCGGCCTGCTGCTCTTCTCGGATGACGGACAGTTCATCCACGCCATCTCCTCGGCGCGCCGCCAGGTCACCAAGAGCTATCGCGCCACCACCGCGCAGCCCGTGGAGGCCGCGCAGATCGAGGCGCTGCTGGCCGGCGTCCAGCTGCACGACGAACCCGCTCCGGTCGCCGCGCTCGAAGCGCGCCAGGTGGGCGAACGCCAGATCGAACTGGTGATCGACCACGGCAAGTACCACCTCGTCAAACGCATGATCGCCGCCGCCGGCAACCACGTCGACCAGCTCCACCGCCATGCCGTCGGCGCGCTCTCGCTGGAGGACGGCTCGCTGCCGGAACTCGAGCCCGAGGACTGGTGCTATCTGCGCCCCAAACATCTCGCGCTGCTCGGCTACACCGGCTGAACACCCCCGTCTCCGGCTGCCGCCCGCGCGCATCCGGACTACGCTTAACGCACTTACGCACACCCGAACACATACGCCATGGCCGACACCAAGCGCCCGAAACTCTCCCTGCCCACCCGCGACGCCGATGCCCAACCCGCGGAGCGTCGCAACCGCCCGCCCCTGCGCGGCGGCGCCAACCCGCAGCGTACCGGCGCGCCGGTCCGTCGCGATCCCGGCGAGGCGCCGCGCGGCTTCCGGGGCGGCGAAGGCCGGCGCCCCGACGACCCGCGCGACAACCGGGGCTTCGCGCCGCGTGGCGAACGTGCCGGCTTCGGCCCGCGCCGTGAAGGTTCCGACCGCCCGCGCGAAGAAGGCCGTG
>JAVHXQ010000019.1 GCA_031119555.1 Candidatus Dactylopiibacterium sp.
CGGCCCCCTGCTTGTCGGTTTGCGTGGAATCGGTTTCATCGTTCTCGTTCATGGCTTGTACCTTCACTCAAGAGTTCAAGACTGCCCATGTCGCTCAGACGGGACATGAGCAGAGAGGTCCGCCCGTGCTCGTCGGTGACGCCCTCATCCACCGCGCCTCCTTTGAGCGTGATCCGGTAGCGCTGGCGTGCCAGCAGGTCACCGGCGCCCCGCGCCACGAGGATGAAGCGCTCATCCAGGCTCAGGTCGGTTTGCTCGAAACCCGGAACCGCGGGTTTGAGACTGGCCGGGCCGCTGCTGAGCACGCTGGCATTGCGCAGTTCCAGCGCCCCGGGGCCGGCCACGGTGATCTGGCCGTCGGCCAGACGGATGTAGGCACCTCCACATGCCAGCGTGAGGGCTTTGCTGGCACTGACGAGGACTTCCCCCTTGACGCTGCTCAAGGTGAGATCCTGGTCTGCATGCAGGGACATCGCGTCACTCTGAGCCTGAATCTCGACGGCACCCTTGGCGGCGAAAAGCTTCATCCCCAGGCGGTGGGCAAACAGGCTGATCATCTGGCCAGCCGCCACGGTGAGGTCTTTGAGAACGCCGATCTCGGCATTGCGCGCCGCGGTCAGGGTGACGCTCTGGGCCGCGCTCATCTGCAGGTTCTTGCCGCTGACCCAGGCCATGCCCGTCGGTGCGCTGACGAGCAGGCCCGGTTGCTTCAGGGCTGACAGCGTCTGCTGGTGAAGGGCTTTCTGTTCATCCAGTTCGGCAAGTTGGGCCTTGGCTGTCTGGGCGAGCTGGTTCAGCGCTTCCATCTGATGCTCGGCTTGCCGCAGGAGCTCCAGCGCGGGCTGCATGTCGAGCTGCTCGCCCTGCGCGCGGGGTTGCGCGTCGGCGCTGATGAAGAGGCCCTTGGCCGCCCGCACGGCGCCCCAACCGTCGGTACGCAGTTCAAAGCCCTCGCCCCGCTTCTGCCGCTCGGCGTCCACCAGGTGCCCCAGGTTGAGCTGACTCTTGCCGTATTCGGTGCTGAGCTTGATGTGCTGGGCTCCGTCACGGTCTTCGAGCCGGAGCTTGTTGTTTTGGGGCGTGCGAAGGATGTTGCGTGTGTTGTTGGCGTGGGTGACGTGGTCGGGGTGGGTCTGGTCGTGCAGGGCGTGGGCGATGTAGGGGCGGTCGATGTCGCCGTTCTGGAAGGCGACCTGCACTTCGGTGCCGTCGATGAGCGGGAAGTGCAGCCCCCAGGTGTCGCCCGCGTAGGGCCGGGCCAGGCGCATCAGGCGGCTGGAGCCGGCCGGGGGCCACTGTTTGTCGCGCGCGCGCTGGTCGAACAGGTAGGTCACCCGATAGAGCCCCTGCTCGTTGAGGTAGGCATTGCGGTAGTGGCTGGGGCTGGTGATGCGCGCGGGCAGCGTGCCGGCGATGGTGGGCTTGGGGGTGGTCTGGGCCAGCCGGTAGGTGCGCTGCGCGGGAATCGCGTTGAAGCGGCTCACCCATGCGTGGTTGCGTGCGGCCTGATGCTCGACGCTCACGATGACCCAGCCGGATTCGGCCAGCGGGTCGGGCGGGCCGTCTGTGCGGAAGATCTGCGCCGGCGCGAAGCGGACGATATTGGCTTCGCCCGTGGCCTGTATCTGGCGGGCGTGCTGGATCTCGAAGGCGAGCTGGGCGGCCGCGCGGCCCTGGGCGGGGTCTTTGTGGTGGCTGCCCCACCGGTAGTCGCGCCCGGACAAGCCGGCCTGGCGGGGCGGCGCGGTCTGGGTGCCGATGAGGTCTGCACCGCCGCTGTTGCGGTAGTTGTGGTCGAGTCGCGCGGTGCGGGCGTTGATGGGCCGGGCGCGGACCTCGAGCGTCTTGACGGTTTCGCGCCCGGCGCTTTCCAGCCCCGCGTCAGCCCGGTACAGGTGCGCGGACAAGGCGCTCAGGTAGTGCGAGGCATCGTCGGCGAAAATGACGGTTTCATGCGTGTCGGTCTGCTCGAAGTAGTAGAACAGGCCGCTCGTCTCGCACAGGCGGGTGATGAAGGCGAGCGAGCTTTCGTTGTACTGGGTGATGTGCTCGAGCACCGGGTAGGTGCCCAGCGTGTTGAAGCGGAAGGCGTCGGCAAGCAGCCCCAGGTCATCTTGCAGCACGGCGCGGATCACGTCGGGAATGGTCTGGTTCTGGAACAGGCGCGTGTCGGTGAAGTCGGCCAGGCAGGCGACGCGGGCGGCGAGCGTGATTTCATGGACGGCTTCGTCGGCGTTCAGCGCCACCCGCGCTATCTGGCGCACCACGCCCGCCCAGCGGCGTAGCGGGGTGAGCGTGGCTTCCTCGAAACTCAGGCCGGCGGCGTATCCCAGGGCATCAACGGGGCTGACGGTGAAGGTGCCGGGGCCATTCAGCGCGGCGAGCAGGTCGACCGCGTGAGGGGTCGTCACCGTGAGCGTCAGCTCATAGGGTTCCCCCAGTGCTTCGCGCACGCGGACCTGGCGCACAGAGAGCACGCCGGGCAACCCCAGCGCGGGGATGTGGAGGTGATACGCCTGCAAGGCGGCAACGCGGCCGCCCGGGAGGGTAAAGGCCATGATGGGGTGCTCGGTCGGAGTGGAAGGCCCGGGAGCGCGACACGGTGTTCGGCGGCGGTCGCGCTCGGGGGATGTCGGGGCGGGCTCCAGAGCGTGACCGGGGCGGCCATGCCCCCGCGGGGAGGCATGGAACGCACCGGACGACGATGAAGGCTGCCCCCGGGGAAGCGGGCGCCCGGGAGATCAGTTCCTGGCTTTGGGCATCTGGGATACCAGCGACAGGTTGATGTCCAGCCCCTCGATCTGGAAGTGAGGCACGACGAACATCTTGACGCGGAAGAAGCCGGGGTTGTCTTCGATGTCTTCCACCGCGACACGGGCCTCTCGCAAGGGGTGAGAGGCCTGCAGCTCGTCGCTGGGGTCGGTCATCTCGGTCACCAGCGTCTTGATCCAGGTGTTGAGCTCCAGCTCAAGAACGCGACGGTCTTTGGTGGTGCCGATGTTTTCGCGCTGGATCAGCTTGAGGTAGTGGGCGAGCCGCGAGAGCAGGAAGATGTAAGGCAGGCGCGCGTTGATGCGGCTGTTGGCGGTGGCCTCACGGGTTTCGTAGGGCACGGGCTTCTGCGCCGAGTTGGCCGAGAAGAAGCAGGCGTAGTCGCGGTTCTTGTAATAGGACAGCGGGATGAGCCCGAGATTGGCGAACTCGAACTCGCGCGTTTCCGGGATCAGGACCTCGGAGGGAATCTTGACCTGGTTGCCGGTGCCGAGGTCGTACAGGTGGATGGGCAGGTCTTCCACGAGGCCGCCGGCCTGGGGCCCGCGTATCTGCACGCACCAGCCATTCTTGATGAAGCTGCGCACCATGTTGGCGGCAAAGGCGAAGGACGCGTTGGCCCAGAGGTAGCGGTTGTGGTCCGGCCCCTTGACCTGCTCGGTGTAGTTGAAGGCGCGCACGGGCGTGGTGTCGGGCCCGTAGGGCAGACGGGCCAGAAAGCGCGGCAGGGTCAGGCCGATGTAACGGGCGTCGTCGCTGTCGCGGAAGCTTTTCCACTTGATGTATTCGGCCCGGTCGAAGTAGTTGCCGATGTCCTGGATGGCGGCGACTTCTTCCATGGAGTCCTTGCCGAAGAAGGCGGCGCCGACGGCCCCGACGAAGGGCATGTGGGCGGCGGCCGACACCTTGGAGATGCTGCGCAGAAGCGCGATGTCCTGCGCGCCACGGTCGAACTCGTAGTTGGAGATGATCGAGCCGATCGGCTCGCCCCCGGGGGTGTCGTATTCCTGGATGTATGTGTGACGGTACAGGCCGCTCTGCACGATTTCGGGCGTGTCTTCGAAATCCTGCCGCAAGGCGGCCTTGGAAACATCCAGCACTTCGATCTTCACGTTCTTGCGGAAATCGGTGCGATCGACAAGGAATTTGAGGCCGCGCCAGGTGCCCTCGATCTGCTGGAAGGTTTCGTGGTGCATGACGGCGTCGAGCTGGCGACTGATCTGCTCGTCGAGCGTGGCGATGTGAAAATCGAGCAGGCTCTTGTCGAGACGATCCACTTGCAACGCCGACTTCTGGATCATCTTCAAGAACACGTTCACCGCGATGGCAATACGCTCGTCGATGGAGGATTCGGACAGCGCCTCGCTGTTGCGGAATACTTCGAACGGCTGGGCATGCACGACCGGCGTGAGATTGATCTTTGCACACAAGGCCTCATAAACGCTGGCGGGCTTCTCGAGCACCTGGGAGACCGCGGATGAGGCTTTCGATTCCTGATTCGTCATGGTGATTCCTCTGTTCGGGTTTGCTTTCTGATCAGGCTTCGCGGGCATCCACGGGCGCGATGTTTTCGAGCTCCGCCCGCAGGCTGGCGGAAAGCGTGGGGTCCTTGAGGATTCTTTCCAGCTCGCGGCGGAACGACGCGTTGTCGAGCAGGTTGGATTTGAGGTCGCGCAGCAGGTTGCGCATGGCCATCAAAGCGCTCAGTTGCGGAATCTGGCGCGCGACCCTGTCGGGAGCGAAATCCTTCAGCGCCCTGAAATCGATATCCAGCTGCATTTCGGAGCCATCACCGGCGAGCGTGTTCTCGACCGTGATCCTGGCGCGCGGATTGAGTTCGCCCAGGACGGCATCGAAATTATTCTTGTTGATCGAAACCTTGGGCCGGTCCGCCAGCGGCCGGGCATCCTGCCCATTGCTGAAATCTCCCAGCACCATCAGTTTCAATGGAAGCTCGACTTTTTTCTGCGCGCCGCCGGTGTGCAGATCGAGCTTGATGTTTACCCGCGCAGCGGGCACTTCATTCTGAAAACTCTCGGCCATTTTCCACCCCTTTCCCGTCACGCTTCAGTACGCAAGCGTATTTACGAAAACAACTCAATATTTAAAAAACCCTTACGCACACAAGTACATCAGTAAAAACATCATGCCAACGTCATGTAATGTATGCCGCACCGGAACTGAATTCAACCCGGGGAAAACAGCAAACCCCTCAACTGACATGTTTTGAAAACACAAACACTGCTCATCAAACAGAATCGCCACGCAACGACTGGGCACGAGAATATGAGAATGCAAATCCGGGGGCAGTTAAGGAAAACCTCAGCAAAGCGGAATAACGAAGATTTTTCACAATGAAAATTCACAATCCCTTGTGGGCAGAAGGCACCTTTCTGCTTCCACAGCATTTTCAGCAGCAAGCATTTGCGGATGCGGCCCGCCTTCAAGCGGTGGCATCGCTGGGCGTTTCGCATGCGTGGGGCGTGAAATCCCTGGCGTGGGACGTGGCCGCGCTCGAAATCGGCCGGGTGAAATTGCAGTCGCTCTCACTACGCCTGCCGGACGGCACGCTGCTCGATTGCGGCGAACAGGAGCCGCTGCCGTCCGCGCGCGAAACCAGCGGGATTCCCGCCGCGGCGTCATCCATCGACATTCACGTGGGCGTTCCGCTGTGGGAGCCCCAGGGCAGTAACTGCGAGCGCGAAGGCGCGCCCGAAGGCCGGGCCCGCCGCCTGCGCGTCGAGCACGTGGCCGTCCCCGATCTGCTGGGCGATGGCGCTGCCGAGATGCCGGTCGCCCGCCTCAACGTGCGGTTGATGTTCGGGTTCGAGCCGCGCGCGGATTTCGTGAGCTGCCAGATAGGGCGGCTGATCCGGAACGGGCGCGGTGGGTTCGATATCGATGCGGCGTGGATTCCGCCAGGCCTCACGCTGGCCTCGCACGAGGCGATGCCGGCCCTCGTCGAACGGTTGCTGGGCGTTCTGCTGGCGCGCAGCGCCCAGCTGGGCGCGCGCCGTGGCGAGCGTAACCAGAACCTCGCGGATTATTCCGTCTCCGACGTGTCGGTTTTCTGGCTGCTGAACTGCATCAACACCGCCTGGCCGGAGTTCCTGCATCTGAAGCATCACCCCGGCCTGCACCCGGAACGCCTGTGGGCGGCACTGGCGCGGCTGGCGGGCTCGCTCGCGGCGTTTTCGCTGGGGCCCGTCCTGGAGCGCATCCCGCCCTACGACCACGAAAAGCTCCAGACGGTGTTCGGCGAGCTGGAAGCGCTGATCCGCGAGCTGATCGACACGGTCATTCCGTCGCAGGTCATTCCCATCGCGCTGGAGCGCATACGTCCCTCGCTGTGGCGCGCACAGCTGAACGACGAGCGGCTCCTGGAGCGGGCGGATTTCTTCCTGGCGGTCCGCGCGGCTATGCCGGGCCTGCGCCTGCAGGAGCAGCTTCCGGCGGTATGCAAGATCGGCGCGCCCGAAGAGGTCGAGCGCATCCTCAATTCGGCCGTGGTCGGCATTCCGGTCTCGCCACTCTCGCGGGTTCCTTCCGCGATACCGATGCGGCTGGAAAGCCAGTACTTCGTGCTGGAGGAACGCAGCCCGGCCTTTGCGCGAATGCTGCATGCGCGCTCGTGCAGCGTCTATGTGCCGGCATCCATTCCCGAGGTGGCGCTCGAACTCTTCGCGGTACTGCGCACATGACCGACTCCGCTTCCCGCATGCGCCTGGGCCTCATGCTGCGCGACACGGCGCTCCAGGCCGTGATGCTGAATGATGGCGCGGGCATTCCCTCTCCGGCGCAGTGGCGCGAGCATGGCATCGGCCTCGTCCGCGATCTCCGGCAGCGCCTCGACGAGGCGGGCCTTCCGCCCGCCGTGGCCGACGAGATCAGCTATGCGCAGTGCGCGCTGCTCGACGAATGCGCGTTGAAGCGCACCGGGCTGGCGGACGCGGCCACGCGCAGCCAGTGGGAGTCCGAACCGCTCCAGGTGAAGTTCTTCGGCAGCTACAACGCGGGAGAGATCATCTATGAGCGCATCCGCGCCCTGCTGCATCAGGCTCAGCGGGACCCGTGGCTCGTGGACACGTACCGGACCCTTCTGGGCCTGGGCTTCGTGGGGTGTTTCGCCAATGCCCACGATGCGGAGCGCCAGAAGCTCGTGCGTGCCCTCGCCGAAGCGGCCCCGGCGGAGCAGGCGCCGGAGGTGCTGATCCGTGGCAAGGGCGCGGGCGGCTGGCATCGCTGGGCGGGGCTTTCTCCGGCGGCCTGGCTGGCGCTGGCAATCGGCCTCACGGTGGCGCTGGGGTGGTCGCTGAGCCATCGCCTCGATGCCCTCGTCATGACCCTGAGCGCGCACTGAAGCCGGCGATGACCACCCGCTATTCCTTCCCCGCGATCTTTGTCTGGGCGGCGTCGCTCGCCCTCATGCTCCTGCTGCTCACGCCTGCTGTCTGGTCGGGGTGGCTTATTGCCGCCAGCGCCGTCGCGGCGGTGTGGGCCTGGGCGACGTGGCGGGCCAGGCACGCCGCCACCAGCACGGAGCCGACCCCGTATGGCTTGCCGCGCGAGGGCGGGGAGGCCTGCCATGCACTTCCGGTGGTGCTGTGGTGCCTCACGGGCGACGTGCCGCCGGGCGCGCGGCAGATGGTTCGCGATGCCCACGCGCTCTGGCTCGGGGTGGAATCCCCCTCGGCCCTGGCGGGCGCCGTCGACTCGGTGCGGCAGTGGCGCGGGCGCGCTCCGGACGCGATTGCGCTGGTGGTCGCGCCGGGCACGATGGCGGACGGGCCGGCAAGCTTCGGAAATCTGTCGGCGTGGCGGCAGGCCGTACAGGATGCCGTGCGCCACGCGGGCACGCGGATGCCCGTCTGGCTGGTGCTTTGCGCGCCACAACCGGGCACCGACGCCGGCTGGCATGGCCGCGCCGCGGCACCCGCATGGCGAGGCCTGGCGCACGCCGGCGGGCAGCGCCCGATGAAGCTGACGACCGGGCTGGAAGAAGTCGCGGCGCTGCTTGACGCGCCCGGGCGCGTTCATCCGGCGGAGGCGGGCCTCGACCGCGACATCCGCATGCAGGCGGTGGTGAGATGGGCGACTTCCATGCTCTGCCCGCTTTTCGAGCACGCCCTGAAGGGGCACGCCCCCCTGCGCTTTCAGGGAATCCTGGTCGGAGAGCACGGCGCATGCGATCCGCATGGCCTGCTCGCGCAATGGCTCGCGCAACATTCGACGCTGCGCTGCGCGAGCCACGGCACGCCGACGCAGCCCGGCGCGGGCCCCCAGGCGCTGGCGGGCAACCTGACGCCGCCCGGCTTGCGGCCTGCGTGGGCCCGGGCGGCCCTGCACGCGATTGTCATGGGTTGCCTTGCGCTGATGGTCGCCCTGCTCGCTTCGTTCCACAACAACCGGGATCTGCTGCGGGGGGTGGATCGCGATCTGCGTGCGTACGCAGCGGCCGGCCCGGGGCATGACGCGGCCAGGCTGACCGCGCTGGGGCGGCTCCGGCAAGATGCCGACATGCTTGCATCGCACGCCCGGGAAGGCGTGCCGTGGCGCCTGGGCTGGGGCTTGTACCGGGGCGACCGTCTGCTGCCGCGGGTCGAGGAGGCGATATCCACCTATCAACCGCCTCCCCGGGAGCCCTCCGTCATCACGCTGGACAGCCTCGCGCTGTTCGCAAGCGGCGCCTCCCGCCTCAGACCGGACGCGGACCGCGCACTCGTCGGCGCGCTCATGCAGATCGCGCGGCATCCGGACAAGCGCGTGCTCATCGCGGGCCACACCGACGACACCGGCAGCGGGCCGGCCAATCTGGCCCTGTCCGAAGCCCGCGCAGCGGCGGTTCGCGACAGGTTCGTGGCGATGTCGGGCCTGCCCGCCTCGCATTTCGCGATCCAGGGGTATGGCGACACGCGGCCTCTCGCCGCCAACGACAGCGCGGTGAACCGCGCCCGCAACCGACGCGTGGAGATCACGCTTGTGCCGGACCTCCCGGCGCATTGACGCAGCGCACCCTGCCGGCTTGGCAGGTCAATCTCAGAAGGAGACAACCATGGCAATACCTGCATACATGTGGCTGAAGGACGACGGCGGCGCCGACATCAAGGGCGGGGTGGACGTTCAGGGGCGCGAAGGCAGCGTCGAGGTGCTGGAGTTCACGCACGGCGTCCACATCCCCACCGATGGCAATACCGGCAAGCTCACCGGCACGCGGGTGCACGATCCGCTGGTGTTCCACAAGGAGTTCGACGCCTCGTCGCCGTATCTCTACAAGGCCGTCACCAGCGGGCAGACGCTGAAGGCGGTGGAGATCCGGTGGTACCGCATCGACGACGCGGGCAACGAGGTCGAGTACTTCAACACCAAGCTCGACAACGTGAAGGTCGTGGCCGTTTCGCCGATCATGCACAACATCAAGGACCCGGCCCGCGCGGCGTACAACCACCTTGAGAAGGTCGAGCTGCGCTACGAGAAAATCACGTGGGCATACAAGGACGGCAACATCATCCACTCCGACAGCTGGAGCGAGGGCCGCTGACACGCGGCCTCACGCTGCCCACCGAGAACGGCCCCTCGTGAAGGGGCCGCTTTCTTTCTGCTCTCACAGGTTGCCACCATGCCCCATCATGAATCCGCCCGGCTTCTCCGCCGCCTCAGCCCCTACTGCGCACAGGCGCTGGAGTCCGCCGCGGGCCTCGCGCAAACCCGGGCGCATGCCGAGATCGCACCGGAGCACTGGCTGCTCAAGCTCCTCGAGCCTGGCGACGGAGACCTTCCGCTGCTGATCCGCCAGCACGAACTCGACCTCGACGCCCTATGGCAAGGATTGCTCAGCGCGCTGGAACGCCTGCCGCATGCCTTGCATGGCAAGCCGGCCCTCGCGCACGCCACGCTGGCATGGATGCGGGAGGCGTGGCTGCTCGCGTCGCTGCGGTCGGATGCGCGGCAGATCCGCTCCGCGCATCTGCTGCAGGCACTGCAGGATCACCCCCAGCTGCTCGGCGCCCGGGAGGCGTGGCCGCTGCTTTCGTTACCCGCGGCTCACATCGAAGACGCGATGGGCCGGCTCGATGCGCTTTCGGTCGAGTCCCTCCCCGCTGCCCCTGGGGTGGCGCCCGCCGGAAAGGCCCGCGAGGATACGGCTCCGGGCGCGCCGGCGAACCCGCCGGGCGCCACGGCGGAGCCCCCGGACGCGCTGCGGCGGTTCGCGCTCGATCTGACGGCCAGAGCGCTCGCCGGGCAGATCGATCCCGTCTTCGGGCGGGACGGGGAGATCCGCCAGATGCTCGACATCCTGGCGCGTCGGCGCAAGAACAATCCGATCCTGGTCGGCGACCCGGGGGTCGGCAAGACGGCCCTGGTGGAAGGGCTCGCGCTCAGGATCGCGGCTGGCGAGGTTCCCCGCGCGCTGCGTCCGGTCAGGGTCTTTGCGCTGGACATGGGGCTTCTGCAGGCCGGGGCGGGTGTCAAGGGCGAGTTCGAGCAGCGCCTGAAAAACGTGATCGACGCCGTGCAGGGCCTGCCCGTTCCGGCGCTGCTCTTCATCGACGAGGCGCATACGCTGATCGGCGCGGGCAACAGCGCGGGCGGCGCGGACGCGGCCAATCTGCTCAAGCCGGCGCTCGCGCGCGGCGAGCTGCGCACCATCGCCGCGACGACCTGGTCGGAGTACAAGCAGTACTTCGAACGCGACGCGGCGCTGGAACGCCGTTTCCAGATGGTCAAGGTCGATGAGCCCGACGATGCCGCCGCGTCCCTCATGCTGCGGGGGCTGCAGGCGCGCTATGCCGCGCACCATGGTGTGCACATCCGCGACGAGGCGATCGTGGCCGCCGTCCAGCTTTCGCGCCGCTACCTCACGGGGCGGCAACTGCCAGACAAGGCCGTAGACCTGATCGACACCGCGGCCGCGCGCGTGGGCGTGAGCCTCGACACCGAGCCGGCGCAGATCGAGACATTGCGCTCACGCCTGGCGGGGCTGCAGACCGAGATGGACGCCTTGCAAGCCGATGCCGCGCAGGGGGTGGCCGGACAGGACGCCCGCGTGCGTGCGCTGCAGACGGACCACGACGACACGCAGGCAAGGCTGACCGCGCTCGTGACGGCACACGCCGGACAACGCGAGCTGGTGACGCAGATCCGCGCCGCGTCCGCGCCGCCCGCCGGCGAAACGGCCACTCCGCCGCGACCTGTCGAGGCATTGCGCGAGCAGCTGGCCGCGCTGCAGAGAGACCACCTGGCGCTTGCGCATGCCGACGTGGACGCCGACATCATCGCCAGCGTGGTGGCCGACTGGACGGGAATCCCCGTGGAAAACCTGCGCCAGGACGAACATGCCGCCTTGCTCGACCTGGAGTACCAGCTGGGGCAGCGGGTCGTCGGCCAGGACGAGGCCATCGCGCACATCGCGGGCAGCCTGCGCGCCGCGCGCACCGGCCTGCGCACCAGCGATGGCCCGGGCGGCGTTTTCCTTCTTGCGGGGCCCTCGGGCGTGGGCAAGACCGAAACCGCGCTCGCGCTGGCCGACAGGCTGTTCGGGGGGCGGCGGGCGCTGGTGACGATCAATCTGTCGGAATATCAGGAAGCGCACACGGTGTCGCAGCTCAAGGGCTCGCCGCCGGGTTACGTCGGTTACGGGCGGGGAGGCGTGCTGACCGAGGCCGTGCGCCAGCATCCGTATTCCATCGTACTGCTCGACGAAATCGAGAAGGCTCACCGCGACGTGGCGAACCTGTTCCATCAGGTTTTCGACCGGGGCTTCATGCGCGACGGTGAAGGGCGGGAGATCGATTTCCGCAACACGGTCGTCCTCATGACCTCCAACCTCGGTGGCGAGCAGATCCTCGCCCTGCATGACGACGCCAGCGCGCCGCCCGACTGGAAAGCGCTCGAAGACTGTGTCCGGCCTGTGCTGCGCGACCACTTCCAGGCCGCGCTGCTGGCGCGCATCCAGCCCGTTTTCTACCGCCCCCTCGATCAGCAGGCGCTGCGGCGGATCGTCGACATCAAGCTGCGTCGGGTCGGCGCGCGCCTCGCGGGGCACCATCGCACCCTTCTTGAATACGACGAGGCGGTCTGCGAGGGCTTCGCGGCGGCCTGCGGGATGGCGGGAGCCGGGGCGCGCACGATAGACCACCTGCTCGACCGGCAGGTGCTGCCAACGGTTTCACAGGCGATGCTGCGGTGGCGGCAAGACCAGGGCCGCGCGCCCACGCGCATCACCTTGAAATGGGATGAAGCGCAGTCCGGGCCGGACTTGCTGCTGGAGTGAGCCCCGCCGGCTGCGGGCGCACCTCGACGCCAGCCCGGCCGACCGTTCCGCGCGCTGCGGTGGCCGTGCCCTCGCCCGGCGCCGGGCGGGCACGGGCACGGGCGCGGGCGGGGCCAAGGCGCGACCAGCGCCAGCCCAGCTCGCACCTGCGCTAGCGCGCCGCGAGCGCGCGCACGATGGCGGGCGCGATGCGCGCGGGCTTGGTGAAGGGCGCGAACCGTTTCAGCACGCGGCCGTGGCGGTCTACGAGGAATTTCGTGAAGTTCCAGCGGATCGGCTCGCCCAGCCAGCCCGGCTGCTCGCGCTTGAGCAGCGCAAAGAGCGGGTGGGTGTGCGGGCCATTGACGTCCACCTTCTCGAACAGCGGAAAGCTCACCCCATAGTGAAGCTCGCAGAACTGGGCGATCTCACGCCCCGCGCCGGGCTCCTGGGCGCCGAACTGGTTGCACGGAAAGCCCAGCACCACGAAGCCCTCGCCGCGATAGCGCCGGAACAGGGTCTCCAGCCCCGCGAGCTGTGGCGTGAAGCCGCACAGGCTTGCGGTATTGACGACCAGCGCGACCTGCCCGGCGAAATCCGAGAACGGAATTTCCGCGCCACGCAGACTCGTGGCCCGGATTTCATGGAATGGATTCATGGTGTTTTCCTTCGCCGCATACGCCGCCAGCCCCGGGCCTGCAAGATTGACTTTCCCCATCCGGGTCCGCGGCCCGAGGGTTTATCCTTGCGCCCTCCGGCTTCACCCGTACCCTGCCATGATGCTTCACCCCTCGCACGACCCGGCGGCCTACGAAGCCCAGCTTGCCGCCAAGCTGGCCCGCTTTCGCGAAGACTTTGCCCGTTATGACCTGCCTGAACCGGCCGTGTTCCGCTCCGCTCCGCTGCATTACCGCCAGCGCGCGGAATTCAGGATCTGGCACGAGGGCGACGATCTGCACTACGCGATGTTCGATCCGGCGACGCCGCGCCAGCCCGTGCTCATGGACACCTTCGAGGTCGCCTCGGAGGCGATCTGTGCCCTGATGCCACGCCTGAAAGCCGCGCTGCGGGCGAACGACATGCTGCGCCGCCGGCTCTTCCAGGTGAATTTCCTGTCCACGCTGTCGGGTGAGATGCTCGTCACGCTGCTCTACCATCGTGCGCTCGACGCCGAGTGGGAAGCCGCCGCGCATGCACTTTCGGCCGCGCTGGCGATCCGTGTGATCGGCCGCAGCCTCAAGCAGAAATGTGTGCTCGACCGCGACTGGCTGCTCGAGACGCTCACCGTCAACGGCCGCCCCCTGCACTACCAGCAAGTCGAGGGCGCCTTCTCGCAGCCCAATGCCGGCATGAACCAGCACATGCTGGGCTGGGCCTGCCGCCAGGCGGAAGAGCTGGATGGCGATCTGCTTGAACTCTACTGCGGCAATGGCAACTTCACGGTAGCGCTCGCGCCGCATTTCAACCGCGTTCTGGCCACCGAGCTGTCCAAATCGTCGGTGCGCGCCGCGCATTACAACCTCGAGGCGAATGGCGTGGAAAACGTCACCATGGTGCGCATGGCGGCCGACGAGATCAGCGACGCGCTGGCGCGCGTGCGCCCGTTCACGCGCCTCAGGGAAGTGGACCTCGACAGTTATCACTTCTCGACGATCTTTCTCGACCCGCCGCGCGCCGGTCTGGATGCGCCGACGATCGCGCTCGCGCGGGGCTTCGCGAACATCCTCTACATCAGCTGCAATCCGCAGACGCTGTGCGAGAACATGGCCGCCTTCGCCGCCACCCACCGCATCGAGGCGGCGGCGGTGTTCGACCAGTTCCCCTGGACGCATCATCTGGAATGCGGCCTGCTGCTCACGCAGCGCACCGGCTGACCACAGCAAGGCGGGCGCCGTGCCCGCCGCGCTTCGCGCAACGCCGCGCTAACGCGGCGGCGTGGTTTCGCGCAGCATCAGCGTGTGGCCCAGCTCGGGCAGGCGCATGGCCGGCGGTGCCTCGCCGAAGCCTGCCGCGACATGCCCCACGAGCACCGCGACGGCGTGCTCGCCGTGGTGATGCTTGTCTTGCGAGACGGTGCTCAGCGGCGGGTAGAAGCAGGCGCTCTCGGGAACGTTGTCGAACCCCATGATCGCCAGCCGCGCGGGAATCTGAAGCCCGCGCCGGTGCGCGGCGAGCAGGCCGCCGAGCGCCATGCGGTCGTTGGCGACGAAGATCGCGTCGAGATCGGGAACGCGTTCCAGCAGGCGCGCCACGGCGCGCTCACCCGAGGCGGGAGACCAGTCGCCCGCCTCTATCCAGTCTTCGGGCGCTTCACGCCCGCTGGCGGCAAGCTCGGTGCGCCAGCCGCGAATCCGTTCGCGTGCCACCCACCAGCCCCGGGGGCCGCTGACATGGCCGATGCGCAGGCGCCCGGCATCGACGAGCGCGCGCGTCGCCAGCCGCGCTCCGGCGAAGTTGTCGAAACTCACGGTGCTGATACCCGTGCGCGGTGCGGTGGAAAGAAAGACCACGGGCACGCCGATGCGCCGCAGCAGCGCGGCGTCTATCCAGTCGCCCCGGCCGTCGGCATCCGGAATCGCCCACAGCACGCCGTCGACCTCCATGTCGGTCAGGCTCAGCAGGAGCTGCTCGACCGACGCCGCGGCCGGGGTGTTCAGCGTGCGCAGCAGCAGCGTGTAGCCCAGGGCCTGGGCCTGCTGCGCCGCGCCCTGATACAGCTCGGTGGCGAGAAAGCCGGTATCGGAGGCCACGACGGCGAGCGTGTTGCTGCGCCCGCGGCACAGCGTGCGCGCCGACACGCTGGGCCGGTAGCCCATGCGCGCGATCACTTCGAGGACGTGTTCGCGCGTTTCCTGAGATACGTCGCGGCTGCCATTGACGACGCGCGAGACGGTTTGCTTGGATACCTGGGCCGCGGCGGCGACGTCGACGAGGCGTACCCTGCTTTTTTTCTGCACCAGTGCGGTTCTCCGGCGAATTGTGATCTGTGCTGGAAGGTCTTTTAGCACGATCCGCGCCGGCCCGTCGATCCCGGCGGATTGGCGAAAATGCAACACAAAAACAGCTCCCGACTGTTCCCGGGAACAGTTTTCTCCGGAAGCCGTGTAAGATGCGCCCAATGCAACCAGACGTCCGGGCGAAAAGAATTGTTCCCGGGAACGGAAGGCAAAATGCCCGCAGCACATACGAGAGAAAAGCCATGAGAACGCTCTTCGAAGATCAATTCAGCGAATTCCGCATCGGCCCCTTTCCCTACGACCCGAAGCATTCGGCCATAGGGGAATATCACTACTGGCCCACGCAGGGCTTCAAGGGGGCGTGGTATGACCCCGTGGTGTGGTACGGCTGGCTCGGGCCGACCTGGATCGTCACCGAGAACGAGGGCGTCAAGTACATGGAGCAGACGCGCGCGCAGGCCGCGATCACCGCCCACTGGCCGACGCTCACGGCAGGCGACACGAGCTGGCACGATTACCGCGTCTCGCTCACGCTGCGCCCGCTTTCGACGGGCTCCCATGTCGGTCTCGCCTGCCGCTACGTGCATGCACGCAGTTATGTGTTCTTCGGTTTCGAGGGCGGCCGGGTGCGCCTGATCCGGCGTGAGCAGGATGCCTTCACCGAACTGGCGAGCGCGCCCTTCGCGCTGGATGCCGACCGCCATTACCGCCTCGCGCTCGAATGCGAAGGCGCGCAGCTGCGCGCTTATGTAGACGGCGCGCTCTGCCTCGAAGCGCAGGACCCCGGCGCCGCCGCCGGCAAGATCGCGCTGATCGCGCGCATGCCGGCCCAGTTCACGGACGTCGAGGTCTGCATGCAGGACGCCGCGCACGAGGCCTGGCTCGCCAGCCAGGCGGCGGCGGCGGAAGAGCTCGCCGGGTTGCGCGCGCGCACGCCGCAGCCCCGCCTCTGGAAGAGCATAGACCTCAAGGATTTCGGCAGCGGCCGGCAGATCCGCTTCGGCCACCTGACCGGCGGCGACACGACCCACATCGTGCTCGCCCAGCATCAGAAGCGCGGCTACAAGGACGCCTACGCCCACATCAGCTGCCTGACCGCCATCGATCTGGACGGCAACATGCTGTGGCAGACCGGTTGCCCGAGCACCGAGCCGGATCACGCCATCGTGTCGTGCGATCTGCCCTTCCAGCTCTATGACATCGATGGCGACGGGGCCGACGAGGTCATCGTGTCGCGCGACTTCAAGCTCATGATCCTGGATGGCGCGACGGGCAAGGTGCGCGCGTCTATCCCGACGCCACGCTCGGAGGCCCCCGACGCCTCGCTGCACAGCCTGCCGCATGGACGCTACGCGTTCGACCGTGTCAATATCGATGCCATCCGGATCTGCAACTTCCGTGGTGGCGAGCGTCCTCGCGACATTCTGGTCAAGGACCGTTACAGCCGCCTGTGGGCCTATGACGATCAGCTCAATCTGCTGTGGCACTTCCATGAAGGCATCACGGGTCACTTCCCCTATACCGCCGACATCAACGGCGACGGGCGCGAAGAGATGTTCGTCGGCTACCACCTGGTGGATGCCGACGGCAAGCTGCAATGGACGCTGCCGGTCCCGACCGATCACACCGACGAAATCCTCATCGGGCACTGGAACCCGGCCGCGCCCGAGGCGCAGATCGCCATCGCCTCGGGAGACGAAGGGTTCATGATCGCCAACCTCCAGGGTGAGATCCTGGTGAAGGAAATGATCGGCCACGCCCAGCGGGTGAGCACCGGCAACTACCGGCCCGACCTGCCCGGCCTGGAACTCAGCGTCACGACCTACTGGGGCTACCAGGGCATCATCTATCTGTACGACTGCGAAGGCCGCCTGCTGCATGCCTTCGAACCCACCAGCAACGGCAACCTCATCACGCCGGTGAACTGGACGGGCGACGGCCACGATCTCCGCCTGCTGCACGGCAACGTCACGCACGGCGGGCTGGTGGATGGCTGGGGCCGCTGCGTGGTGAGCTTCCCGGACGACGGCCACCCCGACCTGTGCGCGGAGGCGATCGACCTGACCGGCGACGGCCGCGAGGAAATCGTGCTCTGGGACACGCAACGCCTCTACATCTACACCCAGGACCGGCCCGCCAGCGCTGCGCGGCCGGCGCCCCAGACCTACCCGCATTACAACGCCTCGAACTATCGCGGCGAATATCACTACCCGGCAACGAGAGATTGAAGGTCGCTTCCGCGCCCCGGACAAGCAGCCACCGCACGATCCGCACGTCGATTGATTTGAGAGAGGAGACAAAACCATGCATCGCAGACTGACCCTGGGATTGGGCCTGAGCCTCGCGGCCGGCCTCGCCGCCGTTGCGCCGGCCCACGCCTACCAGGAAGCCCCGGCCCTCGCCAAGCGCGTCCAGGCCGGCCAGCTTCCGCCGCTCGCGCAGCGCCTGCCCGAGAAGCCCGAAGTCGTGAAACCGCATACGCGGGTAGGCATCTACGGCGGCGAACTGCGCACCGCGATGCGCAGCTCGAACGACCACAACTCCATCCTGCGCATCGTCGGCAACCAGGGGCTCGTGCGCTGGTCGCCGGACTACAACACCATCGTGCCCAACGTCGCCGAAGGCTGGACGCAGAACGCCGACGCGTCGGAATACGTGTTCAAGCTGCGCCGTGGCATGAAGTGGTCCGACGGCACGCCCTTCACGGCCGACGACGTGATCTTCGCGATGAACGACCTCACCCTCGGCGGCGAGTTCTACGTGACGCCGCCCGCGTCCTACCTGCAGGGCACGCAGCCCGTGAAGGTCAGCAAGGTCGACGACGAGCACGTCAAGTTCAGCTTCCGCGAGCCCAACCTGGGCTTCCTCGAAGCGCTCGCGCTGCCCGTGAACCAGCACCCCACGCTGTTCCAGAAAAAGTACTGCTCGCAGTTCCATCCCAAGTACAACGCCAAGCTCGACGGCCTGCTCAGCGCCGAGAACACCAAGGACTGGCGCCAGCTCATGCGCAACAAATGCGGCGACATCGAGATCCCCACGCGCTGGGCCAACCCTGCCCGCCCGACGCTGGACCCGTGGCAGATCAAGGAACCGTACCGTGGCGCGGCCACGCGCGTGGTGCTTGAGCGCAACCCGTACTTCTGGCAGGTCGACACAAACGGCAACCAGCTGCCCTACATCGACAGCGTGCGCATGCCCATCATCTCGGAAGTGGAAACCATCCTGCTCGTCACGCTCAATGGCCAGCTCGACTTCCAGCACCGTCACGTGTATGCCGTGCGCAACCTGCCGGTGCTCAAGGAGAACGCCGCCAAGGGTCAGTACAAGGTGCTCGGCCTGCCGACGCTGCAAGCCAACTCGGTGGGGCTCTACCTGAACTTCAGCACCAAGAACGAAGCCCTGCGCAAGCTGATCCGCAACAAGGATTTCCGCATTGCGCTGTCCACCGCGCTCGACCGCAAGAACATCAACGACACGGTGTTCCTCGGCCTGGGCACGCCCTGGCAGACCGGCCCGATCCGTCAGTCGAAGTGGTACAACGAGAAGCTCGGCACGCAGTACCTCGCGCATGACCTCGCCAAGGCCAACGCCATGCTGGACAAGCTCGGCCTCGCCAAGCGCGATGCCGACGGCTACCGCCTCTACCCCGACGGCCAGCGCGTGACGATCTACGCCAACATCGCGATCCAGCTCGAACAGCAGCTCGCGGCACTGGAACTGATCCGTCAGCAGTACAGCAAGGTGGGCATCGACCTCGTCATCAAGGCCATGGAACGCTCGCTCGCCGCGGCGCGCACCAACAGCAACGATTACGACGTCGTCATCGACGTGGTGCCCGGCGGTCTGGACATCACGATGAACCCGCGCGCCGTGCTGGCGATCCACCCGACCGAGTCGCGCATGAGCCTGCCCTGGGTGAAGTGGTACATGAGCCAGGGCAAGGAAGGCGAAGAGCCCAGCCCCTCGATGAAGAAGCGCCTCGCGCTCTATGACAAGTGGCAGAAGGCTTCGTCCCTGCAGGAAGCGGATGCGCTGTTCCGCGAGATCCTGCAACTGGCGGCCGACGAGTTCGAAGTCATCGGCGTGGTACTGCCGCCCGCCTCGCCGGCCATCCGCAAGAACAAGCTCATCAACGTGTTCGACACCATGCCTGCCGGCTGGACCTACCCCACCCCGGCGCCGGCCCTGCCGCAGAGCTGGTTCTTCGCCAAGTAAGTCATTCGCCTCAACCGGGCGGCGTTCGCGCCGCCCGCCAACCACGGAGCACTCCCGCAACATGCAAGCCACCACGCAACAGCCCGCAGCCTCCGGCTGGGACATGGTTCCCGAGATCCTCGCGCGCATCCGCCCGCCCGCGATTCCCGCGCGGGATTTCCCGCTCACCGACTTCGGCGCGCAGGGCAACGGGCAGCACGACTGCACCGAAGCCTTCCGTGCCGCGATCGCCGCCGCCTCGGAGGCGGGCGGAGGCCGCATCGTGGTGCCCGCCGGCGACTGGCTCACCGGCCCCATCCATCTGCGCAGCCGCATCGAGCTGCACATCGAGGAAGGCGCCACGGTGCGCTTCCGCACCGAGGCCGAAGCCTACCTGCCGATGGTGCTCACGCGCTGGGAAGGCGTGGAGCTCTACAACTACTCGCCGCTGATCTACGCGCTCGATTGCGAGGACATCGCGATCACCGGGCGCGGCACGCTCGACGGCCAGGGCAGCAACGACACCTGGTGGAAGTGGCGCGACAAGGTGAAGTTCGGCTGGCAACCCGGCACGCCGCAGCAGAAGCCCGCCCGCCTGATGCTCTTCGTGCTCGGCGAGTACGACGTGCCCGTGGAGGCCCGCCGCTTCGGCGAGGGCTACTGGCTGCGTCCGAACATGATCCAGCCCTACCGCTGCCGCAACATCCTCATCGAAGGCGTGACGATCCGCAATTCGCCGATGTGGCACATCCACTGCGTGCTCTCGCAGAACATCACGGTCCGTGGCGTCACCGTGATCGGCCACGGCCCCGAGACCGACGGCGCCAACCCGGAATCGTGCCGCGACGTCCTCATCGAGGACTGCTACTTCGACACGGGTGACGACTGCATCGCCATCAAGTCGGGCCGCAACGGCGACGGTCGCCGCATCAACGTCCCCTCCGAAAACATCATCGTGCGCAACTGCACGATGCGCGACGGCCACGGCGCCATCGTGATCGGCTCGGAACTCACGGGCGGCGTGCGCAACGTGTTCGCCGAGAACCTCGAGATGGACAGTCCGAACCTGGACCGCGCACTGCGCATCAAGACCAACTCGCATCGCGGCGGTCTCGTCGAGAACATCCACATGCGCAACTCCGTCGTGAAGAGCCTGGGCGGCGAGGTCGTGCAGGTGAATCTCGACTACGAGGAGGGCGACACCGGCCACTTCACGCCCGTCGTGCGCGAAATCCACGTCGACAACCTCGTCAGCCAGGGCGGCAAGATCGGCCTGCAGCTCAAGGCCTACGAACGCAGCCCCATCACCGGAGTGCGCGTCTCGAACTGCCGTTTCGAAGGCGTCGAGCAGGCTTTCGAACTGCGCCATGCCGACGGGCTGGCGCTGGACAACGTCGTCATCAACGGCGTGCGTTACGACGGTCGCGTCACCGAGTAGGCCCAGGCATTCCTCCCCCCCCCTTGCCGGCGCGTTTCGCGCTGGCCGCCTGCCGGCTCCCCCCGGCAGGCACCTTTTTCACGGCAATGCGGCAAGCGCTTCGCCCGCGCCGGATGCCGGCGACGCGACCTGCGCGGCCCTGCCCGCCTCCACTTCCAGCAAGGCCTCCCCTTGCGCCTCGCAGAGCAGCTTGCCGGCCGCCTGCGTGGCATGCGACATGCCGGCTTCGAGCACGATGTCCCGCGCGCAACCCGCTTCCGTCAGCCAGACCCGTCCGCTCAGCAGCCGCAGCCTGCTGCCGGCCGGCAATTCCAGAACGCTGAGCTTTCCACTGACCACGATGGTGAGCCGTCCTGTCATGATGCATCCCCTGGAAGCTTCGCCCACACGGCGAACACCCTGATTCTGTGTGGCATTCCGGCCAGGAACAAACGACATTTTCTTCACGATCCGTGAATGGAGCTCACATATGGAAACACCGGGCCGGCTCCCGCCGCTGGGCGCATTGAAAGTCTTCGAAGCCGCCGCGCGCCTGGGCGGTTTCAGTCCGGCCGCGCGTGAGCTGCACGTCACGCACAGCGCCGTGAGTCATCAGATCCGCGCGCTCGAAGAGCAGCTGGGCTTCGCGCTCTTTCACCGCAACGGGCGCGGCGTCCAGCTCACCCCCGCCGGGCTGGAGCTGGCGGCCCAGGTCAACGCGGCCTTCCTCGATCTGGGGCGCACGCTCACGCGCCTTGCGCAACGCGCGAACCCACGCCGGCTCACCGTCACCACCATGCCCTCATTCGCCGCGCGCTGGCTGGGGCCGCGCATCGGCGGGTTCATCGAGCAGGAGCCCGGCATCGAGCTGAACATCCTCACCACCTCGGCCGTGCTGGATTTCGCGCGCGACGGCGTAGACGTGGCGATCCGCTTCGGCTTCGGCGACTACCCCGGTCAGGATGCCGCGCTGCTGATGCGCGACGAAATGCTCGTGGTGGCCGCGCCGGCTCTCGTGGAGGGCCGCCTGCCGATGGCGCCGGAGGCCCTGCGCGACTGCGCCCTGCTGCGCTCGGACGGGGAATTCTGGCGCGCCTGGTTCGCCCGCGTCGGCCTCGACTGGCCGGAGCCGCGCGGCGGGCTGTTCTTCAACGATTCCGCGCTGGTGCTGGAGGCCGCGCTGGCCGGGCGCGGCATCGCCCTGTCACGGCGCAGCCTGTGCCAGCGCGAACTCGATGACGGACGCCTGATCCAGGTCTTCCGCGAGACCCTGCCCAACACCCGCGCCTACTGGTACGTGACGCCCGGCGGGGTGCAGGCGTCGGCGCTGGCCCTGCGCTTCCGGGCGTGGCTGTTCGCCGAGGCGGCGGCCTGCCCGCCGGTCGGCGACGGCCCGCCCATCGACGACAAGGCGCTGGAACGATGCGTCCATTGAAGCTGGCCGGATCTCTCGCGGCCTTACTCCGTGGCGCCGAAAGCTCGCGCGACCACCAGCCCGCATTCGTTGCGGATGCTGTTCTGGGCTTCCAGCGGATGCATGTTCAGCAGCTCGGGTTTGCCGACCGCCGTGGACAGCGCCACGTTGAGCTGCACGTAGTAGTCGCGCCCGGCCTGCAGGTTGAGTTCCAGGCTGGCGGTCTCCTCGGAGCGCGCGCGCAGCGTGTGAAAGCCGGGCGGCAACTCGAGCAGCATGTAGGAGTAGGCACCCACGGTGCCAAGCTCGGTCTGCCCCAGCGACACCATCAGCGGCCAGTCCTTGCCATGCCGGGTGCTGCGGTACACGTACACCCGCGCCACGCCGGGCCGCGTCTCGAAACGCTTGGCCGCCTCGTCGGCCGCCGCGCCGGCACGCACCGGCGCCGGCAGGGGCGGCGCCGAAGCACATCCCGCCAGCGCCACGCACACCGCCACGCCCGCCAGAAACCCTTTCAGTCCTTCATGCATCGCATGCTTTCCTTCACGCAGCAAAGAATCCAGCCCGCATCTTCTTTCAATCGGCCGGCGGCGGACAAGCCGGTGGCGACGGAGTGTCGCCTCGGCGCGCCGGAACGCGCCTTCGGGAAGACATTTGCGTGCAATCGTCCGCCGGGGCTGGACAGCCCGCGCGGGCCACGCTGGGATGCGCGCTCGTCCTCCATCACCTTGCCGGCCTTGTCCGCCCATCCGATCCGGAGCCTGTCTTGACCACCATCATCCTGCTCGTCCTTGCCGCCACGCTGGTCTTTTTCCTGTACCGCATCCAGCGCATCTGGCGGCAGCATTTCGGCCATCGCGACGCGGGCTACGAGAGCTTCGAGCTGCAGCGCCTGCTGGCGGAGCCCGCCGCCGGCGAGGCCATGCCCACGGGCACCCCCGCCGCCGCAGCGGGTGGCGCCGCGGGCGCGGGCACCGCCGGGGTGCGCCTGCCGGTGCTGGACGCCCCCGCGCAGGAAGCCTTCCTGCGTCTGCGCGGCGAGTTCTCGCAGGTGCCGCTGCTTGCCGGCACCGACCTGGCCGTGCTCACGGGCGTCGCCAACGCGCCGCGTGTGCAGGTGGATTTCGTCCTGTGCCGCAAGGATTTCACGCCCGCCGTGGCGATCCTGATCGAGCGCTCGCCCGATCCGCTGCGTGAGCGTGCCGCCGAACAACTGCGCCAGCAGGGCGTGCGCGTGCTGCGCTGGCGCGCCGATGCGATCCCCTCGCGCGAAGCCATGCGCGAACAGATCGTGCGTCCGAAGAAGGGCTGACGCCCGCGGCAGGGCGCGCCGCGGGCGCGCTCAGATGCCGGCGCCCAGGTCGAAGGTCTGCGCGCTGACCATGCGATCGCCCTGGAACACGCGCAGGTTGCGCGGGCGCAGCCACACGGTCTCACCCGCGGCGAGCGCGAGCGCCTGATGCTGCTCGCGCGTGAGTTCCACCTCGAAGATCTCGCCCTGGTGCTCCACTTCCACGCGGACCAGCGGCCCGATCGCCTGCACGTGGAGCACGCCGGCCGAGAGCGCGCCCGGCGAAGCGTCGCGCTGGATCTCGATGTCATGCGGGCGCACGAAGGCCAGGGCCTCGTCCTTGCCGGCCTGCTCGGCGCGGTCGACCTCCGCCCACTGCCCATGCACGCGATTGCGGAAGACATTCACGTTGCCCAGGAAGCGATACACGAAGGGGCTCGCGGGCGCCGAATAGACTTCGTCGGGCGTGCCGAGCTGCTCGATGCGGCCCTTGTTCATGACGACCACGCGGTCGGCCACCTCGAGCGCCTCTTCCTGATCGTGCGTGACGAATACCGACGCGATGTGCATCTCGTCATGGAGACGGCGCAGCCAGCGGCGCAATTCCTTACGCACCTGGGTATCGAGAGCGCCGAAGGGCTCGTCGAGCAGCAGCACCTTGGGCTCCACGGCGAGCGCGCGGGCGAGCGCGATGCGCTGGCGCTGTCCGCCGGAGAGCTGGGAGGGGTAGCGGTCGGCCAGCCAGTCGAGCTGCACGAGCTGCAAGAGCCGCGTGACGCGCTCGCGGATCTCGCCCTCGGCGGGGCGCTCCGCGCGCGGCTTGACGCGCAGCCCGAAAGCCACGTTCTCGAACACCGTCATGTGGCGGAACAGCGCGTAGTGCTGGAACACGAAGCCCACGCGACGCTCGCGCGTATGCACGTGCGTGGCCTCTTCGCCGTGGAACAGCACCTGCCCCGTGTCCGACGACTCCATGCCCGCGATGATGCGCAGCAGCGTCGTCTTGCCGCAGCCCGAAGGCCCCAGCAGCGCCACGAGTTCGCCGGTGGGAATCTCCAGCGAGATGTTGTCCAGCGCCACGAAATTGCCGAAGCGCTTGCTGATGTTCCTGACTTCGATACTCATCTCGGTTCCTTGTCGCGCCACGCGGCGCGCGTCACTTGTCGGTCTTTTCGGGGGGCAGCTCGGCATTGAGCATGGCCGTCTCGCGCGCCATGCGCCATTCCACGACGGTCTTCGCGAGCAGCGTCACGAGCGCCAGCAGGCCCAGCACCGACGCGGCCGCGAAGGCGCCCACCGAGTTGTACTCGTTGTAGAGGATTTCCACGTGCAGCGGCAGCGTGTTGGTCTCACCGCGCACATGGCCGCTGACCACGCTGACGGCGCCGAACTCGCCCATCGCGCGCGCGTTGGCGAGGATCACGCCATACAGCAGGCCCCACTTGATGTTGGGCAGCGAGACGCGGCGGAACATCTGCCAGCCCGAGGCCCCCAGCGACACCGCGGCCTCTTCCTCGTCCTTGCCTTGCGCCTGCATCAGCGGAATCAGCTCGCGCGCGATGTAGGGCACGGTGATGAACATCGTGGCGATGATCATGCCGGGCAGCGCGAAGATGATCTTGATGTCGTGCTCGGCCAGCCACGGGCCGAACCAGCCCTGGCGGCCGAAGATCAGGATGAAGAGCAGACCCGCCACGACCGGGCTCACGGCAAAGGGCAGATCGATCAGTGTCGTGAGCAGGCTCTTGCCCCGGAAATCGAACTTCGCGATGGCCCACGCGGCCGCCACGCCGAACACCAGGTTGAGCGGCAGCACGAGCAGCGCCACGACCACCGTCAGGCGGATCGCCGCCAGCGTGTCGGGCTCCGCCAGCGCCGCGGCATACGGGCCGAAACCTTGCCGCAGCGCTTCGGCGAACACCGCCAGCAGCGGCAGGCCCAAAAACAGGAACAGGAACAGAAAGGCGAGCGTCAGCAAGGCCCAGCGCACCGGGCGCGACTCGCTATTGACGCGGCGAACGGCACTCATGCCTGCACCCCCGCGTCCACATGACGGCCGCTGTGCCGGTTGGCCGCCCACCACTGCAGCAGGTTGATGCCCAGCAGCAGCACGAAGGAGATCACCAGCATCACGACGGCCAGCACCGTGGCGCCCGCGACGTCGTACTGCTCCAGCTTGGAAATGATCAGCAGCGGCGTGATCTCGGACACCATGGGCATGTTGCCCGCGATGAAGATCACCGAGCCGTACTCACCGACCGCGCGCGAGAACGACAGCGCGAAGCCCGTCAGCAAGGCGGGGAACAGGGTGGGCAGCAACACCTTCACGAAAGTCTGCGCGCGCGTGGCGCCCAGGCTGGCGGCGGCTTCCTCGACCTCGGGCTCGATGTCCTCGATCACCGGCTGCACCGTGCGCACGACGAAGGGAATGCCGATGAAGATCAGCGCGACCACGATGCCCGGCGGCGCGAAGGCCACCTTGTAACCCAGCACGCCCTCGACGTATTGCCCGATCCAGCCGTTGGCCGCATACAGGGTGGTCAGCGTGATGCCCGCCACCGCCGTGGGCAGCGCGAAGGGCAGGTCGACGAAGGCATCGACGAAGCGCTTGCCCCAGAAATCGTAGCGCACGAGCACCCAGGCCACGAGCAGGCCAAAGAAGGCATTCACGATGGCGGCCAGCAGCGCGCAACCGAAGGTCACGCGATACGCCGCGAGCGCGCGCTCGGCGGTGGCAATGGCCCAGAACTCGGCCAGGCTCATCTGCGCGCTGCGCGCGATGAGGCCGCCGAGCGGAATCAGCACCAGCAGCGACAGATAAACCAGTGAATAGCCCAGCGACAATCCGAACCCGGGCAGGACGCGATGCTTTTTTGTGGTCATGACGAAAAACGGGCCGGCGAGACCGGCCCTGTCCAGCGAGCGTGAAACCCGCTCCGCTCACGCGGAGGGGTCATGAAGAACGCTTATTTTGCCTGATAAACCTGGTCGAAACTGCCGCCATCCTTGAAGTGGGTATTGAAGGCCTTTTCCCAGCCGCCGAAGACTTCCTCGGCGGTGAAGGTCTTGAGGGTGGGGAACTGCGCGGCATGCTTCTTGAACACGTCGGCATCGACCGGGCGCAGATAGTTTTCGGCCGCGTTCTCCTGCCCTTCCTTGCTCCACAGGTACTCGAGGTAGGCCTGGGCTTCCTTGCGCGTGCCGCGCTTGTCGACCACCTTGTCGACGATCGCGACCGGGAACTCGGCGCGAATCGAAGACGAGGGATACACCACCTGGAAGCCGCCACGTCCGAATTCGCGGGCGATGAGTTCGGCTTCGGACTCGAAGGTGATCAGCACGTCGCCCTGCCCGCGCTGCATGAAGGTGGTGGTGGCGTCCCGCCCGCCCGAGGCGAACAGCGGAGTGTTCTTGAGGAAGGCGGCGATGTAGGCGGCGGCGGTCTTTTCGTTGCCACCCGGCTGGCGCAGCGCCTGACCCCAGGCCGCCAGATAGGTGTAGCGGCCGTTGCCGGTGTTCTTGGGGTGGGGGATCGTGATCTGGATGCCGGGCTTCACGAGGTCGGCCCAGTCCTTGATGTTCTTCGGATTGCCCTTGCGCACGATGAACACCATCGTGGAGGTGTAGGGCGATGCGCCGTTGGGCAGCTTCTTCTGCCAGTCCGCCGCCACCAGGCCCTTCTCGACGAGGAAGGTGATGTCGGTCACCTGGTTCATGGTCACCACATCGGCTTCCAGCCCGTCGGCCACGGCACGCACCTGCTTGGTGGAGCCAGCGTGGGACTGCTTCACGTTCACGGATTCACCCGTTCTGGCCTTGTAGGCGGCCGTGAACTTGGGGTTGTAGTCGCGGAACACGTCGCGCGCGACGTCGTAGGAAACGTTCAGCAGTTCTTTCTGCTGCGCCTGGGCGCCAGCCACGAAACCGAGCAGGGCCAGCGCGGCGGCAACGGTGCGGAGAGTCTTGTTCATGGTTCTTCCTTGTATTCCCTGGGATTGGGGCTGCGAGTGGAGCCGAGTATGCCGCAAGCCGTTATCCCGGAATCCCTGCGAAAGAAATTCACTTAGACAAAAAAAGAATAAGCTCCCGCCCTCCGATTCAGAGACCGAGCCCGCCAAGGACCGCGCCCATGCGGCGGCGATAGAACTCATGGAAGTGCTGCATGCCGTCTTCCATCGGGGACTGGTACGGCCCGGCTTCGCTGCGCCCCTCGCGCAGCAGTGCGCGGCGGCCACGGTCCATGCGCTCGCCGATCTCGTCGTCCTCGATGGCGGTCTCCATGTAGGCCGCGCGCTCGGCCTCCATGAGCTCGGGCTCGAAGGCCGCGATCTCCTCGGGGTAGTAGAACTCCACCACGTTCAGCGTGCGATCCACGGCCAGCGGTTGCAGGTGGCTCACGATCAGCACGTGCGGATACCACTCGACCATGAGGTTGGGAAAATAGGTCAGCCAGATCGCGCCGTGGCGCGGCAGCTCGCCGTCGTTGCAGGCCAGCACGGCCCGCTGCCAGCGCTCGTAAGCGGGCGAACCGGCCTTCTGCAGCGAGGTCACGCCCACGCGCTGGACCGAGAACCAGTCGCCGAACTGCCACGTGAGGTCGTCGCAGGTCACGAAATTGCCGAGGCCGGGGTGAAACGGCGCGACGTGGTAATCCTCCAGATAGACTTCGATGAAGGTCTTCCAGTTGTAGCGGCATTCATGGTGCTCGACGTGGCCCGGCACGTAACCGGAAAAATCGAACTCCGGCGCGAGTTGCATGCCCGCCAGATCGGCCTGCGCGCTGCGCGGGCCGCGAAACAGCAGCCCTTGCCACGACTCGAGCGGGCGGCGGTCGAGATTGAGGCAGGGGTTGGCGGGAAATCCCGGTGCGCCGATGAGCTCGCCCTCGCGGCTGTACGTCCAGCGGTGCACGGGGCACACCACGTTGCGCGCGGTGCCGCGCCCTTCCAGCATCACGGCCTGGCGGTGCCGGCAGATGTTGGACATGTCGAACACCCCGTCCTCGCCCCGCATGAGCATGCGGCCGTGATCCTGCCAGGCAAGCGTCTGGTAGTCGGCCAGACCGGGCACCATGAGTTCGTGGCCGACATAGCCCGGCCCCGTCTGGAAGAGCAGTTGCTGCTCGGCGGCAAACAGATTCGTGTCGAAATACGCCGCCACGGGAAGCTGGGACGACGCGGGCGCGAGTTGCGCGGGCGTTGCATTCAGGGACATGGTCCGGGGAATCCTTTCGGGCCACCGCTCTGGCGCCGCGGCCGCCGACGGCCTCGCGGCCGGCGAAGGCGCCATCAAGCAGGCCATCAAGCCGATGGCAATAAATTATACTTGCGAGTTTACCCGAGCCAGCCTCGAACAATCCCGCACCCACGCCATGGTCAAGAAGCCCTCCGAACCGCCTCTCAGCTTTGAAAACGCCGTGGCCGAACTGGAAGCCATCGTCGACGCCATGGAGCATGCCGACCTCCCGCTGGAAGAAGCGCTGAGCCGCTACCAGCGCGGTGTGGAGCTGCTGCGTCACTGCCAGCGCACGCTGGGCGCGGCCGAGCAACGCATCCGCGTGCTGGAGGGCGAACAGCTCGCCGACATGCAGGGAGACAAGGATGACTGACCAGAAGTTCACCGACTGGATGGCCCGCCAGCAGGCGCGCGCCGAACAGGCGCTCGAAGCCGCCCTGCCCGCTGCGGGCCTCGGCCCGGCGCGCCTGCATGAGGCCATGCGCTACACCACGCTCGGCGGCGGCAAGCGCGTGCGTCCGCTGCTCGCCTTCGCGGCGGCGGAACTCGCGGGCGGCCAGCCCGCCACCGCCGACGCCGTCGCCTGTGCGCTCGAATGCATCCACGTGTATTCGCTCGTACACGACGACATGCCCTGCATGGACGACGACAGCCTGCGCCGCGGCAAGCCCACGGTGCATGTGCAGTACGACGAGGCCACCGCCTTGCTCGTCGGCGACGCGCTGCAGACGCTGGCGTTCGATCTGCTGTCCGCGCCGGGGCTCTTCGAAAGATCCGATCGCCAGTTGCGCGCCCTGCACACGCTCGCGCGCGCCTCGGGTTCGCGCGGCATGGCCGGCGGACAGGCCATCGATCTCGCCAGCGTGGGACGCGACATCACGCTCGCCGAACTCGAAGTGATGCATCTGCACAAGACCGGCGCGCTGATCCGCGCCGCCGTGCTGCTGGGCGCGCTGTGCGGCGACCTGGACGAAGCCGGCCTCGACCAGCTCGACCATTACGCGCGCAGCATTGGCCTGCTGTTCCAGGTGGTGGACGACATCCTCGATGCGACGGCCGACACCGCCACGCTGGGCAAGACCGCCGGCAAGGACGCCGCGCACAACAAGCCCACCTACGTCAGCCTGCTCGGCCTCGTCGAAGCCCGCGCGCTGGCGAGCAGCCTTGCCGAAAACGCCGACGCAGCGCTCGCCGGCTTCGGTGCGCAGGCCCAGCGCCTGCGCGAACTGACCCATTACATCGTGAGCCGCCAGTTCTGATTCTGCCGGATCGACGCCTCGCCCCAACCTCTGTACAAGGCCACACACATGACCGCCCACCCGCTGCTGGAATCGATCAATTCGCCGGCGGACCTGCGCGCCCTCGAGCGTCGCCAGCTCAAGCCGCTGGCCGACGAGCTGCGCGCATTCCTGGTCGAATCGGTATCGAAGACGGGAGGCCACCTGTCTTCCAACCTCGGCACCGTGGAACTGACGATCGCGCTCCACTACGTGTTCAACACGCCCGAAGACCGCATCGTGTGGGACGTGGGACACCAGACCTACGGCCACAAGATCCTGACCGGGCGCCGCGAAGGCATGGACAGCCTGCGCCAGTACCACGGAATTTCAGGTTTCCCGCGCCGCTGCGAAAGCGAGTACGACACCTTCGGCACGGCGCACTCCTCGACCTCCATCTCGGCCGCGCTCGGCATGGCCATCGCCGCCCAGCTCAAAGGCGAGAACCGCCACGCCATCGCGGTGATCGGCGACGGCGCGATGTCGGCCGGCATGGCCTTTGAAGCGCTCAACAACGCGGGCGTCTCCGACGCCAACCTGCTGGTGGTACTCAACGACAACGAAATGTCGATCTCGCCCCCGGTCGGCGCGCTCACCAAGATCCTCGCGCGCCTGCTGTCGGGGCGCACCTATGCCGCCGCGCGCCGTGCCGGCGAGAAGGTGCTGGGCGCCTCGCTCACGCGCAAGGTCGAAGAGCACGTCAAGGGACTCGTCACGCCGAGCACGCTGTTCGAGGAATTCGGTTTCAACTACCTCGGCCCCATCGACGGCCACGATCTCGATGCGCTGATCCCCACCCTGCAGAACCTGCGCAACCTCAAAGGCCCCCAGTTCCTGCACGTCGTCACCCGCAAGGGGCATGGCTACAAGCTGGCCGAAGCCGACCCCACGCTCTATCACGGCGTCGGCAAGTTCGACCAGACGGCGGGCATCCAGAGCGCCAAGGGTAGCGGCAAGCTCACCTTTACCCAGGTCTTCTCGGACTGGTTGTGCGACACCGCGGCGCAGGACGAGCGCCTCGTCGCCATCACCCCCGCCATGCGCGAGGGCTCGGGCCTCGTGCGCTTCGAGCAGGAATTCCCGCAGCGCTATTTCGACGTGGGCATTGCCGAGCAACACGCGCTGACCTTCGCCGCGGGGCTGGCCTGCGACGGCATCAAGCCGGTGGTCGCGATCTACTCGACCTTCCTGCAACGCGCGTACGACCAGCTCATCCATGACGTCGCGCTGCAGAACCTCCCCGTGCTGCTGGCGATCGACCGGGGCGGCCTCGTCGGCGCCGACGGCGCCACGCACCATGGCGCCTTCGACCTGTCCTATCTGCTGTGCGTGCCCAATCTGGTCGTGATGACGCCCAGCGACGAGAACGAGTGCCGCCAGATGCTGCACACCGCCTACCAGCTCGATTGCCCCACCGCCGTGCGCTACCCGCGCGGTGGCGGCAGTGGCGTCGTGCCCGCGGCCACCCTGCAGGCCCTGCCCCTGGGCAAGGGCGAAATGCGCCGTACCGGCAACGGCCGGGTCGCTTTCCTCGCCTTCGGCACCTTGCTGCACGCCGCCCTCGCGGCAGCGGAAACGCTGGACGCCAGCGTGGCCAACATGCGCTTCGCCAAACCCATCGACGCCGGACTCGTGCGCGAACTCGCGGCGAGCCACACCCTGCTCGTCACGCTCGAAGAAAATGCCACCATCAGTGGCGTGGGCAGCGAAGTGGCCCGCGTGCTCGAAGAAGCCGCCAGTTACGTCCCCATGCTGCGCCTGGGCCTGCCGGACCGCTTCATCGATCACGGCGACCAGAACCAGTTGCTGCACGAGATCGGGCTGGATGTCGAAACCCTCGTCGCGCGCGTGAAGGCTCACCCGGCCTATACGGCCCATAGTTGAGTTATTCACTCAGGTTTTCTAGACTCGCAGCACCGGAATAACCATAACAGCGCCCCGCGCAGGACCCCCTAAATGAACCAGCCGCATCCCATTCCCGACGTGCAGGGTTTCGAAGACCGCCGCCGGATCGCCATCAACAAGGTGGGCATCAAGTCCATCCGCCATCCGGTGTGCGTCGCCGACCGCGACGCCCGCGCACCGCAGCACACGATCGCCACCTTCGACATGTACGTCGGCCTGCCCCACCACTTCAAGGGCACCCACATGTCGCGCTTCATCGAGATCCTCAACACCCAGGAAGAAGAGATCTCGGCCAAGTCCTTCGAACCCATGCTGCGCGAAATGCTGCGCCGGCTGGAAGCCGAAACCGGCTACATCGAGATGCGCTTCCCCTACTTCATGAAGAAATCGGCGCCCGTCTCCGGCGTGCAGAGCCTCATGGATTACGACGTGACCTTCGTCGGCAGCATCGATGCGCGCGGCGAGTACGCGCTGTCGATCCGCGTCGTGGTGCCCGTCACGAGCCTCTGCCCGTGCTCCAAGAAGATCTCGGCCTACGGGGCGCACAACCAGCGCTCCCACATCACGATCACGGCCCAGACCAACGTGCCGGTATGGCTGGAAGAACTCATCGAGATCGCGGAAAGCGAAGCGTCCTGCGAGGTCTACGGCCTGCTCAAGCGCCCCGACGAGAAGTTCGTGACCGAGCGCGCCTATGACAATCCGAAATTCGTCGAGGATCTCGTGCGCGACGTGGCGGGCCGCCTCAACGCCGATGCGCGCATCGTGAGCTACATCGTGGAATCCGAGAATTTCGAATCGATCCACAACCACTCGGCTTACGCACTGATCGAACGCGACAAACGCATCGACCCGGTCTGAACGCCCACCGCACAGCAAAAAGCCGCCCAAGGGCGGCTTTTTCGTATGCGGCGGACGCCTGTGTCGCACAACCACCTCGACCGGCCGTACTCCGGAAACAAAAAAGCCCGCGCAAGCGGGCTTTCTTGATCCAGTCCTGAAACGCTCAGCGCTTCGAGAACTGCTTGGCGCGGCGGGCCTTGCGCAGACCGACCTTCTTACGCTCGACTTCACGCGCATCGCGCGTCACGAAACCGGCCTTCTTCAGGACAGGCTTCAGTTCCGGGCTGAAATCGATCAGCGCGCGGGTGATGCCATGACGCACCGCACCGGCCTGGCCCGATTCGCCACCGCCATTGACATTCACGAGGATGTCGAAGCGCTCGGCGGTCTCGGTCAGCTGCAGGGGCTGACGCACGACCATGCGACCGGTTTCACGCGAAAAGAACTCGTCGACGGGCTTGCCATTGACGACGATCTTGCCGGAACCGGCCTTGATGAACACGCGAGCCACCGCAGTCTTGCGACGACCCGTGCCGTAGTTGTACTGTCCAACGGGCATTTTCTCGCTCCTAGATTAGATGTCCAGCACCTTGGGCTGCTGGGCAGCGTGCGGGTGTTCGCCACCAGCGTAGCACTTGAGCTTCTTGATCATCGCGTAGCCGAGCGGGCCCTTGGGCAGCATGCCCTTCACGGCCTTCTCCAGCACGCGCGCAGGGAAGCGCTGTTGCAGCTTGGTGAAGTTGGTTTCGTAGATACCGCCCGGGTAGCCCGAGTGACGGTAGTACTTCTTGTCCAGTGCCTTGTCGCCAGTCACACGCAGCTTTTCGACGTTGGTGACGATGATGAAATCACCGGTATCAACGTGGGGCGTATAGATGGCCTTGTGCTTGCCGCGCAGACGGCGGGCAATCTCGCTGGCCAGACGACCAAGCACCTTGTCGGTCGCATCGACCACGAACCAGTCGTGCGTCACTTCATGCGGCTTGGCGGAAAAGGTCTTCATCAGAGTTTCCTCTAGTCTTGTCTTTGTTTATGCGCGCCAAAGAATGGCCCTGACGCGGAAAGTCCGCAAGTATATGGGCACCATCTTGACGTGTCAAACACATTCCGGCACGTCTCGCACGGAGCACACACAGCTCGAGATACGAAAAAAACGCAGCCCTTGAGGGGCTGCGCCAAGTCCACACCAAAGGAGGAGGGTGGAGGAGACAATCGGTAGATCGCGGACAAGCCGGGGAAGCCTAGGCTTCGCTGACCCGGAAACTCAACGCGATCAGTACGGTTTCATTATGCGGAGCGTGTTGGTGCAACGCAAGAACGAAAGCCGCCTGACGCACAAGATTGTTTCTATCCTGGGATAGTATTTTTCTATGCACAAGAAGGACTTGTGCGCGAAGCTCCGCCCGGCAAGGCTTTTGCGCCGCAAGGCGCCGCGCCGTCCGGTGTTCCGGCATCGGCCTTGGCGGGCGCTGCATTGCAACACCCGCACGGCAGGCGGGTCATTCAGACGCGGTAGGCCACCGTCGTCATGACACGGGAGGCAAGCTTCATCGCCACGCGCGCGGGCCAGGGCAAGCTCGCCCCGCCCAGGCCCACCGCCATTTCGGCATGGCCGGCTTCGTCGCGGCTCATCTGTTCGAGGATCTCGCGCGTGCGCAGATCCTCGGCGGGCGTCTGAAGCAGATGACCCTGCAGATGGGCCTCGACCTGGCGTTCGGTTTCCGCGAGGAAACCCAGGCTCCAGCGATCTCCCGCGATGCCGGCGCCGACGCCGATCACGAGCGCGCCGCCATACCACAGCGGGTTGAGCAGGCTCTTGCGGCCGCCGAGTTCCTGGATGCGATGGAGGGTCCAGGCGAGGTGTTCGGTCTCCTCGTCCGCCGCATGATTGAGCGCGTCGCGCGCGCGATCGGTGCGCGCGGTGATCGCCTGCCCTTGATACAGGGCCTGCGCGCAGACCTCGCCGACGTGATTGACGCGCATGAGCCCCGCCACGTGCCGCTTCTGCGCGTCGGTGACGAGGGTCTCGGGATGCGCGATACCCGGCACCGGACGCACCGTGCGCGGCGGCGCGGCGAGCGCGCGCAGGCCGCGGTCGAAATGGGCGATGAAACGGTCGGCGAGCGTCATCGGCACCCCTGGCGCAGGGAAAGGTCCTCGAGCGCGTAGGCCTGCGGACGCCCGATCAGATTGCCCTGGAAGAGATTGTCGCCGAGCTCGTTGAGCGCATAGCGATAGACGCCGCGCTTGAACTCGATGACGCCCTCCAGCGGCACCCAGTACCCGGCCCAGCGCCATGCATCGAACTCGGGATGGCCGCTGGCGCGCAGGTTGATGTCGCAGTCGCGCCCCGTCAGGCGCAGCAGGAACCAGATCTGTTTCTGGCCGCGATAGGTACTCCGCCACTCGCGTTTGATCCAGTGTTTCGGCACGTCGTAGCGCAACCAGTCACGGGTCCGGGTGAGCACGCGCACGTGCTCCGGACGCAAACCGACCTCCTCGTAGAGTTCGCGGTACATCGCCTGCTCGGGAGATTCTCCCTGCTTGATGCCACCTTGCGGAAACTGCCAGGAATGTTCGCGTATGCGCTTGCCCCAGAAAACCTCGTTGTTCGGGTTGACGATCACGATGCCGACGTTAGGCCGATAGCCATCACGATCGAGCATGGGTTGCACCCTGAATTTCATGAACTGCCCCGATTCTTTCACAGTTCCCCGCCCAAGGAAACTGGCCGCAGCGCCAGTCTGCGCGGGTTTCCGGGGCCTCGGGTACAATTGCTGCCTTCATTCCAACCGATCTCCCGAAGTCCGATCATGCGCGCCAGCCAGTTCTACATCACGACCCTGAAGGAAGCTCCCTCCGACGCCGAGATCGTCAGCCACAAGCTGATGATGCGTGCGGGTTTCATCAAGAAACTGTCGGCAGGCGTCTACAACTACATGCCGATGGGGCTGCGCGTGATCCGCAAGATCGAGCACATCGTGCGCGAGGAAATGAACCGCGCCGGATCGGTTGAGCTTGCGATGCCCGTGGTGCAGCCCGCCGAACTCTGGCAGGAGACCGGCCGCTTCGAGCACATGGGCGAAGAGCTGCTGCGCTTCAAGGACCGCCATGCGCGCGACTTCGTGATCCAGCCGACCTCCGAAGAGGTCATCACCGACATCGTTCGCCAGGACGTGCGCAGCTATCGTCAGTTGCCGAAGAGCCTGTTCCAGATCCAGACCAAGTTCCGCGACGAGCGCCGGCCGCGCTTCGGCATCATGCGGGGCCGCGAGTTCACGATGAAGGACGCCTACTCCTTCCACGCGAGCTTCGAGGATCTGCAGCGCGAGTACCAGAACATGTTCTCGGCCTATTCGCGCATCTTCACGCGCCTGGGCCTCGCCTTCCGCGCCGTGGCGGCGGATACCGGCGCCATCGGCGGCACCGGGTCGCACGAATTCCACGTCATTGCAGACACGGGCGAGGATGCCCTGGCCTACGCGCCCGCCTCCGACTACGCAGCCAACGTGGAGCTCGCCGAAGCCGTCACGCCGGCAACGCCCCGCCCCGCCCCGGCAGCGCCGCTCACGCGCGTGCATACCCCCGGCGTGAAGACCATCGCGCAGCTGGCCGACTTCCTCAAGATTCCCGTCACGCAGACCGTCAAGGCCATCGTCGTCGAGGGCAGCGACGCGCTGCCCGTGCTGCTGCTGCTGCGCGGCGACCATGAACTCAACGAGATCAAGGCCGCCAAGCTCGACGGCATCGCCTCGCCGCTGCGCTTCGCGTCGGTAGACGCCATCCGCCGGGCGTTCGGCGCGGAGCCCGGCTCGCTGGGTCCGATCGGCTTCCAGGGGCGCATCTACATGGATCGGGCGGTCAGCGTCATGGCCGACTTCTCGATCGGCGCCAACGAAACCGACCAGCACTTCACGGGCGCGAACCTCGACCGCGACTTCCCCGCGCCGGCCATCGCCGACGTGCGCAATGTCGTGGCGGGCGACCCCTCGCCCGACGGCCAGGGCGAACTGGCGATCTGCCGCGGCATCGAAGTCGGCCACATCTTCCAGCTGCGCCGCAAGTACACCGAGGCCATGAACTGCACCTTCATCGGCGAGGACGGCAAGGAACAGCTCATGGAAATGGGCTGCTACGGCATCGGCATCACGCGGATCATGGGCGCGGCCATCGAGCAGAATTTCGATGAGCGCGGCATCGTCTGGCCGACGGCGATCGCCCCGTTCCAGGTCGTGATCTGTCCCATGGGCTGGAGCCGCTCCGAGGCCGTGCGCGAAACCGCGACGCGCCTCCACGAAGAACTGCTCGCCGCCGGCATCGACGTGATCCTCGACGACCGCGACGAGCGCCCCGGCGCGATGTTCGCCGACTGGGAACTCATCGGCGTGCCGCATCGCGTGGTGATCGGCGACCGTGGGCTCAAGGAAGGCCAGGCCGAATACCAGGGCCGCCGCGACACCCAGGCCACCCAGGTGCCCGTGGCCGAGCTCGCCGCCTTCACGCGGGCGCGCATCCTCGCCTGAGCATGGACGCCGCGCGCCGCCTGATCCTCGGCTTCTGCCTCGCGTTGCTCGCCAGCCCGGCCGCCCAGGCCGGCGCGCAGCGCGAGGAAGCGCTCGCCGCCAGCGTGCAGGCCGCGCTGCAGGCCGCGGTGGCCGACCAGGCCGCGCCCGAGCCGATCTTTGCCTCGGCCGACGAAAAGACGCGCTGGTACCGCGAAATGTCGCCGCGCCTCGCACGCCGCTTTCCCGATCCGCGCGAGCGCGAGGAGCTGCTGCGCACGATCTATTACGAGGCGCAGCGCGCGGGGCTCGATCCGCAGCTCGTGCTGGGGCTCATCCAGGTCGAGAGCGGCTTCCGGAAATACGCCGTCTCCAGCGCGGGCGCCCGCGGTCTCATGCAGGTGATGCCGTTCTGGGTCCGCCAGATCGGCACGTCCGACCAGAATCTCTTCCATCTGCGCACCAATCTGCGCTACGGCTGCACGATCCTGCGCCACTACCTGGACATCGAACGCGGCGACATCTTCCGCGCGCTGGGGCGCTACAACGGCAGCCTGGGCCGCGCCGAGTATCCGAACGCCGTGCATGCGGCCTGGCAGCGCCACTGGGCATACACCCCGGTCAGCGCGCCGCGCACCGCCTCGCGCTGACGCCTTCCTTGCGCGGCATTCAGGCGACAGGCTTGCCGCCGGTGGCCGGACAAGCCCGAACGAGCGTTGTGTTTTCTTTTCGCAAACGCGAATAATGCGCGCAGGCGGCCGGCCTTGGCCGCCGCTGTTCCACAGACAAGGAGGAGTCCATGAAGCACACGCCCGCCCTGCTTGCAGCCGTGTTTGCCCTGCTGCTCGCTGCCTGTAGTTCCATGCCCGACAGCCCGGGCGCAAGTTACACGCCTCCCGCCATGCCCACCAAGCTCGTCAATGGCGCCCTCGTCGACAACGACGGCATGACGCTCTACACCTTCGACAAGGACGCCACGCCGGGCAAGAGCGCGTGCAACGACAAGTGCCTCTTCAACTGGCCCGCCTACTTCGCCACGCCCGACGACACCGCCAAGGGCGACTACACGATCTTCGAGCGCGACGACGGCATGACGCAGTGGGCCTACAAGGGCAAGCCGCTCTATTACTACGAGAAGGACAAGAAGCCCGGCGATCGCCTGGGCGAAGCCGTGGCGAACTGGAAGCTCGCGAAGCCCTGAGCGCGACGCCACCTCACAAAAAAAGCCGCACGATGTGCGGCTTTTTTTACTTGCGGACGGCTTCGCTCAGAAGCGCTTGGAAAGCTGCGCGCCCAGCAGGATGATGCTGCCGTCGTAATTGCCCACCACGCGGCCCTGGCCGGCGCTGGTGTGCTCGGCATGGACCTTGGTGTCGGGAATGTAGATGTAGCTCATGCCCAGATCGAGCGTGGTGGTCTTGTCGGCCGCCCATTGCACGCCCGTCGTGAGCCAGTAACGGTTGTTGTCGGGCAGCGAGAGCAGACGCTCCTCGGCGCCTCGCACGGGCGACTGGTCGTAGGCCACGCCGTACTTCCACTTCCACTGATCGTTCACCTTGTAGGTGCCGCCTAGTGCGACGCGCCACGTGTCGCGGAAGCGCGTCTCCAGCGTCTGCGCCAGCGTGCCGTTGGCGCGCAGGATAGGCACCTCGTTCACGCTGCTCCAGTTGGTGCGCGAGATGTCGCCGAGCATTTCCCAGCGCTCGTCGAGCTTCTGCGCCACCGACAGGATGTAGGTGTCGGGCAGCGTGAGATCGGCCGTCGCGTGTGCGTCGGGCGAAACGAGCTGGTTCGTCGACTTCAGCGTGCCGCCGAGGTTGTAGAACATCTTCGAGCGGTACGAGAAACCGACCGTCGTGGCGGGCGCGGGCTTGAACAGCACGCCGGCGTTCCAGCCCCAGGCTTCGCCCGTGGCGTCCAGCGTGACCTGGGTGTTCTGCACCGCAGGCCAGGCGCTCGACGGCAGCAAGGGGCTCATCGTGGCGGCCTGACGCTGGTAGAGCGCTTCAAGGCGCTGGTAGTTCAGGCCCACGCCGACCGACAGCTTCTCGGTCGCCTTGAAGGCCAGCGAGGGATTCACGTTGTAGGTCTTGATCTCGAACAGCTGGGTCTGGAAACGCCCGGCCCAGTCGGGCTCGTAGTCGGTCTTCAGACCAAACGGCGCGCCCATGCCGAGGCCGGCGAACCAGCGGTCGGCGAGCTGCCAGCTGGCGTAGAAGTTCGGCAGCTTCTCGATGCCACCGGCATCACCACCGTTGCCGCCCGCGGCGGCGGGAGCGTTGCTCGAACCGGTGTCGCGGAAGCGGAAGCTCGGGCGGATCAGCGTGAGCCCCGCGGAAACGTTGCCGCCGGGCAGCTCGGTCAGCGCGGCGGGATTGTAGAACTGCACGCTGGCGTTCTCGGCGCTCGCGGCCGAGCCGGCGTAGGCGTTGCCCAGGCCGCTGGCATTCTGTTCCAGCAGCTGGAAGCCGGAGGCCGCGGCATGACCCGCGAAACCTGCGCAGCCCAAAAGCCCAACCAGGCGGGCGATTTTTTTCATTTCCATCTGAATCTCCTGTCACGGGCGCCTTGACGCGCCCTCTGGCGTCGTCCGGCCGCGATCACGTCACCGCACCCGCGGTGCGTTGCGGCTCACCTGTCCGTCATGAACGGAAGGACGACCCGGTATTTCCGGGCTCGCTATATTGCCGCCAGGAATTCAGGAGTCAACAAAAACACACAGCCAACGTGGCCTCATCGCAACGAAACCCGGAACGCCCATCCAGAGCGGGAAACGGGCCACTTCCCGGCTTATGACGAACGCATGTTTTCACGAGCTCGAACATACGCAAACGTATAGAAGCCTGTATCCCGCACTGCGCCTAGTCGTGCAGGGATGAGAGGAATTGCTTCAGCTCGGCCGTCCGCGGCTGGCCGAAGAGCGCCTCGGGAGACCCCATCTCATGCACGCGGCCCTGGTGCATGAAAATCACGCGGTCCGCCACCTTGCGCGCGAAATTCATCTCGTGCGTCACCATCAGCAGCGTCATGCCCTCGTTGGCAAGTGACTCCACGACGCGCAGCACCTCGCCCACCAGCTCCGGGTCGAGCGCGCTCGTGATTTCGTCGCAGAGCATCACGGCGGGGTCCATCGCGAGCGCGCGCGCGATCGCCACGCGCTGCTGCTGGCCGCCCGAGAGCTGATCGGGCATGGCATCGAACTTCTCGGCGAGCCCGACGCGCTCGAGCAACTGACGGGCGCGCGTGGCGTTCTCGGCCGAACCCTTCTTCTTCACGAGCTGGGGCGCGAGCATTACGTTGCGTCCGACGGACAGGTGCGGAAACAGGTTGAAGCTCTGGAAGATCATGCCCACGCGCTGGCGCAGCTCGCGCATCGCCATCGCGCTCTCATAGAGCAGTGGCTTGCCATCCACGGTCAGCGAGCCTTCCTGGAAAACCTCCAGCCCGTTGATGCAGCGAAGCAAGGTGCTCTTGCCCGAGCCGCTCTTGCCGATGATCGCGATCACCTCGCCCCGCTTGACGTCGAGATCGATGCCCTTGAGCACCTCGTTGTCGCCATAGGATTTGCGCAGGGCGGTGATGCGGATGATGGGCGCCCCGACCTGGGTGTGAGGCGTTGCGAGAGCCGCGCCCACGGTGCTTTCAGCGATGGCCGACATGGAGTTTCCTTTCGAGGGTTCGGGCGTACAGGCTCACGGGGAAGCACAGCACGAAGTACATCAGGGCGACGCAGCCATAGACCAGCAGCGGCTCATAGGTCACGTTGGCGATCATGCCGCCGGCCTTGGTCAGCTCCACGAAGCCGATCACCGATGCGAGCGCCGTGCCCTTGATGACCTGCACCAGGAAGCCCACCGTGGGCGGCACCGCGATGCGCAGCGCCTGCGGCAGGATGATGTGCCGCAGCTGCTGGCCGAACGACAGCGCGAGGCTCTTCGAGGCTTCCCACTGGCCGCGCGGAATCGCCTCCACGCAGCCGCGCCAGATCTCCGCGAGATAGGCCGAGGCATACAGCGTGAGCGCCACGCCGGCCGCCATCCAGGCCGAGGTGTCGATGCCGAACAGCGCGATGCCGAAGTACAGCAGGAAGAGCTGCATGAGCAGCGGAGTGCCCTGGAAGAGCTGCACGTAGGCGCCGATCACGCGGTTGACCGGCGCGCGCCCGGAAAGGCGCAGCACGAGGAGCAGCAGCCCGACGAGGCCGCCGCCCACGAAGGCGATCAGGGACAGCACGACCGTCCAGCGCGCGGCCAGCGCGAGGTTGCGAACGATGTCCCAGAGGGTGAATTCGATCATGCGGGCACCTCAGCGTCCGAACACGAAGCGCGGGCCGGCCCAGTTGAGCAGGCGGCGCACGGCGATGGCGAGCACGAGGTACATCAGCGTGCCCAGGATATAAGCCTCGAACGCGCGGAAGTTGCGGCTCTGGATGAGGTTGGCGGCATAGGAGAGTTCCTCGGTCGAAATCTGCCCGCACACCGCCGAGCCCAGCATCACGATGGTGATCTGGCTCACGAGCGCCGGCCACACCTTCTTGAGCGCGGGCGGCAGCACCACGTGCAGGAAGGTCTGCATGCGCGACAGCGCCAGACTCTGCGCAGCCTCGAACTGCCCGCGCGGCGTGGCCTCGATGCCGGCGCGGATGATCTCGGCGGCATACGCGCCAAGGTTCACCACCATCGCCAGGACGGAGGCCGTGAAGGGGCTGAGCTTGATGCCCGCGGCCGGCAAGCCGAAGAAGATGAAGAACAGCTGCACGATGAACGGCGTGTTGCGGATCAGCTCCACGTAAGCGCCCGCGCCCCAGCGCAGCACGCGCGGCCCATTCACGCGCGACCACGCGCAGGCGATGCCCAGCGTCATGCCCAGCAGCGCGGCGATGGCGGTGAGCACCAGCGTCCAGCCGGCGCCTCGGAGCAGGAGCGGCCACTGCGCGAGCACGGGCCAGAAATCGAGTTCGATGAGCATGAAAGGTTATCCGCGACAATCCCGGGGCAGACGGAGCGGCCCGGCCGCCCCGCCCTCTTCGGTACATCAGAGCGGCAGTTCGCCCGCATCGCGCTTGAGCCACTTCTGCGCGAACTTGTTGAGCGTGCCATCGGCCTTGGCGGCCAGCAGGATCTCGTTGACGCGGCCGCGCAGCGCATCCTCACCCTTGGCGATGCCCACGAAACAGGGGCTGTCGCGCAGCAGCAGCTTGTACTCGACGCCCAGCTTCGGGTTCTTCTCGCTGAGCATGCCGATGTTGGACACGCTGGTGGCGATCACCTGGGTCTGCCCCGCCGCGAAGGCAGCCGTGGTCGCGGCCTGGTCCTCGAAGCGCTTCACGATGGTTTCCTTGGGCGCCACCTTGGCGAGCATCTCGTCCTCCATCGCGCCGCGCGTCACGGCCACCGTCTTGCCGGCGAGGTCGGAGAAGGCCTTCACCTGGGTCTCCTTGAGCGCGAAGACGCCCTGGTAGAAAGGCGCGTAGGCATGGCTGAAGTCGATGATCTTCGCGCGCTCCTCGTTCTTGCCGAGCGTGGAAACGACCAGATCGACCTTCTTCGTCTGCAGGTACGGAATCCGGTTGGCGCTGACCACCGGCACCAGTTCGACCTTGGCGCCGAGCTTGCTCGCGATGAGGTTCGCCACATCGATGTCCAGCCCCTGGGGCTTGAGGTCCAGGCCCACGAAACCGTAAGGCGGGTAGTCCGTCGGGATGCCGATCTTCACGGTCTTCGACTTCACGATGCCGTCCAGTGCGCTCTGGGCGTGGGCATTGCCCAGCGCCAGCGCGGCGGCGCATCCGAGTACGGCGAGGAAACTGCGTTTCGATGACTTCATGGCAGAACATCCTTTGCGGAGGGGAGAAACGGGAGCCCCGGCGGCGCGTGCCGCGCCACCACGGGCGGGAAAGAAACCTAGAGCAGAATCCATGCCCGGGCGGGCAGAAAAAATTCCAACGTCATTAAACGGCATGCTCTGCGACGCTCTCCAGCGCCCCGCCGAGGAGCGCCACGCCTTCAAGCAGATCGGCCACGTCCATGGCCTCATGCACGTTGTGCGAGCCATGCGCGTTGCGCACGAAAACCATCGCGGCCGGGATGCCGGCATTGGCGAACACCGCCGCGTCATGCCCCGCGCCACTCGCGATGCGCTCGACCACCGCGCCCCGCCGGCGTCCGGCATCCTCGAGCCGCGCGATCCAGCCCTCGTCCAGCATCGCCGGCGCCGAGTACAGGCGCTCGTCGAACTCGAAGACCACGCCACGGCTGCGTGCGATGGCGCGGCATTCCTCCTGCATCAGCGCGTAGAAGCGTTCGAGGGTTTCCTGATCCTGGCTGCGCAGTTCGAAACTGAACGCCACCTCCCCCGGGATCACCGAAACGGCATGCGACTGCACCGGCGTGGTGCAGATGCCCGTGGTCATCACGAGATCCATGCCCATCTGCAACAGCACGCGCCAATGCTCGTCCATGCGCGAGAGCAACTCCGCCACCGCCAGCAACGCATCCTTGCGCAACCAGCGCGGCACGGCGCCGGAGTGCCCGGTCTCGCCCACGCAGCGCACGCGGTTGTGCCGGTAGTTGCCACGTATTCCCGTCACCACGGCGGCCGGCCAGCCACGGGCCACCATCACCGGGCCCTGCTCGATGTGCAGCTCCAGATAGGCCGCGATCTCGCCGGCACCCAGCAGCGCCTCGCCGCGGGCAATCGCATCCACGTCCGCGCCCGCGCGCCGCATCGCCTCCCCCAGCGAGCCCTCGCCGCTGCGATGGCGCAGCGCCAGCGCACTCGCCGGCAGGCGCCCCAGCAAGGCCAGCGAGCCGGTGTAGGCCTTGCCGTACCACGCGCTCTCCTCGCCCCGCAGGGCCAGCACGCGCAAGGGGGGCACCGCCGCGGCGCGGCCACGCAGACCGGCCAGCACCAGCATGCCGGCCACCACCCCGGCCAGACCGTCGAAATTCCCACCCTGCGGCACGGAATCCAGGTGCGAGCCGATCACCACGGGCGGCGCGCTCCGCGTGTCTTCCGGCAGGCGCAGCCAGAGATTCTGGTAACGGTCGCGCTCCGCCGCGAGGCCCAGCGCGGCGGCGTGCGCCTCGATGACCTCCATGGCGCGCGCCTCCCCCGCGCCGTAGCTTTCGCGCGTAATGCCCTCGCCATCGCGCGAAATGGCCGCCACGTCGGCGAGGATACGTTCGGCAAGACTGCTTGCTGCGGTGTTCATACGCCCACGCCTCCGTGCTCGATGGACCACTGCACGGGGTCCGCGCTGAAGGCGGCGAGCGTCTGCCGGGCCTCGTTGTCCAGCCCGCCCTCGGCGCGCAGCGCTGCGAATATCTCGCGCCAGGTCGTGAGCGCATGCAGCGTCAGCGCATGCTGGGCCAGCAACGCGCGCGCCTGCGGGTAGAGCGCGTAGTCGACGATCACCAGCACGTCGTCCACCCGCGTGTCGTTCTGGCGCAGGCTCGCGGCGGCGGCTACCTTGGACCGCGCATCGGTCGTCACGTCATCCACGTACAGCACGCGGGCGGCCTCCGGCAGGCGGCCTTCCAGCCGCGCGGCACTGCCCCAGCCAAGCGCGCGCTTGCGCAGGTAGAGCATGGGCAGGCCGAGCCGTTCGGCGAGCCACGCCGCCGTGGCGATGCCGGAACTCTCGGCACCGACGATGGCATTGATGCCGCGCGCCGCCACGAGCTCGGCCATGCGCGCGGCGGCCAGATCCATGAGCTCGCGGCGCAGGCTCACGTCCGACATCAGCAGACGCGTGTCGATATACACCGGGCTTGCCCAGCCCGAGGTGTAGATGAACGGCTGCGCGGTCGTGATGCGCACCGCGCCGAGGCGCACCAGCACGTCGGCGACGCGGCGCGAAGCCTCGGGAGAGAAAGACGGAACGGACATCGCGGGCCTCCTGGGCGCTGGGGAAGGCCCATGCTAGGACTCGCAGCCGACCCGCGAGAAGTTCAGAAATCTCCGCCGAGCCGTTCCGTTTGGCGATGCCTCGCCCAGCCCGGCACGGGCGGCGCGCTTCTTGCTAATTCCTACCCGAGCGCCTTGTCTCAACAGGAATAGCACCGTGACTTCTTCGCCCCTGTCCTCGCGCAGCTTCCTGCGCCAGCTCGATCTGGGAACGCTGGATCTGTTCATGCTCATCTGCGAGAGCGGCAGCATCGCGCGCGCCGCCGAACGCGGCCAGCTCGCGGCCTCCGCGCTCTCGAAACGCATCGCCGAACTCGAAACCGTGGTCGGCGCGCCACTCTTCGAACGGCATGCGCGCGGCGTCAAACCCACGTTCATGGGCGAACAGCTCGCCAATCATGCGCACAACATCCTGGTCGACGTCGAACGCCTGCGCGGCGAACTGTCGGAACTCTCCAAGGGCGTGCGCGGGCGCGTGCGGCTCTTCGCGAGCGCCTCGGCGGTGGAACAGTTCCTGCCCGGCGATCTCTCGGTCTTCACGCGCGCCCACCCCGAGATCCGCATCGACCTGCGCCAGAGCAGCTCACGCACCGTGGCCGACGCCGTGCTCAACCGCGAGGCGGACCTGGGCATCTGCGGCCACTGCGACGAAGTCGCCCGCCTGCAGTCGCGCCCCTACCGCACCGAACGCCTCGTGCTCGTGATGCCGCACGGGCATCCGCTCGCCAGCCTGCGACGGCTCGAATACGCCCGCGCGCTGGAATACGAACAGATCGGCGTGCGCGGCAGCAGCACCGTGCAGGCCAACCTCAACCGCGTCGCGCGTGAATCGCGCCGCGTGCTGCGCCAGCGCATCGAGGTCGACAGCCTCTCCGCCATGTGCCGCATGATCGAATGCGGCATGGGCATCGGCGTCATGCCGCTCGGCGCCTTCCAGGCCCTGGGCGAGCGCCACCTGCACGCCGCCGAACTCACCGACCCCTGGGCCGTGCGCGCGCTCAACCTCTACGCGCTGGACTTCTCCGCCCTGCCCGCCCCCGCCCGCCACTTCGCCGAGCGCCTCACCGCCTCGGGCTGAGGCCGAACATTTCCTTACAACTGCTTACAGCTCGCTGCAGGCGGGCGTTCGGGCCCCCGCGTTAATGTCCGTCATGAGGACATTACCGTTTCACGAGGGACCCACGCCATGAACACGATCATCCGAACCACCTTCGCGAGCCTCGCGCTCGCCGCCACGGCGCTCCTGAGCCAGCCCGCCTCGGCGGGCGTGAATGTGGGCATCGACATCCGCCTGCCCGGCATCACCGTCGAAACCTATGGCGCGCCGCCCCCGCCGCGCTACGAGCCGTGGCCGGCACCGCGCCGCGGTCATGCCTGGCATCCCGGTTACTGGCGCTGGGACGGGCGCGCCTATGTCTGGATCGGCGGCCTGTGGGTAAGCGAGCGCCCCGGCTACGTGTGGGTGCCGGACCGCTGGGAACGCAACGGCCCCGACTGGTACTTCCGTGCCGGCCGCTGGGATGCCCGGCAGGACTGGCGCGCGGACCAGCGCCGCGAGCGCGAGCGCTGGGAGGGCTGGCGCCGCGACGAGATGCGCCGCGAACGCGAATGGCGTCGTGACATGGTCGAACGCGCCGAACGCCGCGAAGAGCGCCGCCAGGACTGGCGCGATGATCGCCGCGACGATCGCGGCCCCGGCGGCCGCCCGGGTGATCGCGGCGGGCCGGGGCATGGCCACGGCCATGGTCACGGCCGCTGAGACGTGAACGAAAAAGGCCGGGCGCGATGCCCGGCCTTCACGCAGCCACCCGCGCCGCGTCAGCGTGCGCTCATGGCCTTGAGCAGCGCGGCGGTGTTGTGCTCGAACATCTTGAGGTAGCTGTCCGCCTCGGGCGAGGCCGACAGTGCGTCCGAATACAGACGCCCGCCCAGCACGCCCCCGCCCTCCTTCGCGATGCGTTCCACGAGGCGCGGATTGGTGATGTTCTCGACGAACACGGCACGCGCCTGGCGCGCCTTGATCTGGCGGATGATCGCCGCCACGTCGGCGGCCGAGGCTTCGCTGTCGGTCGAGCGGCCCTGCGGTGCGATGAACTCGATGCCGTAGGCAGCGCCGAAGTAGCCGAACGCGTCGTGCGAGGTGATGACGCGGCGCGCGCTCGCCGGCAGTGCCGCGAAGCGCGCCCGCACCGAGGCATCCAGCTCGCGCAGTTGCGCGCTGTAAGCCGCCGCGCGCGCGTTGATCGCGGCGGCCTGCGCCGGCCGCGCCGCCACCAGCGCGGCGCGGATGTTTTCCACGTAACGCACGCCGTTGGCCAGATCCTGCCAGGCATGCGGGTCGACGTTGGCGTGACCGTGGTCGTGAGCATGGCCGTGATCGTGGCCGTGTGCGGAGTCGGCGCCCGCCATCTCGCGCGGCTTGACGCCCTTCGAGGCGGTCACGACCGGCCCCTTGTAACCGGCGGCCTTCACGAGACGCGTCATCCAGCCCTCGAAGCGGAGGCCGTTGACCACCACCAGCTGGGCCTTCGCGAGGCGCTGCGCATCCGTCGGCGTCGGCTCGAACACGTGGGCATCGCCGTCCGGCCCGACCAGGGTGCTCACCACCACCGCATCGCCCCCCACGGCGCGCACCAGGTCGCCGAGGATGGAAAAACTCGCCACGACCTGCAGCGGCGGCGTGGCCGTCTGCGCGCGCGCGGCAGGGCTGATGACCAGCGCGGCCGTGAGTGCGGCCAGGCAGAGAGAGAAGCGACGACGCAGCATGTTCAGGACTCCTTGTGGGCGCGGTGTCTGAGGTGCACGGCCAGCACGCTGTCATGGCGCCCGCCGAGCAGGGAAACGAGGTAGAAGGCGCCGGCCACGAGCACGATGGAAGGCCCGGACGGCAGATTGGCGTAATAGGACAGCAGCAGGCCCGCGTAGCCCGAAACGAAGGCCAGCACGCCCGCCACGCCGGCCAGGGCGCCGACCGAGCGGGCCCAGAAGCGCGCCGCCACGGCCGGCAGCATCATGAGCCCGACGCCCATCAGCGTTCCCAGCGCCTGAAAGCCGCTCACGAGCGTGGCGACCAGCAGCGCGAGGAACAGCAGGTGATAGAAGCCGCCGCGGCCATTCACGGCGCGCAGGAAGGCCGGATCGAAACACTCCACGATCAGGGGCCGGTAGATCAGCGCGAGCACCAGAAGCACCACGCTGGCCACGCTGCCGATGAGGTAGAGCGCGGCGTCATCGACGGCCAGGATGGCGCCGAACAGCACGTGCATGAGGTCCACGCTGCTGCCGCGCAGCGAGATGATCATCACGCCCGCCGCGAGCGCGATCAGGTAGAAGGCGGCGAAGCTCGCGTCCTCACGCTGCGGCGTGAACCGCGCAACGAGGCCGGAGGCCAGGGCGACGAGCATCGCGGCCGCGAAACTGCCCAGCGTCATCGCGCCGAGCGAGAACCCGGCCAGCAGGAATCCGATCGCGGCGCCGGGCAGCAGTGCGTGCGCCATGGCGTCCCCCACCAGGCTCATGCGTCGCAACACGAGCAGGGTGCCCATCGGCCCGCAGCAGATCGCGAGCGCGAGGCAGGCCACGAGAGCGCGGCGCATGAAGCCGAACTCGACGAAAGGCTGTATGGCGTAGGCATACAGATCGGGCAACAGGTTCATGCGGCCTCCGGGCGGGTGCAGTCGGGCGCGGCTTCGTCCCAGCCGAGCGCGAGCCTGCGCGCCCGCGCAAGGTGATCGGCCGCGAGCACGCCGGCCGTCGGCCCCCAGGCCAGGAGTTCGCGCGCGAGCAGAACGGCTTGCGGAAAATGCGCCTGCACCTGCGCCATGTCGTGCAGCACGGCGATCACCGTGCGGCCCTGCGCGTGCCATGCGCGCACGAGACGCAGGAGGTCATCGGTGGTGCGCTCATCCACGGCGTTGAAGGGCTCGTCGAGCAGGATCAGGCGCGCGTCCTGCAGCAGCAGGCGTGCAAACATCACGCGCTGGAACTGCCCCGCCGACAGCTCGCCGATCAGGCGTGCCTCGAATCCCGCCAGGCCGACCTCGGCCAGCGCCTGCGAAGCCCGCGCATGCATGGCGCGCGAGAAGCGGCCGAAGATGCCCGCCTCGCGCCAGGCGCCGAGCAGGACCACTTCGAGCACGCTGAGCGGAAAGCTGCGGTCGATATCCATGCGCTGCGGCAGGTAGGCCAGGCTCGCGCGCAGCGCCGGGGCCACCTCGGCCCGCCCCGTGGCGACCGGCACGGTCTGCATGATGGCGCCCAGCAGCGTGCTCTTGCCGGCGCCATTGGGGCCGACGATGGCGCTCAGCGAACCTTCCTCGAAACAGCCGCTGATGTGATGCAGCGCGGGATGGCGCCGGTAGGCGACCGTGAGGTTCTCGATGCGGACGGCGGCGTTCATGCCGCGAGCGCCCAGGCGATGGCCGCCCACAGCAGGAGCAGGATCACGGCCGCTCCGGCCAGGCGCGCGGGCGCGCTCATGCCGAGCAGGCGTGGCGCCGGGGCCGGGTGGGCGGTGTGTTGGTGTGTCATGGAAGCGGGCGCGGCGCACGACGGCGCCGAACAGAACGGAGCCGGATTATTGCAACAATGTTGCATCTATGACAAGCCCCGCCACCGGGCCAGCCTGCGGGAAAGCCCGCAGGAATCTCAGCCGTAGCGGCGCGCGGCCTCCACCGCGAGCCCCGCGCCGATGGAGCCGAAGAGGTCTCCCTCGCACGCGTGCGCCTCCGGCAGCAGGCGCGCGATGGCTTCGCGCAATTGCGGCACGCCGCTCCCCCCGCCCGTGAAGAACAGCGTGTCGACGTCCTGGGCACGCAGCCCGGCCTGACTCAGCAGCGCGGCCACGGTCTGCGCGACGCGCGCCACGAGTTCGGCCGTGGCGGCCGCGAAATCGTCGCGCGTGAGCGTCAGCGCGAGACCGCCCTCGAGTTGGTCGAGCGCAAGCTGCGTTTGTGCATGCGCCGACAGCGCGATCTTGGCTTCCTCGACCTGCAGCGCCAGCCAGTGCCCGGCGCGCAGATCGATCAGGCGGGCCAGACGGTCCAGCCGCTCGCGCTGCGCGCTCATGCGGTAGAGCTGCTGGAAATCGGCCCAGGCCGGGCGGCTGTAGGCCAGCGGAATCGTGTGCCAGGTGGCGAGCTGGTAGAAGAGCTGCGAGGGCAGTTCGGCACCGTTCAGCGTGCGGCTGCCCAGCCCCAGCAGCGGCATGGCGGCGGCCAGATTGAATGCGCGGTCGAAATCGGTCCCGCCGATATGCACGCCGCCATTGGCGAGCAGATCGTCGCGGCGTTCGTCGCGGCGCGCGCGCTCGGGCGACAGGCGCACGAGCGAGAAATCGGCCGTGCCGCCGCCGATGTCGGCGATCAGCACCAGCTCTTCGCGCGCCAGCCCGCGTTCGTAATGAAATGCCGCGCCGATGGGCTCGTACTGGAAGCTCAGCTCGCGGAACCCGACGCTGCGCGCGATTTCTTCGAGGGTGTCCTGCGCGAGCCGGTCGGCCTCGGGCTTGCCATCGACGAAGAACACCGGACGCCCGAACACGGCGCGCTCGAAGCTGCGGCCGGCGGCGTGCTCCGCGCGCGCCTTGAGTTCGCCGATGAAGGTGGCGAGCAGCGTGCGAAACGAGAGCACATGCCCGCCGACTTCGGTATGGGCGTCGATGAGGCTGCTGCCCAGCAAGCTCTTGAGCGCGCGCACGAGGCGGCCTTCATAGCCTTCGAGGTATTGCCCCATGGCGTCGCGGCCGAAGTGCGTGCTGCCTTCGTCGAGATTGAAGAACACGGCGGAGGGCAGCGTGAGACGCTCGCCTTCGAGCGGCAACAGGGTTTGCGCGCCGGGGCGCAGCTGGCCCACTGTGGAGTTGGACGTGCCGAAGTCGACACCGCAGGCGCGGGCGGGAGAGTGGGGCATGAGGCGAGGGGGAGCGGCCGCTGAAGCGGCGGCATTGTACCGAATGCCGCCTAATCGATGATGACGCGGTTGCGCCCTTCGCCCTTGGCGCGATAGAGCGCGCGGTCGGCCCGCGCGACGATTTGCTGCGCTTCGGTGTCGCCGAACTGCGCACGGCTCATGCCGACGCTGATCGTGAGCTGGCCCACTTCGGGGAACGGCGTGCTCTCGACGACGGCACGGATCTTCTCGCCGATGCGCTGCATGGCGGCGGCATCCTCGACGCCGGGCAGCAGGATCACGAATTCTTCCCCGCCGTAGCGCCCGACAAGGTCGGTCTCGCGCGTGCAGGCGCCCAGGATGCCGGAGAGCTGGCGCAGCACGGCATCGCCCGCGAGATGGCCGAAGCGGTCGTTGACGTGCTTGAAGTGGTCGACGTCGACGAAGGCCAGCGCGAACCCCGCACGGTTGCGCCGGTAAAGGCGGAATTGCTCGCGCAGGGCTTCGTCGAAGCGGCGGCGATTGAGCAGGCCGGTGAGCGAGTCGCGCGTGGCGAGGCGCTCGAGTTCGGCGTTGGCGGCGGTGAGTTCGGCGGTACGCTGCGCCACCTGCCCTTCGAGCGAGCTGTTGAGCACCGCCAGGCTGCGTTCGTTGGCGAGCAGCGAATCGGTCATCGAACGCACGGCCTTGCTGAGCTTGCGGATTTCGGGAATCCGGCTGTCCGTGGGATAGCGCGCGGTGCTGCCATAGGCTTCGACTTCGCGCACGGCTTCGGCGAGATCCTCGAGCGGGCGGCTCAGCCGCACCGCGAAGCGATAGACGAGCACGGCGCACAGCAGGGCCGCCAGCACGCCCATGCCGATGAGGTGGTCGCGCAGGCGCGTGACGGGCTCGAAGGCGAGCTCCACCGGCTGGCGCAGCGCGATGCGCCAGCCCAGGGCGTTGTCGCGCCCGACTTCGACGCCCACCACGCTGGTCAGGTACTCGCGCCCGTGTTCCCACGCCACGGTCGCGAAGCGCGCCGAGGCGTCGGGCATTTCCGGCAGCCGCGTGCGCCCTATGAGGTCGAAGGGATACAGGATGTTGCCCTTGCGGTCGGCGATCAGCACTTCCATGCCGCCACGCACGCCATGGCTGCGCACCAGCTTCTCGACCGTGTCGGTCACCCATTGCCAATGCACGTGCGAACCGAGCACGCCGCGCAGGCGGCCGTCATGGTCGAACAGCGGCGCGGCGATGTCGATGAAGCGCAGCGGCTCGTTCTTGTTCTTCTGCGGCAGCAGCTTGGCGAGCAGCACGGCTTCATGCACGTCGCCGATGTAAAAGCCCCGCTTGGCCCCCACGAACCAGGGCCGCTCGGCGACCTTGGCGCCGATGAGCAGCCCGTCGGCCGACTGCAGCACGGTGCCGTCCACATCCGCCACGCCGATCCAGGCATATTCCTCGTGCGCCACCTTGCGCCGCTCGAAGGCGCGACGCACCTGGGGACGCGAGAGGTCGCCCTCGGTCAGCAGGGAGGAGTCGGCGATGAGGCTGATCTCGATGACGCGCTCGTTGATGCGCGTGGAGAGCAGGTCGGAAGTGAAGCGCGCGCTGGCATACAGCGTTTCGCCGCGCGAGGCGGCCAGATCGTGCGTGAGGCGGGAGCCCAGATACATCCCCGCGCCGGCCAGGATCGCGCAAGCCAGCAGGGCGAACCACAGCGTCAGGTGAATACGGAAACTCAGGCGCGGTAAGCGCAAGAGACGCCTCAGCCGGTGCGAGAGATCGGATTTGCCGGAAGCCATGGAGTGCGAATCTGTCGTGGGCAAGCGAACGTTACCCTAACTTTCGGCACCCGGCACCCCGAAATCCATGCTGCAACGCCACATGCACCTTTGGTGCAGTCAGTCCAGCAAAGCCACGGCCTTGACCTGTGCCCACACCGCCATGCCCGGCGCAAGACCCAGCTGGGTGACGGCGCGGCGCGTGACGCGCGCGAAAAGCCGCGTCCCCGACGCCTCCAGGCTCACCAGGGCGTGGGCCGGATCGGTGGCGGCCGAAATGCCGGCGACCGTGCACGCAAAACGGTTCTGGATGCTGGACGCGGCGGAGTCTTCGAGCATGACCGACACGTCGCGCGCCAGCACGCGCACGCGCACCGGCGCGCCCGCCTCGAGCGCGCGCTGCGAGACGTGCAGCGTGCCGCCCGCGAAGCCCAGCCGCGTCAGATGCCAGTCCGGTTCATGCGCCTCGACGCGCGCACGGAGCACGACGCCGGCCTCGTGGTCCTGCGCCAGCGGCAGGTCGACGCGCGCGAGCGCTTCTTCCAGCGGCCCGACGGCGCGCACGCGGCCCTGCTCCATGAGCACGAGGTGATCGGCGAGCCGCGCGGCTTCCTCGATCTGGTGCGTCACGTAGAGCACGGGAATCTCCAGCGCATCGTGCAGACGTTCGAGGTAGGGCAGGATCTCCTGCTTGCGCGCCGCGTCCAGCGCCGACAGCGGCTCGTCCATGAGCAGCAGGCGCGGCCGCGTGAGCAGCGCGCGGGCGATCGCCACGCGCTGGCGTTCGCCGCCGGAAAGCTTGTCGGGGCGCCGCGCGAGCAGCGCAGCGATACCGAAGCGCTCCGCCATTGCTTCGATCTCGCCGGCATCGGCACGGCCCAGCGCGCGGCGCATGCCGTAGGCGAGGTTGCGCCGCACGTCCAGGTGCGCAAAAAGGCTCGCCTCCTGGAACACGTAGCCCAGCGGTCGCTGCCAGGCGGGCACGAAGCCGCCGTGCTCGTCCTGCCAGACTTCGCCATGGACGGCGATGCGCGCGCTCGCCGCGCGCTCCAGCCCCGCCACGCAGCGCAGCAGCGTGGTCTTGCCCGAGCCGGAATGGCCGAACAGCACGCTGACGCCACGCGCGGGCAGGGTCAGATCCACGTCGAGCTCGAAGCCCGGCAAGCGGTGACGCACGCGCAGTTCGAGGGCGGTCGGGCTCATGCCGCGCGCCTCCGCGCATCCGGATTGACGGTGTACAAGATCAGCAGCACCAGGAAGGAGAAGGCCACCATGCTGCCCGCCAGCCAGTGCGCATGGGCATATTCGAAGGCTTCGACGCGATCGAAGATCTGCACCGAGACCACGCGCGTCTGGCCCGGGATGTTGCCGCCTATCATCAGCACGACGCCGAATTCGCCCACGGTGTGAGCGAACCCCAGCACCGCGGCGGTGAGAAAGCCCGGCCGGGCGAGCGGCACGACGACCGTCCAGAAACTGTCCCACGGGCGCGCGCGCAGCGTGGCCGCCACTTCGAGCGGACGCGCACCGATGGCTTCGATCGCATTCTGGATGGGTTGCACGACGAAGGGCATCGAGTAGATCAGCGAGCCCAGCACCAGCCCCTGGAAGGTGAAGGGCAGCAGCCCCAGACCCAGCGCCTGCGTGAGCCCTCCCACGGGGCCGTTGGGCCCCATGAGCACGAGCAGGTAGAAGCCCAGCACGGTCGGCGGCAAGACCAGCGGCATCGCCACCAGCGCGCTCACCACGCCCCGCAACCGCGAGCGCGTGCGCGCAAGCCACCACGCCAGCGGCGTGCCCACGCACAGCAGCAGCACCGTCACGGTGGCGGCGAGCTTGAGCGTGAGCCAGACCGCTGCCCAGTCCTGGGCCTCGAGCGCCATCTCAGTGGGCGTAGCCGTAAGACTGGATCACCGCGCGCGCGGCATCGCCCTTGAGGAAGCCCATCAGCGCCTGCGCGGCCGGCTTGCCCTCGCCCTTCGCGAGCAGGATCGCATCCTGCCGGATGGGGGTGTAATCGCTCTCCGGCACGATCCAGGCCGAACCCCCCTTGAGCGCCCCGTCCTGCCAGATCTGCGAAAGCGCGACGAAGCCCAGTTCGGCGTTACCCGTGGAAACGAACTGCCAGGCCTGGGCGATGCTCTCGCCCTGCACGATGCGCGGGGCCAGCGCATCGGCCAGGCCGAGCTTGCGCATTACCTCGACGCCCGCCGCGCCATAGGGGGCGGTCTTGGGGTTGGCGATCGCCAGCTTGCGGAAGTTGCCCTGGCGCAGCACCTCGCCCTTCGCATCGACCAGCCCCGGCGTGGCGCTCCACAGCGCGAGCTTGCCCACCGCGTAGGTGAAGCGGCTGCCCTTCACGCCCGCACCTTCGCTCTCGAGCTTGGCCGGCGTCTCGTCGTCGGCCGCGAGGAATACCTCGAACGGCGCGCCATTGCGGATCTGGGCGTAGATCGAGCCCGTCGAGCCGACCGACACCACGGCCTTGTGGCCGCTGGCCGTCTCGAACGCCTGGGCGATCTTCTGCATGGGTGCGGCGAAGTTCGCCGCCACCGCCACCTTCACTTCGTCCGCATGCGCCTGTGCCACCAGGCCTGCCAGCACCAACAGGATTCCGAGCTTCTTCATGTCGCGTACCTTTCGGGAGAGTTCTCAATCGAATGCGCACAGCATCACGCTGCCCGCCTTGAACACCGCACAAGCCCGCATGCCATCGCGCAGATCGAGCTCCTGCAGGGATTCACGTGTGATCAGCGCGCTCAGCGAGCGGCCCGAGGGCAGCGCGAGCACCACTTCCACCGAGACCGGGCCGACGTGCACGCGCGCCACCTCGCCCCACAGCTGGTTGCGGGCCGAGACCCGCAGCGTGTCGTCGGTCATGAGGATCACGGCCGAGGAATTGACCCAGGCGTGCAGTTCGCGCCCCAGTTCGAGGCGCATCTGTTCGACGCACTCGCTCGAAACCTGGGCCACGATTTCATTCGTCTCGTCGATGCGCAGGCCGACTTCATACGTCACCTCGCCCGCGCGCAGGCTCGTGACCGGCCCGGCGAACTGGTTGCGCGCGCTGGGGGTGACGCGCATGCCGCGCAGCATCCGCTGCAGGGTCTGCGGATCGGCGTCCGCGTCGGCAAGGCTGCGGCTCAGGCGATCGAGGGCAAGCTGGGTTTCGTTTTCCATTGCGCGATATAGCGCAACCAGCCGCCGGCCATAGGGCGTGAGCTGCGCCCCGCCGCCGTTGCGCCCGCCCACCGCGCGCACCACGAGCGGTTGCTCGGCCAGGTTGTTCATGGCGTCCACTGCGTCCCAGGCCGCTTTGTAAGACAGCGGAATGCTTCTCGCCGCGCGGGAGATGGCGCCATGCTCGGCGATGGCTTCGAGCAGGCGGATGCGCGTGTCGCCGAGGAAGCTCCCCTGCGCCAGATCCACGCCCAACCGGCCGATCATCTTCGTGTCCATGCCCACCTCATTTCGCTATATTCGTGATGATATAGCGAAATGAGAAAAAGGCACCCGGCATGCGCGACGTCACGCTTGTCGCTTGCGCCAGATCAAGACGACAATGCGGCCGCTAGCGTCGCCCGCTTCACCTTGCCAGGAGTCTCCATGCCCCTCAGCGCCCGCAACGCATTTTCCGGCCGCGTCAGCGCCCTTGCGCTGGGCCCCGTCAGCGCGGAGGTGGAAATCACCTGTGCCGGCGGCGACCGCTTCGTCGCCACGATCACCACCGCGAGCGCCAGGGCCCTCCATCTGGCACCCGGCGTGGCCGCCACCGCCATCGTGGATGCCTCGGGCGTGATGCTCGCCACGGGCGCGGACGGCGGCGCCTCCGCCTCGGCCCGCAACCGGCTCGAAGGTATCGTGGCGCAGTGCGTGACCGGCCCGGTCAGCGCCGAGGTCGCGCTGCGCCTCGCGGGCGGCGGGCTGCTCCACGCCAGCCTCACGCACGATGCCGTGCGCAGGCTGGCACTCGGCGAAGGCACGCCGGCCACGGCGCTCATCAAGGCTTCGGCGATCATGGTGGGCGTGACCTCCTGAGCGCCTCCCCGGGCCCGCGCGCCGGCCCCTCCGTCGTCTGCCGGCGGCCAGGCATGAGGCGTCCCGGCGGCCATGCCGGCGGGGCTACTTCAGATATTTGAGCGGTAGCTCGGTGGTGTACTTGATCTGCTCCATGGCAAAGGCGGAACTCACGTCCGACAGGCCGGGCAGACGGATGAGCCGCTTGTAGACACCGTCATAGGCCTCGATGTCGGGCACCACCACGCGCATGAGGTAATCGGTGTCGCCTGCCATGCGATAGACCTCCACCACCTCGGGGATGTCCGCCACCGTTTCACGGAAGCGCGCGACCCACGCCTCGTTGTGCTCGCTGGTGCTGACCGACACGAACACCGACACGCCGACGTTGAGCTTCTTGCGATCCAGCACCGCCACGCGGCCACGGATGTAGCCCGTCTCCTCGAGCTTCTGCACGCGTCGCCAGCAGGCGCTGGAACCGAGCGCCACCGCCTCGGCCAGATCGTTGAGCGAAACCGAACAATTCGCCTGCAGACGGGACAGAATTTCTATGTCGAACTTATCCATGCCAAATTCTCACGATACACAGCCAAATGTCAGAAATAATTCCACAAACACATCTTCACCACCGGATCTTTTCGCATAACTTTTCGCCCCCGCCGCCCTAGGCTGATGTCATCTCCTCACGCCCCCGCATGACATGACCTCCACGCCCTCCTGCCAGCAGGACACGCTTCTCACCCGCGCCGGCCGCGACCCCGGCGCCTATGCCGGCTACGTCAACCCGCCGCTGTTCCGCGGTTCGACCATCCTCGCGCGGGATTTCGAAACCTGGGACGACGCCCAGGCTGCTGGCGGCCCCTACGCGCGCTACGGACGCTTCGGCTCCCCTTCCATCCGAGCCTTCGAGACCGCGCTCAGCGAGCTCGAGGGTGGCCACGCCAGCCATGTCTTCCCCTCCGGCCTCGCCGCCTGCACACACGTGCTGATGAGCTTTCTGCGCAGCGGAGACCACGTCCTCATCACCGACAACGTGTATGGCCCGACGCGCAACTTCGCCGACCACGTCCTGCGTGACTTCGGCATCGAGGTGGAATACTTTCCGCCAGCACTGGGCGCGGCCATCGGCTCGCGCCTGCGCGCCCGCACACGTCTCGTCTTTCTGGAAACCCCCGGCTCGCTGACCTTCGAGATGACGGACGTGCCCGCGATCGAGCGCGCCGCCCACGCGGCCGGCGCCCTCGTGGCCATCGACAACTCCTGGGCGTCGCCGCTGTATTTCAAACCCTTCGAGCACGGCGCGGACATTTCCGTACAGGCCGCCACGAAGTACATCCTTGGTCACTCGGACGCGCTACTGGGAGCGGTTACATGCAATGAGCATGCCTGGCGAATTTTTCAGCCCCGCATCGGGCTGTTTGGCGCCACGGCCGGACCCGAGGACGTCAATCTGGCGCTGCGCGGGTTGCGCACGCTGGGCGTGCGTCTGCGCCAGCACTGGCAAAGCGGCCTTGCGCTGGCCACGGCCATGACATGCCACCCCGCCGTCGTGCGCGTCCTCCACCCGGCCTTGCCAGGCGACCCCGGGCACGCCCTGTGGAAACGGGATTTTCTCGGCGCCAGCGGCCTCTTCGGCTTCGTGCTCGGAAGCGAACAGAAGCCCGTCCTGTCGGCCTTTTTCGGCGCGCTGAAGCACTTCGGCATCGGGCTATCCTGGGGCGGCTTCGAAAGCCTGGCGCTGCCCGTGGGGCGCCCCGCCCGCCTTGCCGGCTGGCATGAGACCGGCACGCTGATACGCATCCACGCCGGCCTGGAAGATCCGCAGGACCTCATCCAGGACATGCTCGCGGCACTGGACGTCGCCCACGCGCTGGGCGCCTCGGCAAGCAACACCCCGCGCCTGCCGCCCGCGGACAAACCGTAAAGGTGGAGAGCGGCGTCACGCCTCTCTCCGAGCGCTCCCGGAACCGACGTCACCACATAAACCCGCTCGTCAGCAAATGGACTGCCCCCGAAATCAGGACACTTTGCAGCCTCACATTGAGGCCTGCTCAAA
>JAVHXQ010000020.1 GCA_031119555.1 Candidatus Dactylopiibacterium sp.
ATCCCGTGCGTCGCAAGCCCCGGCCACCCGGCCGCGCCGCAACGCGCCCCGGCGAAAGTGGCGGCCGCGCCCGGCACCTCCCGCCTGAATCACCGTCGCCGCCCCCGGCCCGCGCCCGCGCGAAGGTCACAATGCGCTTTTCGATCAAGCAAGCGGGGCTCGCAGCGCAGAAAGTACGTGCATCCCTTTTCTGCTGGAGGCACGCATGGATTCCCTCACCATCCCGGCCCGCCCGTTGCGGTGGCACGCCGGACATCACGACGCGCTCGCAAGCGCCGCCGCCGGCGCGCGGCAGGCCCTCTCCCTGCTGCTGCTGCGGTGCCTCCTGGGCTTCCTGGGCGTGCTGGGGGCACCTCCGCACGCCCTCGCGCAAGCCGCCACGATCGTCGAAGGCGCGCCCGTGTTCCTCTGGGGAGACCGAACGCCCCCGGGCTCCGAGGGGCTGGATCTCAAGGAAAGCGTCGAGGTGCGCGGCAGCGACCCCTCGCGGCCGGAGCGCATGCTCCGTGGCATCGGCCGCCCCAGCCTGGTTCCATTCCTGCCCGCCCGCGCCAACGGCAGCGCGATCATCGTCGCGCCGGGCGGGGGGTACACCACGCTCTCCTACGACAACGAGGGCGTATCGATCGCGCGCCGTCTCGCCGCCGAGGGCTTTGCGGCGTTCATCCTCAAATATCGCCTGCCAGACGAGGGGCACCAGAGCGGCAGGCTGGTGCCGCTGCAGGATGCCCAGCGCGCCATCCGGCTGCTGCGGCACGACGCCGCGCGCTGGCAGATCGATCCCGCGCGCATTGGCATCCTGGGCTTTTCGGCCGGCGGGCATCTGGCGGCGGCGGCCGGCATCGATTTCGCACGCGAAACCTATCCCCCGCGCGATGCACTCGACGCCGTGTCGGCCCGGCCGGACTTCATGGCGGTCATCTATGGCGCGGCCTCATTCCAGCCGCTACCCGCCGGATCCACGCGCCCGGAATCCGCCCTGACCCCTCGCAGCAGCGGAACCCTGGATGCCATCCGCGCCACCACCCCGCCCGCCTTCCTCTTCGCCGCGGCCGATGACGTGCGCGTGCCCATCAGCGCCAACATCGCCATGTGGCAAGCGCTACGCAGCGCCGGGGTCACCGCCGAACTGCACGTCATGCAGCGCGGCGGACATGGCTTCGGCCTTCGCGAAAGCGCGCCGGAATCCGTGCGAAGCTGGCCCGATCTCTTCCTGATCTGGCTACGCGCCATCGGCATGCAGCAAAAGCGCTGACATCCTTCAACCCCCACGCTCCCACATCGCCATGCCTTTACCCATGAACGTCCCCGGCCTGATCGCCTGCGTCGCCCTCACAACCCTCATGCTGGCCACGCCGGCGCGGGGCGCGGAGCCCGCCCGCGCATTGCTGGTGATCGCCCCCCGCAACTATCTCGAAAGCGAGTACGAAAACACGCGGCACGCACTGGAGGACGCCGGAGTCCAGGTCGAAGTGGCCAGCGTCCAGCCGGGCACCGCGACGGGTTATGCCGGTGGCGCGGTGCGTGCGGACCTCGCGATCGATCAGGCAGATCCCGCGCGCTATGACGCGGTCGCCGTGATCGGCGGGTACGGCGCGCGCGAACACCTGTGGCAGCACGCGGGGCTGCACGCTCTGCTGCGCGCGGTGCATGCCCGCAAGCGCGTGGTGGCGGCCCTCTGCGCGGCACCGCCGGTCCTCGCCCGAGCCGGCCTGCTGGCGGGGCAACCAGCCACGATGTGGCCGGATCGGAGCTGGATCGCGGAACTCGAAGCGGGGGGAGGCCGCTACGTCGACGCGCCCATCGTGTCGGCCGGACGGATACTGACGGGTCGCGACCCCGCCGCCGCCACGGCCTTCGGAAAGCGCCTTGCCGAGCTGATCGGCACCGCTGCGCAGCCCGGAGCGCCGGACAGATGAGGCAGATGAGCGCAGCCGTGCCCGCGCGCTTGCGCGCGGGGCGGGCGCACATGCCGGATCGCTTCGGCCCCGTCGGAACACCGCCCCACCTGCCGCGACCTCAGAACGCTGACGGCATCGGGTAAAGCGGCGCAAACTGGGGGCTCCACGCAACGGGCCAGATCGAAAGCCGGGCCGCCCCGGCCTGCGCAAAGCCTCCGGGGCAAGGACAACGGACAAGGGAAGAACGAGTCATGCGCGACAGCTTTACGACCTTCGTCTTTCAGCAACAGCGGATCCGGCGCCTGACCGACTTCCTCGGCACCCAGCTCGACAACGAGCGTCTGTGCCTCGCGGACATGGCGGACATCGCCTGCCTTTCTCCGTCGCAGACCCTGCGCTTCTACCGGCAGCGCACCGGCGAGACCCCGATGCACGCGCTGCAACGGCTCCGCCTGCAGCGTGCCCATGACACGCTGATGCAGCAGCCGGACACACCGATCATCGCGCTCGCGCTGGAGGCGGGTTATGACTCGCACGCCGCCTTCACACGCGCCTACTGCCGCGCCTTCCGCCACCCGCCCACCCGCACGCCGGGGCGGGAGCAAGCCCCGGTGCGCTGGCACCTGGTACGGCTGCCCGAGCGCAAGGTGTGGCAGTTCGACTACGAGGGGGACTACGCCGGCAACGCCTACTTCAAGGCGCGTCTCGCCTGGCTCTGCCTGGCGGCGGGCGGACGCTTCTGGCGTGGCTGGCGCAGCAATGATCGCGACCATCCTTTCGACGAGCATTCCGGGCGCAAGGTCAGGCTCTGCCACTTCGTACCGCTCTCCCGCCAGGAACGCGTTCTTGGCGAGGCAGATCTCGCCACGCACCTCGGCGGGCTGTTCGCCATGGCGCACATCAACCCCGCCGATCGTTCCGCGCAGCTGTCGCGCCTCTGCGCGTGGCTTGCTTCGCAAACCCGCTGCAGCCGCCGCGAGGCGCCCATCCTCGAGGAAGATCTCAACCTGCGCGACCATCGCGCGCCGCAGGACAGACGCATCGCGATCTATGTCCCCGTCGCGTTGACACGGCCACCCTCACCCCTCGCGCGCTGAGGCGCGCACCCGCCTCTCCCGTTCGCCGGAATTCCTGCAGCCGGACGGGCCGGCGGCATGGTCCGGCACTGCGACGGCACGCGACGCCCGCGGCACCGCCAGATGCCCCCGCGCCCGCCAGCCCCGCACGGTGGCTCACGAGCCTCCGGCCCGAGCGGCCGGGCCGCCCCCTCGGGAAGTCGCACACCATGGCGCGCCGCTATTGACAACTGGTTCCCACAATTGGAAACTGGTTGCCATCTAAACGCATCTCGGCTCCCGACCATGACCACAGACCTTGCGCGGCTCCTCTCGGAAACCGTGGTGGCGCTCTTTCGCGCGAACGGAAAGATGCTGGAATGGGGCGATGCGTTTACCGCGCCGGCTGGCCTCACCAGCGCCCGGTGGCAGATCCTGGGCGCCATCGCGCGCGCAGGGCGCCACCAGACGGCGCCTCACATCGCGGAGCAGATGGGCATCACCCGGCAAGGCGCGCAGAAGCAGCTCAATCTGCTGATCGCCGACGGCTTGATCGAAAGGCTTCCGAACCCGGCCCATCAGCGCTCCCCGCAGTACCGCCTCACCGAGGCGGGCGCCTCGCTGTTCGAGCGGGTCAACGCGGCATGGCAAGCGCATGCCGCCCGGACCGGCGATGCGTTCTCCGCCGAGGCGCTGGAGATCACGCTCCGCACGCTCGACGCGATCTCCCGGCTGCACGGCGTGCCCGCGCGGGGAGACCATGATGCTGCGTAAGGCTCACGCGCTGGCGGGCAGGCTCGCATTCCTGTGCATGGCCGCTTTCTGGCTCTCGACCGTGGTCGCCGAGCTGTTTCTCGGCCATGACGCCATCGTCGGCATCAAGACCGCCATTCCTTACGCCTTCATCGCGTTCCTGCCCTGCATGGCGCTTGCCGGCGCCACCGGCTTTCGTCTCGGGGGCAAAAGCGCGCTGCCCGCACTGGTCACCAAACGTCGCCGCATGCCCTTCATCGGCGCCAACGGCGTGCTGATCCTGATCCCGGCGGCGCTCTTTCTCGCCTTCAAGGCACGCGCCGGCGAATTCGACGCATGGTTCTACGGCGTGCAGACCGTCGAGCTGCTGGCCGGGGCGGTCAACCTCGCCCTCATGGGCCTGAACATCCGCGATGGCCGGGCCCTGCGCAAGCGCCGCCAGATGCGATAGGCCGGTCGCACGCGCCGCCACGACAAGCCCCGCCCCGGGGGCGAGCCCCCGGATTCTTCCTCCCCCTCCGAATCGAGACACCCATGACCCGCAAAGCACGCCTCGCGCTGTTCCTCCTTCCCTGCCTCGCGGTGGCCGCCGTGACCGCCGCCGACGTCATCGCCCAGCGGGAGGCCGGGTTCAAGGCCAGCAAGCGCGCGCTCTCCACCATCCGCGACGCCCTGGCCAGCGGCGACCACGTGGCCGTCGCGGCGGCCGCGAACGGCATGGCGGGCTTCGCCGAAAAGATTCCCGCGCTGTTCCCGCCGGGAAGCCAGGGCGGCATCTTCTCGGCGGCCAAGGACGAGATCTGGCGCAACGCGCCCGATTTTTCGGCCAAGGCGAAAAGCTTCCAGACCAATGCCCAGGCCCTGGCCGCCGCGGCATCGGCACCCCAGCCGGACAAGGCGGCCATCGGCGCGGCACTCACGAAAGTCACGCAAGACTGCAAGAGCTGCCATCAGACCTACAAGAAAGGGCGCTGAGACCACGGGCCCAGGCCTGCTTCGGGGCATGAAGGCGGAAGCCGCGAGCCGTTCCGCAGGCACACACGTTCAGGCCGGCGTTCAGGCACCGGCCGGGCTCTTATGCCCGCCGCTCTAGCGCGGTCAGCGCTTGCGCGAGGCGCCGGATGCCGGTTTCGATGGCCTCCAGCGTCAGCGCGGCGTAACCCAGGACGAACCCCGCCCGGCGCTCCGCGGCGCCGGGTGCGCCCGGATGGAACAGGGGGCCCAGCGGATAGACCCGCACACCATGTTGCCGCGCGGCATCCGCCAGTGCGGGTTCCGCGCTGGCGGGCAAGGCCTTGAACCACACCACCAGATGCAACCCGCTGGCCGCGCCCTGCACCTCCACGCGCTCACCCAGATGCCGTTCCAGCGCATCGACGAGCGCGCGCTGCCGGGCTTGCTGGGCACGCCTGATGCGGCGGACGTGCCGCGTGTAGCTGCCCTCCTCCAGCAAGCGCGCCAGTGCTTGCTGCGCGCTGGTGGCGCCGTGTCGATCCATGAGCCGCCGGGCGGCGGCGAAGGTGTCCATCAGCGCCGGCGGCAGCACCATGTAACCCAGCCGCAGTTGCGGCGAAAGCGTCTTGGAGAAGGTGCCGACGTAGATCACGCAGCCCTGCGTATCGAGCGACTGCAAGGTGGCTTCGGGACGCACGGTGTAGCGATACTCGCTGTCGTAATCGTCCTCGATGATCCAGGCCCGGCTTCGCTGCGCCCACGCCAGCAACTCCCGGCGCCGCCCGATGGGCAGGAAGGCTCCCAGCGGAAACTGGTGCGTGGGCGTCACGTAAGCGAGCTGGGCACGCCCCAGCGCAGCAAGCTGCGCGGTCATCATGCCGTGGTCGTCTACGTCGACGCATTGCAGCACGGCGCCCTGGGCTTCGAATGCATGGCGGGCCATCCGGTAGCCGGGATTCTCGACCATCACGCGGTCACCCGGATCGATCAGCAGCCGCGCGCACAGATCGAGCGCCTGCTGCGAGCCGCTGACGATCATGATCTGATCCACGCTGCATGCCATGCCGCGCGTCTGCCCCAGATGCGTCTGCAGCGCGCGTCGCAACGCGAGGTGGCCGCGCGGGTCTTCGTACTCCAGGCGCGGCCGCCGCTGACGCTCCACCGCGCGCAGCGCCTTGATCCACGCCACGGTCGGAAAGTCGCTCCCAGCCAGGGGGCCATATACGAAATCGATTTCGCCGGACAGGCCGGGAGCCGCGCTCGCCAGCGCCATCGCCGCGATGCGGTCGCCCATGGCGGAAAGCCGGCCACCGAAGCGATCCCCCGCAGCGCTACCGGCCTTGCCCGGACGCGGCCGGGCAGCCCGCGACACGGGCGATGCCCCTGCCGTCACGCGACTGGCGGCACCCGCCCGCGTCTGGATGAATCCATCCGCCGCGAGCTGCTCATACACCACCGACACGGTGGCGCGGGACAAACCGCGTTCGGCGGCAAGCGCACGCGTCGAGGGCAGCGCCGCGCCGGCAGGGTACGTGCCGTCCACGATGCGCGACCGGAACTCCTCATAGAGCGCGCTGCTCACCCCTTGTCGAGCAGCGTCCGCGCGGCGCTGCTCCTCAACTGGTCTGATCATTCTGTATTGAACTGGTGATTTTCACCGGCCCGGCAAAATAGCACATTAGCGGGGCAGGCCGGACGTCTGCACAGCTCTTAACCAAACGAGGCCCCCATGTACGCCCCACCGCCCTTTGCCGAGCAACGCATCGAAGAACTTCACCGCATCGTCCGCGACAACGCGCTGGGCATGCTCGTGACGAATACCGCCGGCGGACTCGAGGCAAACCACTTGCCGTTTCTGCTGGAGGCGCGGCACGGCACCACGGGCGCGCTGCTCGCCCATGCCGCGCGGGCGAATCCGCTCTGGCGCGAGGTGCGCAATGGCGACGCCGTGCTCGTGGTGTTTCGCGGCGCCGAAGGTTACATCACGCCCGACTGGTATCCGGGCAAGCACGAAACACACCGGCGGGTGCCGACATGGAACTACGAGGTGGTCCACGCGCACGGCACGCTCCACGTGCTCGAAGACGAGAAATCCCTTCGCGGCATCGTCGGCCGCCTGACGCGCCAGCATGAGGCGGGGCGGCCCACGCCCTGGAAAATGAGCGACGCGCCGGCCGGTTTCATCGCCGAGATGCTGCGGCACATCGTCGGCCTGGAGATCCGCCTCACCCGCCTGGAAGGCAAGCGAAAGCTCAGTCAGCACCATGCACCCCGGGACCGGGAAGGCGCCATCGAAGGATTGCAAGGCTGCGGCCAGCACCGGCTGGCGCAGGCCATGCGGGATGCCTCCTGAGCACCCTGGGGGCCTGCGCTCGCTGAACGCCACGGCGCTGGACTGCCCGCGAGCGCGGCACCCGGGCGCTCGGCAGCCCGGCCCGGGCCGGGTCAGCTGAACGCCACGGCCCGGAACGCCCCGTGGGGCCGCCCGGGCCAGACGTGGCTCACTGCGCCACCCAGCCGCCATCCACGTTCCAGGCCGCGCCACGCACCTGCGCCGCGGCCTCGGAGCACAGGAACAGCACCAGTTCGCCCAACTGACGTGGCGTCACGAACTCGCCCGATGGTTGCTTCTCCTTCAGCAGCCCTTCCTGCGCCTCTTCGGGCGAGGCACCGCCGGCGATGCGCGCATCGATCTGCTGCTGGACCAGCGGCGTGAGCACCCAGCCCGGACACAGCGCATTACAGGTGACCCCGGTCTGCGCCGTCTCCAGCGCCACGGTCTTGGTAAAGCCGACGACGCCGTGCTTTGCGGCGACGTAGGCCGATTTGTCCCTGGACGCCACCAGGCCGTGCACGGAGGCGATATTGATGATCCGCCCCCAGTTGCGCGCGCGCATGGCGGGGAGCGCCAGACGCGTGGCGTGGAATACCGAGGACAGATTGATCGCCATGATGGCGTCCCACCTTTCCACGGGGAAGCTCTCGACCGGCGAAACATGCTGGATTCCGGCGTTGTTCACGAGAATATCCACGCCCGACAGCTCCTGGGCGGCATGACGCATCATGGCCTCGATCTGGGCGGGGTCGCGCAGATCGGCGGGGTGATAGCCCGGCGTGTGTTCATACCGGTCCATGCTCTGGAGCGCCAGTTCTACGTCGCCAAAGCCATTGAGCATGACCTTCGCGCCCGCCCTGGCCAGTGCCTGCGCGATGCCCAGGCCGATGCCGCTGGTGGAGCCCGTAACGAGCGCGCTCTTGCCTCGCAGATTCATGTTGTTCTCCTCAAACGATTCCGGTCATGTAGAAAACGCCGATCACGAACAGCACCGCAGCACTCTTGATCAGCGTGATGGCAAAGATGCCGCCGTATGCCTGGCGGTGGCTCAGGCCCGTGATCGCCAGCAGCGTGATGACGGCGCCGTTGTGCGGCAGGGTATCCATGCCTCCCGATGCCATGGAGGCAACCCGGTGCAGCACTTCGAGCGGGATGTTCGCGGCATGCGCGGCGGCCACGAAACTGTCGGACATCGCCGCCAGCGCGATGCTCATCCCGCCCGAGGCGGAGCCGGTGATCCCCGCAAGCGCGGTGACGCTGATGGCTTCGTTGAGCAGCGGGTCCGGTATGGCCGCCAGCCCGCCGGCGAGCACGAGAAACCCCGGCAGGGCCGCGATCACGGCGCCAAAGCCATATTCCGACGCGGTGTTCATCGCGGCCAGGATCGCGCCGCCCACCGCCGTGCGGCTGCCTTCGGCGAGGTGGTCGCGGATGCTGCGGAAACCGGCGATCACGACCAGCAGGATGCCGGCGATCAGCGCCGCCTCGACGGCCCAGATGGCGGTGATCTTGCCGACTTCGGTGAGCACCGGCTTCGCCAGCCCGGGCAGGGCCAGTTCGTGCGTGGCGCCATACCAGCGCGGAATCCAGTGCGTGAAGAGCAGGTTCAGCACGCCCACCACAATCAGCGGAGAGATCGCCAGCAGCGGATTCGGCAGATTGATGCCGTCGGGGGTCTCCGGCTCGTTCAGCAGGTCCGTGCCATAGCCCTCCTCTCGCGACTGCGCGGCGCGACGCTGGCGTTCGAGATAGACCAGGCCCACGCAGATGATGAACAGCGACCCCGTCAGCCCCAGCCAGGGCGCGGCCCACGCGTTGGTGCCGAAGAAGCTGGTGGGAATGATGTTCTGGATCTGTGGCGTGCCGGGCAGCGCATCCATCGTGAACGAGAACGCCCCCAGCGCCACGGTGGCCGGAATCAGCCGCTTCGGAATGTCGCTCTGGCGGAACAGCTCGGCCGCGAAGGGATAGACGGCGAAGGCCACCACGAACAGCGAGACGCCGCCGTAGGTGAGCAAGGCGCAGACCAGCACGATGACCGGAATGGCATGGCGGCGTCCCAGGAGCCGGATCGCGGCGGCGACGATGGACCGCGAGAAACCCGACAGCTCGATCAGCTTGCCGAAAACGGCACCGAGCAGGAACACCGGAAAGTAAAGCTTGACGAAGCCCACCATCTTTTCCATGAACAGGCCCGTGAACGCGGGCGCGACCGCGCCGGGGTCGGTCAGGAACACCGCGCCCAGCGCGGCGATGGGGGCGAAGAGGATAACGCTGTATCCCCGATAGGCGGCCAGCATCAACAACGCCAGCGCGGCCAGGGCAATCAATGCGCTCATCACGACTCCTTGAAGGTCACTGCCATGACAGGCCGTGCCGGATGACGCGGAGTTCGGCGCGACGCATCCGGCTCATGCGGATGCGGGCGGGCCTGTTTCCGGCAGCCGACGGCCTGCCGGAATCATCCCGCCCCCGCCTCCACATTCCTATTCCACGAACATGCCGTTGTGCCGACTCATCCGGGGCATGGCACCGCACGCGTTCAAGGGATGGGCATGACACAGAGCGTGCCTCGCGACGCCCGCCTCATGCGTCCCGGACACGTGGCGGGCGCCCCCGGCCAATGACGCGAGGGACCGTCCGCCCGCAACAGGGGCGGCCCTCCACGCATGCCCTCGCACGCCGCGCAGCCCGGGCGGGTCACGGCCTCACGCGAGGCAAGACGCCGGGCTCAGGACAGCAGCAGATACGCCGGAACCCCCAGCGCGAGCAGGATCAGCAAGGCGCCCGACAGGCGCTCCAGCCAGGGCAGCGCGTTCGCGAAGGCACCCAGCACGAAGCGGTTGCCGATCAGGAGGGCGACCAGCAGATCCCACAGCAGCACGGTGCAGAACATCCACAGCCCATACACGAGCTTCCAGCCCGCGCTCGCGTGCGCGCTGCCGAGCATGGCCGCGAGGCTGGCGTAGAACAGCGCGTTCTTGGGGTTCAGCACGCCCGACAGAAACCCCATGCCGGCGGCCCGCCACCAGGCGCCCGGCGCGGCCTGACGCGAAGCGTCACCCGCCATGTGCCGCAGGCCGTGGCTGCCCGCGTGGCGAATGAACAGCACCCCCAGATGAAGCAGGTACGCGCAGCCGGCGAGCTGCAGGGCAAGGAACGGAACGCTGCCGGGCCGCAGCACCGTGGTGCCGGCGAAGGCCGCCGCGATGAACACCCCGTTGGCCAGCGCGACGCCGCAGCATGCCCCGCTGGCCACGCGCCAGCCGCTCGACAAGGAGGTGCGGGCGATCAGGAAGAAGTCGGGTCCGGGGGACAGCAGCGCGAGGAAATGCGCGGCCGCGATCATGAGAAAGGATTGCATCCGTGACACACCGGCAAGTTCGGGGCTGCGAGTGTGGCCGGCGGCGAGGGACGCCGTATTGAAGGAAATTGCGCCGCGATGGCGCGGCCTTCAGCCGCGGAAACGCCCGGGCGTGACCCCGGCATGCGCCTTGAAGACCCGCTGGAAGTGCGCCTGATCCGCGAACCCCAGGCGCTGGGCGAGATCCGCCAGGGGCGCGCCGGCGCGGAGCGCCGCACGGGCGAGATTGATGCGGTGATTGAGCTGCCATGCGTGGGGGGGCATGCCGGTGACGGCACGGAATGCCCGGATCAACTGGTAGCGGCTCAGGCCCGCGAGCTGGGCCAGATGGCTCAGGGGCGCGGCAACCGCCGGCTCGTCGCGCAGCAGCGCGAGCGCGGGGCCGATCTGCGCGGCGAGCCGCGCGGGCGTGCGCGGCGCTTCGAGGGACACGCCCTGGCGCAGATCGCAATCGCCGATGAATTCGATCAGCGCGGCTTCCTTGTCGCCGGGCTCGGCGGCGCGGAACAGCAGCGCGTTGAGCTGGCAGAAGCCGGCGTAGGCCAGGGGATCGGTCACGATGCGCACCGGCTCGTCGGCATCGAAGCCGGCACACGCGTACTCCTGCCGCACACCCTGCAGCCATGCGGCCTCGAGATGCAGCATCTGGTAACTCCAGGCCACGCCCGGCGCCGGGTTGCAGGCATGGACGCGAGCCGCCGGCACGAACACCAGCGTGCCGGGCGTCAGCACGACAGGCCCGTCGGCCGCGCCGGTGAACACGCTGCGGCCGGCATCCACGGCACCGATGGAGAAGGCGGGATGATGGTGCGGCTTGTAGCACGCGCGGCTGTGACAGGCCCGGCGGCTTTCGGCGAAGGGCAGCGCGGGGTCGCGCCAGAACGCCGCGGGCTCCGCCGCGCGCGGCGCCGCGCCGTGCGCGTCAGCGAAGCGCATCGGTCTTCTCGCGCAGGCCTTGCGGAGCGAACGCCTCGCGGCCCGGGCACGCCGGCATCGCACCGCCGGGCGTGCCCGGCGCACCGCGCGGGCAGCCCGAAACGCCTGGCCGTGCCCGTCGCGCGCCCCCGCGCGCCGGACCCCGAAGCGCGCCCTCCCGCCGGCGCCGGGCGCTGCGCATCCTCAATGGAAAAATTCCTCGAGGCGCTCGAACACGCGGTGGTCGGCGCCATGCCGCTCCACGCGCAGCACATCCTCGAGCTTCTCGACCTGCGCGATCATCTGCGCAAGGCGGGCGTCCTCGAAGACGAGCAGCCAGATGCGGCTCTCGTCGCTGCCCGGCACCGGCATGCACAGAATGCCTTCGACGTTGAACGCGCGCCGCGCGAAGAGGCCGCAGACGTGCGTCATGACGCCCGGGTGATTGCGCACCGCGAGTTCGAGCACGACCTTGCGCACGGTATCGGGCGCGGGCATGGCATAGGCTTCGTGTTCCATCTCAACCTCCGATCATTTCAGTGTTCGCGGCACCCGGGGGCACCATCGGGAAGACCTTCTGGCTCACGTCTATCGAGCAGTGGATCAGACACGGCCCCGTGGCCGCGAGGGCCTCGGTCAGCATGGCGCGGGGATCGTCGGCCTGGTCGAGATCGAACACCCGCATGCCGAAGCCGGCCGCGATCATCTGGAAATTGGTGTGGCGACGGTAGTCCGAGGCGAAGATGCGCTGGCCGTAGAACAGATCCTGCTGCTGGTGCACGAGCCCCAGCGACTGGTTGTTCATGAGCACGACCTTCACGTTGGCGCCCTCCTCCACGGCCGTGTCCATTTCCTGGATGTTCATCTTGAGGCTGCCGTCGCCCGAAAAGCAGACCACCGTGCGGCCGGGGCAGGCCAGCGCCGCGCCGATGGCCGCCGGCAGGCCGAACCCCATGGTGCCGAGGCCGCCCGAAGTCAGCCACTGACGCGGACGGCGCAGCGGGTAGGCCTGCGCGACCCACATCTGATGCTGGCCCACGTCGGTGGTCACGATCGCATCGTCGTCGAGCGCGGCCGCCACCGCCCGCACCAGGCCGTAGTGACTACGGGGGTCGTCCGCGCCCGGCAAGGCCAGCGGATGCTCGCGCCTGAGCTGGGCCACGCGCGCCAGCCAGGCGCGGCGCGGGCTGGACTGCACCTGCGCGTCCAGGCGCGCGAGCACGCGACCGACGTCGCCATGCAGCGCGACGTTGGCCTGGCGGATCTTGCCGTGCTCGGCCGGATCGATGTCGACGTGGATGATCGCGGCGCGCGGACAGAACTTCTCGGCCTTGCCGATCGCGCGGTCGTCGAAGCGGGCGCCGAGCACGATCAGGAGGTCGGCCTCCTCGAGCGCGTAATTGGTGTAGCGCGCGCCGTGCATGCCCAGCATGCCCAGCGAGAGCGGATGATCGACGGGCATCGCGCCCAGGCCCATGAGGGTCATCGTGGTGGGCAGGCCGGCGCGTTCGGCAAGCCGCGTCGCGGCGTCGGCCGCATTGCCCGCGATCACGCCACCGCCCAGGTAGAGCACGGGCCGCTCGGCGGCGTTGATGAGTGCCGCGGCGCGCGCGATCTGCAGGGCGTCGCCCTCGGGCAGCTCGTCGGGCCGGGCCACGGCGGGCAGCTCGGGCACGTCGAGCGTGGCATTGAGCACGTCCTTGGGCACATCGACCCAGACCGGGCCGGGGCGGCCGGACTCGGCGATCCGGAAAGCATCGGGAATGATGCGCAGCAGGTCTTCGACGCGGCGCACGAGCCAGTTGTGCTTGGTGATGGGAATCGACAGGCCGTAGGTATCGACCTCCTGGAACGCGTCGGTGCCGATCATGGCCGAGGGCACCTGGGCGGTGATGCAGACGACGGGCACCGAGTCGAGCTGGGCGTCGGCGATCGCGGTCACGAGATTGGTCGCGCCGGGCCCGCTCGAAGCCATGCAGACCGCCGCGCGGCCCGTGGCGCGCGCCATGCCCTGCGCGATGAAGCCCGCGCCCTGCTCGTGGCGGGCCAGCACGTGGTGGATCGCGCGGCTCTGCGAGAGGGCATCATAGAGCGGCAGCGCCGCGCCCCCCGGTATGCCCGCCACGCGGGTCACGCCCTGCCGTTCGAGCAGGTGGATGATCAACTGTGCGCCAGTGAACTGCATCTTTTGACTCCCTGGATGGTTGAGCCAGCGCCGTCCGGGGATGAAAAAAACCCCGCCCGGCTTGCGCCGGCGGGGTTGAATCTCTTGAGCCTGGGCTCGTCCCCGTTACGGCGCGCTGCCGCCTACGCCTACTACGACGCGTACGACTACGACCACAGCGGAAGCCGCGGTGGCAGTGGACAGGGCGCGAAGGGCGAAGGAAGCAGAGGTCACGGAGATAACGCGGGAATACAGCCAGACTGAAATGAGAAACGCGGCGTCATTGGAGCACGCGGCGGGCGTTCGCACAAGAGCCTGCGACCCACGCGGCGGGCGTGGGCCCGGCGTCACTGGGTGCGCGCGGCCTGTGCGCGGTTGCGCAGGAGCTCCTCGTCGCGCAGCGCGCGGCGCAGGATCTTGCCGACGTTGGTCTTGGGCAGCTCGTCGCGGAACTCGATCAGGCGCGGCACCTTGTAGGGCGTGAGGTAGCGCTTGCAGTGGGCGATGAGGTCCTGCTCGGTGAGGCCGGCGGCCTTCCTGACGACGAAGATCTTCACGGCCTCGCCGGAGGCGTCGCTGGGCACGCCGATGGCGGCCACCTCGGCCACGCCGGGGTGCGTGGAGACGATGTCCTCGATCTCGTTGGGATAGACGTTGAAACCCGAGACGAGGATGGTGTCCTTCTTGCGGTCCACGATGCGCAGGAAACCGCGCTCGTCGATGATCGCCACGTCGCCCGTGCGCAGGTAGCCGTCGGGGGTCATCACGGCGGCCGTGTCGGCCGGCGCGTTCCAGTAGCCCTGCATCATCTGCGGGCCCTTCATGCACAGCTCGCCGGGCTGGCCGATCGGCACTTCCTCGCCCTGCTCGTTGCGCAGCGAGATGTCGGTGGAGGGCACGGGCTGGCCGATGCTGCCGGTGTATTCGGTCTGGTCGATGGGGTTGCAGCACACGCCGGGCGAGGCTTCGGTCAGGCCGTAGGCTTCGATCAGGACGCTGCCGGTCATGGCCTTCCAGCGCTCCACGACCGATTTCTGCAGCGACATGCCGCCCGACAGCGACAGGCGCACGCGGGAGAAGTCCAGCGTGGCGAAATCAGGCTGGTTCATGAGCGCGTTGTAAAGCGTGTTCACGCCCGAGATCACGGTCCACGGGTACTTGCGCAGCGCCTTCACGAAACCCTTCATGTCGCGCGGATTCGTGATGAGCAGGTTCTGCGCGCCGATCATGAAGAAGGTGAAGCAATTGATGGTCAGCGAAAAGATGTGATACAGCGGCAGGGCCGTGACGACGAATTCCCCGCCCCAGCGCAGGCGCGAATCGATCCACGCATGGGCCTGCAGCAGATTCGCCAGGATGTTGCCGTGGGAGAGCATGGCGCCCTTCGCCACCCCCGTGGTGCCGCCCGTGTACTGGAGGAAAGCCAGATCGTCACGCGTGATCGCGACGGCCTGCATGGGCGTGCGGCCGCCCTCCGCGAGCGCGCCCGCCAGACGTTTCGCACCCTCGATGCGCCAGGCCGGCACGAGCTTCTTGACGCGGCGCACGAGCAGATCCACGACGCTGCCCTTGAGCGCGCCCAGCATCTCGCCCAGGCTGGTCACCACCACGTGGCGCACCTCGGTGCGCGCCAGCACGCTCTGCAGCGTATGGGCGAAGTTCTCGAGCACGACGATGGTTTCGGCGCCCGAATCCTTGAGCTGGAATTCCAGCTCGCGCGGGGTGTAGAGCGGATTGCAGTTGACCACCGTGTAGCCGGCCCGCAGGGCGCCGAACATGCACACCGGGTACTGCAGCACGTTGGGCATCATGAGCGCGACCCGGCTGCCACGCGGCAGCTTGAGCACGTTCTGGAGATAGGACGCGAACTGGGCGGACAGCCGGTCCACGTCGCGGAAGCTCAGCGAGGTGCCCATGTTGATGTAGGCCACGCGGTCGCCCCAGCGCGCGACGCCGCGCTCGAAGAAATCCGCGAGCGACGCGTAGGCGGTCAGATCGATCTCGGCGGGAACGCCCTTCGGATAGGCCTTGAGCCACACCTTTTCCATGCATGTCTTCCTTAACGTTTTACGGTCTGCCCCGGCGACGCCGGGCGGCAACCCTGAGGCGCGCGACAGGCCGCCAGCATACCCTGCCTGCCCGTATGGGCAGATCTCAGTCGTTCATCGCTGCGGATGGCGGCGGCGGAAACGTTGCGCGGGCGATGCACCCCTGCCCGGCCCGTCCTGGCCGCCACGGGGCCCGCTTCAGCCATCCAGGAGCTTGCGCAATCCCGCTTCGTCCAGCACCGGCACGCCAAGTTCCTGGGCCTTGGCGAGCTTGCTGCCGGCTTCGGCCCCGGCCACCACGAAATGGGTCTTGCGCGACACCGACCCCGACACCTTGCCGCCACGGGCTTCGATGAGCGCGCCGGCCTCGTCGCGCGAGAGCCCCGGCAGCGTGCCCGTCAGCACGAAGATGTGCCCCGCGAGCGGCAGTCCGGGCGCCTCCGCGGCCTCTTCCGTGGCGCGCGCCATGAGGGGCGCCCAGCTCGCCAGGCAGGCCGCGAGCGCCTCGAGGCGCGCGATGTTGGCGGCATCGGCCAGCCAGCGTTCGAGTTCGGTGGCCAGCTCCGCCGGCAGGCCGATGGTCGCGAGCCCGCCGGGCGTGGTCCGGGCGAGCGCGAGGGGGTCCGCCAGCTTGTCGGCGAGCTGACGCGCGCGCACCGGGGTCAGGCGGGGAATCTGCAGGCGCGCCAGCAGCTCCGGCCAGGCGAGGCCGGCGAGAAAGGCGTTGGCGGGCGGATGCTCGTCGCGTGCGTGCACGCCGGCTTGCGACAGTTCGTCGAGCACGCGCGCGTTGTTGGGCTCGCTGAAGAACTCGTACAGCGAATCGGCCACGATGCCGCCGATGTCGGGCAGCAACGCAAAGACCTCGCGCGGCGTGCGGCGCACGGCATCCAGCGAGCCGAGCTGGTCGGCGAGCGTTCTGGCCGTGGACTCGCCGACATGGCGGATGCCCAGCGCAAAGAGCAGGCGCGCCAGCGGCGGCGTCTTGCTGGCGGCGATGGCCTCGATGAGGTTCTCGGCCCACTTGGTGGCGATGCGGCCCTGCTGGACGGTTTCGGGCGTGACGCCGTCGCGCGCGTCGGCGCGGCGCTTCATCTCGAGCAGGTCTTCCAGGCGCAGGCGGTAGAGGTCGGCCACGCGCCTCACGTAGCCGAACTCCACGAGGGATTCGATGTAGCGCTCGCCGAGGCCGTCGATGTCCATCATGCGACGCCCCGCGAAATGCAGGATGGCCTGGCTGCACTGCGCGCGGCAGGCGATGCCGCCGGTGCAGCGCGTCGCGGCCTCGCCTTCCTCGCGGACCGCGTGCGATCCGCACACGGGGCAACTGGCGGGCATGACGAATTCGCGCTCGCTGCCGTCGCGGCGGTCGGCCACGGCCGTCACCACTTCGGGGATCACGTCGCCCGCGCGGCGCACGACGACCCAGTCGCCGACCTTGATGCCCTTGTGGCGGATCATGTCTTCGTTGTGCAGGGAGGCGTTGGTCACCGTGACGCCACCCACGAACACGGGCTCCAGTCTGGCCACGGGCGTCAGCGCCCCGGTGCGGCCGACCTGGATCTCGATGCCCAGCAGGCGCGTGATCTCTTCCTGCGGAGCGTATTTGTGCGCCACCGCCCAGCGGGGTTCGCGCGTGACCCAGCCCAGCGCGCGCTGCCAGTCGAGCCGGTCGACCTTGTAGACCACGCCGTCGATGTCGAACGGCAGCTGGCCGCGCAGCTCGCCCACGCGGCGGTGGAAGGCCACCAGCGCCTCGGCGCCGTGCGCGAGCGTGCGCTCGACCGACACCGGAAAACCGAAGGCCAGCAGCGCGTCGAGAATGGCGCTCTGGCGGGCGGGCATGTTCCAGCCCGCGAACTCGCCCACGCCATAGGCGAAGAAGCTCAGGGGGCGCCGCCGCGCGATGGCCGGGTCGAGCTGGCGCACCGCGCCGGCCGCCGCATTGCGCGGATTGACGAAGGTCTTCTCGCCGGCTTCGGCCTGCGCGGTGTTGAGGCGTTCGAAATCGTCGCGGCGCATGTAGACCTCGCCGCGGACCTCCAGCACCTCGGGCACGGACGCTCCCTGCAGGCGCAGGGGGATCTGGCCGATGGTGCGCACGTTCTGCGTCACGTCCTCGCCCGTCTCGCCGTCGCCGCGCGTGGCCGCGCGCACGAGCACGCCGGCTTCGTAGCGCAGGCTGATCGCGAGACCGTCGAACTTCAGCTCGGCCAGATATTCGACGGGCGGATCGGACGCATCGAGATCGAGATCGCGCCGCACGCGCGCGTCGAAACCGAGCGCGCCGCCCTCGCCGATATCGGTCTCGGTGCGGATCGACAGCATGGGCACGGCATGACGGACCGACTCGAAGCGCTCCAGCGCCCGGCCGCCCACGCGCTGCGTGGGGGAGTCGGCGCGACGCAGCTCGGGGTGTGTGGCCTCGAGGGCTTCGAGTTCCTGGTAGAGGCGGTCGTACTCGGCATCGGAGACCGTCGGCGCGTCGAGCACGTAATACGCGTGCGCATGCCGCTCGAGCTCGGCGCGCAAGGCCTCGGCGCGCGCCGAGGCATCGGCCCGGGAGAACAGATCCATGGCCCGGATCAGTCGAAGAGGCGCTGCGCCACGGGACTGCCTGCGGGAATGCCCTGGCGCACCATGCCGTCCTCGAACTGCGAGATCTGGTCTCGGATCACCGCCACCGAGCGGTCGCCGAGCGGTGCCTGGTTGTCGTCCACGATCTGCCCGCCCAGGCTCGTGGCGAGCTGCTGCGCGAACTGGTACATGCGTTCGAGCACGGAGGCCGGCTGCGTCACGCGCGGCACGTCGAGCACGAGCGAAAGACCATGCGTCTGCAGGTGGCGGGCCTGTTCGGCCGAGAACGGGGTGGCTTCCTGATTGGCCAGCAGGAACATGTGCTGTCCGGCTTCGTCGATGGCGTGGAAGGCTCCGTCGCTGCCCAGCGTGAGGCCGGCGGATTCGGCGATGGCGCGCACGCGCGAACCCACGAACACGGAACTCTCGGAGCGCACGTTGAAGGCGATCTGGATGTCCACCTCGAAACAGAACGCCTCGATCTCGCGCGCGCGTTCCAGCACCTCGGCCTTGCTCGGCAGGCGCGGCACGCACAGGAACTGCTCGCAGACGCGGCCCAGGCGGTCGTAGAAGCGGTCCAGCTCGCGCTCGTTGATCGCGCCACGGCGGTCGACGAGCTGCAGCGTCACGCAGGCGCGATTGAGGCTGCCGGGCGTGCGCGCATCCAGCGGAAACCACGCGTTCTCGAAATCGGCCCAGCCATACCAGGCGATACGCCGGGTGCTGCCGGCGAGCGCTTCGAGCTGGGTCGTGAAGATGGCGGAAGCCGAGACGCCCGCCGGCGCTTCAATCATCACCACGCAATCGACGGCGCGCAGTTCGCGCGGCAGCACGGGCTCGCTCTGGCGCAGATGCACGCTTGCCGGACGCGGCGCAACCGGCGGCGCGGCGTCTTCACCGGCGGGCGGGTCGGCGCGCAGGCCCGGCTCCATGCGTCCCCCGGGCGCAGGCGGCACCGGCGCTTCCGGCTCGCCTTCGAGCAGCACGTCGTGATGCGTGGAGCGGAAGGCCTGCTCGGCATGCTTGCGCGCCTTGCGTTCCTGCCACACGTTGTAGATCACGAGTGCGGCGATGGCGATCACGCCAAGGCCGATGAGGCCGTATTGAAGTTCGTTTCCGGACATTCTGGTAGGGGAGTCTGGGCTGGCTGGACGCCGGGGCGTGCATTATCGCACCATGCCGCGTCACTTCAAGCCGTGGCGGGCTGCGCGAGCTTGAGGGCAGCTTCCATATCGACTTCCACCACGCGTGAAACGCCCTGCTCCTGCATCGTCACGCCCACGAGCTGACGCCCCATCTCCATCGTGATCTTGCTGTGGCTGATGAAGATGAACTGCGTGACGGCCGACATGTGCCGCACCATGTCGCAATAGCGTTCGGTGTTGGTGTCGTCCAGCGGCGCGTCCACCTCGTCGAGCATGCAGAACGGCGCCGGGTTGAGCTGGAACATCGCGAACACCAGCGCGATCGCCGTGAGCGCCTTCTCGCCGCCCGAGAGCAGATGGATGGAAGCGTTCTTCTTGCCGGGCGGCTGGGCGATGATCTGCACGCCGGCATCCAGGATCTCGTCGCCGGTGAGCACGAGCTGGGCCTGACCGCCGCCGAAGAGACGCGGAAAGAGCTCGCTGAAATGGCGGCTCACGGTGGCGTAGGTTTCGCCGAGCTGGGCGCGCGTGTCGCGGTCGATGCGCCGGATCGCGTCCTCCAGGGTGCCGATCGCGCGCATGAGATCCTCGAACTGCATGTCGAGGAACTGCTTGCGCTGGCGCGCGGCCTCGAGTTCGGCCAGGGCCGCCAGGTTGACCGCGCCCATGTCCGCGATTTCGCGCGAAAGCCGGCTCACCTCGCGCGCGAGCGCCGGCTCGCGCACCGACTCCATGACCTCGGCCTCCAGCGGCGCGGGCTCGGCGCCCAGTTCGCCCAGGCGTTCCAGCGCCTGGCTGCAGCCCAGCTCGGCGGCCTGGTGCCGCAGGCGCAGTTCGCCCAGCGCCTCGCGCAGCGGGCCCAGCGCGTGCTCGGCGCGCAGACGGGCTTCGTCGAGGCTGCGGATCTGCTGGCTGGCCTCTTCCATGGCCTGGCGGCGCTGCGCCAGCACGTCCTCGCGCGCGCGGCGCATGTCGAGCGCGGTCTGCAGCGCGCGCTGCAGCTCGGCGTCATCGAGCTTCTCCTGCTCGCCGGCGAGCGAGGCACGCTCGGTCTCCAGACGTTCGAGCTGGGTCTGCGCCAGCTGCGCCGCGCGGCGGTGCTCGTCGAGCCGCATGTTGGCGTCGCGCAGCGCGAACTCGGCCTCGTGGCGCTGCCGCTGCACGGCGGCCAGGGCATCGCGCTGCTCGCGCAGGGCGCGCTCGGTCTGCGCGGCGGTTTCGTCCGCTTCGGCCTGGGTCTGCTGCAGGCCACTGGCGCGCGCCTCGGCCGCCGCGCACGCCAGTTCGGCCTCGGCCACGTGCCCCTGCTCCACGCCTTCCAGGCGCAGCAGCTCGGCGGCCTCGCGCGCGAGCTGCTCCAGCCGTTCGGCCTGCCGCGCCTGCGCCTGCTGCGCCTTGACGAAGGCGAGCTGCTGCGCGTGCAGGCGCGCCTGCAAGCCTTGCGCCAGGGTGCGCTCCTGCGCGAGCGCGGCCTGCAGGTCCTGGCAGACGGCGCGCGCGGCGGAGACGCGATGGGTCGCTTCGTCCACGCGGGCCTCGGCGGGCTGGATCTCGACGGCGAGCGCATCGATCTCGCGCTGGCGCTCGAGCGCGCCGTGGGTACGCGCATCCGGCGCGTAAAGACTCAGCGCGGCGGCAGAGAGCATCTGCCCGGCGCGATTGACGAGCAGCACGCCGGCTGGCAGCGGCGCGGAAGCGGCCAGCCAGGGCGCCAGATCCTCCACGGCGTGTACGCCATCGAGCCAGTGCCGCAGGCCGGGCAGCAGTCCGGCACGCGTGCAGCGCAGCTTCTCTTCGAGCAGCGGGGCGTCGACGAGCGGCGCGCGCGGCTCGGGCATCGGACCGGCGCGCAGGAGGGCCTGGGTCGCGGGCACGGCCTGCGTCAGCCAGCGCGCCTCCAGCGGCACGGGGCCGAGGGCGGCGAGGCGTTCGCGCAGGACGGCCTCGACCGCAAGCTCCCAGCCCGCCTCGACCTGCAGCGCGCGCCACAACGGTTCCTCGTCGGCCAGCCCGGCGTCGCGCAGCCAGGCTTCGAGATCACCGCTGGCCTGCAGGCGCGCCTGCAGACCGGTCAGCGCGTCGTGCCGCGCGCGCAAGCCGGTGAGTTCGCGCGCGCCGTGCTGGCGCGCCTTGTCGGCATCCTCGGCTTCGATCTGCGCGTCGGCCAGGCGCTGCTGGAGCTGTTCCTGCCGGAGCTGGGCGGTCTGCTGGGCCTCGACGAGCCCCGCCACCTCGGCTTCCAGCGCGGCCAGCGCCGCTGCGTCCTCGGGCGGCAGGGCGGCGCGCTCGGCCTCCATGCGTGCCCGCCGCGCCTCGAGCGCGGCGAGCGCCCGTGATGCGGCGTCGCGGCGCGCTTCCTCGACGCGCAGTTGCTGCTCCACCTGGGCAAGCGCGCGGCGCGCGGCCTCCTGCTGGGCGCGCGCATCGCGCCAGGCGGCGTCGGCCTGCGGCAGTTGGGCATCGGCCTCTTCGGCCTGCAGCGACACGATCTCCAGCCGCTCGCTGGCCATCGCGGCCTGTTCGGCCCACTGCGCATCGCCTTCGCGCGCGCTTTCGAGGCGCCCGCGCCACTGCGCCTCTTCGGCGAGCAACTGGCCACCGCGTTGCGTCAGGCGGGCATGCGTGTCGCGCAGGCGATGCAGCTCGGCCTCGATGCGCGTGAGCTCGGCGCTGATCTCGTAGAGATCGGCCTGCGCTACCGAAAGAGCTTCGCTGCCGGCCGCATGCGCCTCGCGCGCGAGCGTGGCGCGGGTCTCGGCCTCGACGAGCTGTTGCTGGCCGGCCTCGATCTGCGTCTGGTGCCGGGCGATGGCGGCCGCGAGGGCGCTCTGCTCGGCCTGCGCGCTGAGGTGCTTGTAGCGCCACAGCAGGACCTGGCGCTGCGCGAGCTGCGAGGTCAGCGTCTTGTAGCGCTGCGCCAGCTCGGCCTGTTCGGCCAGGCGTTCGATCTGCTGCGAGAGTTCGGCGCGGATGTCCTCGACGCGGGCGAGGTTGTCGCGCGCGTCGGCGAGCCGGCCCTCGGTTTCGCGACGGCGCTCCTTGTAGCGCGTGATGCCCGCGGCCTCTTCGAGAAAGGCCCGCACTTCCTCGGGGCGCGCCTCGATCACGCGCGAGATCATGCCCTGCTCGATGATGGCGTAGGCGCGCGGCCCCAGGCCGGTGCCGAGGAAGAGATCGATGACGTCCTTGCGGCGCACGGCCACGTTGTTGATGAAGTAATCGGAGCCGCCGCTGCGATCGACCTGCCGCTTCACGGAGATCTCGGCGTACTGCGACCACTGGCCGGCGGCACGCCCCTCGGCGTTGTCGAAGATCATCTCGACGCTCGCGCGCGAGACGGGCTTGCGCGTGGTGGAGCCGTTGAAGATCACGTCCTGCATGGATTCGCCGCGCAGGGCCGAGGCGCGCGATTCGCCGAGCACCCAGCGCACGGCGTCGATGACGTTGGATTTGCCGCAACCGTTCGGCCCGACGATGCCGACGAGCTGCCCCGGCGTCAGGATGGTGGTCGGATCGACGAAGGATTTGAATCCGGCGAGCTTGAGCTTCGAGAGACGCACTGGCGGAGTACGGAGCGGACGGCAGGTTCAAGGGCGGAGCGGGCTATAATACCACCCGCCCTGGCGCCGCCATGGCCCGCGCTGCATAGCCACAACAACCAGGCGACACGAACTTGAATCCGCTGCTCGATCTGCTCCAGCCCTACCCGTTCGAAAAACTCCGCCAGCTCTTCGCGGGCATCCAGCCGCCGCCACATGCGCCCATCCGCCTGTCGATCGGCGAGCCGCAACACGCCACGCCGCCGCTCATCTGCGAGGCCTTGAGCCAGAATTTCTCCGGCCTCTCCGTGTACCCCGCCACGGCCGGCATCGATGCGCTGCGCCAGACCATCGCGGGCTGGCTGCAACGACGTTACGGGCTGCCCGCGCTCGACTGGGCGACCCAGGTGCTGCCCGTCAATGGTTCGCGCGAAGCCTTGTTCTCGTTCGCGCAGGCGGTGGTCGACACGCGCCGCCCGGCACCGCTCGTCGCCTGCCCCAACCCGTTCTACCAGATCTACGAAGGGGCGGCCCTGCTCGCCGGCGCCCGCCCGGTCTTCCTGAACCAGACGCCCGAGAACGGTTTTGGCTTCGACGCGGCTTCGCTGAGTGCCGACGAGTGGTCGCGGGTGCAGCTGTTCTACGTCTGCTCGCCCGGCAATCCGACCGGCCGCGTGCTCGACCTGGACGAATGGAAGGCGCTGTTCGCGCTGTCGGACCGCTACGGTTTCGTGATCGCCGCCGACGAGTGCTACTCCGAAATCTACTTCGACGAGGCGCACCCGCCGCTGGGCGCCCTCGAAGCCGCCCGCAAGCTCGGGCGCGAGGGTTATCCGCGTCTCGTCGTGTTCTCCAGCCTGTCCAAGCGCTCCAACGTGCCGGGCCTGCGCTCGGGTTTCGTCGCGGGCGACGCGAAGGTGATCGCGGGCTTCCTGAAGTACCGCACCTATCACGGCTGTGCGATGAGCACGACGATACAGGCCGCCAGCGTGGCCGCCTGGCAGGACGAAGCCCACGTCGTCGCCAACCGCGCGCTCTACCGCGAGAAGTTCGACGCCATCGTGCCGCTGCTCGCGGGGGCGCTGGAAGTCAGCCGCCCCGACGCCGCGTTCTACCTGTGGGCGCGCACGCCCGGAGACGACACGGTCTTCGCGCGCGAGCTGTACGCCGCCACCCACGTGACGGTGCTGCCCGGCCAGTTCCTGGCGCGCGAGGCGCACGGCCGCAACCCTGGCCAGGGCTTCGTGCGCATCGCGCTCGTCGCGGGTCTCGAGGAATGCCGCGAGGCCGCCACGCGCATCGCCGCGCATCTTTCGCGGGGCTGAGCCCCACCAACGTTTTCACCCGCCTCCTTACTCATCAGGAAGACACGTCATGTCCCAGCATCCCCTGCAAAGCCTCATCGACGACGCCTTCGAGCGCCGCGCCGAAATCACCCCGACCGCCTGCGACCCCATCCTGGCCCGCGCGATCGAGGACGTCATCGCCGAACTGGACGCCGGCCGCCTGCGCGTGGCCGAGAAGATCAACGGTGAGTGGGTGACGCACCAGTGGCTCAAGAAGGCCGTGCTGCTGTACTTCCGCACGCATGACAACGTGGCCCTCGACGGTGGCGCGGTGCGTTACTTCGACAAGGTGCCGACCAAGTTCGCCGAGTACTCCGACGCCGACTTCCGTGCCGGCGGCTTCCGCGTGGTGCCGAACGCCGTCGCCCGCCGTGGCGCGTTCATCGGCAAGAACGTGGTGCTGATGCCCTCTTACGTCAATATCGGCGCTTACGTGGATGACGGCGCGATGGTCGACACCTGGGCCACCGTGGGCTCCTGCGCGCAGATCGGCAAGAACGTGCACCTGTCCGGTGGCGTGGGCATCGGGGGCGTGCTCGAACCGCTGCAGGCGAACCCGACCATCATCGGCGACAACTGCTTCATCGGCGCGCGCTCGGAAGTCGTGGAAGGCGTGGTCGTGGAAGACAACTGCGTGATCTCGATGGGCGTGTATATCGGCAAGAGCACCAAGATCTACGACCGCGCGACGGGCGAGGTCAGCTATGGCCGCATCCCCGAAGGTTCCGTCGTGGTCTCGGGCAACCTGCCCTCGTCCGACGGCAAGTACTCGCTCTACTGCGCGGTGATCGTCAAGCGCGTCGATGCGCAGACGCGCTCGAAGACGTCGATCAACGAGCTGCTGCGCGACTGATCCGCGCCCCGGCCACCTTCGCGGTGGCCGCGCGAACCCAGGCAGATCCGCTCTGCCGCAACGGAGGCAAGGCATGATTTTCGACAAGCTGTTCCAGTTGATGGCTGAACGCCATGCCTCCGACATCTTCGTGTCGGCGGGCGCACCGATCCACATCAAGATCAATGGCGTGGTGGTGCCGGTGAACCAGCAGGTCATGGACCCCGCGGTGATCCAGCGCATGGCCTACGAAATCATGACGCCCGAGCAGGTGGCCGATTTCGAGCGCGACCGCGAGCTCAACATCTCGTTCTCGCGCCGTGGCCTGGGCAACTTCCGCCTGAACTTCTTCTGGCAGCGCAACAGCGTGGGCATCGTCGTGCGCTACATCCAGGGCGAGATTCCCGCGCTGGAAACGCTGAACCTGCCGCCCGTGCTCTACGAGATCATCATGGAGAAGCGCGGCCTGGTGCTCGTGGTCGGCGCCACCGGCTCGGGCAAGTCGACGACCATCGCGTCGATGCTCGACTACCGCAACAGCAACGTGCCGGGGCACATCCTCACGGTGGAAGACCCGATCGAGTACCTCTTCCGCCACAAGCGCTCGGTCGTCAATCAGCGCGAGGTGGGGTTCGACACCCACAGCTGGCACGACGCGCTGCGCAACGCCATGCGCCAGGCGCCGGACTGCATCCTGATCGGCGAGATCCGCGACCTCGAAACCATGAAGGCGGCGATCTCCTACGCGCAGTCGGGCCACCTCGTGCTGGCCACGCTGCACGCCAACAACGCGCACCACGCGCTCAACCGCATCACGAGCTTCTATCCGCTCGAAAACCGCCCGCTGCTGTTCCTGGACCTCGCCGTCTCGCTGCGCAGCATCATCTCGCAGCGCCTCGTGAAGAAACCCGACGGCTCGCGCATCCCGGCCGCCGAAATCCTCATGAACACCCGCCACGTGGCCGAACTCATCGAGCGCGGCGAATTCGGCGACGTGCGCGAAGCCATGGAAAAGTCGCTCGCCCCCGGTTCCCAGACCTTCGAGCAGGATCTCTTCCGCCTTTATCGCGGTGGCGTCATCTCGCTCGAGGAAGCGCTCGCGAACTCGGATTCCCCGACCAATTTCTCATGGCTCGTGAACAACGCGCCGTCCGAGAGTGAAGGCGGCGGCAAACCCTCGCCCGTATTCGATACGATCACGGACTTCGAGCCCGCCGAGGAAGACGGCGCCTCCTTCAGCACCTTCACCCTGCACATGGAAGACGCGCGCTGAGCGCCGCGCCTCCCCTCCCACCCCCGCGCGGCGCCCGAGGGCGCCGCGGGTATTTCAAGGATTGCCATGCAAGACGACCGCCACGCGCACCCCGATCACGATTGCGATGAAGATTGCGATCACCACGACCACGATCATGACCACCACCACGGCCCCCACGACGAACTGGTGACCGTGCGCGACCTCGTGCGCTACGCGACGAGCCGCTTCAACCGCGCGGGCCTGTTCTTCGGCCACGGCAGCAACGACGCCTTCGACGAGGCGGTGTACCTCGTGCTGCGCACGCTGCACCTTCCGCTGGACCGGCTCGAACCCTTCTTCGATGCCTGCATTCCCGCCGACGAACGCAGCGAGGTGCTGGACATCATCGAACGCCGTGTCAGCGAGCGCATTCCGGCCGCTTACCTGACGCGCGAAGCCTGGCTGGGCGATTTCCGCTTCTACGTCGATGAGCGCGTGATCGTGCCGCGCTCCTACTGCTTCGAGCTGCTCGAGGCCGGCCTTTCGCCGTGGATCGCCGACCCCGAGGGCGTGACGCGCGCGCTCGACCTGTGCACGGGCAGCGGGTGCCTCGCGGTGCTGCTCGCCCACCACTTCCCCCACGCGCAGGTCGACGCGATCGACCTGTCCGAGGATGCGCTCGACGTGGCACGCCAGAACGTCGCCGATTACGGCCTGCAGGATGTCGTGCGCCTGATCCGCTCCGACGTTTTCGATGCGCTGGGCGACGAGCGTTACGACCTCATCCTGAGCAACCCGCCCTACGTCACCGAAGCGTCCATGCAGGTGCTGCCCGAGGAATACCTGCACGAGCCGCGCATGGCGCTGGCGGCGGGCGACGACGGGCTGGACGTCGTGCGCCGCATCATCGCGGGGGCGCGTCGCCACCTTGCCGACGACGGCGTGCTGATCGTCGAAGTGGGCCACAACCGCGATCTCGTCGAAGCCGCCTTCCCGCATCTCGAGTTCGTCTGGCTCACCGAGGCCAGCGAGGCCGAGAAGGTCTTCCTGCTGCGCGCCGACCAGTTGCCGGCCTGAGCGCGCTCGCCCCACGCGGCATGAAAAAGGGCAGCCCTCGGGCTGCCCTTGCGCTGCGCGCCGGGGGGCTCAATCGCGTTCGTCGATCCAGGTCTGCTGGATCGCTTCGAGGATGCGCTCGCCGCAATGCGCGGGGTTATCGTCGAATCCCGGCAGCGCCTTGACCCAGTTCATGAGGTCCATGAAGTTCACGCGCGCGGGGTCCACGTCGGGATGCGCCTCGAGCAGTGCCTCCACGATGGCCAGCGTATCGGTCCATTTCATTTGCTGTTCCCTTCGCTGACCATGTTGATGGTGTAGCGCGGCAGCTCGACCACCAGCGGCGTGTCGCGGATTTCGGCCTGGCACGACAGGCGCGACTGCGGCTCCAGGCCCCAGGCCTTGTCGAGCATGTCTTCCTCGAGTTCGTCGGCGGGCTCGAGGGATTGCCCGCCCTCGCGCACGAACACGTGGCAGGTCGTGCAGGCGCACGACTGCTCGCAGGCGTGTTCGATCGCGATGTCGTTCTGGAGCAAGGCGGTGCACAGGCTGGTGCCGGGCTCGACTTCGAGGACGGCGCCGTCGGGGCACAGTTCGGGGTGCGGCAGGACTACGATCTGGGTCATTTCAGGTTCCTGTACGAGGCCGCCTCACAGCGGCAGCGAATCGACGCGATTGCCCGTCAGGGCTTCGCGGATCGCCTTGTCCATGCGCCGCGCGGCGAGTTCGCCGGTGGCCGCCGACAAGGCGTCGATGCCGGCCTTGATGGCCAGATGATCGGTGCCCGTGGCAAGCGCCACCAGCTCGGTCAGGCGGGCCTCCACGCGGGCGAGTTCGTCGGCGTCGAGCAGCGCGGCGTCTTCGGCGAGCGCCTGGCGGGTGGCCTCGATGAGGCGTTCGGCCTCGACCTGCTGCTCGCGCAACGCGCGCGCCTGCATGTCGTGGGCGGCGTGCTCGAAACCGGCCTTGAGCATGCCCGTGATCTCGTCGTCCGACAGGCCGTAGCTGGGTTTGACGGTCACGTGTGACTCCACGCCCGTGGTCTGCTCGCGCGCGCTGACCGAAAGCAGGCCGTCGGCGTCGACCTGGAAGGTCACGCGGATGCGCGCGCCGCCGGCAGGCATCGCCGGAATGCCGCGCAGCTCAAAGCGGGCGAGCGAGCGGCAATCCTGCACGAGCTCGCGCTCGCCCTGCACCACGTGGATCGCCATGGCGGTCTGGCCATCCTTGAAAGTCGTGAAATCCTGCGCCTTCGCCACGGGAATGGTGGCGTTGCGCGGGATCACCTTCTCGGTGAGACCGCCCATGGTCTCGAGCCCCAGCGACAGCGGGATCACGTCGAGCAGCAGCCAGTCTTCGCCGGGGCGGCGGTTGCCGGCCAGCACGTTGGCCTGCACGGCCGCGCCGATGGCCACGACCTTGTCGGGGTCGATCCCGGTATAGGGCTCGCGGCCGAAGAAACGCTCCACCGCCGCGCGCACGTGCGGCATGCGGGTGGCACCGCCCACGAGCACCACGGCCTGGATTTCCCCGGCGGCGAGGCCCGCGTCGCGCAGCGCCTTGCGCACGGGCGCCAGGGTGCGCTCCACGAGGGTGCGTGTCATGTCGTGGAACTGCGCCGCGGTGACTTCGAATTCGCGCTTGCCGTCGGCCGCCAGCGGCACGCTGGCCCATACGGCGGCTTCGCGCGTGAGCGCTTCCTTGACGCGACGGGCCTCCACCAGCAGCGCGCGCGAACGCGAGCAGTCCAGATCCACGCCATTGGCCTGCTGTTGCAGCCAGTCGGCCAGCGCTTCATCGAAATCGTCGCCGCCGAGCATGGAATCCCCGCTCGTGGCCATGACTTCGAAGACCCCGCGCGACAGGCGCAGGATGGAGAAATCGAACGTCCCGCCGCCCAGGTCGTAGACCGCGTAGATGCCCTCGGCGGCTTCGTCCAGCCCGTAGGCAATGGCGGCGGCGGTGGGCTCGTTGAGCAGGCGCAGCACGTTCAGGCCGGCGAGTTTCGCCGCGTCCTTGGTCGCCTGGCGCTGGGCGTCGTCGAAATAGGCCGGCACCGTGATGACCGCCCCCGCGAGGTCGTCGCCCAGCGTGGCCTCGGCGCGCTCGCGCAAGGTGCGCAGGATCTCGGCCGAGACTTCCACCGGCGTGCGCGGGCCCGCCACGGTGTTCAGGCGCACCATGCCCCCCGTGTCAACGAGGTCGTAACGGCTGCGCATGCCGGCGTCGGCGTCGGCCAGCCCGCGTCCCATGAGGCGCTTGACCGAGGCAATGGTGTTGCGCGGGTCCGCCGCCTGGGCAAGCAGGGCTTCCTGGCCCACGACGGTGCGGCCGTCCTTGAAGTAGCGCACCACGGACGGCAGGATCACGCCGCACCCTTCACCGGGCAGGCACTCGGGAAGCGAGTGGCGCACGGTGGCCACGAGCGAGTTGGTGGTGCCCAGGTCGATCCCGACCGCGAACCGCTGTTGATGCGGGTCCGGCGATTCGCCGGGCTCGGAGAGCTGTAGAAGGGCCATCAGTTTTCCAGTAATGCCAGGGCGTCGGAGAGTTCGTGACGCAGCTTTTCCATGAACATGAGCCGGCGCACGAGTTCGGAGGCGAGCGCGGTGTCGCCGTCGTCGTCGATGGCGTGTTTCAGGTCATCGAGCATCACGCGCTCGTCGCGGGCGAGTTCCCGGTTCAGGCGCTCGAGTTCGGTGCCGTCGCCCTGGGCCTCCTCGACGGCCTCGCGCCATTCCATCTGCTGCATGAGGAAAGCGCCCGACATCGCGGTGTTGCGTTCCACGTCGATCGCCGCGCCGCGCCGCGCCAGCAGGTAGCGTGCACGGCTGACGGGGTTGCGCAGGGTGCGGAAGGCCTCGTTGGCGTGCGTGGCCCATTGCATGGCCACGCGCCGCTCGGCTTCCGGGCGATGGGCGAAACGGTCGGGATGAACCTGAGCCTGCACGTGGCGATAGGCCGCGTCGAGCTGACCCATGTCCAGCGCGTAGCGTTCAGGCAGTCCGAAGAGCGAGAAGTACTCTTGCATAGTGATGAACGCCCTGCCGCGGGGGCGAGGCAGGGCGCCGAAATGTTGCCGGCCGGCACGCCGGCACCGCCCGGAGGCGACGCCTGCATGCCGGGGAATGCGCGTCGCGGCTCAGACGTTGAAGCTTTCGCCGCAGCCGCACGCGTCCTTGACGTTCGGATTGTTGAACTTGAAGCCCTCGTTGAGGCCTTCGCGCACGAAGTCGAGTTCGGTACCGTCAAGGTAGGGCAGGCTCTTCGGGTCGACGAGAACCTTCAGCCCCTCGCTGTCGAAGATCACGTCGTCGGGTTCCGAACCGTCGGCGTACTCGAGCTTGTAGGCCATGCCGGAGCAGCCGGAGGTCTTCACGCCGAGACGGATCCCGATGCCCTTGCCGCGCTTGGAAATGAACTTCGTGATGTGCCGCGCGGCGGCCGGAGAAAGGGTGACAGCCATGGCTATCCTCACTTGTTGTCGTGCTTCTTGCGGTAATCCTCGACCGCGGCCTTGATCGCGTCCTCGGCCAGGATCGAGCAGTGGATCTTGACCGGCGGCAGCGCGAGTTCCTCCGCGATCTGGGTGTTCTTGATGTTGAGCGCTTCGTCCAGGGTCTTGCCCTTGACCCACTCGGTCACCAGCGAGCTCGACGCGATCGCCGAACCGCAACCGTAGGTCTTGAACTTGGCATCCTCGATGACGCCGGCCTGATTGACCTTGATCTGCAGCTTCATGACGTCGCCGCACGCGGGCGCGCCCACCATGCCGGTGCCCACCTGGCTGGTCTCTTCCTTGGCGAAACTGCCGACGTTGCGCGGATTCTCGTAGTGATCCAGTACTTTTTCGCTGTAAGCCATGTTTCTTCTCCTGTCAGGGGGAGGGGCGAACGGGCTGGCCGCGCGCCCTCTCGCAAATCAGTGTGCCGCCCACTGCACGGTGTCGAGGTCGACACCTTCCTGCACCATTTCCCACAACGGCGAGAGTTCGCGCAGCTTGCCGATCTTGGCGTGGAGCAGACGGATCGTGAAATCGATCTCGGCTTCGGTCGTGAAGCGTCCGATCGTGAAGCGGATCGAACTGTGGGCCAGTTCGTCGGAGCGCCCCAGCGCACGCAGCACGTACGAGGGCTCGAGCGAGGCCGAAGTGCAGGCGGAGCCGGAGGATACCGCAATTTCCTTGACCGCCATGATCAGCGACTCGCCCTCCACATAGTTGAAGCTCATGTTGAGGTTGTGCGGCACGCGCCGCGTGACGTCGCCATTGACGTAGGTCTCGGCGATGTCGGACAGCCCCTTGAGCAGGCGGTCGCGCAGCGCGCCGATGCGTGCGTTCTCGCTCGCCATTTCCTCGCGGGCGATGCGGAAGGCTTCGCCCATGCCCACGATCTGGTGCGTGGCGAGCGTGCCGGAGCGCATGCCGCGCTCGTGGCCGCCACCGTGCATCTGCGCCTCGATGCGCACGCGCGGCTTGCGACGCACGTAGAGGGCGCCGATGCCCTTGGGCCCGTAGGTCTTGTGCGCGGAAAACGACATCAGGTCGACCTTCAGCGTGGACAGGTCGATCTCGACCTTGCCGGTGGCCTGCGCCGCATCGACGTGGAAGATGATGCCGCGCGCGCGGCAGATCTCGCCCAGCTCGGCGATGGGCTGAACCACGCCGATCTCGTTGTTCACGAACATCACCGAGGCCACGATGGTGTCGGGCCGCAGCGCGGCCTGGAAGGCGTCCAGGTCCAGCAGGCCGTCCTCGCGCACGTCGAGATAGGTCACTTCGAAACCCTGGCGCTCCAGCTCGCGCATCGTGTCGAGCACCGCCTTGTGCTCCGTCTTCACGGTCACGAGGTGCTTGCCCTTGCCCTTGTAGAAATTCGCCGCGCCCTTGAGCGCGAGATTGTTCGACTCGGTGGCGCCGCTGGTCCACACGATGTCCTTGGCGTCGGCGCCCACCAGCTTCGCCACCTGTTCGCGCGCCTCCTCGACGGCGGCCTCGGCGTCCCAGCCATAGGCGTGCGAGCGGCTGGCGGGGTTGCCGAACTGCTCGGTCAGCCAGGGAATCATCTTCTCCGCCACGCGCGGATCCACCGGCGTCGTCGCCGAATAATCGAGATAGATCGGGTGTTTCATTCAGAGCTCCTGGGGCTGTGCTGAGTGTCAGGCCGCCATCGCGGCCAGCGTCTTCAGGTCGCGGACGGTCCGGCCCAGCACGGCCAGGAATCCATCCACCTCATCTATCGTGTTGCCCTCTCCCACGCTCACGCGCACGGCGCCGCGCGCCAGGGCCGCGTCCACCTGCATCGCAAGAAGCGTGCGCGAGGGCTCGCCGTTCGCCGACGAGCAGGCCGCGCCGCTCGCAATGGCGTAGCCGGCCTCGTCCAGTTTGCCGACCAGGGTCTCGCCGTCCAGGCCGCCAAAGGCGAAAAAGCTGGTGTTCGGCAGACGGGGCGCGCGCGCGCCGAACAGGTGTGCATCCAGCGCGGCCAGCCCGGCTTCGAGACGCTCACGCAGCGCGCGGGCATGCGCGGCGCGCGCATCGAGCGCGGCAACGGCAAGTTCGCAGGCCATGCCGAAACCGACGATGGCCGCCACGTTCTCGGTGCCGGAGCGCAGGCCGCGCTCATGACCACCGCCCGCGATGAGCGGCTGCAGCTCCACGCGCTTGTCGAGCACCAGCGCGCCGGCACCGATCGGCCCATGCAGCTTGTGCGCGGACAAGGTCAGCGCATGCACGCCCAGGGCGCGGAAATCCACGGGAATCTTGCCCAGCGCCTGCACCGCGTCGGAGTGCAGGCAGGCGCCGGCTGCGCGCGCCAGGCGCGCCGCCGCGGCGAGATCGTTGATGACCCCGGTTTCGTTGTTGGCGAGCATCACCGAAACCAGGGCGGGCGCCTGCGCGGCCAGCATGGCGCGCATGGCTTCCAGATCGAGCGCGCCGCGCGCATCGAGCGGATAGACGTCAACACGCCAGCCGGCCCGCCCGAGCTGGCGTGCGGGCTCGCGCACGCAGGGATGCTCGCTGGCGCCTATGCCCAGGGTGCCGACGCGCAGGCAGGCGGCCGCGCCCTTGAGGAACAGGTTGTTCGCCTCGGAGCCGCCGCTCGTGAACACGACCTCACCGGGCTGCGCATTCACCGCCGCCGCCACCTGGGCGCGCGCGCGCTCGACGGCATCCCGCGTGCGCCGGCCGCCCGCGTGACGGCTGGAGGGGTTGCCGAAGCGTTCGCGCAGGTAGGGCTGCATCACTTCCAGCACGCGCGCGTCGAGCGGCGTGGTGGCGTTGTGATCCAGATAGACGGGCGCGAACATGGCGATGGCCTCAGGCTGCGATCTCGGTTTCGCCCTTGGTGCGGCGGAATTCGTCGCAGAGCACGACGACTTCGTGCGGATTTTCACGCGCGCGGATCTGCTCGACGAGCGTGTCGAGGCTCACCGATTCGAGATACTCGAACATGCGCCGGTTGAGGTTGGACCACAGGTCGTGGGTCATGCAGCGGTGATGGGGCTGACCGCCACAGTCTTCCTTGCCGCCGCATTGCGTGGTGTCGAGCGGCTCGTCGACGGCCACGATGATGTCGGCCACCGAGATCTGCCCCAGCGCCCGCGCGAGGCAGTAACCGCCGCCGGGCCCGCGCACGCTGGACACCAGATGATGGCGCCGCAGCTTGCCGAAGAGCTGTTCAAGGTAGGAAAGTGAAATGTTCTGGCGTTCGCTGATACCTGCCAGGGTGACCGGGCCACGGTCTTGCCGCAGGGCCAGATCGATCATTGCGGTCACGGCAAAACGGCCTTTTGTAGTAAGACGCATCAGCTGCTCCGTTCTCTGTAGGGCGGGAAGCCAGAACCGCTTCGTGATCGAACGGTTTCTGACCAGAATCAATACTTGATTATTTTTATCAAGAATACGATTTCCGACTAATACAGTCAAGTATAGGGACGGTACGCCCGCCCCTATCGCCACGATAGAATCGCGCGGATGCCGCCCGCCACTCCGTCTTACCGTCCCCCGCCCGAAGGGCCGCTGCCGCTCCTTCATGTCGATGCGCACCTGCTCGTGCTGGACAAGCCCTCCGGCCTGCTCTCGGTGCCCGGTCGCGGCGCCGACAAGGCCGACTGCCTGGCAAGCCGCGTGCAGCGTCACTACCCCGACGCACTGGTCGTGCATCGCCTCGACATGGAAACCTCCGGGCTGATCCTCATGGCGCGCAGCCCCGAGATGCAGCGCGCGCTGGGGCTCCTGTTCGAGACGCGGCGCATCCACAAACGCTACGTCGCCTGCGTGGGCGGCTGCCCGGAGCCGGCCGCGGGCATCGTGGACCTGCCGCTGATCACCGACTGGCCCAACCGCCCGCGCCAGATCGTGGATCACGCGCTCGGCAAACCGGCGCGCACGCATTACCGGGTCGTCGCCGGCGGGCCGCAAGCCGGCAGCCGCGTGGCGCTGGAGCCCGTGACGGGGCGCTCGCACCAGTTGCGCGTGCATATGCAGGCGCTGGGCCACCCCATTCTGGGCGACGCGCTGTATGCGCCGGCGGAACTCCAGGCCGCCGCGCCGCGCCTGCTGCTGCACGCGGAATGGCTGGGTTTCACGCATCCGGCCACGGACGAGCCGTGCGAGTTCTTCTCCCCCGCCCCCTTCTGAGTTCATTCAGTGGCGCGGTGCAAACATGATGATGGCCATGCCCGCGAGCGCAACCGCCGAGCCCAGCAGGTCCCACGACGTGGGGCGGATGCCATCCACGGCCCATAGCCAGAGAATCGCCACGCAGATGTACACCCCGCCATACGCTGCATAAACCCGCCCGGCCGCCGCCGGATGCAGCGTCAGCAGCCATGCGAAAAGCGCCAGGCTGGCCGCGGCGGGCAGCAACAACCATGCGCTGCGCCCGCCGCGCAGCCACAGCCACGGAAGGTAGCAACCAACGATTTCCGCCAGCGCGGTCAGCAGATAGAGGGCCAGGGTGCGCAGCTCGGGCATGAGAGGTGTCCGGAGGAGAAAGCGGGCGAACATGATAAGCGTCCGGCCCGCCGGACTGACGCGGATCATGCCGCACCCGCGCGCGGCAGTGCACAATCGCGACCGCCGTACAGCCGTGCGCCCGCCTCAAACGCCGTTCCTGCCTTGCCACCGAAGTTCCCGTCCATCCGTTCCAGCTCCGCCCTGCCGACTTGTGCCGGCACGACGCTGAAAGCCGCGCGCGCCCCTCTTTGCCCCTGCGCGCTGCGCGACGCGGGCCTTGCCGGCAGGCGCCCCGAGGCGCCGGGCCCACGCGCGACGGATGGCCCCGCGCCGTGGCTGGCCGCGCTGGCCACGGCACGCGGGGTCAGCGCTGCGCTTGCGCACAGCCGCCCTGGCCCGGCGCACCGGGCAGGACCCACCGGCCAGCCAGCCGGCCCGGGCCACGGCTCGCCCTGAATACTCATGCCGCATTCGTCGAAGTGGAGGACAATGCGGCCCAATTCCCCTCCATCGGCGCGTTCCGCGCCGCATCCGGTACACAAACAATGACAGAAACCGTCGATAGCTTCGCCGCGCTGGAACTTTCCGCGCCCATCCTGCAGGCCCTGTCCGATGTGGGTTACGAAACGCCCTCGCCGATCCAGGCGGCGTGCATCCCGCACCTGCTCGCCGGGCACGACATCCTCGGCGAGGCCCAGACCGGCACGGGCAAGACCGCCGCGTTCGCGCTGCCCCTGCTCGAACGGCTCGACGCCAGCATCAAGACGCCGCAGATCCTCGTGCTCACGCCTACGCGCGAACTGGCGATCCAGGTCGCCGAGGCCTTCCAGAAGTACGCACGCTACCTGCGCGACTTCCACATCCTGCCGATCTACGGCGGTCAGAGCATGGTCGTGCAGCTGCGTCAGCTCTCGCGCGGCGCCCAGGTGATCGTCGGCACGCCCGGCCGCGTCATGGACCACATCGAGCGTGAAAGCCTGGACCTGTCGCAGCTCAAGGCCATCGTGCTCGACGAGGCGGACGAAATGCTGCGCATGGGCTTCATCGACGATGTTCAGTGGATTCTCGAACACACGCCGGCCACGCGTCAGACCGCGCTGTTCTCGGCCACCATGCCGGACGCCATCCGCCGCGTCGCGCACACCTACCTGAAGGACCCCAAGGAGGTGAAGATCAAGGCCGCCACGAGCACGGTCGCCGCGATCACCCAGCGCTACTGGCAGGTGCGCGGCGTCAACAAGCTCGACGCGCTCACGCGCATCCTCGAGGTGGAAGAAAGCTTCGATGCCGCGATCATCTTCGTGCGCACCAAGATCGCCACCGAGGAACTCGCCGACAAGCTCGAAGCACGCGGCTATGCCGCCGCCGCGATCAACGGCGACATGAACCAGGGCATGCGCGAGCGCGTGATCGAGCAGCTCAAGGCCGGCACGCTGGACATCCTCGTCGCCACCGACGTGGCCGCGCGCGGCATCGACGTGCCGCGCATCACGCACGTCATCAACTACGACATCCCCTACGACACCGAAGCCTACGTGCACCGCATCGGCCGCACCGGCCGCGCGGGCCGCCAGGGCGTCGCGATCCTGTTCGTCGCGCCGCGCGAACGCGGCATGCTGCGCGCCATCGAACGCGCCACGCGCCAGCCCATCGAGCAGATCTCGCTGCCCACGCGCGAGGATGTCGAGGAGCGCCGCATCGCCCAGCTCACGCAGAAAGTGCTGGAAGCCATCGAAGCGGAAGACATGCAGTATTTCGGCGAAGTGCTGGGCCAGCTCGCCGAAGAGAATGACCTCACGATCGCCGACGTCGCCCCCGCCCTGCTCTACATGGCGCAGAAGGAACGCCCCCTCAAGGTCGAAGAACACGGCCACGGCTGGGACGTGGCGACCGCGCCGGCCGAAGCGCGCGCCCAGGGCGAACGTCCGGCCCGCTTCGAGCGCGAGGAGCGCGCCCCGCGCGAGCGCCCCGCCCGCCACGACTTCGTGCAAGGCACGCCCACCCAGCGCTACCGCATCGAAGTGGGCCGTCAGCACGGCGTGATGCCCAAGGAAATCGTGGGCGCGATCGCCAACGAAGGCGGCATCGACGGCCGCCTGATCGGGCAGATCGACCTCTTCGACACCTTCAGCACGGTGGAGCTGCCGGCGCTGCCCGAGCCCTTGCTGGGCGTGCTGAAGCGCACCCGCGTGCGCGGGCAGGCAATCAACATCCGTCCGCTCGCCGAAGGCGAACGCTATGAGCGCAGCCGCCCCGCGCGCGACGATCGCCCGCGTCGTTTCGAGGGCCAGGAGTCGCGCGGCGGCTTTGCCCGCGACGAGCGCGCCCCGGCCAAGCGCTGGGGTGGTAACACCTACCCCGAAGCACGCAGCTTCGAAGAACGCCCGCCGCGCCAGGACCGCGAAGGCAGCGAGCGTCGCTTCGACACGCGCGGCGAGCGCCCCCGCCCCGCCGACGACACGCGCCGTCCTCCTTATCACGAGCCGCGTCCCCGCAGCTTTGGCGATGCTCCGCCCAAGCGCAGCTTCGTGCGCGACGAGCGCCCTGCCCCCGCCAATCGCGACGAGCGCCCGCGCAGCTTCGGCGACAAGCCGAAGACCGCTTTCAAGACCGCGCGCCCGAAGAAAAGCTGGTGAGGTCAGGCAACATGAAAAACGGGCCGCAAGGCCCGTTTTTTTTTCGTCCGCCTCAAGGCTGATAAGGCAGCGCCAGCCCCCCCATGGCGAAAAGCCGCGCGAAATCGCGGAAATCGCGCTGCTGGTCGGGCCCCAGACGGCCAAAGATCTCGCGCATGCGCGTCAGGTCGGATTCGCCGGGCGTGGCGCGCGGCGCGCCATGCAGCGTCACCATGAAGGGCGCGATCCAGGTCCTGCGCAGCGCCACGCCTTCGCCCAGCAAACCGCGCATACGCGCGAACTCGGCGTAGCTGAACGCCGCGGCCAGCGAATTGCGATAGTCCTGCGTGAACAGCGCAGGCTGTTCGGCGGCCCGGTCGCGCGCGAAGAACTCCTGCGTGGGCACGCGTCGCAACCGCCCGAAATCGGTCAGGAACAACCCGCCGCCCGGACGCAGCACACGCCGGATCTCGCGGAAGCAGGCCTCCAGCCCGGCCAGATCGGGCAGGTGATGCAGCGAAAGGGTGGAGATCACCGCGTCCACCGAGGCGCTGGCAAAACCCTCGAGCCGGCGGATGTCGCCGAGGCGGAAGGAAAGGTTCGTCAGCCCGCTGCGCGCGGCCGTGGCGCGGGCCTCCTCCAGCATCGCGGCGGAGGCATCGACCCCCACGAAATGCGTCTGCGGATGCATGCGCGCGATGCAGGCAAGCTGGTTGGCGGGCCCGCAGCCCAGGTCGAGCACGGTGTCGCCCGGGCGCAGATGCTGCAACGTCTGCAACGCGTTATAGAAATAGGTAAAGGCGAGGATGCCGTCCTCGCGCCCCGCGCGCATGAACGACTCGACCTGTCGTGCATCCTCCATCACCAGCGCCGGCTCGGGCGCGCGCGCCACGGCGCTGGGCCAGAAACGGTCGAGCATGAGGTGGCGAAACATCGTCAGACCTGACATCGGAATACGGGAATCCTGCGGACACGAGATGCGCGCGATTTTAATGGCTATCGCCACCCTCCGCACGGCCCGGGGCGGGAAACGGTCGCCGGCGCGGGCTCCGCGGGCCAACGCCGCGTCAAAACCTGTCGCCCCCTGTCGCGCCGGATTTGCCAGAGCGCGTGCGCGCGCATGAAAATCGCGCTTCCAGACACCAGAAAGCACACGGGAAGCTCGCATGACAGACGAGTACAAGGTGGTCTTCAGCGGGCGCATCGTCCCCGGCTTCGACACGACACAGGTCCGCGCGCAGGCGGCCATCCGGCTCAAGGCCTCGCCCGAGGTCATCGAGCGCCTGTTCTCGGGCCGCGCGGCGGTGCTCAAGAAAGGCGTCACGCAGGCACTGGGGCAGCGCTACGTCGCCGAGCTTCGCGCCATCGGCATGGAGGTGCAGTGCGAGCCCACGACGCCACCCGCCCCGCCGGCGCCGGCCGAACTGGACAAGACCCAGCTCGCCGATCCGCGCGCGCTGGCGGCCTACCTTGCCGACGGAGCGCCCTCCGGCCCGGATGCGGCCCCTTTCCCCGTGCCGCCGCGCACGCGTGCACGCGCGCCCCGGCCGGCCGACGCGGCGGTTGCCGCCGCCGCGCCAGCTCACAATCCGGCCGCCACGCTGGTGGCCGACCCGGCGGCCTTGAACGCCTATCTCGACAATGCGCGCGGCTTCGTGCCTCCCAGCCCGGCCACGCCGGCACCTCCGCCGGCATCACCGCAACCCGTGGTCGTCGCGACGCCCGCGGCGGCTCCCGCGGTTGCGGCGGCCCCGCCGCTCGCCGCGCGCGGCCCCTTCGGTGGCGGCGCGGACGTGATCGGACCGCTATCGGCGTTCCCGGCCGCCTCCCCGGCGCCTCCCGCGCCGGGCGTGCCGCGCCACCTGCTTCTCGCGGCCGGCGGCATCCTGCTCGTGATCGTGGCGCTGGCGGTCTGGTTCCTGCGGTAAGCACCGCGCGGCGGCGCACCGGGACCGACGCGGCTCTCGCTGCGTCACCTCGCGATGATTCACGCCACCGCGCGCGCAGCGGCGACTTCCCGGCCGTGAGCACGGCCTGCCGACCGCGCGGGCCCGCGCTCGGCGCCGCGCCCCGCCGCACGGCCCGATTTCGCACCGCTTTGAGCCAGCCCGGTCGAGCCGGCCCGCGCAGAGTGCTAGACTCCTCGCCTTTCCGCAAAACCGTCCGCCACCCGCTCCCATGAAGTCCTTCCGCTCACGCCGCCGTCATCAGATGCCTCCCGAAGCCCAGCAATTGCAGAAACTCGCGAACGGGCTCGCGGAATCAGGCTGCCGCGCCGAGGACGATTTCTGGGAACGCCAGATCGACACCCTGCTGGATCAGCTGCTCGAACAGGGGGAAGAAGATCTGCTCAACGGCGCGCTCGATGCCGCCTTCGAAGACCCGCGCCTCTACGACGTACTGGCCGAGAGCATCGAGAGCCGCGCGGAACTCGCCCACGACGGCGAACGCACGGTGCTGCTGATTGCCGCCCCGGTGCTGGCGTGGTCGCGCGTGGCGATTCCGGCTGGCCGCATTCCCGCCGCCATGCTGCAGAGCCTGCGCGTGCAGTTGCAGGCGCACGTGCTGGCCAACGATATTCCGCTCGCGCTTGCGGACCGTCTGCTGAGCCCTGAGCAGCTTCCCCAGGGGTTCTGCGAAACCGCGCGCCTGTGCGCCGCGATGCGTGCCCCGGTGGCTGCCGGCGGCACGCTGGCCATCGAGGACGAAAACCTGCCCGAAGCCGCGCGGTTTCTCTCCGACGTGCGCTACGTGCTCGCCGCCATCGCCTGCCGTCCGGGCGAACCCATGTTCCGCTGGCAGGAGGGCGGCACCCGCGCCCAGGCGCTGGAGCAATGGCGCAAGCAAGGCGGCGCGGTGCTGTCGCCGCTGCTCGCGGGCTGCGCCTATGAGCTGGGACTGCCCGACGCCTATTTCTCGGCCTGCCGGCAGGCCGACCGGAGTTCGCGGCCGTTCTCCATCATGGCTTCGGTCGATTTTCTGTCCACCACGCTGGATGTGACTCCGGCGCAGATGCGCGCGACGGTGGCACTGTTCAGCGACAACGAGGTCGAGGAATACCGCGTGGGCTTCGCGATCGAGGACAAACCGGGCCTCGTGCATGGCGTGGTATGGCCGCTGCTGGGGCCGGAAGAAACCACCGACAGCCTCGCGCAGCTCGAAGCCGCGCTGCGCGACAACGGCCTCACGCAGATCCAGATGCTGGAGCAGCACTTCCCCATCGAGTATTGCGACGATTGCGGCGCGCCGCTTTACCCCTCGGCCGAAGGCGATGCACTGCACGCCGAACTGCCCGAGGAATCCGCCGGGCAGGTGCCTCGCCACCTGCATTGAGCGGCATGGCGTCGTGCCGGCGCCGCGCCGGCCGTCCGCGCGCCGGGGCGGCGCGCGTGGCGCAGGAAACGTTCAGTAGTTCAGTACAGATCGTCGGCGATGTCGCGTCCATTGACGCGCACGGTCGCCACCGACACGCCGGCTTCATCCACGCGTACCGGCATCACGGCCAGGCTGCCCGCCTCGAGCGAGCGCTGCAGGCGCTGCTTGGCCATGTCGCTATTGTCGGCGGCCTTCAGCCCCTGCACGCGATACTTGCGTCCCTGATAGAAGAACGTCGCGCCGTCGACGGCATAGGCGCGATCGGGGGCGGTACGCACCTTGATTTCGGCTCCGCTGGCGGCCACGGGGCGCGCCAGGGAGTCGGGCGCGATGGGGCTGCGCAGGCTGGGGGCCTCGGCGGCCGGGGCGCGCGCACCCGCGCAGACCTTGCGGGTTTTCCAGCCGGAAGCGGTCTTGACACGCTGGGTGGTGCAGGCCGCGGAACTCGTGGCCTTGCCGGCGGCGCGACTCGTGGTGCGTTGCGGAACGGCTTTCTTGCCGGCGGTCGACGCAGGTGCCCTGACCTTCTTGGCGGGTTTGGCAGCGGCCTTCTGCGCGGCGCGACTTTCGGCGCGAGGGGCGGATTTTGGATTGGCGGCCAGCACCGGCAAGGCATACAGCAGGCCCAGACAGGCAAGCGCCACTCGGAATCGTCGAAGCATCATCGGGTCTCCATCAAGGTTCCGGCTCGCAGCGGGCCGGACGGAAACGAACGCGACATTTTCGCACCGTTTCGCGTGCATGCCCGCGGCGCAGATGAGAAAATTGAGCTTTCACAAAGTTCAATTTCCCGCGGGCCATGCTCAGGATTTACGGAATCAAGCAGTGCAGCACGATGCAGAAGGCTTTCGCATGGCTGGATGCAAGGAATATCGCCTACACCTTCCATGATTACAAGAAAGCGGGCGTGGAAGCGCAGACATTGCGTGCCTGGAGCGACGCGCTGGGCTGGCAGCGTCTCATCAACACGCGTGGCACGACCTGGCGCAAGCTCAACGATGACCAGCGCGCGGTCAGCGATGCGGTCGCGGCGATCGCGCTGATGCAGGCGCATACCAGTCTCATCAAACGCCCCATTCTCGAGGGCGAAGGCGTGCTGCTGACAGGTTTCGATGAATCCGCATGGGCCGACGCACTGAAAGGTTTCTCGCATGACTGAAGTTTCCCGCAACGCGGTCACCCGCTTCCTGTTCGACGAGCTGGACATCCGGGGCGCGGTCGTCCAGCTCGACGACGTCTGGCAGCGCATCATCGCCGGCCGTTCCTACCCTGCCCCCGTGCAGGCGATGCTCGGTGAAATGTGCGCGATCAGCGCCGTGATCGGCGCCAACCTGAAGCAGCCCGGTCGCCTGACCTTCCAGCTGAGCGGACACGGCCCGGTTTCACTGCTGGTCATCGACTGTTCGGAACAGCTCAATCTGCGGGGATATGCGCGGCATGAGGGCGAGATCGGCGCCGCTTCGGGCCTGAGCACGCTGCTGGGCGACGGCCGTCTGCTGATGTCTCTCGAAACGGAAGGCGCGCGCCAGCCCTACCAGAGCTACGTTCCGCTCGAAGGCGACACGGTCGCCGAGCTGTTCGAACACTACCTCGCGCTGTCCGAGCAGCAGCCCGCGCGACTCTTCCTCTTCGCCAGCGATGCGCACGCCGTCGGCCTCTTCCTGCAGAAGCTGCCCGGCGCCGACGAGCGCGACGCCGACGGCTGGAACCGCATCGAGCAGCTGGCCTCCACCGTCAAGGCCGAGGAGCTTTTCACGCTTTCCCCCGAGGCCCTGCTTGGACGCCTGTTCGCCGAGGAGACGCTGCGCGTCTTCGCGCCGGTGGCCGTCAGGCACGATTTCCCGCCAGACCGCGACAAGATCGCGACGATGCTGCGCAGCCTCGGCCGGGCGGAGATCGAAGATCTGCTCGAAAAGCACGGCGAGATCGAAATCCACGACGACCTCTCGAACCACCACTACCGCTTCGACGCCGAGGAAGCCCGCGCGCTCTTCGCCGACGACCGTCCCACGCTGCACTGATTCCGCCACCACGCCCCACGTGACGAGGGCTCCTCACGGAGCCCTCGTAGAGTTCGCAGACCGGCGACGCCGCGCAGCCTACTTGTCGACCCGCAGTTCGGGCGGCGTTTCGTCGTGGTCGCCGTGAGGATGCTGCTCCCAGGCCTGCACATAGACCTGGTTGGACTGCTTGATGAGGCGCTGCGGCGCCGTCGCATTGCGGCGGCGGGTTTCCTCGGCGAAATGCGTCAGCGAACGCTTGAGCCGCGAAATCAGGGAGTCGTCGAGCGCAAAGCCCTGCTCCACGAGCGCCTGCTCGATCTGCAGCAGGGAGTGATGGGCAAGGTCGTACACCAGGCGCAGGGTATCGGCCTGCGAACTGGGCTCGGCCATCAGATGGGGCTGGCCGCGCAACCATTCGAGCGCCTGCGCCACCCGCGCCTCGGTCCCCGGCGCGAAGCGCAGCAGATGTTCGCACTCCATGAGCGCCAGCACGTCATCGTGCAGGTGCTTGCGCCCGGCGAGCTTGTAAGCAGTTTCACGACGCATCATGGCGGATCTCCTCGTGCAGCTGCGGCCGACGGACGCCCCGAAGGGCCCCCGCCGGCGAATGCGACGTCTACTTCGGTGCCGACGTCTGCGCGGCGGGCGCGCTCTGGTCGGCCGGCTTGATTGCCACCGGGCGTCCCTTGAGCACGTTCATGGCCTGCATGAACTGGTAGTCGTCGGCGCTTGCCGGCTCGAACCGCACGGGTGCCGCGTCTTCCTGCGCACGCTGACGGGGGGCCGGCTTGCTGACGGTACCGGTGTGCTCCTCGCCCGCGTTCGGATTGGCAAGATGGCGGTTCAGATCGGCTTCACGATAGAAAGGCTCGGAAGATCCGTTGGCCGTTTCATCCACTTCGAAATCGGGTTCGATGCCGGTCGCCTGGATGGAACGGCCCAGCGGCGTGAAGTACTTCGCGATCGTGAGCTTGACCGCCGTCTCGCCCTGGATGATGGGGAAGATGGACTGCACGGAGCCCTTGCCGAAGGTGCGGATGCCCAGCAGCTTGGCGCGCTTGTAATCCTGCAGCGCTCCCGCGACGATCTCCGACGCCGACGCCGAACCGCCATTGACGATCACCACCAGCGGCACATCCTTCACGCCGCGCGGTAGATTCTTGAGCACGTCGCCACCGCCGCGCGAATACTCGGTCGGCTCGGCGTTGTACTTGCGCTTGGCGTCGGCGATGCGGCCTTCCGAGTAGACAACGAGGCTCTTCGCGGGCAGGAAAGCAGCCGACACGCCCACGGCGGCGTCGATGAGACCGCCGGGGTTGTTGCGCAGGTCGAGCACCAGCCCCTTGAGCGGGCCGGTTTTGTACAGGGCCTCGAGATGACGCTCGAGGTCGGCCGTGGTCTGCTCCTGGAACTGCGTGACGCGCAGATAGCCATAGCCCGGCTCGATGAGCTTGGACTTGACGCTCTGCACCTTGATTTCTTCACGCGTGAGGGTGAGTTCGATGGGCTTGTTTTCGCCCTTGCGCACGATGGTGACGCTGATCGACGTGCCCGGCTTGCCGCGCATGCGCTTGACGGCGTCGTTCAGGGTCAGGCCGCGCACGGGCGTATCGTCGAGCTTGAAGATCAGGTCGCCCGCCTTGACGCCGGCGCGGAAGGCAGGCGTGTCCTCGATCGGGCTCACCACCTTGACGAGGCCGTCCTCCATCGTGACTTCGATGCCGAGGCCGCCAAAACGCCCCTTGATGGAGACCTGCATGTCGCGGAAGGCCTCCTCGTCGAGGTAGGAGGAGTGCGGATCGAGTCCGGCGACCATGCCGCTGATGGCGTCGTTGATGAGCTTCTTGTCGGCCACGGGCTCGACATAGAGTTCCTTGATGTGATTGAACACATCGGCCAGGCTGCGCACTTCCTCCACCGGCAGCTGGGGTGCCGCCGCGCTGTCCCGGCTCGCATTCGCCGCAAACTGCAGGCTGACGAGCACACCGATGCACACACCGCTCAGGACCAGTCCGAACTGCTTCATTCTGCTCATCAACACTCCAATAACCTATCTGGCTGCCATCCATCGGGCGGGATCCTGAGGCTGCCCGCGATACCTTATCTCGAAGTATAAACCCGATTCATCCTGACCACCGCTGCTGCCCACCGTGGCAAGGACATCCCCGCCGCGCACGGCCACGCCGGCGCCATGCAGCAGGGATTCGTTATTGCCGTACACGCTCATGTAACCGTCACCGTGATCGACGATGACGACGTTACCGAACCCGCGCAGCCAGTCCGCGAATACGATGCGGCCGGCCGCCACGGCACGCACTTCACTGCCGTTCGCGGCCTGGATGAAAACGCCATGCCAGGTCGTGCCGCCCTCGGCGCGCGCGGCGCCGAAACGCCCCTTGACCGCGCCTTTCACGGGCCAGCCCAGCGCGCCCTTGCGCGCTGCGAACCCCGCGCCACCCGTTTCGGCCTCCGGCAGCACGCTGGCGCGCCCGGTGACGGGCTCCTCGCGGCCTTTGCCCGCGCGGGCCGGCGCGCCAGCCCGATCGTTCGCGCGCTGAGACTCGCGATCGCGCGAGGCCTCGGCCCGCGCCCTCGCTTCGGCTTGCTGCTGGGCAATCCGTTCCAGCCCCTGGATGAGTTTTTCCATGCGGGCTTCGTTCTGCTGCAGCGTCTTCATCTGCTGACGCTGACCCTGCAGTTCGGAGGCGATCTTCGTCAGCGCCGAGCGCTGCCGGCCGCGTTCCACTTCAAGCGTGTTGCGCTGTGCCTGGTGCGCCTGCTCGAGCTCCAGCAGCTCGCGATGCCGCGCTTCGGCGGTCTCGCGCACCTGGGCCAGTTGCGTCACGGATGCGCGCGCGGCCGCAACGGCCTCGGCACGCTGTCGGGCGATCCGTTCGAGGTAGTAGCCGTCGCGGGCGATCTGATTGGGATTGTCGCCGGAGAGCAGGCGGCGCGTGCCACCCTGCCCGCCTTCGACGTAAAGACGGTACAGCGTCTCGCCCAGCTGCTTGCGCCAGGCCGCGACTTCGCGCGCGAGCCGCGTTTCCTCGGCACGCAGGCGCGCCACCTCGGCCTCCATCTCGCCACGCCGCTGGCGGATCTCGCGCAGCTGACGCTGCGCGCCGGAAATGGCCTTCTCGGCCCCGGCCAGCTCATCGGCGGCCTCGTGGTGCGATGTCTCCGCGCGCTGGATGTCGTCCTGCAGGGAGCGGATCTTCTCGCGCAGATCGTCGAGATCGCCGCGCCGCGCGTCGAGCGGCGCGGCAACGGCGGGAAGCAGGCAGCCCGCCACGCCCAGGGCGAGCGAAAGGAGGACCGCCCGCAATGGCATCAGGCTTTCGCCTTGCCCTGGTTGGCGACGGCATTCATCGCGGCGGCGATGACCTCGGGGTCGGCCAGGTAATAGCTCTTGATGGGCTTGAGATCGGCATCCAGCTCATACACCAGCGGCTGGGCCGTGGGGATGTTGAGCTTGAGGATGGCTTCCTCGGTCATGTTGTCGAGGTACTTCACGAGCGCGCGCAGGCTGTTGCCGTGCGCGGCAATGACCACGCGCTTGCCGGACTTCACGACCGGCGCGATGGTTTCGAGCCAGTAGGGCACGAAGCGCTCGACGGTATCCTTGAGACATTCGGTGCGCGGGAATTCACCCGGCTTCATGTCGGCATAACGGGGAGCCTTGTCTTCCATGCGCGGATCGTCGAGTTCGAGCGCGGGCGGCGGCACGTCGTAGGAGCGGCGCCACACGAGCACCTGGTCCTCACCGAACTTCGCCGCCGTCTCGGACTTGTTGAGCCCCTGCAGCGCGCCATAGTGACGCTCGTTCAGGCGCCAGTTGTGCTCGACGGGAATCCACAGCTGATCCATCTGCTCAAGCACGACGTTCAGGGTCTTGTTGGCGCGCTTGAGCATCGAGGTGTAGGCGAGATCGAACTCGAAACCCTTCTCCTTGAGCAGCTTGCCGGCCGTGACGGCTTCCTCGACGCCGCGCGGCGTGAGATCCACGTCGGTCCAGCCCGTAAAGCGGTTTTCGAGGTTCCAGGTGGATTCACCGTGGCGCATCAGAACGATCTTGTACATGAGTCGTAACCTGTTAACAGAGAGGTAAGGGAAAGCCGGCTTGCGCGACGGGTACGGCCGCGTGGCGCAACAAAAGTGGTATTGTATCGGATACCTCGGCCCCACACGCGGGCCGGTTTCGTTTATCCGGCCCGGCGCCTGCCACCCGGACTTCCCCGCCCTTCCTTCCTCCGCAAGAATCCATGGAATTCATTTCGCAGAACATCTTCCTCATCACGATCGCCGTCATCAGCGGGCTCGCGCTGCTGCTGCCCCTGTTGCGCGACGCGCGCAACCACGCCACCCATGTGTCGCCCGCGCAGGCCGTGATGCTGATGAACCGCCAGAACGCCGTCATCGTCGACGTGCGCGAAACGACGGAGTTCGCCGCCGAGCGGATAGAAGGTTCGCGCAACATCCCGGCCGGCGAGCTCGCGGGCCGCGTCAAGGAACTCGAGAAATTCAAGTCCCGCCCGCTGATCCTGACCTGCGCCTCGGGGGCCCGCTCGGCGCGCGCCATCGGCACCCTGCGGAAAGAAGGCTTCGCCCAGGTCTACAACCTCGGCGGCGGGATCAAGGGCTGGAAGGACGCCGGTCAGCCCATCGCCGCCGGAAAACGCACATGAAACCCGTCCGCATGTACGCCACCGCCGTCTGCCCGTATTGCGTGCGCGCCGAGCAGCTGCTGCGCCGCAAGGGCGTGACCGAGATCGAGAAGATCCTCATCGATCGCGACCCCGCGCAGCGCGATCACATGATGCAGATCACCGGGCGCCGCACGGTGCCGCAGATCTTCGTCGGCGAGCGCCACGTCGGCGGCTGCGACGATCTGTATGCCCTCGAACACGCTGGCGAACTCGATGCGCTGCTAGCCGACGCCTGAGCGCTTCGCCGCCCCGTTTTTTCCAATAGTCGAAACAAGCCGAGACACGCCATGGAACAACAGCAGAACGAACAACCCGTCTTCAAGATCGAAAAGCTCTACGTCAAGGATCTCTCGCTCGAAGTGCCCAACGCGCCCGCGATCTTCCTCGACCAGACCGATCCGACGATCAACGTCGAACTCTCCACGCAAGCCGCCATCGTCGGCGACGGGTTCTTCGAAGTCGCGCTGAAGGCCACCGTGACGTCCAAGGGCGCCGAAGACAAGACGATCTTCCTCGTCGAAGCCACCCAGGCCGGCATCTTCCAGATCCGCAACATCCCCGAGACCGAGATCGAGCCCGTCCTCATGATCGGCTGTGCCAACATCCTGTTCCCCTACGCGCGCGAAACCATCTCGGACGCCGTCACGCGCGCCGGCTTCCAGCCGGTTCTGCTTGCCCCCGTGAATTTCGAGGGTATGTTCCAGGCTCGCCAGGAAGAACTCGCCGCGCAACAGCCCAAGATCGAAGTCCCGCTCCAGTAAGCCGCCACCATGCTCCGCCCGATTCTCCTGCCGATGCTGGCACTGGCCGGCGCGCTCACCGCCCTGCCGGCCAGGGCGCTGGAATACCGCTCGCTCGCCGACAACGCAATCGTCTATGACGCCTGCTCGGCCAAGGCCAAGCCGCTCTTCATCCTCATGAAGGGCACGCCGGTCGAGGTCATCGTCAGCGTCGAAAAATGGGTCAAGATCCGCGAGCAATCGGGCGGTCTGGGCTGCCTCGAAAGCGGCCGCCTGGGCAACACCGCGCACGTCATCGTCACGGCCCCCTCGGCCAGCGTGCATCAGGCCGGCGACGAGAAATCGCCCCCCGTTTTCTCCGTGGCGCGCCAGGTCGTGCTGGAGGTCGTCGAGAAGCCGACCGGCGGATGGGTCCGCGTGCGTCATCGCGACGGGCAGACCGGCTACATTCCGATCAAGTCGGTCTGGGGAATCTGAGCGTGGCAAGCATCGTCGTCATTGGCGCGGGCGCCTGGGGGACCGCGCTGGCGAACTCGTATTCCGCCTCGGGCCACTCGCTCACGCTGTGGAGCATGGAAGCCGACCACATCGCGCAGATGCGCGCCGAACGCGAGAACCGCCGCTATCTGCCCGGCATCGCGCTGCATGAAGGCATTGCGCTGGCCGACGATTTCGACGCGGCCTGCGGGCCCGCCGATCTCGCCATCATCGCCACGCCGGTCGCGGGCCTGCGCCCCACGCTGCAACGCATCGCCGCGAGCTTCCCGCGCCTGCCCGTGCTGTGGGTGTGCAAGGGGTTCGAGGCCGGCACCGGCAAGCTGCCGCATGAAGTGGCGGCGGAGTACCTGCACCCGGACACCGGGCGCGGGGCCCTCACCGGCCCGAGCTTCGCGCAGGAAGTCGCCACCGGCCTGCCGTGCGCCATCGCGCTGGCCTCCACCGAGCTGGGCTTCGCCCAGCTCTGGGCCGAACGCCTGCGCCACCCTCGCCTGCGCCTGTATGCCAACGACGACATCGTGGGCGCGGAAATCGGCGGCGCGGTCAAGAACGTGCTCGCGATCGCCGCCGGCATCTCCGACGGCCTCGAATTCGGCTACAACGCGCGCGCCGCGCTGCTGACCCGTGGTCTCGCGGAAATGGCCCGCCTCAGCGCCGCGCTCGGCGGCCGCCGCGAAACGCTGATGGGCCTCGCAGGCATGGGCGACCTGATCCTCACCGCCACGGGCGACCTCTCGCGCAACCGCCGCGTCGGGCTCGCACTCGCGCAAGGCAAGCCGCTCGAACGCATCCTCGAAGAACTTGGCCACGTGGCCGAAGGCGTGCTGACGACCGAAACCGTCGTGCGCCGCGCCGCCGCACTGGGCGTGGACATGCCGATCACGCATGCCGTGCAGGAAGTGCTGGCGGGCCGTCTCGATCCGCGCGACGCGGTCGAGCAGCTCATGAATCGCGAAGCCCGCGCCGAGATCTGAACGCCCCACCCCGGCCCGCACGGGCCGGAGCAACCCCGGGCCACGGTCCTCCCCGGGGCTGGCACGCCGCTTGCTGAATGCCATCGAACCTTCCAGACAAGGACTCCGGCATGGCCGCAGCAACGCTTCCCAGCATCACCCTGAACGCCTCCGCGCCCGCCCCGGCGAATGGCTCGCCCGCCACGCCTTTCGCCGCCAACGACGGCAAACAGAGCTTCCAGCAGGTATTGCAGGCGCGCGCGGCCAGCAAGGCAAGCGAGAGCAAGCCCGCCCAGCCGCAGGCAGGCGCTGTCCGGCCCTCGCAGCCGGCGCCGGCACAGGGCGCGCAAGCCCCCGCCGAAGCCACGGCCGAGCCGGGTGAAGCCGGCTCGGAAGCCCTGACCACGCGCGTCGCGCAGAGCCTGCTCAAGGACGGCAAGCTGCTCGGCGAACACGGCGACGACAAAGCACTCGACGAAGCGGCCACCGCGCTCACCGCGGAGCCTTCGCTCGCGCCGCCGCTCGACCCCAACGCCGCGGCAGCCCTCGCCGCCACGGCAAACCTTGCCGGCAAACCCGCGCGCGATGCCGCCACGCCGGAGGGGGCCACGGGCCCGGACGAAAACCTGGGCGCGCAGCCGCGCGAAGCGCGCGAAACACGCGGCGTCGCCGATGCGCTGAAGACGGAAGCCAGCGCGGGCGCCCTGCGCGGCGACGCCGCGCAGAAAGCCGGGCCGCTCGAAGGCGAGACGAGCTTTGCCAATGCCCTGGCCTCGGCCCAGCAGAACAGCGCGCCGCATGCCCAGAGCCAGGTCAATGCGGCGGGCATGAACTTCATGCAGAACCGCGCGGAACTGCCGCGCCATGAGGTCAACACGCCGGTGGCCACGCGCGGCTGGGCCGACGAGGTGTCGCAGAAGCTCAACTGGATCGCCACCCGCGACGCCGGGCGCGCCGAGCTCGTGCTGAACCCGCCGCAACTGGGCCGCATCGAGGTCTCGATCAACGTGCAGGGCGATCAGGCCAGCGCCGCCTTCGTGGCCGCCAACCCGATCACGCGCGAAGCGCTGCAGGACGCGATGCCGCGCCTGCGCGAAGTGTTGGCGCAGGCGGGCATCCAGTTGGGCCAGGCGAGCGTGGATGTCGGCACCGGCAGCCAGCCGCAGACCCAGCAGGAAGCCCATGCGGGCTCGCGCGTGTTCGGCGCGGATGCGCGCTACGGGCAGGCCGAATCGCAGGACGCCCTGCCGCTGTCGCTGGCCGGCGCGCGCGCCGCCCCGAGCAGCGGGCGCGGCATGATCGATACCTTTGCCTGAGCCACACACGGGAGAAAACCTCGCCGCGGAAACAACAGCCTTCATTTAGGGCCCTCTGCGTCCGTTAATCAGCAGACCGGCCCGCCACGCAAGGCGGCACAATCACGGATTCCGCACAGAGGACACACACACCATGGCAGCCAACCAGACCGACACCTCGGCCGCGCCGGCGAAGAAGAGCAAGAAACTCGTCCTGCTCATCGTCGTCATCGTGGCATTGCTCGGCGTGATCGCCGCGGGCGCTTACCTGCTTCTCGCCAAGGGCGAGCCCAAGGGTGAAGAGCACGAGGAACAGAAGAGTTCCCACGCGCAATGGGGCAAGCTCGACCCGTCCAAGCCGCCGGTGTTCATCCCGTTCGAGCCGCTGACCGTGAATCTGCAGCCCGAGAACGGCGAGCAGTTCCTGCAGGTGGTGATTTCGGTCCGTGTCGTGGATGCGCACGTCGCCGATCTGCTCAAGGCCTACACGCCGCAGATCCGCCACGAGATCCTTTCGCTGCTCGCGGGCAAGAAGGCCTCCGAGATCACGTCGCCCGAAGGGCGCGAGGATCTGGCCGAGGACATGCGCGAGATCATGAATGACGTGCTGGGCTGGGAGCCGCCGCGCAAGAAGGCCGGCGGCGCTGGCGAGCATGACGGCGCGCCGGTGGTGTCTGTGTTCTTCACACAGTTCATCGTGCAATAGGGAAGCAACCCGGGGAACAGGTGATGGGACAGGATTTCCTTTCTCAGGAAGAGGTAGATGCCCTGCTCAAGGGCGTGACGGGCGAGGTCGACGAGCCCGATGACACGCAGGACGACGCGGCTGGCGTCCGCGTCTATAACCTCGCCACGCAGGAACGCATCGTGCGCGGGCGCATGCCCACGCTCGAGCTCATCCACGAGCGTTACGCGCGTTACCTGCGCATCGGCCTGTTCAACTACATGCACCGCAACGCGGAAGTCTCGGTGGGGCCGATCCGCGTGCAGAAATACAGCGAATTCGTGCGCAACCTCGTGGTGCCCACCAACCTCAACCTCATCACGGCCAAGCCCCTGCGCGGCACGGGTCTGGTGGTGTTCGACCCCAACCTGGTGTTCCTCGTTGTCGACAACATGTTCGGCGGCGACGGGCGCTTCCACACCCGGGTCGAGGGGCGCGACTTCACGGCCACCGAGCAGCGCATCATCCAGGGTCTGCTGCGCGTGGTGTTCGCGGAATACGAGCGCGCGTGGTCGCCCGTGTTCCAGATCCAGTTCGAGTACATCCGCAGCGAGATGAACTCGCAGTTCGCCAACATCGCCACGCCCAGCGAAATCGTGGTGTCGTGCTCCTTCGCGCTCGAGTTCGGCGGTGCCCAGGCGGACATGCACATCTGCTTCCCCTATTCGATGGTGGAGCCGATCCGGGACATCCTTTACAGTTCGATGCAATCGGATCACATCACCCAGGACAAGCGCTGGGTCAGCCTGATGTCCAGACAGATCAGCGGCGTAGACGTGCAGCTCACGGCGACGCTCGGCACCGCCGAGCTGTCGCTGCGCGACGTCGCGAACTTCAAGGTCGGCGACATCATCCCGCTCGAGATCCCTGAAAACATCGAGGCCCACGTCGACGGCGTGCAGGTGCTCGAATGCAAATATGGCGTGCAGGGCGGCCACTACGCGCTCAAGGTGGAGCGCTTCATCCGCCCCGAAGATACGGAAATCAACCTGATCGCCACCAAGCTCGGCGTGCAAGGAGAAAATAATCATGGCTGAGAACGAAAACCTCTCCGACACCATCAGCGAAGACGATTGGGCCGCAGCCATGCAGGAACAGGCCGACATGGAAACCACGGCCGCCCAGCCCGCCGCGCAACCCGTCGCCTTCCAGAGCTTCGAAGGCGGGCCGCGCCCGAGCACGATGAACGACTACGAGCTGATCCTCGACATCCCCGTCCAGCTCACCGTCCAGCTCGGCCGCACGCGCATCTCCATCCGCAACCTGCTCCAGCTCGCGCACGGTTCGGTCGTGGAGCTCGACGCGCTGGCCGGCGAGCCCATGGACGTGCTCGTCAATGGCACGCTCATCGCGCAGGGAGAAGTGGTGGTTGTAAACGACAAGTTCGGTATTCGCCTCACCGACATCATCACGCCGTCCGAACGCGTGCGTAAGTTGCGCGGCTGAACAAATTCCGTTTCGCTGCTCCGGCCGGCCGGCGACCTTCGCTCAGGCCGTCCGCCGCGCACGCGCCTGCCCGCCCCCGCCTTCCCGGATTCCCCATCCAGAGCGGCATTCGCCGCAGCACCCCGCCGCCCTGACGCGTCTCGCACGCGGCTCGGGCGGACGTCTGCCGCCGATTCGGCGCGGCATGCAAAAACCTTAAATTTGTCAAAATCACAGAACTACGTCACGCTTCTTTGTCATACATTCATAAACTTGCCTTGCAAATGTCGTAGATTCCCAGCATGGCACGCGCAACCGCCGGGCCTAAGCCGCCCTCTTGGAGCAGCACTGCCATGCGCAACAACCAGCCCGTGACGGAAGTCGAAACGCTTCTTCCGGAAAACACCTTCATCTACTCGCGAACCGACCTCAAGGGACGCATCACCGCCGTCAACGAGGCGTTCGCCCGCGTCAGCGGCTTCCCGCCCGAAGAGATGATCGGGCAACCGCACAACCTCATCCGCCACCCCGACATGCCCGAAGCGGCCTTCGCCGACATGTGGCAGGCGCTCAAGCGCGGCAGCCCGTGGAAGGGCGTGGTCAAGAACCGCCGCAAGGACGGCGGCTTCTACTGGGTCGTCGCCAACGTCTCGCCGGTGCGCGAAAACGGTCAGGTCATCGGCTACCAGTCGGTGCGCACGCGCCCCGCGCCCGAACAGATCGCCGCCGCGACGGGCGCCTATCGCCGCCTGCGCGAAGGCGACAGCAGCATCCGCGTGCAGGACGGCCGCGTGCGGCGCAACCGCGCCCCGCTGACCGAGCAGCTCCTTTCGCAGCAGACGCTGCTCTACGGCTTCGCGGTGCTCGCCGCCCTCTGCGCCCTGCTCGCGCTGGCCGGCAGCGCCTTCGACGGCGCCATCTCCAGCGCGCTGCGCATGATCGTCGCGGGCGTCACGCTGCTGGGCGCGGGCGCCATGCTCTTCATCTGCCTGCCGGCGGCCTTCGGGCGCCTGCGCGGCATCGAGGGCTTCCTCGAGCGCACCCTAGTGGCGGGCGACTTCACGCTGAGCCTGGACCCGGGCCGCCACGACATCATCGGCGGCATCGCCGCGCGCGTGGATACCCAAGTCTCCGCGATGCGCGCCACGCTGCAGGTGATGGCCGACACCACACGCGAAGTGGCCACGGCCACCAGCGAACTCAACGGCAACGTCGAGACCCTGGCCGGCTCCGCCGACGTGCAGAACGAAGCCAGCACCTCCGCCGCCGCGGGCGTGGAAGAGATGAGCAGCGCGATCGACGAGGTCGCCCGTCACGCGCTCGACACGCAATCCACGGCGGAAGACGCCGGGCGCCAGGCCGACGAAGGCGCCTCGCTCTCCAGCCGCGCCACTGACACCATCCGCGCGCTGGCCGACAGCGTCGGCCGCTCGGCTGAAACCGTCGAGCAGCTCGGCAAGCGCACCGAGGACATCGGGCGCCTGGCCAGCGTCATCAAGGAGATCGCAGCCCAGACCAACCTGCTCGCGCTCAATGCCGCCATCGAGGCCGCGCGCGCCGGCGAACAGGGTCGCGGCTTCGCCGTCGTGGCCGACGAGGTGCGCAAGCTTGCCGAGCGCACCACCCTGGCCACGCAGGAGATCGACGGGATGATCGCCGGCATCCACCTCGACACGCGCGACGCGGTGGGCAGCATGCGGCAGAGCGCCACCCAGGTGGACGACTGCGTGCCGCTCGTGCTGCAGGCCCACGATGCGCTCGAACAGATCAGCCGCGGCATGAAGGACACCGCCGAGCGCGTCTCCGTCATTTCCCACTCCTCGAGCGAGCAGAGCGCCGCGATGGCGCAGGTGGCCGGCAGCATCGAGAAGCTCGCCGCGCAGGCGGGCGAGACGCTGGGCGTGGCACGCCACACCGAAGACTGCGCCCATGCGCTGCGCGAGAACGTGGTGCGCATGCAGAAGGCCGTCAGCCAGTACCGCTGCTGATCGCACGCCGGGCGGCATCCGCGTTGCGGGTGCCGCGTCCGGCAGGGCGGCAGGATTTGCCGCCTTTTTACCAGGCTTATCCACGCGTGCCACCCGGGTCGCGAGGGCTATGCTGGCGCCACCTCGAATGCTTGCGCGCCCGCCGTGAAGATTTCCGCCTCCGGGCTCTCCGCCCTCCCCATCCCCCTGCTGCCCGCGCTGGCCCACGCCAGCGAGGCCGCCGTGCCGGCGCCGGCCGGCAGCGTCGCGCAGATGCTGCTGGGGCTCGTCGCCACGCTCGCCCTGCTGGCGGGCGCGCTCTACCTGCTCAAGCGCCTGCAGGGCACGCGCGCCGCGACACCCGGCGCGATGCGCGTGCTGGGGGCCACCGCGCTGGGCACGCGCGAAAAAGTGGTGCTGCTGGGCGTGGGCGGCAAGGTGCTGGTGCTGGGCGTCACGCCCGGGCGCATCAACACCCTGCACACGCTGGACGCGGCGGATCTGCCGGAAAGCCCCGCGCCGGTTCCGCCGGCGGCGGAGTTCGCGAGCCGTTTGCGCCAGTTCATGGAGCGCCGTGGTGAAAAGTAAATCCGTCCTTCTTGCCCTCGGCCTTCTGGCGCTGCCGGCACTCGCCCAGGCCCAGGCCCTGCCGGCCCTGACCAGCACGCCGCTGGCCGGCGGCGGCACGCAGTACAGCCTGTCGGTGCAGACGCTGCTCATCATGAGCGCGCTGAGCTTCCTGCCGGCCATGATGCTCATGATGACGAGCTTCACGCGGATCATCATCGTGTTCTCGCTGATGCGCCACGCGCTGGGCACGCAGACCACGCCCCCGAACCAGGTGCTCGTCGGGCTCGCGCTCTTCCTGACCTTCTTCGTGATGTCGCCGGTGCTGGACCGCGTCTATCAGGAGGCCTATCAGCCGCTGTCGCAGAACCAGATCAGCTTCGACGAGGCGCTGACGCGCGCGCAGGGCCCGATCAAGACCTTCATGCTGGCGCAGATCCGCGAACCCGATCTGTCGATGTTCTCCCAGCTCGCCCGCACGCCGCGCGTCGATGCACCGGCCGACCTGCCCATGCGCGTGATCATTCCGGCCTTCATCACGAGCGAGATCAAGACGGCCTTCCAGATCGGCTTCATCGTCTTCATCCCCTTCCTCATCATCGACATGGTGGTGGCATCGGTCCTGATGTCGATGGGCATGATGATGATGTCGCCCGTGATCGTCTCGCTGCCCTTCAAGATCATGCTCTTCGTGCTCGTCGATGGCTGGAACCTGCTCATCGGCTCGCTCGTGCAGAGCTTCGGCTGACGCCCTCCGACAGGACCCCCGCCAATGACTCCCAGCACCGTCATGGAACTCGGCCGCAGCGCCCTCGAAGTAGCCTTTCTGGTGGCCGCGCCGATGTTTCTCGCCGCGCTCGCCACCGGCCTCATCGTGAGCATCCTGCAGGCCGCCACGCAGATCAACGAAATGACTTTGTCATTCGTTCCCAAGCTCATCGTGATGTTCGTCACCCTCGTGCTCGCGGGCCCCTGGATGATCACCACCCTCACCGATTTCATCCGCCGCCTCTTCAGCGCCATCCCCACGCTGATAGGCTAGGCACGCGCATGCTGAGCTTCACCTCGGGTCAGCTCGACGCCTTGCTGCTGGCCTGGCTGTTCCCGCTCGCGCGCATCCTGGGCATGGTCGGCACGGCGCCCATCTTCAACAACCGCGCGGTGCCCATGCGCGTCCGGCTCGTCGTGGGCCTGGTGCTCGTGATGGCGATCGCCCCCGTGCTGCCCCCCGCCGCGCCGGTGATCCCGGGGTCGTGGCAGGGCATCGCGATCTTCGTGCAGCAGATCATCATCGGCCTGGCCATCGGGCTGTCCATCCGCATCGTCATGAGCGCGGTGGACATCGCCGGTGAAATCATCGGCCTGCAGATGGGCCTCTCGTTCGCCACCTTCTTCGACCCCGACACCTCGGGCCAGACCGCCGTGCTGGCCGAGATCCTGAGCCTGCTCGCCACGCTGGTGTTCCTGGCGCTCAACGGCCACCTGCTGCTCATCGACGTGCTCGTGCGCAGCTTCGAACTCGCGCCCATCGGGGCCACCAGCCTCACGGGCAAGCCCTGGCTCGTCCTGCTGCAGCTCGCCACGCTGGCCTTCTCGAGCGGGCTGCTGATCGCGCTGCCGCTCGTGGCCGCCCTGCTCATCACCAACATCGCGCTCGCCGTGCTCACGCGCGCCGCGCCGCAGCTCAACATTTTCGCGGTCGGCTTCCCGGTCACCTCCACGATAGGCTTCCTTCTGCTGATCCTTTCGCTGGACACCTTCACGCCCACCTTCCAGCACATCCTCGAAAACGGCTTCGACATCACCGCGCAGTTCATCCGCAGCCTCGCCGCGCGCTGAGCCCAATGCCTTGCAGCATCAGGCTTGCGGCGCGGCGCCCGGAACCAGTAGACTCCCGCGGATCATCAATTTCCAGGCTTGTGTGCCATTCATGGCGAAACCGATTGAATTCAAGGCGGGCACCCTCACGGCGATGAACGCCGTGCTGCGGGAAGTGGATAACGTCCGCCTGGCCGATGCGCTGCAGATCATGATGGGGGGCATGGGCGAATTCTTTGCCGGTGAAGCCACGATCATCGACCTGAGCCAGGCCAAGAACATCCCCGAGCGATTCGACTGGGCAGGCCTACTCTCGCTGCTGCGCCGCTATGGTCTGCAGCCCGTCGCCGTGCGCGGTGCGCCCGAACACCTGCACGACAGCGCCCGCCGCGCCGGGCTGGCGATCCTTTCCGAGGCCGCCGGCGCCCTGCGCGCGAGCCCCGCCCGCCGTGCCCCCGCCGCCGCGCCGGTCAGCGAACCGGCGCCGCCTCCCGC
>JAVHXQ010000093.1 GCA_031119555.1 Candidatus Dactylopiibacterium sp.
GAGGACGGGCATTACCTGCCCGCGACGGCAGCCTGGCTGCAGGAAGCCAGCGGCGAGCGGATAGACCCCGCGCTGCTCGACGACGACGGCCACGCGCTGGACCAGGCCATCGTCATGCTGCGCCACTCGCATCGTTTCGACGCCGCGAGCGGTATCGGCGAACTCGCCAGCGCGGTCAATCGCGGCATGCCGGCGGCGAGCCGGGAAGTCTGGCGGCGCGCGCCCGGCGACCTCGTGCGCCTTGCTCCGCGCGGGCCCGACGATGCCGCGCTCAAGCGCCTCGTGCTCGACGGCGCCGCCCCCTTCGGCCCGGCCGGCCCCGGCGTGCCGGCAGCGGTGGGCTACCGCCGCTATCTCGAACGGATGCGCGACACGCGCCCGCCGCTCGACGCTGCGCGCGCGGCTTTCGACGCCTGGGCCACGCAGGTGCTGGACGAGCACGCGCGCTTCCAGGTGCTGTGCGCGGTGCGCACCGGCCCGTGGGGGGTGGAAGGGCTCAACCAGCGCATCGCCGGCTGGCTCGCCGGCGCCGGGCTGATCGCCACCACCCAGGGCTGGTATGCGGGGCGCCCGGTGCTCGTGACGCGCAACGATTACGACCTCGGACTCATGAACGGCGACGTGGGCCTGTGCCTCATGCTGCCGCACGAAGGCGCATGGCAGCTGCGCGTGGCCTTCTCCGCCGCCGACGGCTCGGGCGCGCTGCGCTGGCTGCTGCCCAGCCGCCTGCAGGAAGTCGACAGCCTCTACGCGATGACCGTGCACAAATCCCAGGGCTCCGAGTTCTCGCACACCGCGCTGATCCTGCCCGACACGCGCGGCCCCCTGCTCACGCGCGAGCTGGTCTATACCGGCATCACGCGCGCGCGCCACTGGCTGAGCGTGGTCGACCCCGCCGAGCTGCTCGAAGTGGCGATGCAGCGCCGCGTGCAACGCGCGAGCGGCCTGGGCGGCCTGTACGCGGGCTGACGCCACCTCACCCGTCCGCGCGCCCGGCGGCGCGTGGCGCCCCTTAATTGAGAATGATTCTCATGTATAATCGGCACGGATTTTTGATGGACCTCAACACCCGGGCGTCGATGTTTCCGTATGGCCGGGCTGTCGTGCGCGATTCGGGGGAAAGCAGTGCGCGTACTGATTGTGGAAGACGACACGCGGGTCAGCTACTGGCTGAGCTGCAAGTTGCAGAACTGCGGCCACCAGTGCCGCCTCGTCGAGGACGGTGAAACCGCGCTGGAACTCGTCGGCCGCGAAGCCTTCGATGCGATGCTCATCGACCGCATGCTGCCCGGCATCAACGGCATCGAGGTGCTGCGCGCCCTGAGGCATCGCCCGCATCCGCCCGCAATGGTGCTGTCGGCCGTCGACCAGCCCGAAGACCGCATCGAGGGGCTGCGCGCGGGCGCGGCCGACTACCTGGGCAAGCCCTTCGACTTCACCGAACTGCTGCTGCGCCTCGAAGGCATCGCGCAGCGCCATGCCCGCCCCCACGACGGCGCGCACCTGCTGCAGATCGAAGACCTCGTCATCGACCGCCACCGGCGCCGCGTGAGCCGCGCCGGCCAGCTCATCGACCTGACCGAGAAGGAATACGCCCTGCTCGACGTGCTCGCCGAGAACCTCGGCCGCACGGTGCCGCGCGCGATGCTGCTGGAGAAGGTCTGGGGCTACCAGTTCGATCCGCAGACCAACCTGATCGACGTGCACGTCTCCAAGCTCCGCAGCAAGATCGACCGCAACTTCCCGCGTTCCCTGCTGCGCACCATACGCGCGGTGGGCTATGTCCTGGGCTGAGCGCTTCGTCGGGCTGGTCGGCAGCAGCACCTTCCGCCACGCCGCGCTGACGGCCTTCGTCTTCCTGCTCATGACCTTCGGCTCGATCTGGCTCAGCAGCCGCCAGATCGAAAGCCTCATGGAGTCGCACGTGCGCGAGATGGTGCTGGCCGACGTGCAGGCGCACGAGCGCCAGGCCCGCCTGCACGACGCACCCGCGCTCGCGCGCGAACTGGCGCGCGCCGACACGCGCGACAACGACGGCAACGTGGCGCTGGTGCTGGCCGCCGACGGCCGCCTGCTGTTCGGCGAACGCCACCTGCAGCACGCGCTGGCGCCCGGCGCCGGGCACGCGGCGGCGTGGCGCAAGGTCGTGGTCGCGGGGCGCGACGGCGACTCGGCGCGCATGTTCGGCGTGCAGGTCCGCCTGCGCGACGGCGGCACCTTCTTCAGTGCCTTCGACATCCTGCCCATGCTCGAACGCGTGCGCGCGATCCCGCTCGTCGCGGGCTCCGGGCTGTTTGCCGTGCTGCTCACGAGCCTGGCGATAGGCATGTACTCCAGCCTGCGCTGCACGCGCCGCGTCGACCGCATCCGGCTGGCGCTGCGCGCCTACGCGGGCGGCGAGCGCGAGGTCACGGTGCCCGCCAATCCGCACGGCGACGAGTTCGACCGGCTCGGCACCGACATCAACCACGTGCTCGCGCGCATCAGCCTGCTCATGGACGAGATGAAGAGCGTGAGCAGCCACCTCGCGCACGAGCTGCGCACGCCGCTCACGCGCCTGCACAACCGTCTCGTCGGCGCGGCCGAGCACGTGGGCGAACCGCTGCGCGACGAGATCCTCGGCGCCGTGGAAGAGGCCGAGCGCATCCAGCGCATGTTCAGGGCGGTGCTGCGCATCGGCGAGATCGAAGGCGGCCGCTGCGCCCATGCCTTCGAGTGGTTCGAGGCCCGCGACCTGCTGCGCGACGTGGCCGACTACTACCAGCCGCTGGCCGAGAGCAGCGGGGCGCGCCTGACCCTCGGCGAGCCGCGCGGCGGCCTCGTGCTCGGCGACCGCGCGCTGCTCTTCCAGGCCCTCGCGAACCTCGTCGAGAACGCGCTCAAGTATGCCGGCGCCGGCGCCCGCATCACGCTGCTCGCCCGCCTGCGCGAGGGCGCGCCCGAGATCGGCGTCGCCGACGACGGGCCCGGCATCACGCCAGGCATGCGCGCGCAAGCCATCCGCCGCTTCCGCCGCCTGCACCACGGGCACGACGGCAGCGGGCTGGGGCTCGCGCTCGTGGAGGCCATCGCCCGCCTGCACTCCGGCGCGCTCGTGCTCGATGCCAACCCGCCCCGGGGCCTGCTCGCGCTGCTGCGGCTGCCCCCCGCGCACGCCGGCGCGGGTGCCGGTGGTCTGATCGAAGCCCTGCGCGGCTGAACGGCGGCGCGCGGGGGCCGCGTCAGCGCCGCGCGTCGGCCGGCTCGGGCCTGCGCCACAGCCACGCCGCGCCCGCCGCCATCCCCAGCGTGGCCAGCACGACCAGCCAGCGGTGCGGCACGAACCACGCCATGCCGACGAGGCAGACGCTCATCGCCAGCGAGGCGCAGAGCTTGGCGCGCCGCATCACGCGGCGGCCGTCGTGCCAGTTGCGGATCATCGGCCCGAACAGGCGGTGCCGGCACAGCCACGCATGCAGGCGGGGCGAACTCTTGCTGGCCGCCCAGGCCGCGAGCAGGATGAATTCGGTGGTCGGAATGCCCGGAATCACGATCGCCACCAGGCCCATCGCGAGGCTCGCCCAGGCCACCAGCAGCCACGCGAAGCGCCAGCGCGAAGGCGGCGGTGGCACGGGCAAGGCGTCATCGGCCGGAAGGATTTCATTGCTCATGAGATTCTCTGGAGGGATTGACCGGGTGCGCCACGCAAGGCGCCCCGGACGAACAGGAAACGGCGCGCGGCGCCGGCCCCGAGGATGCCCCAGGGGGCGCGCACGGGCGCGCCG
>JAVHXQ010000065.1 GCA_031119555.1 Candidatus Dactylopiibacterium sp.
CGCATGAGCCGTGCCAGCCGGCCCGGCACCGCCCCCGCGCACCCCGGCCACGCCCGCCACGAGCGGCCAGCGCGGGCATGCCGGCGCGTGCGCGACCCGACGCGCGCCCTGTCGCAAACCCGACAATCCCGCGCCGGCACCCGCCCCGCGGGGGGCGGAGAACCGACCAGCGGGCAGCCGCGCGGGCCAAAGCTTGAGCCAGCTCAAAGCCCGGTGCCACGTGCTGCATCGCGGCATGATTGATGCATTTCGCTCAGGGACGTGACGGGTGTTCCGCCACGCCCGCGCCGCGATGGCCGCCCGCGAACCCCGGGGGTCGCCGCGCCCTGAACGATTTTCCGACCGCCGATTGCCGTCCGCCATGTCCAGCCCAAAGACTTCGCCAGCCCGCCTCACGCCCGCCAGCAGTCCGGCCCCTCTCGAACCCGGCGCCGCCGCGCGCCACGCGGTGCCGGCCGAGCTGTTCCGCGCCGCCGTCGAGCAGGCGGACATCGCGATCTCGATCACCGACCCGCAGGCGGTGATCCAGTACGTGAATCCGGCCTTCACGCGCAAGACCGGCTTCAGCTCCGAAGAGGCGCTGGGGCGCAACCAGAACCTGCTCGCCAGCCACACCACGCCGCCCACCGTGTATCGCGCGCTGTGGCAGCAGATCAGCCAGAAAACGCCGTGGAGCGGGCGGCTCGTGAACACGCGGCGCGACGGCACGCGCTACCTCGCCGACATCACGATCACGCCGGTGACCGATCCGCTCGGGCAGGTGACGCATTACCTGGGCATGCACCGCGACATCACCGCGCTGCACCAGCTCGAATGCGCGGTGCGCAACCAGAAGACGCTGATCGAATCGGTGGTCGACGGCGCCCCGCTCGTGCTGGCGCTGCTCGACATGCAGGATCGCGTGCATCTCGACAACCACGCCTACAAGGCGCTGATGTCCGACCTGCGCATGCAGGAGCCCGCCGCGGTGCTGCTGGACGCGGTGCGGGCCGAGCTGGGCAGCGGCTTCGGGCCCTTCAGCCCGGGCGCGCACGCCTTCCTGGACCGCCCGGTGCGGCTCGACCGCCCGCACTGGCGCAGCCCGCGCTGGTACAACTGTTCGGGCGTGTGGGTGGCGAGCTCCAGCGACTCGGCCGACGCCTTCTACAGCGGCCAGGCCGAGACCTACCTGCTGCTGGTGGCGAACGACGTCACGCGGCAGGTCATGGAACAGGAGAAGGCGCGCGTGGCCGCGCTGCACGCGCTGCTGGCCGACGAGGCGCGCCAGCAGACCCTGCGCGAGAGCATGGCGGCGGCGGTGTTCAAGATGGAAGGCCCGCTCAACGTGCTCGAATCCATCGTGAACATCATGGGCCGGCGCGGCTGCGACCCCGCCCAGGCCGCGCTCGCCGAGGCGCTGGAGGCCGGCCGCAGCGTGCTCGAAACCCTGCGCGCGAGCGTGCCCGCCGCGCCCGACGACGTGGCGAGCCCGGTGAATCTGAACGAGGCCGTGCGCGACGTGCTCGACCTGTCGGCGCAGAAGTTCCTCGCCGCCGGCATCAGCGTGAGCTGGACGCCGCAGCTCGTGCTGCCCGCGCTCGCGGGCTCGCCGACGCGGCTGCGCGCGATGCTCAAGGCGCTGGTCGACAACGCCGTGGAGGCCATGAACACGCGCGGCTGGCGGGTGCGCGAGCTGGCGGTGAGCACGCGGCTGGAGGCCGACGCGGTGCGCGTGGACGTGGCCGACAGCGGCCCCGGCATCGCGCCGGCCGAACGCCTGCGCGCCTTCGAGCCCTTCCACACCACGCGGCGCGGACACCTGGGCACCGGCCTCGCGGCCGCGCTGCAGGTGGCCGTGGATCACGCGGGCAACATCGAACTGACCGACGCGCCCCGGGGCGGCTGCCTCGCGCGCGTCGTCCTGCCGCTGCACCGGAACGGGCGCTGAGCGCCCGCTAGAGCCAGCACACGCAAGCCATTCCGTCGTCGTTTCACGCAGCAAAGGTTGATCATGGCCCTGGACGCAGAAGGCGTACTCAATCGCTCCCTCCTGGAAACCCTCTATCGCGTCAGCGCGATCCTGGCGCGCGCGCACGATGTGCGCGGGACGCCGCCCGAGATCCTGCGCGAGCTGGAGGATTCGGCCGGCCTCACGCGCGGCATGATCAGCGTGCTCGATGCCGACAGCGGCGAGCTGGTGACCAGCGTCGTGCAGGGCATCGCCGACGAAGACCTCGAACCCGTGCGCTACCAGAGTGGCGAGGGCGTGCTCGGCCTGATCCTGGAGGAAGGCCGCACCGTGGCCCTGCCCAGCATCCTGAGCCAGCCGCGCTTCCTGAACCGGCTGGGCATCTACGAACGGCGCCTGCCCTTCATCGCCGCGCCCATCCTCGTCGAAGGCGTGCTGCAGGGCGTGCTCGCGGTGCAGCCCAACCGGCTCGACGACGGCCTGCTCGCAGTGCGCACGCGCTTCGTCGAGATGGTCGCCAACCTCATCGGCCAGAGCGCCTTCCGCAGCCGCGAAGCGCCCGCCGGCACGCCCGCCGCGACCGCGCCCCAGCCGCAGGCCGAAGCCCCCGCGCCGCGCGCGGGCGGCCCGCGCCCCCCGCCCGGCCTCGACAACATCGTCGGCCAGTCCGCGCTGATGTGCCGCATCTTCGAGCAGATCCGCATGGTCTCGAAGTGGAACACCACGGTGCTGATCCGTGGCGAAACCGGCACCGGCAAGGAACTCATCGCCAACGCCATCCACTTCAACTCACCGCGCGCGCGCGGGCCCTACGTGCGGCTCAACTGTGCCTCGCTGCCCGAGAACCTGCTCGAATCCGAACTCTTCGGCCACGAGAAAGGCGCGTTCACGGGCGCGGTCTCGCAGCGCCGGGGGCGCTTCGAGATGGCCGACGGCGGCACGCTCTTCCTCGACGAGATCGGCGAGATCTCGCCCGCGTTCCAGGCCAAGCTGCTGCGCGTGCTGCAGGAGGGCGAACTCGAGCGCGTGGGCGGCGGGCGCCCGCTCAAGGTGGACGTGCGCGTGATTGCCGCCACCCACCGCGATCTGGAGGACGCGGTCGACCACGGGCGCTTCCGCGAGGATCTGTACTTCCGCCTCAACGTGATGCCGATCCGCCTGCCCGCGCTGCGCGAGCGGCTGGAGGACGTGCCCGCCATCGCGCGCCACCTGATCGCCCGCATCGCGCGCAGCCAGGGGCGCGCGCTGGAACTCTCGGACGCCGCCGTGGCGCGCCTCGCGCAATACACCTGGCCGGGCAACGTGCGCGAACTGGAGAACTGCCTGGAGCGCGCCGCCGTGATGTCGGAGAGCGGCCGCATCGACCTCGAGCTGATCCGCATCGACCGCCCGCGCGAACAGGCAGCGGCGGGGGCGGCGCCCCAGATCGACCTGGACGACACCTCCATCGACGAGCGCACGCGCGTGGTCGCGGCCCTCGAGCAGGCGGGCTGGGTGCAGGCCAAGGCCGCGCGTCTGCTCAACATGACGCCGCGCCAGGTCGCCTACCGCATCCTCACGCTGGGCATCGAGGTCAAGCAGTTCTGAGCCCGCCGCGCCGCGCGCCGGCTCACGGCAGCGTGGCCCGCAGCGTGCGGGCGGCGGCCACCATGTTGGCGAGCGCCGGAATCACCTCGCTCCACTGCCGCGTCTTGAGCCCGCAGTCCGGATTCACCCACAGCCGCTCGGCCGGCACGCGCTCGGCCGCCTTGCGCATCAGCGCCACCATGTGCGCCTCGGTGGGAATGTTGGGCGAATGGATGTCATACACGCCCGGCCCGATCTCGTTGGGGTAGCGGAAGTGCTCGAAGGCGTCGAGCAGCTCCATGTCGGAACGCGAAGTCTCGATGGTGATCACGTCGGCATCCATGTCGGCGATCGCGGCGATGATGTCGTTGAACTCCGAGTAGCACATGTGGGTATGGATCTGCGTGTCGTCGCCGACGCCGTTGGCGGTGATGCGGAAAGCCTCCACCGCCCAGTCGAGATAGCCCTTCCACTGCGCGCGGCGCAGCGGCAGGCCCTCGCGCAGCGCGGCCTCGTCGATCTGGATCACGCGCAGCCCGGCGCGTTCGAGGTCCAGCACTTCCTCGCGGATCGCCAGCGCGAGCTGGCGGCACGAGACCGCGCGCGGCTGGTCGTCGCGCACGAAGGACCAGTTCAGGATCGTGACCGGCCCCGTCAGCATGCCCTTCATGGGGCGCTCGGTCAGCGACTGCGCGTGGCGCGCCCATTCCACCGTCATCGCGCGCGGACGCGTGATGTCGCCGAACAGGATGGGCGGCTTCACGCAGCGCGAACCGTAGGACTGCACCCAGCCGGCCTGGCTGAACGCGTAGCCGTCGAGCTGCTCGCCGAAGTACTCGACCATGTCGTTGCGCTCGGCTTCGCCATGCACGAGCACGTCCAGCCCCAGCGCTTCCTGCTCGCGCACGCTGCGCGCGATCTCATCGCGCATCGCGGCGGTGTAGTCGTCGGCCGACAGCTCGCCGGCGCGGAAACGGCTGCGCGCCTGGCGGATCTCGGCCGTCTGCGGGAAGGAGCCGATGGTCGTGGTGGGAAACCTCGGCAGCTTCAGCCACGCGGCCTGGCGGCGCGCGCGCTCGGCATACGGGCTCTGGCGCTGCCCCAGCGCGGCATCGATGCGGGCCAGCGCGGCCTGCACGGCGGGCTTGTGCACGCGCGGCGAGTGGCGCCGGCTGTCGAGCGCGGCGGCGTTGGCGGCCAGCTCCGCGGCGACCGCGTCGCGCCCCCGGTCCAGCGCGGCGGCCAGCACCCGCAGCTCGTCGAGTTTCTGCACCGCGAAGGCGAGCCACGCCGCGATGTCGGCATCCAGCCGGCTTTCGCCCGCCAGATCCACGGGCACGTGCAGCAGCGAGCACGACGGCGCGATCCACAGCCGCTCGCCCAGGCGCGCCGCCACCGGCTCGAGCCAGTCGAGCACGGCGGCCAGATCGGTCTTCCAGATGTTGCGGCCGCTGACGACGCCCAGCGACAGCACCTTGTGGCCGGCCAGGTAGTTCAGCGCCGCCTGCACCTCGTCGCGCGCCGTCACCGCATCCAGGTGGAACCCCGCCGTGGGCAGCTTCACGGCCCATTCGAGGTTCTCGCGCAGCTGCCCGAAATAGGTGGCGAGCAGCAGCTTCACGCCGCTGCCCTTGAGCGCGTGATAGGCAATGCTGAAAGCATGTTTCCAGTCGGCGTCGAGTTCGGTCACGAGCAGCGGCTCATCGATCTGCACCCATTCCACGCCCTGCGCGGCCAGCAGGGCGAGCAGCTCGGCATACACGGGCAGCAGGCGCGACAGCAGCGCCAGACGGTCGGAGCCATCCTTGGCCTTGCCGATCGCCAGATAGGTGACGGGGCCGAGGATCACGGGCTTGGCACGCACGCCGCGCGCGCGCGCCTCGGCCAGTTCGGCGAGCAGGCGCGTGGCATCGAGGCGGAACTGCGTGGCGGCCGTGAGTTCCGGCACGATGTAGTGATAGTTGGTGTCGAACCACTTCGTCATCTCGCCGGCGGCCACGCCGCCGCAGCACGCCGCGTGCGCCCCGGCCGCCTGCGCCGAGCGGCCGCGCGCGACGCGGAAGTAGTTGTCCAGCGCCTCGCCATGGAACGCCTGCACGCGCTCGGGCAGGTTGCCCAGCATGAAGCTCGTGTCCAGCACATGGTCATAGAACGAGAAATCGCCGACCGGCGCCAGGTCCAGCCCGGCCTGCGCCTGCCAGTGCGCCGCGCGCAGCGCGGCCCCCTGCGCCTGCAGCGCGGCCAGCGGAGATTGCCCGGCCCAGTACGATTCGAGCGCGAACTTCAGCTCGCGGCGCGCGCCGATGCGCGGAAAACCCAGATTGTGCGTGGTGATCATGAGCGTGATTCCTGAGGGGAGGGAAAGTGCCCCGATCCTAGGGTTCGCCATCCATGAAGAAAAATGGTATTTCTTCATCTTCACGTGAAAGCCATTCATGAGAACGCCATGGCCACCCTTGAACGCATCCACCTTGCGATCCTGCTGGAAGTGGAACAGCAGGGCTCGCTCACGGCCGCCGCCGCCCGCCTGCACCTGACGCAATCGGCGCTGAGCCATGCCATGCGCAAGCTCGAGGACCAGCTCGGGGTGGCGGTGTGGCACCGCGAGGGGCGCAGCCTGCGCCCGACCCAGGCCGGCGAATACCTGCTCGCCGTGGCGCGCCGCGTGCTGCCGCAGCTCGCGCTCGCGGAGGCGCGCATCCGCCAGTTCGCGCAGGGCGAACGCGGCACGCTGCGCTTCGGCATGGAATGCCACCCGTGCTACCAGTGGCTGCTGAAGGTCGTGTCGCCGTACCTCGCGGCCTGGCCCGACGTGGATGTGGACGTGAAGCAGAAATTCCAGTTCGGCGGCATCGGCGCGCTCTTCGGGTACGAGATCGACCTGCTCGTGACGCCCGATCCGCTCTACCGCGCCGGCCTGCGCTTCGAGCCGGTGTTCGACTACGAACAGGTGCTCGTGGTGGGGCCGGACCATCCGCTGCGCGCCGCCCCCTTCGCGCGCCCCGAGCAGCTTGCGGGAGAGGTGCTCATCACCTACCCGGTACCGGCCGACCGGCTCGACATCTACACCCGGTTCCTCACCCCCGCCGGCATCGCGCCGAAACGGCACAAGCCCATCGAGACCACCGACATCATGCTGCAGATGGTGGCCAGCGGCCGTGGCGTGGCCGCGCTGCCGCGCTGGCTCGTGGAGGAATACGCGCGCAAGCTGCCCGTGGCGCCCGTGCGCCTGGGCGAGCAGGGCGTGCCCAAGCAGATCTTCCTGGGCTTTCGCGAGGCCGATGCCGACACCGATTACCTGCGCGCCTTCGTCGGCTTCGCGCGCGAGCACCGCGAAGCCGGCTGAGCCTTACTGGCGGCGGATCAGGCTGATGTTGCCGTCCACCTCCAGGAACGCGCACAGCACGTCCGCGAGCGCGCAGTCCTGCTCGCGCAGCACCTTGTCGAAGTCACCCCGGCTCACGTGGTTGCTGCGCAGCACCTGAGCGAAGCACTCGCCGTTGCGCGCGATCAGCACGGGCGCGCCCTCCACGAGGCGCTCGAACGCGGCGCTGCGCGCGGTGGCGAAGGCCAGCAGCAGGTTCAGCGCGACCAGCGTGGCCGCCACCAGGAGGCCGCCGGGCAGGGATTCGTCGCCGCCGCCCAGCGAGGTGGAAACCGCCTCGGACAGCAGCATCACGACGAGCAGATCGAAGGGCGTGAACTGGCCCACCGTCCGCTTGCCCGAGATGCGCACCATGACGAGCAGCACGCCATACACCACGGCGCCACGGATCACGAATTCGTACCAGGGCAGATGCATCTCGAACATGGGGCCTCCCGCGTGTGCCGGCCGGTCGCGGCCACGGACGATTCTCGCAAGCCCGCGCCGTTTGTCCGCCTGCCCCGACGGGCCTCGCGCGTGCCGCGCGCCCCGCCGCGCCCGCCCGGGCATGCCGCTTGCCGCGCGGGGCTCGGCGCCGCGTGGCCGGGCCCGCCCCTGCGCCGCCCTCCCCCGAACCCGGAAAGGAAACGACATGACCACGACCTATCAGGACAACCTCCTCGACTGGCTGCGCGATGCCCACGCCATGGAGCAGCAGGCGGAAACGCTGCTGCGCGCGCAGTCGTCGCGCCTCGAGAACTACCCCGTGCTGAAGTCGCGCATCGACCAGCACCTCGAGGAAACGCTGGGCCAGCAGCGCCTGCTCGAAGGCGCGCTCACGCAGGCCGGCGGCGACACCTCGCTGCTGAAGGACCTGGCGGGCAAGGCGATGGCGCTGGGCCAGGGCCTGGTGGGCATGACGATGACCGACGAAGTGGTCAAGGGGGCCATGTCGGGCTACGTCTTCGAGAACGTCGAGATCGCGTCCTACACGGTGCTCATCGCGGCGGCGGAATCGGCCGGAGACGTCAGGACGCGCGGGGTCTGCGAACAGATCCTGAAGCAGGAAGTCGCCATGGCGCAGTGGCTGCTCGACCACCTGCCGGAGCTGACCCAGGCCTTTCTCGCGCGCGACGCCACGCCGGGGCTCACGGCCAGGCGCTGACCGCCGCCGGCCCCGCGCGGCCCCCGCGCGGCCCCCTTCCCCGCTGAAACGACATCCGGAGAATTCCATGAAAGCGCTCATCTACCACGGCGCCGAGGACGTGCGCGTCGACAACGTTCCCGAGCCCCGCCTGCAGGAAGAGGACGACATCCTGCTGCGCGTCACCGCCACCGCCATCTGCGGGTCCGACCTGCACCTCTTCCGGGGCAAGGTGCCCGGCATGAAACAGGGCGACATCCTGGGCCACGAGTTCATGGGGGTCGTGGAAGAGACCGGCCGCGGCGTGACCCGCGTCGCCCGGGGCGACCGCGTGGTCGTGCCCTTCACGATCGCCTGCGGCGACTGTTTCTTCTGCAGCCGGAGCCAGTACGCCGCCTGCGAGACGACCAACCCCGCGCGCGGCGCGCTGCTCAACCGCAAGGGCGTGCGTCCGGGCGCCGGCATGTTCGGCTATTCCCACCTCTACGGCGGCTATGACGGCGGACAGGCGGAGTACGTGCGCGTGCCGCGCGCCAACGTGGGGCCCCTGCGCCTGCCGGACGGCGTGGCCGACGAGAAGGTGCTGTTCCTCTCCGACATCCTCCCCACCGGCTACCAGGCCGTCCTCAACGGCAACGTCGGCCCGGGCAGCACGGTCGCCATCTTCGGCGCCGGGCCGGTCGGCCTCATGGCGGCGGCCAGCGCGCGCCTGCTCGGCGCCGAGCGGATCTTCATGGTGGATCACCACGACTACCGCCTGGCGTTCGCCGCCAGCACCTACGGCGTCGAGCCCATCAACTTCGAGCGCATCGACGACGCCGCCGAACGCATCATCGAACTCACCCAGTTCCGTGGCGTGGACTGCAGCATCGATGCGGTGGGCTTCGAGGCCAAGGGCAGCGTGATCGAAACCGCGCTCACCGAACTGCGCCTGGAAGGCTCCAGCGGCCAGTGCCTGCGCCAGGCCATCGCGGCCACGCGGCGCGGCGGCGTGGTGAGCGTGCCGGGCGTGTATGCCGGCTTCATCCACGCCTTCATGTTCGGCGACGCCTTCGACAAGGGGCTGACCTTCCGCATGGGGCAGACCCACGTGCAGCAGCACATGCCCTTCCTGCTCGAACGCATCCTCGACGGCAGCCTCGACCCGGCGCTCATCATCTCTCACCACCTGCCGCTGGAGCGTGCCGCCGACGCCTACCGCATCTTCAACGAGAAGCAGGAGTCCTGCCGCAAGGTGGTGCTCACCCCCACGGGCGGCGCGCTGCCACGCGAACCGCTGCTGGAAGACTCGCTCGCACCCTGAAGGTGCCCGCGCGTGGCCGCGCGCCGGGCAGGCGGGGCGCGGCCACGGCTTGCCGCAGAAACTGCCGCAAGCCTTTACCCGCCGGCGCCGCCGCATGCCATGCCGGCGCGCGCGGCGCCCCGCGGGCGGCCCGCGCGGGGCGGCCGGCGCACGTTCGCGGGCCCGCGCACCAGACAGGAACGGCACTTGCCCCAACCCGGAGCAGGGCATGAGCGCAGGCCGGCGCGCCCCCCTTCCCCAGGGATACCGGCATCACACCCCCCACTGAAAGGAACCGACATGAGTCATCGTGACCATCGCAACCAGCAAGGCCGCCGAGGCGGCTACCCGCAGGGCGGCCAGGGCGGCTACCCCGACACCGGCAATTTCGAGGGACAGCAGAACTACTCGCGCGAGTCCGGGCGCCAGCAGCATGAAGACGATTACGGCTGGGGCCAGGGCGGCCGCTCGCAGCAGGGCGACCCGGGCCGCTGGGGCGGACGCTCCGGCAGCCAGGGCGGTCAGGGCGGCTTCGGCGGCCAGGGCGGATTCGGGCGCCAGGACGAGTACGGCGGCCCGGCCGACTTCGGCCGCTACGGCGGCGGCTATTCCGACCCCGGCCGGCGTGGCGAGTACGGCAACGCCTCGCCCGACAGCGACCCCTACAGCCAGCTCGGCCAGGGCGACTACAACCCGCGCGATGCCGGAGGCCGCGAAGACGCCGGCCAATGGCGCTCGGGCCCGCAGGGCCGCTACGGCGGCACCCAGGGCGACCCGCGCGGGCCGTCGCAGGGTTCGGGCGGGCAGCCCTGGGGGCAGCAGGACGCGCAGCGCTACGGCCAGCAATACGGCCCGCAGCGCGGCCCGCAGCACGGCCAGGACGACGCCTTCGACCCCGACTACCACCAGTGGCGCGACGAGCAGTTGCGCAACCTCGACAACGACTACCGCTCATGGCGCGAGGACCGCTACCGGAAGTTCTCCGACGAGTTCGGCGCGTGGCGCAGCAGCCGCTCGGCGGGCGGAGCCGGCAACGCCCCCGGCGGCACGGAATCGCAGGGCCGTGGCGGGCAGACGCAGCGCCGTGACGAAGCGGGCAGCGACAGCACCCCGCCGTCGACGGGCGAGAACGACAACCTCTCGCCCAAGGCCCCGCTTCCGCCCAGCAGCGGCGCGGGTTCCAAGGGCAAGTAGGCGCGCCCCGCGCGCAAGCCCTGACCGGGGCGCCCCACGGGGCGCCCCGGCGCGCTTTCAGGCCGGCGTGCGGCGCCGCTCGAAGGGCTCGATGCGCAGCGCCTGGCGATACTTGGTGACGGTGCGCCGCGCGATCACCACGCCCTCGCGCGCAAGGCGCTGGGCGAGGTCGGCGTCCGACATCGGCGCGGCGGGGTCCTCCGCCGCGATGAGTTCCTGGATCAGGCTGCGGATCGAGGTGGCCGAGCAGGCCCCGCCGTTGGCCGTCGCCAGCGCGCGCGAGAAGAAATGCTTGAGTTCGAACACGCCCTGCGGCGTGGCCATGTACTTGTTGCTGGTGACGCGCGAAACCGTGGATTCATGCACGCCGACCTCCTCCGCGATCTCGCGCAGGCCCAGCGGCTTCATGGCCATCGGCCCGTAGTCGAGGAAATGCCTCTGGCGCCGCACGATGGCTTCGGCGATCCCCAGTATCGTCGCGAAGCGCTGCTCGATGTTGTTGAGCGTCCAGCGCGCCTCCTGCAGATGCGCCGCCATCTCGCCGTGCTGCGCCGCGCGCGGCGCGGCGTGGAACAGGCTCGCGCAGGTCTGGTGAAGCCGCACGCGCGGGATCACCGTGGGGTTGAGCTGCACCGTCCACACCCCGCGCTGCTTGCGCACGATGACGTCGGGCGTGATGTACTGCGTCGTCTGCGCATCGAAGCGCCAGCCCGGGCGCGGCGCCAGACGGCGGATGGCGCCCAGCGCCTCGTGCACGGCGGCGGGCGGGCGCCGCAGCGCGCGCGCGACCCCCGCGATGTCGCCCGCCGCCACCTTCTGCAGGTGATCGCGGATGAGGCTGCCGGCGAGCGCGCGTCGCACCGGGCAGGCGATTTCGCCCAGTTGCAGCAGCAGGCACTCGCGCAGGTCGCGCGCGCCCACGCCCGGCGGGTCCAGCGCCTGCACGCGCGAGAGGGCGATCTTCAGCTCCTCGCCGTCGGGCGGCGGCGTCAGCCCGCTCACGCCGGCGATCTCCTGCAGGGGCAGACGCAGATAGCCGTCGTCCTCGAGCGAGCCGACGATGGCCTCGGCGATCTGCCGGTCGCGCCCCGACAGCGACAGCACGCGCAATTGGGAGAGCAGGTGCGCGCCCAGCGATTCACGGCTGGCCTGCAGGTCGAGCACGCTGGCGCCGCCCTCGCGCGCGGGCGCGCCGGGCACGTGCTCGTCGGCGTCGTGCGGGGCCGCGTCGGCGGCCGCGCCGTCGTCGGGCACGGTTCCGGGGCCGTCGGCGCTCACCGTGAGGCCGGCAGGCTCGGCCTCGCCGGCCTCCGCCCGCGCTTCGGCGGTGGCGAGCACGCCGGTGGCCGGCAGGCCCGCGCCGGGGCGCGCGTCCTCGGCCTCCTCGAGATCCAGGAAAGGGTTGCTGGCGGCGGATTCATACAGCGCCTGCGCATACTCGGTCGAGGACATGTGCAGCAGCCTGACCGCCTGCTGCAGGCGGGGCGACAGTATCTGCTGCGCGCGGGGTTCCATGCTCAGGGCAAAAGACTTCATCAAGGCGTTCTCCTGATTGGCGGTCGGATCGCGGCGGGCACCGCGCACGACGGCAGCCCTGGAACGGCAGCCAAAGCAGCGCCCGTGCCATGCAGCCGGAAGGCCCTTGCCAGCACGATCCGCCCCCCCTGAGCGCGCCTCGCGGGGGCGCCCCGCGCGGCTTCTTGCCGCAACTCTTACCGGCCGGGGCGCACTGCGCCGCGCCACGCACCCACCCCGGTCATGACGGCGCAGCGCACCGCACGCGTGCCGCCCGGCACGCCGCTTGCCAGCCGGGCGCCAGGAAGCCCGCTGTCATCGGACGCGCCACGCCGCACCCCGCGAAGGAACCTGTCATGTCGAACCGCCACCGCGCCCCGGCGCGGTTGCCTGCGCAGCCGGACATCACGCCGCAACGGAGCGTGGCGCGCACCGCCATCCGCCCGGGCGCGCGCCGCCGGCCTCCGTGTCCGGCCCGCTCAGGGGCCGGGCCGTGCGCATGAACCCGCAGCCGGAGGCCGCCCTGGGGGCAGTCGTCCCGCGGCCCGCGCACACACCGTTCCGCTCGTTCTGGATGGGTGGCTTCGAGGGCGCGGACCACCTCAACCTCCATGGCGAAGCGCTCGACATGCCGCGCAGCAGCGGCCACGTCGACCGTCTCGGAGAGGACTACGCGGGCGCGGCGGCGCACGGTTTGCGGACCGTGCGCGAAAGCCTGGGCTGGCGGCGCACCGAGGCCAGGCGCGGGCAGCGCGATTTCGGCCGCGCGCTGGCCATGACGCGCGCGGCCCGGCACCACGGCATCCAGATCGTGTGGTCGCTGATGCATTACGGCACGCCGGCCGACGTGAGCCTGCTCGACGACGACGTGATCCCGCGCCTCGCGGAATTCGCCGCCGCCACGGCGGCCGCGCTCGCGCCCTGGCATGACGACGCCTGCCCGCCGGTCTACAACCCCATCAACGAAATCGGCTTCGTGGCCTGGGCCGCCACCGCGACAGGGCTGCTGCATCCCTATGGCCCGCACACGCGCGCGCCCGGCGACACGCGCGACCACGGCTATCTGCTCAAGCGCCGGCTCGTGCGCGCCGCCCTGGCCGCCCGGCAGGCCATTCTCGCGGTGGACCCGCGTGCCCGCTTCCTGCACATCGAGCCCGTCGTGCACGTGGTGGCGCCGGCCGGGCAGCCGGAGCTCGCGCCGCTGGCGCGCCAGATCAGCGCCTACCAGTGGCAGGCGTGGGACATGATCGCGGGCCGCGAGGCGCCCGAACTGGGCGGCACGCCGGCCGCGCTGGATCTGATCGGCGTGAATCACTACCACAACGGCCAGTGGGAAGCCGTCACCGGGCAGCCGCTGCACTGGCACCTCTACGACCCGCGCCGGCGCCCGCTGTCGGCCCTGCTGCGCGAGACCTGGGACCGCTACGAACGCCCGCTGATCCTCGCCGAAACCGGCCACGTGGGCGCGGGCCGCGCGCTCTGGCTCGCGGATGTCGCCGCCGAGGTGCACCAGGCCCGCCGCGAGGGCGTGCCCGTGGAGGGCATGTGCCTCTACCCGCTCGTCGACCGGCACGACTGGAACGACGCGAACCACTGGCATCACAGCGGCCTGTGGGACATCGCCGAACCCGCCGGCGCCCCGCCCACCCTGATCCGCCACCTTCACGCCGCCTACGCCGACGAGCTCGCCCGCTGGCAGGCACTCCTGCCTCATCGAAGCGACCCCGCAGACCTGCAAGGAACATCATGACCACCCTCATCGTTTTCTCCCACCTGCGCTGGGACCACGTGTACCAGCGCCCCCAGCACCTGCTCACGCGGCTCGCGCGGACCTACCCCGTCCTGTTCATCGAGGAACCCGTCCGCGACGCGGCGCCGGCGGGCTTCGAGCAGCGCCACGCGCAGCCGGGCCTGCACGTGCTGCGCCCGCATACGCCGCTGGACGCGCCCGGTTTCCACGACGACCAGCTCGCGCTGCTCGGACCGCTGCTGATCGGCTATCTGCAAGCCCGGGGCATAGACGACTACGCCGTGTGGTTCTACACGCCGCTCGCCCTGCCCTTGCTCGAATGCCTCGGACCGCGCGCGGTGATCTACGACTGCATGGACGAGCTGTCGGCCTTCAAGGGCGCACCGAGCCAGCTGCGTCCGCGCGAGCGGGCGCTGCTGCGGCGGGCCGACGTGGTGCTCACGGGCGGCCCTTCGCTGCACGACGCGCGCGTGGCGGTGCGCGCCGATGCCCATTGCCTGCCCAGCGCGGTGGATGCCGCCCACTTCGCGCCGCAGGGGCTGACGTGGCACGGCGCGCCGGCCCAGGCCGCCCTGCACGCGATGTCCGGCCTGGGGCAACCGCGTCTGGGCTTCACGGGCGTCATAGACGAACGCATGGACCTGGAACTCGTGGACTGGCTCGCCACCCACCGGCCGGACTGGCAGCTCATCATGGTCGGGCCCGTCGCCAAGATCGACCCGGCAAGCCTGCCGCGCCACGCGAACCTGCACTGGCTGGGCTTCCAGCCCTACGCGAGCCTGCCCTACTTCCTCGCCCAATGGGACATCTGCATCATGCCCTTCGCGCTCAACGAAGCGACACGCTTCATCAGCCCCACCAAGACCCTCGAATATCTTGCCGCCGACAAGCCCGTGGTGTGCACGCCCGTGGCCGACGTGATCCGCCTCTACGGCGAGGCCGTGCGCATCGGCAGCACGCCGGAGCAGTTCGCGATGCACTGCGAGAGCGTGCTCGGGCGCGGCACCGCCCGCACCGAGGAAGAGCGCCGCCAGGCCCGCGCGCTCGTCGCCGAATCCTCGTGGGACCGCGCCGCCGGACGCGTGTCCGCCCTCATCGGCAACGCCCTGGACCCGCGCGCGGCGGAAGTCTCCCGCGGGCGCACGCCCGCCGCCCCGCCAACGCACGGCCCCGCCACGCTCGCCCCCCGGCGCGGCGCGCGGGCGCCACACGCCGTGCGCCGGCTCATCGTGGGCGCCGACCGTGCCGATTCCGGCACCGTGCGCATCCGGGG
>JAVHXQ010000066.1 GCA_031119555.1 Candidatus Dactylopiibacterium sp.
AGTCCGGCTCGTCGGCCGTGGCGGCGGGCGCGGGCTCGGTTTGTGGCGTGGGCGCGCGGGCGGGCTGCGTCGCGGCCGGCGGGGGTGGGGCGTGGCGGCGGTGCGCGAGTACGAGTTCGCTGACGGCATCGAGGTCGTCGGCCAGGATGCTGGCGCGCCCCGCGAGTGCCGCGTGGGCGCGGGCGGCGCGCAGCATGACGAGGTCGGCGCGCACGCCTTCCACGGCCGCGGCGTGGCAGCGCGCGGCCACCTCGGCGTGCAGCGCGTCGTCGAACGCCAGCGCGGGCAGCCGGCTTCGCGCGGCGGCGATGCGCGTGGCGAGCGCGGCTTCGTCGGCTGCGTGGCGGTGGACGAAGCCGGCGGGGTCGGCGTCGAAGGCGAGGCGCGTGCGCACGATGGCTTCGCGCTCGGGGGCGGGCAAGGTGGCGTCCAGGCGCACGAAGAGTCCGAAGCGGTCCAGCAGCTGCGGGCGCAGTTCGCCTTCCTCCGGATTCATGGTGCCCACGAGCGTGATGCGTGCGGGGTGGGCGTGGCTGATGCCGTCGCGCTCGATGCGGTTGATGCCGCTGGCGCTCACGTCGAGCAGCAGGTCGACGAGGCCGTCGGCGAGCAGGTTCACTTCATCCACGTAGAGCACGCCTTCGTGCGCGCGGGCGAGCAGGCCCGGGCGGAAGCGCACCTCGCCGGCCTGCAGCGCGGCCGCCAGGTCGAGCGTGCCGACGAGCTGTTCTTCGCTGGCCGAGAGCGGCAGGTTCACGAAACGCCCGCCCGGCAGCAGCGCTGCGAGGGCTCGCGCGGCGGTCGATTTGGCGGTGCCGCGCGGGCCCTCCACGAGCACGCCGCCGATCAGCGGGTCCACCGTGGCGAGCAGCAGCGCGCGGCGCAGCGCGGGCTGACCGTGCAGCGCGCTGAAGGGGTAGGCCGGGAGTCCGGCGGCAAGGGGGTCGGTCATGAGCGTTCCTGCTGCTGTTCGGCGTCGAGCAGGTGCGTCTCGACGCGTTCGCGGTAGTCGCCCGGCGCTTCCCACAGGCCGCGCTGCATGGCTTCGAGCAGGCGGTTGCAGATGTCGACGAGCGCATCGGGGTTGTGGCGCTGGAGGAATTCGCGCGTTTCGGCGTCTTCCAGCCAGGCATCGGTGAGGCGGGCGTACTGGTCGTCGCGCACGACGCGCGCGGTGGCGTCGTAGGCGAAGAGGTAGTCCATCGTGGCGGCCATCTCGAACGCGCCCTTGTAGCCGTGGCGGCGGATGCCCGCGATCCACTTCGGGTTGGTCACGCGGGCGCGCACGACGCGGCTGATCTCCTCGCTCAGCGAGCGCACCCGCGGCGCGCCGGGCGTGCTGTGGTCGCCGAAGTAGAGGGCGGGCTGACGCCCCGCGAGATGGCGCACGGCGGCGGCCATGCCGCCTTGAAACTGGTAGTAGTCGTCGGAGTCGAGCAGGTCATGCTCGCGATTGTCCTGGTTGTGCATCACCAGTTCGATGTCGCGCAGGCGCGCGACGAGGCCCGCCTCGGCGGCGCTGCCGTAATCGTCCTGGCCGTAGGCGTGGCCGCCCCATGCCAGGTAGGCGCGGGCGAGATCGGCGTCGTCCTGCCAGTCGCCGCTGTCGATGAGCCCTTGCAGGCCCGCGCCGTAGGCTCCGGGCGGCGCGCCATAGACGCGGTGCCCGGCCTGGCGGCGCGCGGCGTCGGGAGGCATCCCGGTGGCTTCCAGCGCGGCGGCTTCGCGCAGGATGCGCGCCCGGATCGGGTTCACGTCCGCCGGCTCGTCGAGCGCGGCGACGGCCTGCACGGCGGCATCGAAGAGGCGCATCACGTGGGCGAACGCGTCGCGGAAGAAGCCGGAGACGCGCAGCGTCACATCCACGCGCGGGCGGTTGAAGACCGCCATCGGCAGGATCTCGAAGTCGCCCACGCGATGGCTGCCGTCGGCCCAGCGGGGGCGCACGCCGATCAGCGCGAAGGCTTGCGCGATGTCGTCGCCGCCGGTGCGCAGGGTGGCCGTGCCCCAGACGGAGAGGCCGATGGCGCGGGGGTAGTCGCCATGCTCCTGCAGGTAGCGCTCGATCATGCGCGCGGCCGAGGCGAGGCCCAGCGTCCAGCTCGTCCGGGTGGGCACGGCGCGCGCGTCCATCGAGTAGAAATTGCGTCCGGTGGGCAGCACGTCGGGGCGCCCGCGCGTGGGTGCGCCGCTGGGCCCGGCGGGCACGAAGCGGCCGGCGAGCCCGCGCATGAGCTGCAGCAGCTCCTGCGTGCCGCAGGCATCCAGGCGGGGCGCGAGATCGCGCGTGACGCGCTCGAGCACCGCGCGGGCGGCGGGCCAGTCGGTCGCGGGCGTGGCGGGCAGGCCGCCGTCGAGGATACGCAGCGCGAGCAGCTCGAGGCGTTCGCGCGTGTCGCCGGCATGGCGCCAGGCGCCCGCGTCGGCCTGGGCCAGCACGGCGGGGCGCGGCCCATGCCACGGCGCGCTCCAGTCGGCGTCGAGCGGATCGAAGCCCTCCAGGCCGAGGTCGGCCGCGAGCGCGCGCGTGAGGCCCTCGTGCGCGCCCTGGCCGTTGCCCACCGGGTGGCGCGCAAGGGCGAGGAGGGTGTCGCGGCGCAGGCGGCCGGCCGGAGAACTGCCGAAGATGTGCAGGCCGTCGCGGATCTGGGCCTCCTTGAGTTCGCACAGGTAGGCGTCGGTGCGGTTGAGCAGGGCCTGCTCTTCGGCGGGCGTGGCGGGGGCGGTCAGGCCGAGGTCGCGGTGCAGGTCGTGGCGCAGGATGTGCGCGAGGATCTGGCGGCGCAGCAGCGTGGCGCGCGGCTTGTCCAGCATCAGCGCTTCGTAGTACTCGTCGACCTGGCGTTCGAGGTCGCGCGTGGGGCCGTAGCTCTCGGCGCGCGTGAGCGGCGGCATGAGGTGATCGACGATCACGGCCTGGGCGCGGCGCTTGGCCTGGGTGCCTTCGCCGGGGTCGTTGACGATGAAGGGGTAGAGGTGCGGCAGGGGGCCGAAAACCAGGTCCGGCCAGCACGTCTGGGCCAGGGCCACGCTCTTGCCGGGCAGCCATTCGAGGTTGCCGTGCTTGCCCACGTGCACGACGGCGTCAGCCTGCCAGTGCGCGCGCAGCCACAGGTAGAAGGCGAGGTAGTGATGCGGCGGCACCAGATCGGGGTCGTGATAGCTGGCCGCCGCGTCGATCTGGTAGCCGCGCGCGGGCTGGATGCCGACGAACACCCGCCCGCAGCGCAGGCCCGCGATCATGAAGCGCTGCTGGCGCAGCATGGGGTCGGCCGCCGCCGCGCCCCAGCGGGCGACGATGGCTTCGCGGTTGGGCGCGGGCAGGGTGGCGAACCAGGCTTCGTAATCGGCCAGCGCCAGGCTCTGCCGCGCCGGGCGCAGCGCCCATGCGTCGGCGTCGTTGGTGACGCCGGCCTTGAGCGCGGCCATCAGCGCGTCGCCGTCCGGCGGCGTCTCGCCCAGCGCGTAGCCTTCCTCGCGCAGCCGCGCCAGGATCGCGATGACCGAGGCGGGGGTGTCCAGCCCCACGCCGTTGCCCAGCCGCCCCTCGCGCGTGGGGTAGTTGGCGAGGATCAGCGCGAGGCGCTTTTCGGCGTTGGCGCGCGTGCGCAGGCGACACCAGCGCTGCGCCAGTTCCGCCACGAAGGCCATGCGCTCCGCGTGCGCGTGGTAGCGCACCACGTCGCTCTGGGTGCGCGCGCAGTGATGGGCGAGGCCCTTGAAGCTCACGGCGCGCGTGATGATGCGGCCGTCGATCTCGGGCAGCGCGATGTGCATGGCGATGTCGCGCGCGGCGAGTCCGTGCGGGTCGGCGCGCCAGCCCGCTTCGTTGCCGCCCGACAGGATGAGCTGCAGCACGGGCACGTCGCCGGCGAGCGCGTGTTCGCCGGGATCGTCCGGGCGCGCGCAGGCAAAGGCCGTGGTGTTGAGGATGAGGGCGGCCGCGTGTTCGGCCACGAGGGCGTGCACGGTGGCCAGGCAGGCGACATCCTTGAGCGAGACGAGCGCGAGCGGCAGCGGATTGAGGCCGCGCGCCTGGAGCTGCGCGCAGAGGTGCGCGAACACCTCGGTGTTGCCGGCCTGCAGGTGGGCGCGGTAGAACAGGATCAGCACGCAGGGCGCGCCGGCCTGCCATTGCGCGCGCCAGGCGGCGAGCGGGTCGGTCTCGGCCCGCGGGTGGAAGACGGTCGCCGGAGGCAGCGGGCAGGGCGGCTCGGGCGCGTCGTCCGCGCCGAAGAAGCGGGCGGCGAGGCAGCGGTAGAAGTTGCGCGCGTTGCGCGGCCCGCCTTCACGCAGGTAGTGCCACAGGGTGCGCGCGAGCGCATGCGGTACGTTGCCTTTCATGAGCAGGTTGGGGTCTTCGCGCGTGTCGCCGGAGAACATCGCGAGCGCGATGCCGTGCGCGCGGCACAGCTCGCCGACGCGTTCCGTGCCATAGGGCCAGTAGCTCTCGCCGCCGAGGTGGTCGATGACGATCACGCGCGCATGGCGCAGGACGTCGTCCAGATAGAGATCGATCGCGGCCGGCTGGCGCAGGTGCAGCAGGTTCGCCAGCCGCACGGACGGAAACCCGGCGTCCTCCGGCAGGGTCGCGGCGAGCAGCGCCAGCGTGGTGTCGGCCGCGCTCAGGATGACGATCTGCGCGGGCGTCTGCGCGATGCGCGTGACGATCGCGTCGTCTTCGACGAAGCCGCCCGGCTGGGCCGCGAGCAGGTGCATCAGTGCGTTTGCCCGACGGGCAGGGCGGCTTCGCGCAGGGCCTCGCGCAGCGCGGCGGCGTCGAGATTCTGGCCGATCAGCACGATGTGCGTGGCAGGCGTTTCGCCCGGCTGCCAGTGACGGTCGAAGTAGCTCTCGAAGCGCCGGCCGACGCCTTGCACGATGAGCCGCATGGGCTTGTCGGCCAGCGCCACGAAGCCTTTGACGCGGTAGAGCGTGTGCGCCTCGACGAGCCGCGCGAGGATGGCGAGCAGGCGCTCGCGGTCCACCACCGGCAGGCTGACCGAGATCGACTGGAAGGCGTCGTGGTCGTGATCGTGCGCTTCGCCTTCCGCGTGATCGTGATGGCTGGCGCGCAGGTGGATGGCCTCCTCGGCGGCCGCGGCCAGGCCCAGCAGCAGGTCGGTGTCGAGCCGCCCGTGTTCGCTGGCGACGATCTTCACGCCGGCGGGCAGCTCGGCGCGCACCAGGGCTTCGACGGACGCGCGCGCTTCGGGGCTCACCAGGTCGGTCTTGGAGAGCACGACCAGATCGGCCGCCGAGAGCTGGTCTTCGAAGAGTTCGTGCAGCGGCGATTCATGATCGAGATTGGGGTCGGCGCGGCGCTGCGCATCCACCGCCACGGGGTTCTCGGCGAACTGGCCGGCGGCCGTCGCGGGCACGTCCACCACCGTCACCACGGCGTCGACGGTGCAGGCGTTCTTGATCTCGGGCCAGTTGAAGGCCTGCACGAGCGGCTTGGGCAGCGCGAGCCCGGAGGTCTCGATGAGGATGTGGTCGATGTCGCCACGGCGGGCGATGAGTTCGCGCATCACCGGGTAGAACTCTTCCTGCACCGTGCAGCAGAGGCAGCCGTTGGCGAGTTCGTAGAGCTGGCCGGCCTGCTCGCGCCCGTCGTCGTCGCAGCCGATGCCGCAGCCGCGCAGGATCTCGCCGTCGATGCCGAGTTCGCCGAACTCGTTGACGATCACGGCGATGCGGCGTCCGCCGGCGTGCGTGAGCAGGTGCCGCAGCAGTGTGGTCTTGCCGCTGCCGAGGAAGCCGGTGACGATGGTGGCGGGAATCTTCTGGCGGGTCTGCATCGGCGCTGTCCTTCTCGATCGGTTCGGGAAACGGTCGGGGTTCGGGGGTCGGGACGCGGGCCTTGCGGCGCGCGCCGGAACTCCGGCGGACAGGCAGCGGAAGGGGGCCGGCGTGCGCGCGCGGCTGACCCATCGGCAGCCGCCCGCACCCCGGAGCACCAACCTTGTGGATCGATCGGGCCGGTCTTCTGGCTCGCCTTCGTCCGGAGACCGCCGCCTTCCCGGTGCGACCCGGTGGCGTGTGGCGGTTCCGTCAGGCTTACAGCAGCGGGGGCTGCGCCGGAATGGCGAGCTTGCGGCTCGCGTCACCGGACTTCCCGTTTCACCCCGCGGCGCGAATGCGCGCGAGGCACCTGATCGATGTCGCGGCGACTATATGCCAGCCCCGGCGCGGCAGGCAAGCGAAGGCGCGCCGCGCGGCCGGCGGGTGAAAAAAAGACCGGCGGGGTCGCCGCCGGTCCGGGCGCCGTCGCGTCGCGACGGTCAGGTTCCGATGCGGCCGCCGTCATCCTTGGTGATCACGACGGTGGCCGAGCGGGGACGCTGGCCGGCGCCGTAACCGGCGTTGGCGGGCCAGCGGCTGCCGAACTTCGCTGGGTCGGAGAGATCCGCCGCCGTGGTGTTCTCGCCCGGGTGCTGCACGTTCACGAAGATCGCGCGGCCGTCGGGCGTTTCGCAGATGCCGGTGATTTCCTGCTGCCGGGGGCCGACGAGGAAACGCTTGAGCGTGGTGGGGCTGGCTTCCCGGCCCACGTAGGTGTCCAGCGTGGTGGCGCCGCTGATGACGGTCCTGCGGCTGCCGTCGCCGACCTTGCCGGGCACGGCGGCGAGCATCATGCAGTTGGTGACGTCGGTGTAGGCGCCGTCGTCGGTCTGGATCCAGCAGATGCCGGTGGAGGGCGTGAAGGCGAGGCCGTCGGGGCTGGAAAAATCGTTGATCGCCGTGAGGCCGGAGAGGTTGATGCCGGCGCCGGCTTCGGCTTCGGCGCCGAAGAGGTAGACGTCCCAGGTGAAGGCGGTGGCGCCGGGTTCGTTGCCCTGTTCGGCCATGCGGATGATGTGGCCGTTCACGTTGCCGTTCTGCACCGTGCTGCCTTTCATGTCGGTGTAGGCGCGCGGGTTGGCGGCATCGACCGTGGCGGCATTGCGGCTGCTGTTGTTGGTCATCGTGAAGTACACCTCGCCCGTGCCGGGGTGGGTGGCGCACCATTCGGGGCGGTCCATCTTGGTGGCGCCCACGGCGTCGGCCGCGAGGCGTGCGTTGACCACCACGTCGGCCTGGTCGGCGAAGGCGTAGGACGCGTAGCCGGCAATGGCCGGATGCGTGATCGAGAGCTCGATCCATTCGCCCGAGCCGTCGGGCTTGTACTTGGCGACGTAGAGCTTGCCGGCGTTGAGGTACTTGTCGCCGGTGGCCATGCGGTTGGCGGCCGTGGCGTCGGTGCTCACCCAGGCGGCGGCGGACACCCACTTGTAGACGTATTCGCCCTGCGAGTCGTCGCCCATGTACACCGCCAGCGGCTTGCCCGCGACCGGGCGCGAGAAGGCCGCGCCTTCGTGCGCGAAGCGGCCCAGCGAGGTGCGCTTGCTGATCGCGGCGTTGCGGTCATAGGGGTCGATCTCGGTGAGATAGCCCTGGCCGTTCATCTCGTTGCGGTAGTCGTCGCTGCCGTCGCCGGAGGCGCCGGTCTTGCTGATGTCCCAGCGCGCGTACTTGTCGGCCGCGCCGGCGGTCTGCCAGCCGTAGCGGCTCGTGGCGCCCTGGTTGCGGCCGTAGCGGCGCAGCGAGGTGACGCTCTTGTCGCTGCCGCGCGCCGCGTCGTCGGCCGCGCCCCGCGCGAAGTAGCCCGACCAGTTTTCCTCGCCCGTGAGCAGCGTGCCCCACGGGGTCTTACCGGTGCCGCAGTTGTTGAGCGTGCCGCGCGTGCGGGTGCCGTCGGCCGAGAACTTCGTCTTCAGCAGCGCGTTGCCGCGCGCCACGCCGGCGAACTCGATCTCGGTGTTGGGGGTGATGCGGCGGTTGAAGAGGGAATCCTGCACGACGCCGAACTTGCCGCCGTTGCGGCGCACTTCGACGATGGCCACGCCGTGGCAGTCGATTTCCTTGTCGGCCTCGCCGGCCGGGCGCGGGTTGGCGGTGGGGCCGCTGGCGTGCAGGAAGACCGGCGTGATGTATTCGTGGTTGATGCCCAGCAGCGCACGCTCGGCGCTGGCGTCGTCGCGCGTGCCGGCGGCCGACAGGCCGAAGTATTCCATGCCGTCGTGGCAGTCGCCGCTGCGCTTGTCGTAGCCGGTGTCGGTGCCGTCGTTGCGGGCCGCCGCCACGCCGGCCGCGAGGGGGTCGCCGCAGGCGTAGATCACGCTGGCGGTGTAGCCGGCGGGCACGATGAAGGCGTCCGCCAGACTCTTGGCGACGGGGTTGAAGCCGAGCAGGGTTTCGCGCGGCGGGGTGGGGGCCGCACCGCCGGTATCACCCGGGCTGTCGTCACTGCCGCCGCCCCCGCAGGCGGCCAGCCCGAAGCCGCCGAACAGCGCCAGCCCGGCGCCGCCCAGGCTGCCGCGCAGCAACTGGCGGCGCGACTGGTTCAGCACTTCCTGGATCGTGGTGTTGGGCGAGTGGTTGTTGCCGATGTCGTCCGGGTCTTGCCCGCCGTCGAAGGGGGCGAAGTTGTTCTTGCTCACTGTGGGGCTCCTTGTGGGTTTCTTATGTCGGGGCCCGCGTCAGGTACGGACCCCCGGAGCGCCGAGTCTAGGGAGCCGACATGACAGGATTGTTGAGCGCAGGTTTCAGTGCGCGCGCCCCTTGGGGCGCGGCTCAGAGCAGCGGGCTCGCGATGCGCATGGCGTTTTCGAGCAGGCGCGCGGCGAAGGGGCGGCGGCGCCAGCGGCGGCGGTCGAGCGCGTGCGAGCGGGCGAGGTAGTGCTCCTGCAGGTCGCGCAGGTCGCGTGCGAAGCCGGCGTCGTAGATGAAGAGCGTGAGCTCGTAGTTGAGCCAGAGGCTGCGCATGTCCAGATTGACGGTGCCGAACATCGAGAGCGTTTCGTCGACGACGATGGATTTGGTGTGCAGCAGACCGCCGTGGAAGAGGCGGATCTCGACGCCCACTTCGAGCAGTTCCTCGAAGTAGGAGCGGCTGGCGAAGCGCGTGAAGAAGGAATCGACCTTCTCGGGCAGGATCAGCAGCACGCGCACCCCGCGCGCGGCCGCGCCGCGCAGGGCCAGCGCGAGGGCGTCGTCGGGCACGAGGTAGGGCGTGGTGAGCACGAGTTCCTCGCGCGCGGCATTGATGAGCGCGAGCAGCATCTGCAGCAGGGTGTCGCTCGAGCGCGTGGGGCCGGAGGGGATCAGCTGCACGTCGGCGCTGCCCGCTTCGGGCAGCACGCGATGTGCGTGGGCGAGCAGTTCGTGGCGCGGCTCGCCGCGTTCGAGCAGCCAGTCGCCGATCAGCGTGGCGTTGAGCGCGAGCACGGCGGGCCCTTCGACGCGCACCATTGCGTCCACCCATTCGCCGTAGCCGGCGCCGGCCTTGAAGAATTCCGGGTCGACGAGGTTCATGCTGCCCGTCCAGGCATGGGCGCCGTCGATGACCACGAGCTTGCGGTGCAGGCGCAGATCGGTGCGGCCGATGAGGGTCTGGAACACGCCGGCCGGCAGGGCCGCGCGCAGTTCCACCCCGGCGTCGCGCAGGCGGCGCGGCTGATCGCCCTTCCACCAGTCGCGCGCGCCGAGCGCGTCGATCAGCAGCCGGCACAGCACGCCGCGCGCCGCGGCGCGCAGCACGGCCTCGAGCACCGCGTCGGCGCGCCCGCCCGCCTGCCAGATGTAGAACTCCATGAACACGGTCTCGCGCGCGGCGTCGATATCGTGCCGGATCGCGTCGAGGATGGCGCGCGTGTCGTCGAAGAGTTCGAGCCGGCTGCCGCGCAGGGTGGGGCTGCCGATCAGGTGGCGGCCCAGGCGGTCCATGGCGGCGGCGGCCTCGCCGTGGCGCGACCAGTCGACGTCGCTCAGATCGCGTTCGAGCACGGCGTTGGCGCTGCTGGCGTAATGCACGCGCAGGCGGTCGAGCGTGCGCTGGCGGCGCCGGCTGATGCGCCGCTCGCCGATCAGCAGGTAGATCACCGGCCCCGCGAACGGAAAGATCGCCACCAGGAACAGCCAGGCCAGCGCCACGCCGCGCGCGGGCCGGCGCATGACGACGCGCAGCGCGATGGCGATGACGCAGAGGGCATGCAGGGCCTGCAGCAGGCCGGGAAGTTCCAGCGACGGGCTCATGCGCCATTGTTGCCGGGTTTGGGCGCTTCTGGCACGCGGGCCGTGAGGGCAGGGCTGGCGGAGTCGTGATAACTGTATAAAATTACAGTATTCGCGTTGTCTTCCTCCGCCGCTTTCCGGGTCCGCCATGATGTCCGCCGCTCCGCTCGCCCTCGATTCCGTCCTGCTGCGCTCCGATGTCTGGCGCGGCGATCGCCTCGCCCTGGGCGGGGAGGCCGCCGTGGCCAGCGGTTTTGCCGAGCTGGACGCCGAACTGCCCGGAGGGGGCTGGCCGCGCGGCGCGCTGACCGAATTGCTGCACGAAGGCGCCGGGCTGGGCGAGCTGAGCCTGTTGCGCCCGGCGCTGGCGGCCTGCGCGGCACGTGCTCCGGTGGCGCTCGTGGCGCCGCCGTGGCGGCCGCACGCGCCGGCGTGGGCGGGCGTGCTGCCACTGGAGCGTCTGCTGCTCGTCGAGGCGGCGGGCGCCGATGCCCCCTGGGCCGCCGAGCATCTGCTCGCGAGCGGTGCGCTGGGCGCCTTGCTGCTGTGGCTGCCGGCGCGGTGCGAGACGCGCATGCTGCGTCGTCTGCAACTGGCGGCCGGCGGGCATGCGGCGCCGGTCTTCGTGCTGCGGCCCGCCGGTGGGGCCGCCGGCGCGTCGCCCGCGGTGCTGCGCATGGCGCTGGACGGCGCGCCGGAGGCGCTGCGGGTCCGCATCCTCAAGCGGCGTGGGCCTCCGTGCGGGCGCGCCCTGAACCTCGCCGTGGCGCGCCCGCTGGCGCCCGCGCGCCTGCGTCCGCGCGGTGCGAACCCGCCCCTCGCGCGGCGCGCGCAGGTCGTCGGAGCCTGAATCATGCTGTGGCTGTGCCTGCGTTTCACGCAGCTTGCGCTCGATGTGTCGGGGCCGGAGGAGGCCAGCGCGGTCGCCGTAGAGCGGCAGCGGGTCGTGTGTGCCAACGCGGCCGCGATGGCGGCTGGCGTGGAGGCGGGCATGGGGCTGGCCGCCGCGCTGGCGCTCTCGCCCGGCGTGCGGGTGGTGGAGCGCCAGCCCGCGCGCGAAGCCGAGCTTCTGCAGGCGCTGGCGTGCTGGGCCGAGGGTTTCACGCCCACCGTGAGCCTGGCGCCGCCGGCCGAGCTGCTGCTCGAGATCGGCGGCTGCCTGCGCCTGTTCGGAGGGCTGGCGGCGCTGCGCGAGGCGGTGGCCGGCGGTCTGGCGGCGCAGGGCATGCTGGCCTGCGAGGGCCTCGCGCCCACGCCGCTGGCCGCGCAGTGGCTGGCGCGCGTGGCGGACGGCGCACCTTGTCTCGACATGGAAGGGCTGGCCGCGCGCCTCGCGCCGCTGCCGCTGGCGGTGCTCGATGAACTCGACGGGCCCGCGCGGCGCACCCTGGCTACCCTGGGCGTGCGCCGCGTGGGCGACTTGCTGGCCTTGCCGGCCGCAGGGCTGCAGCGGCGTTTCGGCGCGGCGCTGCCGTTCGCGCTGGCACGCGCGCGCGGCGAACGCCCCGATCCGCGCGCGGCCTTCGTGTTTCCCGAGCGGTTCGCGCAGCGGCTCGAACTGCCGGCCAAGGTGAGCGACGCGGCGATGCTGCAGTTCGCGGCACGCCGCCTGCTGGCCGCGCTCGCGGGCTGGCTCGCGGCGCGGGCCAGCGGGGTGACGGCGTGCACCCTGCTGCTCGAACACGAGGACCAGATCGCGCCCAGCCGCGTGCCGCTGGGGTTCGCCGAGGCCACGGCCGATCTGCGGCGCTTCGTGCGGGTGCTGCAGGAGCGGCTCGCGCAGACGCGGCTCGTCGCGCCCGTGTGGCGCATCCAGGTGCTGGCCGGCCAGGCGCAGCCCCTGGCCGGACGCGAGATGGGGCTTTTCGGGCAGGAGGCGGCACAGGCCCTGGCGCCCGTCATCGAACGTCTGCGCGCGCGGCTCGGCGCGCAGGCCGTGCACGCGCTGGCCGTGGTGGCCGACCACCGCCCGGAATGCGCCACGCGCGCCGTGCCGCAGGCCACGCCCGCGCCCACGGTGTTGCCGCCGGCGGCCACGCGTCCGCTCTGGCTGCTGCCAGCGCCGCGCCGGCTCGGCGAGCGCGCGGGCGTGCCGCAACTGGGCAGCGATCTGCTGCGCGTGGCGGGGCCGGAGCGCATCGAGAGCGGCTGGTGGGCCGAGGGCGACCCCGGCGGGCCATCGGCCGGGGATGTCCGACGCGACTATTTCGTGGCCTGCTCGGCGCGCAGCGAGTGGCTGTGGATCTTCCGCGACGCCGAAGGGTGGTGGCTGCATGGCTATTTCGCCTGAGAAGGCGGGCACGGCGCTGCCCGCCTACGCCGAGCTTCACTGCCTGACCAACTTCAGCTTCCTGCGGGGGGCTTCGCACCCGGCCGAGCTCGTGGCCGCGGCACGCCAGCGCGGCTACGCGGCGCTCGCCGTGACCGACGAATGCTCGCTGGCGGGGGTGGTGCAGGCCTGGCAGGCGTTGCGCGACCTGGCCGCCGAAGACGCGCGTCACGCCCAGGAAGCCCGTGCCGCGGGCCGCGTTCCGCCGCCGCCGGCCCCCTTGCCGGCGCTCATCGTGGGCGCCGAGTTCCGCCTGGCCGATGGCCTGCGCTGCGTGTTGCTGGCGCAGGACCGCGAAGGTTACGGCAACCTCGGCGCGCTCATCACGCTGGCGCGGCGGCGCGCCGAGAAGGGCGAGTACCGCCTCGTGCGCGCCGACCTCGCGGCCGTCGTGCCGCGCGGCGCCCTGCCGGGCTGCCTCGCGCTGTGGCTGCCGGACGAGCAGGCCGGTGCTACGGAGGAGGCCGATCTGCGCTGGCTCGCCGAACGCTTTCCGCAGCGGCTGTGGGTGGCGGTGGAGCTGCTGTGCGGCGCCGACGACGCGGGCAAGCTCGCGCGCCTGCGCGCGCTGGGCGAGCGCTGCGGCGTTCCCCTGCTGGCGGCGGGCGACGTGCACATGCACCGGCGCGCGCGGCGCGCGCTGCAGGACACGCTGTGCGCGATCCGTCTGCGGCGCCCGCTCGACGAGGTCGGCCTGGCGCTTTTCCCCAACGGCGAGCGCCACTTGCGCACGCGCCTGCGCCTGGCGCGCCTGTATCCGCCCGAACTGCTCGCCGAGACCGTGCGCGTGGCGGCGAAGTGCCGCTTCGAACTGGGCACGCTGCGCTATGAGTATCCCGCCGAGATCACGCCGCCCGGCCATACGCCGACGAGCCACCTGCGCGCCGAGACCGAGGCCGGCCTGCGCCGCCGTTACCCCGACGGGGTGCCGCCGAAGGTGCGCGAGGACGTGGAGCGCGAGCTCGCGCTCATCGCCGAGAAACAGTACGAAGCCTTCTTCCTGACCGTGCATGACGTGGTGGGCTTCGCGCGCGGGCAGGGCATCCTGTGCCAGGGGCGCGGCTCGGCGGCCAACTCGGTGGTGTGCTACGCGCTGGGCATCACGGCCGTGGACCCGGCGCGCGCGCATCTGCTCTTCGAGCGCTTCCTCTCGCGCGAGCGCGACGAGCCGCCCGACATCGACGTGGATTTCGAGCACGAACGACGCGAGGAGGTCATCCAGTACCTCTACGCCAAGTACGGCCGCGACCGTGCCGCGCTGGCGGCCACGGTGATCCGCTACCGGACCCGCAGCGCCCTGCGCGACGTGGGCGCCGCCCTCGGCTTCGGCGAAGCGCAGATCGGCGCCCTGACGCGGTCGCTGGCCTGGTGGGATCGTCGCGACGCGCTGCCCGCGCGGCTCGCCGCCATCGGGCTGTCGCCCGGGAGCGCGCGCGTGCGCAAGTGGCTGGCGCTGTCGGCGGCGCTGCGGCGTTTCCCGCGCCATCTTTCCCAGCACGTCGGCGGCTTCGTGATCTCGCAGGGGCCGCTGGCGCGTCTCGTGCCGGTGGAGAACGCCGCCATGCCCGGCCGGACCGTGATCCAGTGGGACAAGGATGATCTCGAGTCGCTCGGGCTGCTCAAGGTGGACGTGCTCTCGCTGGGCATGCTCACGGTGATCCGCAAGGCGCTCGCGCTCGTTTCGCAGCGCAGCGGGCGGACCTGGACGCTGGCCGACATCCCGCCCAAGGACGCGCCCACCTTCGCCATGATCTGCCGCGCCGACACCGTGGGGGTGTTCCAGATCGAGTCGCGCGCGCAGATGAACATGCTGCCGCGCCTGAGGCCGCGCAATTACTACGACCTCGTGGTGCAGGTGGCCATCGTGCGGCCCGGCCCGATCCAGGGCGGCATGGTGCATCCCTACCTCGAGGGCCACGCGCGCGGTCGCCCCGTGCAGACCATCAATGACGAGGTGGACGCGGTGCTGGCGCGCACCTTCGGCGTGCCCATCTTCCAGGAGCAGGTCATGCAGCTCGCGGTGGTGGCGGCGGGCTTCACCGCCGGCGAAGCCGACCAGCTGCGCCGCGCGATGGCCTCGTGGAAGCAGAAGGGGCATCTCGAGCGCTTCAAGGCGCGCCTGCGCAAGGGCATGGCCGACCAGGGGCTGGCCGATTTCGCCGAGGCGCTGTGCCGCCAGATCGAGGGCTTCGGCGAATACGGCTTTCCCGAGTCGCACGCGGCGAGTTTCGCGCTGCTCGCCTACGCCTCGGCCTGGCTCAAGTGCCATGAGCCCGAAGCCTTCCTGTGCGCGCTGCTCGACAGCCAGCCCATGGGGTTTTACGCCCCGGCCCAGCTCGTGCAGGACGCACGCCGCCATGGCGTGGAAGTGTTGCCGCCCGACGTGGGCGTGAGCGACACGGTGTGCACGCTGGTGCCGCGTGGCCGCGGGCGCCCCGCCGTGCGGCTGGGGCTGTGCCAGATCGACGGCCTCGCGGCCGGCCAGGCGGAGGCCATCGTGGCGGCGCGCCAGACCGGAGCCTTCCGCGACGCGCCCGACCTGGCGCGCCGCGCGCATCTCGACCGGGGCGACTTGCAGGTGCTGGCCG